>CBDIBP010000035.1:0-96879 GCA_965276955.1 Flavipsychrobacter sp.
TGGTCTACATCAACTGTATTACAGGATACGCTAACCGACATTGCTGCAAGCGGAGCTAGTCATTATATTTTGGCTGAACTTGCAGATATTGACGAAGAAAAAGATATTCCAGGATCATGGCTTTAACTAAAACATATTATTAATAAGTGTATCATTTCTTAAAGATATGGTTGCGTCTTGCCTTGCAGTTTTATATAAGACGCATTGCTATTGATAAGTCTCATGGAGGTGTTGGCCCTAGAATACTGGCATGCAATCATCCTAATTCGTTTTTCGATGCTTTGGTCATCGCAGCTTATCACACCGATAATATCTACTATCTGGCGCGGGGCGACGCGTTCAAAAAACCGGCTATTGGTAAGTTGTTGACCAGGCTTCATTTGATACCAATATATCGCTTGGAGGAAGGTAAGGAAAATCTTGCAGGTAATGAGCGGTCCTTTGCTATGTGTTTAGACGTGCTGAAGAGTGGGGGGATTGTCTTGATATTTCCAGAGGGGTTAAGCAGGCACGAATGGAAAGTAAGGCCATTGCGTAAGGGTGCTGCACGCCTTGCTTTCATGGCATGGAAACAATTGCAGATCACCGATATGCAGGTGCAGCCGGTGGGCCTAACTTATCATTCATTTGTAAGTGTACCTAAAAACGTGGTGATGAAGTTCCCACAATTGATCAAATTGTCAGATCTTGATCTTGAAAATGAGGGCATCTTTTATAACAACTTCAACAGTTTACTAAAACAGCGTCTTGAAGAGAGCACATTACAAGCCGAAAGCGATGAAGATAAAAAGAACCTTTTACCCCAGTCTAGGGCAACCTCCAAAAGAATGTTACTGGCATTACCAGCCTTTGCAGGCTACGTCAGCCAAAGGTGGTTCTATATACTCTGGCGGAATTTTGCTGCAAAAAAGACAAAAGACACTGTCTTCTATGATTCAGTTTTGTTTGCGACAATGATGATTACCTACCCCTTTTTTGTGCTTATCATTACCGCTATAATTGTTGCAATTACAGGGAGTTATATAGCGTGGTTACTGCTAATATTCTTGCCTTTTGTAGCATGGTGCTATAAGGAATATAAAGGCACTTTTATTTGATGCTTATTTTACTTTACTGAGGGCAAGCATTTTTACCATCCAGTTAGGCAGCTGCTTTAAGATATCTCTTTTCTTTAGGTCAAGATATAGGCCATATTTTTTCATTACCGGTACTTTATGGGTTTCCACTAACTCGATAAGAGTCCCATCCGGGTCTTCAATGTAACAGAACCGACCTGCCGCGCCCTCCATAGCAAAAGAATTGTTGCTATCAACTGTAAACTGAAATCCTTTTTCCCCTGCATGTTCTTTCAGCTTATGCATGTCCAGGACGTCGAAGCACAAGTGGATAAATCCACAGTCGCCCCAATACCTGTTTTCGTATATTTTACCTGGTATCCTGTCCAGGCATTGCACCAATTCTATTTCTACATCTCCCAATAGCTTGCTGAAAGCTCCCTTTGTACCCGTTCGTTTTCGCAGTAATACTTTACGGTATTGCCTCGGAATAGCGTCGGTCGTATCATCAAATATGCCTCTGCTATCGTACACCACTTCGCTTATTCCTAATACTTCGCTATATAACTTGAGCGCCAGCTCCATACTTGTCACGCCTATCACTGCACCTATAACACCTCCAGTAAGTTTTGGCCGTTTGTCAAACCAGTTTAGGGAAGTTATTACTTTGAAATTATTACCCCACTTATCTAAAGTCCAAAAAACGGGGGCACCAGTTATATCCTTTTTTATTGCAGAGACCTGGTAGCCTTTATGGCTAAAGTGCTCGTGCGCCTTAACTATATCGCCACATTTTATGATAGCTGCAAAGATGCCAATGTCACCATAAGAAGGACATGTTGCTGCATTTTTAGGCACTCTTTTTTCAAACTGCCATATCTCAAAGCCACCACCTCCAGCCATGTTCAGTGTCAGGATGGCACGCCGCCTGTTAACCTCGCCCCCGGTGTACTGCGTCATGAGCGTAGCTTCGGCAACGTCGTCAAATATCAACACGTCCATTCCAAATATCTCTTTATATAGCAGCATAGCTTCTCTGGCATTTTTTACTCCAATACCTACTTGCTGTATGCCTGTTATTAGATCGTGCA
Organism: Flavipsychrobacter sp.; assembly: GCA_965276955.1. Lineage (GTDB taxonomy): Bacteria > Bacteroidota > Bacteroidia > Chitinophagales > Chitinophagaceae > JABDEZ01. Next base: position 2,147 of record CBDIBP010000035.1, read on the forward strand.
TGATAACCTCTTAGTCTTTATATAATTACTGTTGCTGTCCAAGCTTGCTTGCAATTTTATAAAATAGGGCTGGTACGAACCACCATATCCACCATAGTATCCTTTCCTCTTTTACAATTAGTATATGCCTTTTTCTTTTTACTATAGCGTTCACTATTTTATCTGCACACTTGTCCGCTGTTATCCCCTTTATCTGCCCCTTGTCCATAACACTATGTGGCGTGCCGCCGGCAGTGAGCGCCGCAAGCGATATAGGCGTATTGATACGGCCCGGACTAACCATTGTTATATATACGTTTGGAGTTTTAAGTTCAGTTTGCAATGCCTCAAAAAAACCTTTAACTGCATGTTTTGTAGCCGCATATCCTGTGCGTAAAGGCACACCTATCAGGCCCGCCATACTACTTATCGCTACTATATGGCCGCTTCCCCGGGCTGTAAAATGTGGTAATATGTATCGTGTGAGCATCATGGGGACAAAAAAGTTTATCTCCATTAATTGCCTGTACACAGCAGGTTGTGTTTCTATAGCGAGAGAGCGCTGGCTTACGCCCGCATTGTTCACCAGCATGTCTACGTGCCCAAAAATAGATATGGCATTTACAACAAGTTGTTCCAGATCTGCTGCAACCAGGTCTGCTGCTAGTATTTGACAGTGCTGCGTGTAATTAAGGCATACATTTTTCACCCGTTCCAGCGCATCTGTATTTCTTCCGGTAAGTATAAGTGTTGCGCCTTCTTTTGCCAACTTTTCGGCAAGCTTTGCGCCTATACCCGAGGACGCACCTGTTATCCAAACTACCTTGTCTTTAAAATGCATTTTTACGGTAATTAAGCATCTTTTTGTAGGTACTAATAAGCTCTTGCTGACAAGCCCCTTTTCTATACATTTTCACTACTTTAAGATTAGCGAGCTGCACGGTCAGCCAACTATTTGTGTCGTACTTTCGCGCCGAGACGATCGTAGCTTTCGGGATCAGTTTGAATTTGCCCCGTGTCCATATTTTCTGCAGGAAGTTGTAGTCTTCCATAATAAGCATGGAAGGGTCAAAGCCTCCAACTTCCTCAAATAATTGTCTGGTAACAAATATGCTTTGGTCGCCACCCCTGAAAAACAGGTAATTGAACCGTGTAAAAAATGAGTTTACTCTAAGCAGTAACTTTTTACTATCAAAACGAAAACGATAACTTCCGCAGTTATAGCCTTTACTTATCGCTTCTGTAATATCTTGATAAAAGGAATTTGGGGGGAGGGTATCTGCATGCACAAAATAAAGGAGTTCACCCTTTGCGACAGAGACGCCATGATTCATTTGCCCGGCCCGGCCCTTAACGGGTGCAATTGTAAATTTTGCCCCGGCTTGTTCGGCTTTTTTTGACGTCATATCAGTACTGCCACCATCAGATACTATGATCTCAATATCTTGCCTGTTGGTAGCTCCTTTAAGATAAGTAACCAACTTGCCAATATTTTCAGCCTCATTGAAGGTCGGTATAATGATGGTCAATAACATAGGTGTTTGAAGATATAATTTTCCTGGCTATCAAAGCTGTAGTAAAGATCTTTTCTGTTGCTTAATTCGTGACAGATCCCATATTATGGCGATCCCTACAAAAATATATTCTACCCACAACAAAAAGGAACTTTCTTCAAACTGCGTGTTTCTATCGGTATAGTAGCTAAGAACAATAACTGCGGACCAGACCAAAGGAAATTTATACTTTGTAAATACTGAAAATGCGATCATTGGTGATAGATACCATGGGAAAACAGTAGTAGTGAATAGGTAGTAGATGAGCAATATGCAGCTCATTAACACGGGCAATGACCTCTCATTAATGGCCTTCCGTTTTATAAATACCAGCACTAATATTAAGAAGCCTGAGAAAAGAGTTAGACATGGTCCAATGATCTCTATCTCGTTTTCGCCTCTTACATGGTAGGCAATATTCCGCACCAGGTAATAGATACTTGCATTGTACTCTGATTCCTGGAAGTAAGAATCAATACTTGACCAGAATTTATGAATTACTGAAAGATCGAGAAATGGCAAAAAGCTGAGCATGGTAAGAACAAGAACACCCGTACAAAATAATATGCCTTTTCCCCCTTTATAATAAAATAGGAAAAGTGGCAGGAACATTAAAGGCACCAGCTTGGTAATAACGGCACACGTAAACAATAATATTGAAGCAAGAAATCGGCCTTTTGACAAGGCATATATCAGCGCAATAAGGAAAAAATTCATCATGCCTTCATAATGTAAGTTGCCAGATAGCTCCGCTATTACCACAGGGTTCAGCGCATAAAGTAGTATACATTCTTTACCTATCTTCCATAAAGGCAAAAGTTTCGTCAGTAGCAGAATAGTTCCGATCTCTGCCAATACATTAAATGATTTGAGGATGATCATGTTTGCTATTAGATGATCACCTGCAAGCTTTGCAGAAATACCAAATACTACTTGCAGCATTGGCGGATAGCAGGTGTAATAAGTTTGAGAGTTGAGCACACTATATAAATGTGCATCCATAAGCATAGGGGAGCCTGTTCTTATAATATTTGCAGGCAAATATTTAAATGGGTTGTAGCCGTGCGCAATGAGCCTGCCATCCCATACAAAGCGGGCATAATCGTCAGAGAGCGAGGGGAAGGCAGGCAACCAAATAAACCTCAATGCAAAACTCCCTGCAATGAAAAACCAGAGTTGTCGGTCTGTTAACTGTTGTCTGCAACAGTAGGTGTAGACCGCAAACAACAACGCAAAGGCAGTAAAAAGAAGGTAAGTTTCTTCACGCTTTATAAAGAAGGCTAACCACAAATGCCCTACCATAATGAGCAGGAACACTATGCATAGCTTAACATTTTTGGGGAGCGCCTGAGACATAGCAACTGTTACAGATATTTAAAAATGCTTGTAATGATCTTGTACCCTGCCATAACTGTTCCTTTCACTGTTCCGCTCACTTTTGAAAAACCAATACGGACTTTATAGTTCACAGGTACCTCCTGGATCTTCAGTTTTTGTTTTGCAGCTTTCAGCTGCATTTCTACAGTCCAGCCATAAGTTTTATCGGTCATCTGCAGGTTTTGCAGTGCCTGCCATTTTATAGCTCTAAAAGGGCCGAGGTCGGTGTAGCGAACACCATAGAATAACAGTATAAGTCTTGTTGCCAGCCAGTTCCCAAATACCTGGGGTACGGTCATGGAGCCCCGTGCTCTTTTACCTAAGGCCCGCGAACCAATGACCATGTCAACACTGTGTTCTAAAATAGGTTGTATAAGCTCCGGGAGCTGTTGCGGATAGTCTGAGTAGTCACCGTCTATAAAAACAATAATGTCGGGATTAAGGTTGTTAGCAATAATGTGGTCCATTCCTTTAAGGCAGGCGTAACCATACCCCTGTCTTTTTTCATCCACTACAATGGCACCAGCCGCAATTGCGTTCATCCTGGTGTTATCAGTTGAGTTATTGTTTGCAACAATGATGGCACTTATCATACCCTTTGGTAAGTCCCTTATAACATTGCCTATTGCATTTTCTTCATTGTATGCGGGTATAATAACAATTATGTCAGGTTGCTGCATTCTTCGGGCCTATTGCCGTGGTTTATTGTAAATTACTTTTTTCTTTCAGCAATCCTATAAGATTGACATTGTCTGTAATACGACCATGTTCCGGACCATTTTCAAGCTTTAAAACTCCACGTGGACATACTGCACTACAAACACCGCATCCCACGCACGATGATCGTACAATGTTTTGGCCGCGCTGTGCATACCATCTCACATCAATTCCCTGTTCGCAATAGGTAGAGCAGTTGCCGCAGGATATACATTGGCCGCCGTTCGTTGTGATGCGAAAGCGTGACTTGAAACGTTGTACCAATCCTATATAAGCTGCCATAGGGCACCCAAAGCGGCACCATACTCTATTACCCAGCAACGGGTAAAAACCGACCCCTGCAACGCCGGAAAATAACGAACCTATAGCAAAGCCATATGCGCTGCGTAAGGGCGAGGAGATATTTTCACTAGCACCAGTAAAATATGTGTACAACACAGCTGCCGTCATTACCACGGTTATTATCAGCACGCTATAGATCATCCAGCGTTCAATTTTCCAGGCGACCATTTTTTTGGATGAGAGATGCCTGAAAGAGTCTCCCGCAGTTTCGGCAAGACCACCACAGCCGCAAACCCAGCTGCAATACCAACGCTTACCGGTAAAATAAGTGACAACAGGTGCTAATACAGTAAAGCCTAATATACCTGTTACCAGGAAGAACATACCCAACGTGCCATTTTTGCGCATGGCATCGAGGTTGTCGCCATCAAAAAAATCATACTTCAGTGGCCAGAAGTTCTTGATGTCCATTTCAAAGGAAGCATCAGGCCGCTGCAATGATCTCAAAACTTCGGGGATGATCCATGCGAGTGATAATTGTATCAGCGTCACAGTGGCTGTACGAACGAGCTGGTACCTGTTGTTTCGGTATTTGAACATGAATTTGATGCCCAGGGAAAGTACAACAAGCGAGTACACGCTACCATAAACAAAGTATTCATCAGCCTTACCGCCATTCAGCAGGTGGCTGAGCGGATCAAACAAAGCTACAAGTCCGGTATTTGTTTTAGCGCCCGTACCCAAATATTTAGGGAACCAATAAAGCAATACATAAAAGCCAGTGAGAAATATACCTATCATCCAGGCCCATAGCCCCCTATTTGTGAGTGCTTGCTGCCAAACGCCATTGTTTTTGATGCCGGCAGGTTGTGTCATGTACTTGCGGGCTGCATAGATAGTGGTGCCCCCAAGAATGCTAAGCATAGCTATGGAAAGGAAAAGTACATTTTGACCGAAGGTAACCCCGGCCATGGCTACCAACAATATCAGTGTTCCTAAGCTGGCTATTGCTAACCCCACTTTTTGTATGCCGTCTGCCCCTTCTGGGTGTGGCTGCGATATGGAAAGGTCTGTTGACATTCTTTACGAGTTTAAAATTTGCAATAACCTCTTCCAGCTTCGTTTCAGCGGCTTTAGCCGTTTCCCATTATCTGCGTTGAATTTTGCTATGGTCTCATTTTCATAGGTCCTGAAAAATTCCGGGTCAAAATTGGCATCGGCAAAGTGGGTGAGCACATGGTCTATGTCTTTTTTTGTTAGTAGCCAGTTTTCCATTACGCCATGCCTTAGCCGCATGCCGTAGGTGTTGATCCCCTTTAGGGCGCCACTATTTTTATTGTAGCGTATACGTAATGCGATCTTGCCTTTTTCATGTTCCCAGTAAAAATCTTTATCGTCACTATCGGTCTTTACCGGTACGTCGCCATATGTTTGATACTCAATATCAAGAAACTTTGCAGAATTGAACATAGGGCCAGGCCTGTAGGCAGTACGTGTACCGCACAGTGTTTGCGCTAAAGTTTCCCCATGCATGCGCCCGGTATACCATATCTGCTCCAACTGTTTACGGCCAGGCAATGCCTCACGGAACTGCACACAATCGCCTATTGCAAAAACATTAGGTACGTTGGTCTCAAAGTATTCATTTACCAGCACACCTTTGTCTGTTTCTATACCACCGTCTTTAATGAATTTTATATTAGGACTAACTCCGATAGTTAACCCTACAAATTCACAAGGTAGCACCATTCCATCCTTTGTTTTTATACTGGTAACTCTTCCCGTATCGTTGCCTACTATTTCGGCTAACTCAGTGTTGACCAGAAGTTCAATTTTGTGCTCTCTGATGTGCCTGCCAATTAGTTCAGCATCCTCGCGTGGTAATATGCTGCCCCAGTAAACAGGGTCTTTTACCAGCATGGTGACGTGTATGTTTCGCGACAACAACATTTCTGCCATCTCTATACCTATCAGGCCACCACCAACTATTACAGCACGCCGGATGTTTTTGGTATTTGCCTCCATATTTTCAAGATCCGGATGACTGTATAGCCCCTGCACTCCCAGCAGGTCTTTTCCTGGCACGTCGGGGATATTATAAGTAGACCCGCAGGCAATGACCAGCTTATCATATTTTATGTGACCTCCGTTCTTTAATATCGCCTCTTTTTTTTTCGTATCAACACGTTCTGCATATTCCTGTATCAGGTTTATACGGTTCTTCACCCAAAAGTTATCTTCATAAGGCTTAGTATGCTCGTACTTCATATGCCCCATATATATGTACATCAGGGCTGTGCGTGCAAAAAAATATTTTGTCTCTGCACTGATGACCGTTATCTCATCGTCACACCTTTTTCGCACGTGGCGGGCGCACGTGATGCCAGATATGCCATTCCCAATGATAACAATATGTGCCATAATTATCGTTGTTCGTTCAAATCCCAGTTGTAATCGAGAAAAGATATTTTCGCGTCTTTTTTGATCTTAACTGGCGAATATCTGTTTATATATTCTACTACGGTACCGTTCTTCTTAAAATCATGTTTATACCAGTCAAAGTAGCTGGATAACTCTGCCTTTTCAGGGCTGATCTTGTTCTTGCGTTTATCAGTTAAGAAATCGATCCTCTGGTCATTCAACTGCTCATTTACCTTATTACCCTCGTATGCTTCATTCCTTAGTTTTGCACAAGACCGTGAGGCGCACACTATTGCAAAATGTATGCGTTCATCACCTATGCCTTTCAATAGTTCGTGATGCTCTATGTGGTCGAGCTTTATTTTATGATGGCCAATACGGATGAATCTTTTGGTCCATGTTGTATGTATCCTTACCAGCTGATGTTTCGGACCAATATCCTTAATGCTTTTTACGGGATAGTGATCAATGATAAGTTTTATTGTAAAGGCATTGTAAGCATTTATCCAGTATGCTTCTTTATCTTCTTTTGACCAGCTTTTTTGGGGAGGGTCATTGCTCAGCATATCCAAATATTGCTGCAACTCAGCTTTATCTTTAATGATGCCCTTATAGTTTACCCATCCTTCATTATTCACATATTTTTTTAATATTTTGGTCCATAGTTCATGAGAGGGGGGGGTACCATTGCCAGCGTAGGCAGTAAATGCAGTACCAATTATTGATATCAATAAAAATGAAAGAATTTTTTTCATAATGGATGTTTGAACCATTTGTATTTACGTAATAAACCAGTCTGGAGGTTTTTTTTAAAACAAGATAAAAATCATACCATAACGATACTAATATATAACAAACTGGATATAAAAAAAATGACGCTAATAGCGCCATTTGTAACTATTGTCGGCATATCAGCAACAACCGCCGCCATCGTAATACCAAGTGGAGGGCGTTATTAAAATATCATTCCTTTTTAATGCAGCAAGGGCATCAGCCGTTTTATCGCAGACTGCCAAAGGCTGGTTAGGCATTAAAATGTGCCCTTTGTCGTCATCAAAATATTCTTCGGAGCCATAATATATTGCTGCTTTGCCGGTAAATACGCAAGGACCATCAGCTGGCATGGGGTCTTTGATAGCGCATACCTCAACACTCTCTATGTATATCAACTCATTTGTAGGGTATTGGCCTGGAGCTAAAACACGGTAAGGTCTCTTTGCCCGTATTTCAATGGTCCCAAATCCTATATCTGTTATCATTTTTATATAGTCTTTCAGTGGCAACGATCCCGTAAGGCATAATGCCCGCAAGCGTTCATCATTTCTCAATTCTTCATTCATATGATCATTGCAAATAGGGTCAGACATTACCAACCGACCTCTGGGCTTCAGAACCCTATAAATTTCAGAAAGAGCTTTTGTCAGATCCTGTTCTTTAAATATATTGAAAAGGCAATTCTGACCAGCTACATCAATGGTGCCATCCTCAACTGGCAGGGAAAGTGCAGAGCCTTTACGCAGATCAATAAATGATCGGTCGAACCACGGATTAAGCCGTTCTGCTTCCTCCATATTGTTAGCACAGGCTATAAGCATTTCATCCACTATGTCAACTCCGACCACTCCATGTTCCTGCCTGCTGAAATAGGAAAATTGCAAAACCTCCATTCCGCCGCCAACGCCTACGTAGAGTATTTTAGGGTTGTTTATCAGGTCTCTGGGGTTAACTGTGGTCCCACAACCATAATTCATCTCTTTCATTATGGTTGGTATCTCCAATCCAGGAAAAGCCAGCATCGGCGTTGTAGTGCAGCATAGACCTACATCAGGTTTCAATGCGGCGTCGCGATACAAATTTTCTGTTGTCTCTAAATAGCTGTTATTCATTTTTTGTGCTTTTGAGGTCTGTTTTGTTCTTCTTCTGGCAAGCTTTTAACTCCACAAGTCCAGATGCCTGTTTGGAGTGGGGTTATAAAAATATCTTCAACACCTTCTTGTTTCAACTGTATTGCAAATTTCTCCTGGTCATAAAGTATGCTCCTTATTTCGATCTCAAAAGTATTTGTACAGGTGATAAGTGCATAATGAATTGCTGGGTTACCATCATGATCTGGCTTTCCTGTTACACCACAGTTCACCGCAAATCTGTTCCCAGATAATTGTTTTATCCACGGCAAGCCTGTATGTGTACAAGCCAATCCCATGACATCAAATTCTTTAAGCCAGCTTTCTATTTGCATGTCACTGGTAGCAGACTCATAAAGAAATTCGTTCTGGACAGCGGGACTGCCATGGCATAAAAGTATCTTCCCATTAATGGTATTGACAATAGCTGTTTCAGGTAGGTCAGCCAGCTTTTTTCGATACTCTTCACTAAGGCTCTTTAAAGACCATTCAAAAGCTCTGCAACCCGTTATTTCATCTTCGGCTGCACCATACCCACATGCGCAGGATGAGTACCCGCCGGCAGCCTGCGATTCAAGATTGCCTGCAATAAAGATATCAAAATGTTTAAAAATATAAGCTAACGTTTCATCACTACGTCCGGCAAAGCCTATGGCATCTCCAAGAAAGAAAAAGCCATCGCAACCTTCGGCTATAGCGTCTGCATAACACGCCTGCAATGCGGGGAGGTTACCATAGGCTCCACCCATTACCGCTATTTTTTTTAAGATCTGCTTGTTATCCATATTTAGAATGCGTAGTGTAAAACAAAGCTTAAGCTCTTATCCAGGAGTTTAGATTGCGCACCTGTTGGTGTTACGTCCCAATAGTTATATTCTACTATAACAGCCACATTTTTGCGTACGGTGTATACCAGTCCTGGAAGTAGTTCTCTTTCGACACTGTTTGCACCTTGGTAGTTTACCTGGCTATAAGATACCCTTGCAAGTAGTTTCTTAAAGACCTGGTATCTTATACTGCCGAAAAAATAGACCGCATTATCGTATCCTGCACGCGAGAGTGGGTGAGCAGCATCATTAGCTTCGCCATTCAATACAAGTACCTCCCCTAAAAAGCCAACTTTCCCAACTTCTAAGTTCAGTTCGCCGGCTACCTGGCTCATCTGGAAACTTTTACCAACTACTCTATCAATTTGCCCTGTAAGGCCCGATACCCCAACAGTTAGGTTAACTCTTCTGGCCAATTTAAAAGTAGGTGCAATGCGTGCGGTAATGCCATTTCGAAATGCGGCGTTAGTATCGCTTTCCACATCCCTGCCTGCTAACGCTCCATCCACATGGTCGTTGTTAGATATGTACTGCACCGAGTAGTCAATATCCACATGATCACCAGCAGCCTTTTTTCCAACAAATTCACCACCAAATTCGGGATTTAGTTTCAGGCCGTTGAAGTATTGTACATTCCCAAAGAAAGAACCATCCCAAAGGAACCCTACTTTTTTATAGAACTTACCTACGTGCAGGTCGCCCCAGCTGGTATGCATGTAGCCATAAGATTCCTGGAACCATATATTGGAATTGAAGAATGGCCTGAGCTTGGTGTCTCGCACCCGGCTTTCCACATGTAACCCAAAGCGCTTATCTTTTGTTTCGGCATCAAGTTTTAAAACAAAGGCGTAGATGCTCAGGTCGTTATTGGTACCCGCTACCAAGGGTAGATAATCAAAGAGGTAGATGCCACCAGACAATTTGAAATCAATGTTTGGGGTTGCTATCGCTACTCCCTTCGTATTTTTACTCAGTTGCCCCGAATCGACAGACTGAGCATGAGACGTAATGCTATATACCACGCATACCAATAAAAACAACTTTGCAGCTATAATTTTTTTCATTCTGAATATTTTGTGTGTGAACTTATTGAGCTGTCCTTTTTTTACTAATAGAAGCACCTATCATAAAAAGTATGGTGCAGATGATGAGTCCATATAGGTTAATTCCAAGATCTAATGCGAAGCCTCCGGAACCTATTTCTATTGCTTTAGGAAAGAAATCGATATGGAAGAAGCTATGTATCGCAGCCATGATACCCAATATAACGCCCGGCCAGAAAGCAAGATTGAAACTAAGTTTGCCCGCACCTTTCATGAACGACAATATGAAAATAGGTGCTAAACCCATGACCATTGTTCCGCTTATGGTTGTGGCGGCAATAATAGCAGGTCCTAATTTATCGCCCAGGTAGACTGTAAGCAAAGGTAGGTTCCCTAATATGGCTATCACAACAATTGCGATCCTTCCTTTTTTAACCTGCTGTTGCGTAGGTTCTGTTGTTTGTGTTTTCCAGTCACGAGCAGCAAGTTTGGACATACTTGTGAACGTCGAGTCTATTGTTGACCCAGAACTGGTTAGCATTATGGCATTAAATATCATTAGTGCAGCTAAACCGAACACTGCTGGAACGGTAACTGTTATTTCTCCTGTTATGCCGAAGCGTTTGGCATATAAACCGACAAAACTATACAGGAAAATAAAGAGTCCGCTAAAAATACCGGCAAGGATGAATCCCCGTAACATTACCTTGGGTGACGTAATGAATGCCCTGTCTGTAAGTACAGGATCATGAAAGGGATAACTGAAGATCTGAACCAGTGCCAGCATACAAAAAGTGAGACCGCCCTGGAAGACCGGCTCTTCGACCTGCGGAATGCCATGAGTGGCAAGTGCAGGCGTTATTAATACCATTACAACTCCAAGTAAAATTGCAAGGTATACCATTTGTAAAGCATCTGTCAGCAGGCTGCTGCGTAAGCCACCTTTAAAGCTGTAATAGACTGTAAAACCGGTAAGGATAAGTACACATATCCAATAATGCATACTACCCTCACTTCCAAAATATAAAGCTGCCACTTTGGTATTGGACCAAACTTCATTGAACAGGCGGAACGCAATCGTGTATTGGAAAATACGCAGTGCGACAAAGCCATACTTTGTTACTATAAAGTGTGAGATAGAAGTAAAGCCATCCCTTTTACGTATAAAATACAAGGTGACCCCCGCGGTTATGAAACTTAGATAATACAGGGCATATCCAATGCCCCCGGTTATGCCATAAGTGTTTGCCAGGTGTGCAGCATTGGCTATGGATTTACCAAATATCCAGGTAATAACGGCACTCGTCACTAATAAGAACATACCGGGTGCCGCGCCACTTTTATTATTCCCTCCAAAAAATTGTTGTGTACTTACTTTCCAAGGCACCATGGTGAGCGTTACAATTATGTAACCTATAAGTATCAGCCAAGGTGCCCAGGAATAAATTCCACTTTCAGCCTGTGCAACTTGTGCTTGAGCGTAAGCAATTGGTGACGCAGACATTAAAAATAAGATGGTTAAGGATAATGTTCTTTTCATTTAGTGTGTAATGTATATGTGTTATCCAATGCACTGTCCCATCTGTCCATGTATTTATTTAAAGATCTACTCCGCAACAGCCCCGCCACAACTGCTACCTGCACCTGCGGTGCAGCCATAACAATGCTGCTTTACAATGATGTTGCGGTTCTCAAATGCTTCGAGGTCGAATTGACTAATATGCTGCTTGCCTGCACATGCAATTTTCAGATCCAGCATTTGATTGAAATCGCAATCGTACAAGTATCCATCCCACCCTATAGATAAAGTATTGCGGCACATAACGCTCAATGCCGCAGCTGGGTTAAAGGCATTTATGAGTTTAATCATATAATCCTCATAGTTGCCTGAAACAAGCAGATAATCAAGATACCGGCTGATGGGGATGTTAGTGATAGCAAACAGGTTATTGAATTCTACCTGGTAACGCGTCATCAACGCGTCTTTATATTCTTTTTCCAGCGAAGTTTGCGATGGTGGTAGAAACGCACCAGCAGGATTGTAAACAAGATTCAGCGTAAGTCCGGTCGCTTCTTTGCCATACCCTACAGCGTTCAGCATTTGCAACGCCTTTATAGAATCTTCAAACACACCATTGCCGCGTTGCCTGTCTGTGCGGTCTTGTGTATAAAATGGCAACGACGACACTACTTCTATATTGTTGTCTTTATAAAATTGCGGAAGATCGTGATATTTCTTATTCGCTAGTATTATGGTAAGGTTGCAGCGTACTATCACGTGCCTGTTCAGTTGCTTTAGCTCGGTTACGAACCACCGGAATTCAGGATTCATTTCAGGTGCGCCACCAGTTAGGTCAACCGTTTTTAGTGATGGATTATTTTTGATCACATCGAGGCATTGCTGCATAGTATCCCGCGTCATTATTTCCTTGCGGTCCGGCCCGGCATCAACATGGCAATGGGTGCACACCTGGTTGCACATTTTACCCATGTTTACCTGGAATATTTCTATTCCTATAGGTTTAAGTGGCAACTGACCTATATCCTTTAGTTTTTGTGCAAAGGGAGGAAAACGTACTGGGTCATTTTCCAATACCTCCAGTTGCCGCTCCGAGTCTGACAATAAGTGCGCTAATGCTTTTAATGATTTCATGGATTTCTTTTGTTAATTCGAATTGTTCATTGCAATATTTACATCGCTATCTTTTTCACCTTATTCATCATTTGAACACCATGAACTAATGATGCTCCACCGCGAATTGCTGCAGACACGTGCACTGCTTCCATCATTTGCGCCTCATTATATCCTTTTTCATAAGCATCGCTACTATATGCATCTATACAATAAGGGCATTGCACCGCATGTGCAACAGCCAGCGCGATCAATGATTTTTCCCTGGCGGTAAGGGCCCCCTCTTTAAAGACTTCGCTGTACCAGCCAAAGAACTTGTCGCCCATTTCCTTTTGAAAATCGGTTATGTTGCCAAACTTGCCGAGGTCCTCCGCGTTGTAATAATTATTGTTAGCCATATTGGTATAATTAAATGAAAGCATGCCCCTTCCGAGACACGTTAGGTTAATAAAAGAGTGGCATTGAAATTAAAGATCCAGATCAGGGGGAGCGCGCAAGGGGAAATTGAACTCAACGAAACGTTTGTAAAACAAAATTCCATAGCTGGTTCGAGCAAGACTCACCTGACCCAGGATCTGCTCCAGAATTTTTTTTATCGAAGAAGCAAATGTCAAAGTCACAAAAAGTTGCTTTGCGCTTTTAACGTCATTCATATCCAGCAGCCTGCAAAGTCTCTTAGTGACGTACAAAGACTCTATCGCGGCACATAGATGGGGCTTTTGCCAAGGCAAGTTGCTGAAGGTGTAGGTGTTGAATACACTTTTATCGATTCCTATTAGGTAGGTTCCACCCCTTTGGTCTGGACCTACTACAACATTATTATCCATAAGCTGGATAACAGCATCTTTCAATTTTGCCAAGGATAGCTGTGGACAATCATTTCCTACTACCAATACTTTTTCAAAACCGCTATCGAAAATTGTAGTTATTGCGGCAGCTATGTTTTCGCCAAATGTGTTTCCCTTTTGGCAGCTTTCATCGCAAATGAAATAAGGAATATTGCACTTGGATGCAAGGGCAATAATTTTCCTATTCAGTTTTTCGAAGAGCAATATATTCCTTGCACCATCAACAGCAATCTTTTTGTTATTGCTTTCAATGGCGGCTGAGCGTGCAAAAATGAGGATCGCAGTGGAAGACATGCTAATAAACCTACGAAAAAATTAAACATATGGATTGCAGTGTCAAATAAAAATTTCCTAAGTGTAATTTTTAAAATTTAGTTAACTGGATTGCCTTAGATCATTTTTTTAATTCTTCTATTCAAAACTTTTAGTGGTGTTATCTCGTAGCTTATAGACATAAAATGACAATTATTTTCAAACCTTTAAAATGGAAATTATGAAAAAGCCCTTTGTAGCATTAGTATTATTAGCTGGGATCAGTCTTTCAACCGTCCCAGCCAACGCCCAAAATTCAAAAGTTGTGGTGTACAGGAAAGGTTGTGCGTATGGCAGCCTGGCTAAATACAAAGTATTAGTTGATCATAAAAAAGTAGCTACTTTAAAAAACAATGCTATCTACACCACGCAATTAGCTCCCGGAGAGCACCTTATTGCTGCCAGGCAGCCGAAAAGGTCAGTAAAAATCGACGTCCGGTCCGGGCAAGACTATGTAGTGGTCTATAAAACTCGTTTTGGGATATTTGGCGGCAGGCCACATTTAAAAGTAATGACTTTAGCGCAAGCAAAGGAACACTATAAATATTTTAGGAACCATTCAAGCAAAATGACGATGTAGTCTTTACTGCAAAAAATACAAAAAGGCTGTCATACTTTGACAGCCTTTTTATGTATGTGTTTCAAACGGTTGCATTACATTCAAAAGACTTTAACCTCGGATTTTCCTGTGCAAATCTCATTACATTGAAATTCGTAGCAGCATCAGTGAAATACACTTTATGGGTTAGGTTGTTGTCATCGCTATAAGTATAAGTCAGATTGTAAGTGTCATTATCAAAATCAATAAGCGATTTGTTGTCCTCGGCTGTGGTTATTGCTTCCTCATACGAAACAATTTCACCTTTTGCGTTATTTGGTATTGCTTTCAGCTTGCCATTCCAAAAATAGCACCGAAAATACATATAGGCTGCTACCGCTGCATTATCCCAAAGACAGCAGCGTAAAAGTATGGGAAGTAAATGATAAGTATATCTTTTACACGTCTGAAATGAGTATTGATGCAGACGGCTCACCAAGAGCATACAGCCCGCAAAATACCGGCATCGACGATACGGCTTACGCGTTTAAAAATGGAAAGCTCGCAGGGGATATTGTAGTGTATGACGGCGCGAGACCTTACGTGCAGAACGCTAGTGATCCCTATCCCGGAAATTATCTTTCGCAAACAACCCTACAGGATGTTACCCGTTTCAAGACCAATTATAAACGCTATGTAAACTCAGATTCTATACCCTACATTTCAATTCCAGCAGATCTTGAAAAGTATGTAATTGTTGGAGACATTGTTTTGGTTTATGATAAAAAAAACGGGCGGACGTCTTATGCTATAATTGGTGACTCAGGAGAAAACACTCATATTGGTGAAGGCTCAATAAAACTGGCACAAAACCTTGGGATACCATTGACTTTCAAACCACATGTAGATTGCAGTCAGTGCGGCAGTGGTATCACATATGTCATTAGGAAACATTCCACACGTATGCGGCCATTGAACGTAAGTGAGATAGATAGTTTAGGGAAGGAGATATTTCGGGCAGATATTTTGGACAAATTGAAAACCTCACATCTCTAAACCTATTGATTTAATTCAGCAGTTAACTTGAGACAAAAAATCATATTAGAAGGACTTATTGACCTGTATCTTATCTATTTTTGCCAAATAAATTTACTTATCAAAAAGTTCGAGCCTTGATAATGTCTTTGCGCCATCCTCGAATACGATCCATTACACTGTTTTCTTCAAATTTTCGACAAGTCGTTTCGAAAAATCCAAATGGGCTAAGGCTGTTTTTGTCTATTTTAGATAGCGATTTTCCTTAATTCCTCCACAAATCGGTTCGAAAAAAATCCAATCGGGTTCACACGTAACATGAAACCCGCTCTCAGAGCGGGTTTCATTTGTTATACTTGGTTTTACATTTCTCATTCTGCTGATTTTCAATAAAATTGGGTTCGAGTCCAATTGACTCTACTGAATTGCAAGTGCCACCATTCTGCCGTTTGCCCACAATATCTGATCTATCAAAAAGGCAATATTTCGTAATTCGAAACATCTGCCTGATCGATCTCAAATTGAATATTTATGCTTGTTCCGTTAGCGGTATTTAAATTTATAGTTCCGTTGAGCTCGCGCGTCAGTCCCTTTATCAACTCCAGACCCAATGAGTTTAATTCTTCCCCAGCATCCTGGTCAAATCCAACGCCGTTGTCTGATACGGATAAATGGATCTCATCGCCATTTCGGTATAGCCCGACTTTTATTTCTCCTCTATTCTGTTTTGGAAATGCGTATTTGTATGCATTATTAATGGCTTCATTAATTATTAACGCCACGGGTATAGCTTGCGTGGCATTTAAACTTATACTTTCAGCAAGAAGGCTCATTTTTATATATTCGGGCGCACCGAAACTTTCTTTCAGATAAGCCAAAAATTCAGTTAGGTAGGTTTTCAAATCTACAACTTTGATGTCGTCTGATTGATATAATTTTTGGTGAATAAGCGACATTGCGTAGATGCGATGTCGGCTGTTTTCTATAGCTTTTAGTGCATCGTCCGCCAGGTAAACTGCCTGTGATTCTAAAAGACAAACAATTGTATGAAGATTATTCTTTACCCGGTGGTGCACTTCTTTTAAGAGCCATTCTTTTTCAGTGACCAGCTTTTGCAGGGCGAGATTTTGATTGGTTACAAGCAAATTCAACCTTTGCTTTTCCTGGTACCGCCGGTATTGCATACCTATAACCAGCACAAACAGGATAATTGCTCCCAAAGTGACATTTCGGGTGAGCCTGGCATTTTTAAGCTGTACTTGATTTAGGGTAGCATTCTGCTGCAAAATTTTAATGTTATCATCTTTTTTCTGTGTTTCATATTTTACTTGTAATAGCTGTATCTGTTGGCTTTTCTTCTCTGTAAAAATTGAATCTTCCAGTGCTTTATATGCCAGCAGATTAATAAAAGCTCCCTTATAGTCGCCCCGGCTCGAATCCAATACATACCATAAATGGAGATTGGTTTCATTATATTTAGGGATGCGTGCTTTATTGATTATTTGGCGGTTAGCAACAAGGCATGCTGACGCTTTGTTATAATCTCCCACAGATAAATAATACCGCATATGTGTTCTTGGCTTCTGATGATGCGTCCTTTATTACGGGGCAGGTAATTCATGTCAACGGCGGGGAAGTTGTTAATGGTTAGAGGTGATTGAAAAGAATTCCGGTAGTAAAGCAACACTTGAAAATTAGAAACTGGGGAGAGCGCGAGGCTCATCCTATTGCGCTGAGTAATGCCATACTTAATGATAGAATCATTAAGTATTTTAATGGATCTTTGCACGTGAAATACCTGTACTGGCAAATTGTCTATCTTTATTGAGCACTAAAATTTCGTAATGGAAGAAATTAGAAACTGTTTGATCGTTGACGACGACGAAGACGATCAAGAGATATTTATAATGTGTGTTAAGATGGTAAATGAGCATATTCATTGTGTAAGCGCTTATGATGGGCAGCAGGCAATAGATATGGTCACCTCAAATACCGAACTTATCCCTCGCTACATATTCCTCGATGTGAACATGCCTAAAGTGAATGGCATTGAATGTTTGCGAGCCTTGCGAGGCATTCCAAGATTGATGGCCACAGATATATATATGTATTCTACAACTTCAGAACAAAGTGTTGAGGAAGAAAGTAAAAAATTAGGAGCATCAGGTTATGTTGTTAAGCCCGTGAAGACATCGGAGTTAAAAGATAAGCTTAGAAGCATATTTGAGTTGGGTTTGGATAAAACAAGTGATCGCCGTTAACAAATACAATATGAGCAGTAATGTAAATGCGAGCGCGCAAGATTCGGATGGACTTTATAAAAAGATGATAGAAGAAATCCAGGACTATGCGATAATCTTACTGGATAGGAATGGAATTATTCGAAATTGGAATAAGGGGGCAGAGAAAATCAAAAAATATAAAGAGGATGAAATTATAGATAAACACTTTAGTATTTTTTATCTAAAAGAAGACCTTGACAGTAACTTGCCATTTATATTGCTTACAGAGGCCAGAGAAACTGGTCGAGCGGCGCAAGAGGGATGGAGAAAAAGGAAAGACGGCTCGAAGTTTTGGGGAAGCATTACCATCACGGCTATCCACGATGACGCCGGCGCTGTAATTGGCTATTGCAAGGTGACAAGAGATCTAACTGAAAGAAAGGCATCGGAAGATGCAATAAGGGCAAGTGAAGAACGGTATCATCAGATGGTAGCTGAAGTACAGGACTATGCCATTATTCTATTAAATTCAGACGGGATCATTGAAAATTGGAACGCCGGGGCTGAAAAGATCAAAGGGTATAGAAGTGACGAGATCATCGGAAGCTCCTTTCATCTTTTTTACACCAATGAGGATCGGGAGAAAGGCACGCCAGACATGTTATTAAATTTGGCAAGGGAAAATGGCAAGGCGACTCATGAGTGATGGCGGGTAAGAAAGGATGGCACCAAATTTTGGGGCCTGGTTGTAATTACCGCACTACATGGGAAAATTGGAAACATTATTGGATTTTCAAAAGTAACCCGAGACCTCACACAACAAAAGATCGCCCAGGAACAGTTAACCGCTTACACGCAAGAGCTGGAATTACAGAACATGGAATTGGAACAATTTGCTTATGTTGCTTCCCATGATCTTCAGGAGCCATTGCGGAAAATTCAAACATTTACAGAGCTAATTAAAGAAAATGCTGATGATAAGGATTTTGTAAACAGGTATTTTGATAAGTTAGCTTCCTCAGCAAAAAGGATGTCGGAACTGGTGAGATCGCTGTTAGATTATAGCCGCATATCTAAAGAGAAAGAGAAATTATTAACCGTTCCGGTAGACCTTAATTTAATTATCAACGATATCCGGCAGGATTTTGAATTATTGATAGAAGAGAAAAAAGCAACGATCGACTCTGATCTATTACCATTAGTAACAGGAAATAAAATGCAATTGGGCCAACTCTTTGCGAATCTCATTAGCAATTCTTTGAAGTTCGCGAAGGCTAAGCCAGTCATAAAAATACGGTCATCTGTCGTTTCCAAAGACGAGATCATTGATGCGCCTGAATCACTCGCATCTGGCGCATATACCTGTATCTCTATAGAAGATAATGGCATTGGCTTCGAGCAAAAATATAGTGATTTAATTTTTTCTCTATTTCAGCGATTGCATACAAAAAACGAATATTCAGGAACAGGAATTGGCTTAGCGCTTTGTAAAAAAATAGTCGAGAGCCATAAAGGTTTTATCTGCGCATCAGGAAAAGCTGATGAAGGCGCTACATTCAACGTCTATTTACCGATGCCGTTGATGTGATGATAATGGTCGACACTTCCGTCCTCATTAGCTTAGACAGTAGCAATGTAGACTTTTAACCAGATACTCTTAGCCCGCCGTAATTGTCTGACACAAAATAGAAGGTAATTTTTTACTGGCTTTTTAACGTCGATGTAAATCTAAAGACATTTTCTATCGTTAACTTTTGTCTTGCATTTTGTACAATCTCTTTGCATGTTCTGTAATTCGCAGTTCATCGTCTGGCAAGGGGGCATCGTTCATGGTAGGCATAGTTACCCACTGTTGACGGTCATGTTTCAGAATTATTGCTTTGCCATTGTGATTTGTGACCAAACAAAGTTCAGGCTCACTGTCAGAATTATAAAACGTAAAATGATAAGTTGTACCACCTATCTCCTTATCAGAGGTTATTTGCTCAGGCGGAGACGCCTTAGTGATTTTGTGCTTTTTTACCGTCTGTTTTGTGGCTTCCGGATCATTTGTTTGTCGCCTCTTTGCGTTTTTTGATTTGCGCGGATCGGGCAGGGTTATTTTGCTTTCGTCGTAGTCGGGAATGAGCGCGCTAATTGTCCTGACCAGGTCGCCTGATAGTACATCTTCCTCTATCGCATATTTGTCTTTGAACTTTTGAAGAACTAACCCGGCGGCGGTCTGTTTGATAATAAACCGACCTTTCAACTTCTCACCGTTTAATACAAATGCAAAAGACTTGCCTTTTACAGCCTTATCGATCTTCTCTTCTATAGCTGCTCTCTTATCTGATCTTGTTAAAGAATAAGTGCCTTTATCAACGATGCCTTTAGTAGGCAATTTTTGAAGCGGCGTATTTTTTATTCGGGTTATCTGCCGTGGATACCTCGTGTCCAATGTGGGCGGATAAAGGCTGCACCAGCGCAGAAGCTGCCCTTTAGCCTCAAGGCAGATGTAAAACTCCTTTGGGTTAGGCTGGTAAATAACAAAACTGGGTAAGTCTTTCTGAGCCATAGGGTAGGCTTTTAGGAAGAAAGGCAAGCCAAAATCGTTCCATGGCACATCTTTTTCTGCAATTGAACGTATGAACGCAAAACAGACGTAACAACCATTCAAGCGCCGGACGGCGTATTCAGCAAGGCTGAACTTATCCTATTTGTGGAAAATATGACGCAGGAAGAATTCAACCAATTCTGCGCAGAATTTATAAGTAAACCGGAATCGCAAATAAATAGCGTTCACTGACGAAGGTAAAAACTTGTTTTTTAACCTACTAAAAAGCGACAACCGCCCGTGCAAACACTGTCACGAGGTAAGGAAATGCATGGATAGTGAGCGGGTGTGTTATTTTTAGAGGCTGCATATGTCCTGCGGTGCATCTAGTTATAACAGTGAGGCCATGAGCGCAATAATCTGCATTAACCTTTGTCTCGCGGACGCAACCGGTTCAATATAGCTGCCAATACAATAGAAAAAACTACGTAACCCACAAATATTATGTACCCAGGCTCTAACGTTGTGTAATTCGCACTGGTGCTATTGAGACTATTGGTGTGAAATTCTATTTCTTTAAGCTCATTTCTTAAAATGCCGTTCAGACCAATATATGTCATCAGTATACCTACCACCATTACATCGGCCATGTCCCATTTAGCAGAGTCGAATGCGAGATATAATATCGCTTTATTTTCGGCAAGTGCTTTATTACCCAGTATGTGTATACCCTTGGCAATTATCCTCACCATAGGTGTTATTATAACAAATAGCAGTATTAAGATGCCCACCATAACAGCATCGGCCTTAGGTTGCGCAACAAGTGTCTGTATTATCTCTATTATGCTCTTACTCTGGAAGAACAGGCTTTGGTTGCTAAACGAAATATCTTGCCCAGCAACCGTTAAACTGAACGTTTGGAGCCGCGCATCTACATTTATTATAGATGATGATATGCCTACGGTCAGTAATACCAGGGCAATGAGTAGAGACATGAAGAAAAACGTGGTATGCAAGTGCCCCCACCTGCGCATAAGCAGCCATAGCGCAAGCGCAGCTAAAACACCACACAGCATCCAGTATACATAAGTGTAGCTTAATGCCTTTATCGTTGCTAATCGGGTAGTGACCGTTTTGCTGAAGTTGGTGGAATCTGCTACGTTGTATTTGTGGAACATATAGGCAGTTACAGCGGCAGCGGCATCGTCAGTACTGTCGTAGGTTTGTGCTTGTAGTTCGTTCACCTTACCAGTCACAATATTTTTTATGCGTGCCGTGCTTGCAGGGCTGGTCACCTTGGTCACTATTGTTTTGGCAAAGCTTGGCACCTGGGCATATATCTGATCCTCATCCACAAGTTTGTTGACCGCAATTTTTTTTATGCGGCCTACCAGGCTTTTTTGCGGTTTATTAATGTCTGCAAGCGCCTTTTTTACAAGGCCGTTCAGCTGCTGCTCCACCTGCACCTGCATAGCTTTCTTTTGGGCTGGGGTCACGCTAAAATCGCTAACCTGATCGTTGATCACACCACCAACTTTATTACTCCACTGGTCTATAGAAAAAAGTCCGAAAGTTATACTGTTCACAGTGCTCTGGTCGCGTTTTATCTGCTCCTGTTGTTCGCTAAGTGCGTGCAAATGGTAACCATACCAGGCCTCGCCAAATAAAATAATGCCGAGGCCAAGAATGAGCAGGATGTTTGTAAATCCAAATTTTTTATCCGGTATCAGTTGTTCAGTTGTCAATTCCGTAATGTTTTTTAAATATTTTTCTTAATATAGCTCCTGCTCTAATGAGCATCGTAAGGTGTTATGAATTTTAGAATAGTGCTCAAAATGAGCCCATAAAGCACGAAGCATATAAAAATGATATAGCCGGGTTGCAAAGAAGTATTGCTGGTAGTTATGATGCTTAGCTTGTCGCTGGGAATATTCATGATCCGCAGTTGGCTCTCCAGCAGTCCGTTCAGCCCTATATAGGTCATAAGTATAGCTATAACTATAACATCAGCCATACTCCATTTGCCCGATTGGAATGCGAAGTACTTGATAACAGGGTTTTCAGCGATACGTTTTCTGCTCAGCAAGTGAATGCCCGTAGAGCTCAGTTTCATGATAGGAAAAAGAATACTAAATACAAGTATCAGGATACCCACTCCTACAGAATCTGCACCACTCTGGTGTATCAATACCCTAACCACATCAAGAATGCTTTTGCTTTGAAAGAAGAGTACCTGATCCTTAAAGACCACATGCTCCCCAAGGAGCACAAAATCAAACGACTTTATACGCGCATCTACTTCTATCATTGATGCGGTGAGCCCTACAGCCAGCAATATAAAGGCAAACAAAAGCGACATTATAAAAAGTACTCCATGCAGGTCTACGCGCTTGCGCAACACCCACCATACCAATAGCACTACTATCACACAAGCCAGCATGGCAAATGAATCATGATAGGTATCGGCCTGTATGGGGCCTAATAAGCTAAGCAACTTATTATTTAGTTCCTCGTGCGATGAAACATGGTACCGGCTGAAGAA
Organism: Flavipsychrobacter sp.; assembly: GCA_965276955.1. Lineage (GTDB taxonomy): Bacteria > Bacteroidota > Bacteroidia > Chitinophagales > Chitinophagaceae > JABDEZ01. The sequence continues at coordinate 24,912 of CBDIBP010000035.1, forward strand.
AACTGTAGCCATTGAATCGCTGGTCCTTATATTAGTGTCAATATAGCCGCTTTTCTGTACCTGGCTAAACTTGCTCAATGCCAGGTCGCTCAGTTTATTTTTATTACCCTGGTTATCTACTTTACCCATTATGGTCACAGCAAAGCCCGGTACCTGCGCCTTTATTTTGTCAATATCCACAAATTTTTTGACCGCAAATTTTTCTATTCTCCCTTTTACTGATGTTTGGGGCTTATTTACCATAGCCTCAGCCTTATCGATCAATGCTAATAGTATTTCCTGTATCTCCAGTTGCATATCTTTCTTCTGACCAGGTGTAAGAGTAAAGTTGCGTACCTGGTGATCCACAATATGGGCCACCTTGTCGCGCCAGTTTTTTACTGAGAACAGCCCATATTCAATGCTATTTGTATTGGCGTAGTCTTCTTTTATTAGCTTTTGAGCATCAGAGAGCTGGTGAAGTCTATAACCGAAAAATCCTTCCACAAAAAGTAGTACACCCAAAAATAAGATAAGGATGATCTTTGCTGTTACAGATCCACTCTTCGAAATGCTATTTTTTTCTTTGGCCATCTATATTATTGAATGTGTATAGTAATACAGATGATAAGTTGTATACTTCTGATCCATTGATCGACATAATTTAAAAATAATGCCACGGAAACATTTTGAGTAATTTGACTAAATGCAGATGAATATACATATGGATGTTGATACATAGCAATTCTCAAGTCTTAAATGAACGAGACTTACATTTTATTTGGCAGATTTTAAGTCAGACCAGTGTATATAACCATTTGTGTTCTTACCGGCAGCGTTCACGAAATTGATGAATACCCACTGGCCGTCAGCTATGTTTTCCAGGTCTATCGTTACCTTATTTCCTTTGATCAGGTATGTTGGGCTCGCATTGGGACCAGGGGACTTATAAAAATACGCCTTGTCTGTTGCTACCCGGTACTCACCTGGCAAGTTGTCTGAGAGCTTTTGATAATTGCCAGAAAAATCATCAGGCAAGTTACTGTTCATACAATTGTCAAACTTGGCTATCAGATTTGAATGGCTAAAAGTCAACCTGATCTGGCAGTCTGCATCGTCCACGCTTTTTAAAATGCTATTATTGTTTTCCAACCTGCCTTCGCCCGTGAAGGTACCCTGCCTTCCGGAGGCAGTATGCCACCATGCAAATATCTCAGCACTGATACGACTTTTCTGACTGGTTATGGCAATTGTACAGGAAGCTCCACTTTTAGAATTGAATCGATATATTCCGGTTTGTCCAATGACCATGTTGGAAAACGAAAGTAAGATCAATATAGTAAATAGAATTTTCATGATTTGAATACAATTAATAATTTTGTTTGCTTACGCCGATGAACATTGATAGGTAACCAAAGGTAGCGTTCTTAGTAAATTGTCAAATCGACAATAAGTAATTTATCTTAGCAATCGTGTATTAAATGAAAAACAAAGTTGCGGTACTCTTAGGACTAACTCAAAATATACTGGTAATTGGGAATGGCTGCTTTTAATGCTTTTAGAAAAGCTGAATGCCAAAGATTTTAATAACCTTATCGATCATAGTCTGGCCTGTTGGGCATATCAGAAACAAGTGCAGATATGCGTGAATTGTTATCATCTGAAGCCACCGACACTTATAACAAGACAAATAAGTGAACATGCATGTGCGGGTATAAGGAAGGGTACTATCACTACATCTTTTGATACGACCGTACTTAATGAAATGGACAGGTTTCACCTGGTCATAGATGTGATAGATCGACAGCCGCATACTGTAGTAAGGTGTTTATCTCAAACAACTACTGCGAGACAAGCTGACCGGGCACAAACACTACATTAGCACTAACGGAAAAGATATGCCGGAGATACTTAATTGGAAATGGTGTAATATAAGTTGAATTCACGGTTGATATTTTAATGGTTTTTACTTACAGATTATTTTAATCACACAGTAAAAGCTACCTAATCAAGTGATGCTATTACTAATAACGTGTATAATGCTTCCAACTGATATGCAGGGCTATATCTGGAATGTTTCAATCCATGAATTGTCTCCTTAGTTGTTTCTATCACTTATATGGTTTTTGTGCATTTTTTTAGACTTGATTCAAAAATTGTTTCTGTCTCACGCATTATAAATTTAATTTTTAAACACGAAGGAAGTAAAATTTAACAAATAATTTAAAAAGTTATCCACATTTTTTAGCATTTATATTGCTAATATTCAATCTTTTGTGATTTTACATGACAATATTTGCGGTATTTTAACCTTAACTATTTTCATTTTAATAATTATACCTGTTATCTTGTTGTTAAATTACAGCACTGTGACTAATGTTACCTTGTTGTAAAGAATCATCCATCTCTTTTTTTTAACCACCAAAATTTAACACAATGAACAAAAAGAAAAGTGCGCTATTGCTGTTGATCAGCGCTTGTTTGATTGGAGTTATTTCACTCTACTGGGCGCCACCGCCCCCCCCCCACCACCACCGCAAAATGACTTTGAGCAAAATCCGCCCATCGTCACCAACATGTGGGTAAGGCAACTGCCAAAGCCTATAGAAGGCGGCAATATGATAATAAATGTAAAATACCAGGAATTAGAACAAATGTCTTTACAGCTCCCCGTTTATGTTGGCTCTAACACCATCACATTGTATGACGACGGAACCCACAATGATTCTGTTGCCGGTGATAGTATTTATACTGGCATATTGAATGAGAACATACAAGATTTTCAAAACACAATAAATAACCTTCAACAAACAATAAACCGGCAACCTTATCTATTGTCTTTTACTGGGCATTTAGGTGCATCAATACCTACCAATGTCAGGTTCGACATGAATAGTTTTAGTGGTTTTCTGTCTGTACCCATCGACCCCATATTTATATCACCTGCCGGTAGAGCTACGAGCGCAGGCTGTACCATAATCAAGCAGAATTCACTTTTCATTACAGACACCTTAGTTGTAGAGGACGTAAACAGAACATACAACCAGCTCACCAACCATGGTAACAGGGTAGGTAACTGGACATTCGGAACGTTGATCAAAAACATGGCAGGGTCTGGGCCAACTCCTAAAGACCTACTTCACTCGTGGTTAAGGAATTTTGTGGTTGATATACCGGTTAACGGACAACTTATTAAGCACAGGCCGAATGTACTAAGCTTGTTCATTGCACCATGGCTGGTAAAGGCCAGTGGCGCGCCAAGTATTGCTTCTGTAACGCTTGCCAATTGGGATTCTTTATGGAATGCGGCTAACCAGGATTCATTGCTACAGCGTGCCCCATTCAAACTTACCGCTATAGTTAACCGGCTTGATCTGCGTGGTAACAGCGGATACTCAGGCGGGGTTAGCAATTCAGGTGAAACACGATTCATATTTACATTGATCGATCCTCACGCGGGTGACGGTCCTTATCCTTTGGGTGTTAATGGCTTGACCAGCGGCAGGCCACCACTTCAGATCGGTAGCGAGTTTGGTACAAGTACTGATTTCTATGACTGGAGAGGTATGAATGTCATCTTTGAATATGGCAATACGGAGAACAACCTATGCGATGTGATCAATTTTGCTAAACAGTGGGTAAAGCTGAGTACCATGACAGTGGGTACCACAGCATATCTCGATTCGCTGGATGCTATAACCAGTACTGTTACCAGTGCAGGTGCAGGCGCAGCCACAGGTAAGCCGAACGGCAGCGCTATAAACAGGATCAGGACGAACGAGCGTATCTTTGACACCAGCTCCCCCACATCTGTACCTGCATGGGTCTTATCTGACTGGGAATTTCGCCAGTTCGAACTACAACCTGGAAGCGGATCTAGTTTATTTATGCAGGTGCCATTGACCAATACGCCAAGAAATTCGGCCAATAGCATAAATAATACTGGTGGAGATATTAATACTTCAGGCCCTATACCAACTATACCGTTTAATACAGTTGACCAGGATAATCTTATGAACTGGGCATTTAGCTCACCTGCAGTTATAACGAACATCATGCACGGAAATCAGAGTATACCGGATTCGTTTGGGGGTATCCCTTTGTTGTCGGGAGGGGCACGCGTTGATTTCGAGTATCTGCATTACCTGGATCTGAACTGGCATTCTACAGCTCCAAATTATGTAGCTTACGCGGCTACGCATCCGGTGCCAAATACGGCGTCCTACAAGCAATTCAGGCAACAACTATCGTTAGGTACATGCCAGGGTTGCCACAATGGGGAAACTAAGACCATCTTCACAGAAATAGCGCCATTAGGCTATGGGCAGACCGCTAACTACTGGAATAGCTTCCCTACGCCACCAGACTTTGTAGCGGGTCAAATAGATACAAGATTTGTGAGTAAAGCAACTTCAAGTATTTATCCAGCGCCACCTAATCCGGAAAATGTGGTAAGAGTATCTGCATTTTTAACCGGGCGCAATTTTAGAATGCCAGGTGGTTTGCCGGGGTATTTTGATGATAGCGTAAGCACAGCAGAAGATGCTACCGATAGAACACTAACGGGACTATTCTATGTAAATGCACCTGATAACTATCCGTCCAACGTCATAAATATTCCGAACAAGAAATTCGGCTATAATGACCTGGAAAGAAGATCGCAGGACCTCTGTACACTTTCTAATAGCAGTTGTAGTACATTATCTACTCTTGCATTGTTCTCAATATTGATAGGTGTACCATTACCATTTGGTGGTCACTAATATATTTAATAACACATAAAAAATTTTATATGAAAAAAAATATAGTTTTATTCTGCCTTACGGCAATATTGGGGCCAGCCTATATCACGCTGGCACAAGATAATTCTCCCCAGCAAGAGGTACATTGGTTCGAGGCCGATGGCTCAGTTATATACGATGTAAATGGGTGTGTTCCCGGTTCTGATATTTCATTTTATTCACAGCAAGGCGGTGGCAGAATGCTAAAACAAACTGCTGTAAATGCCAACGGCCATGCAAGCGTAATATGGAAGGAAAAAACAGTTCCTGCTTTTGTGATAAATGTACCGGGTGCTAATGCAGCAGGTGCAGCAGGCACTGGTATCATATCGTACACAGAGAATAAGGATTTTACCATAAACAGTGAAAGCCTGGATAACGTTGGCGGCAACGTAATCCTAAACTGGAAAGCTGCTGTGTGCCATCCTGATAACTTCAGCTTTGATATATTGAAAAGCGTGAATGGAGGAGCATATATGGTCATCCAGACCGTTAAGGCACAAGGTAGTGACATTGATCCATATGCCTTTACTGACGCCACGCAAACTAATGGCTCGGCTACTTACCAAATAGCTGTAAAAGACAATAGTAACAATATATACTATACAACACACCCATTGTTTACGGATGGTGGTAGCGGTGTAAGTATATATCCTACTGTTGCCCATGCTGCTATAAATGTTTGCCTTAACGACGACGTAAGTAACGGCAGTTACAAAATAGTAAACATGCAGGGCCAGGTAGTAACTACCGGAGTGCTGAAAAGTACCAGGAATAGTGTGGCTGTAAACCAGTTATCAGCAGGCAATTACCTGCTTGAGGTTTGGAACAAAGGCAATAAGACCACTCAAAAATTTGTAAGAGAACAATGAGATCTATAACAAATATTTGTAAAATGAAAAAGAGGGTGTCTAAGTGGACACCCTCTTTTATGCATTAAAAGTATCTTTTTATGGTCAAATATCTTCCAGTTTTTGTTGCATAGGCAGCATTATTGTGAATGTAGCACCTATGCCCGGATTGCCAGAAGCCACGATACTGCCGCCGTGGCGCTCTGTTATTTTTTTGCACAGTGCAAGCCCCAACCCGGTACCTTCATATTTGTCTTTAGAATTGAGCCTGGTAAAGGTATCGAAGATGCGTTCTGCATATGTGTTCTCAAAGCCTATTCCATTGTCCTGCAAAGTGATACAGGCAAAATTTCTCCCTTGCACCAGGCGCTCGTCTGATGTTAGAGTGATGCGTGGTGCCGTCCCTGGGGCCACAAATTTTATAGAGTTGTTGATGAGGTTGTAGAAAAGCTGGTATAGCAAAACAGGCGCACCCTCCAAAATAGGTAAACTCCTGCTTTTTATCTTCCCACCCGTAGCCTGCAAGGTTACTTCCAGGTCTGTCTCAATACTTTGCAGCACCACATTCAGGTCTACCATTTCACGCTCCTGCCGGCTTGCATTGGTGGTAGAGTAAACAAGCACACCATCTATCATGGTGAACATACGGTCGGTAGCAATGTTTATCCTTTCAATATAACTGCTCCCGTCCGCATCCAGCCTGCCTGCAAGATTTCGTTCCAGCCTGTCAGTGAATGTTTTTATTTTTCGTACCGGCTCCTTCAGGTCGTGGCTGGCTACATGGGCAAACTGTTGCAGGTCCTCATTAGAGCGCTGCAGTTCTTTGGTGCGCTCATTTACCTGTTGTTCCAATGTTTCAGATAGTATCCTGTATCGGGCTTCGCTTTCTTCTATTCTTTTTCTGGTTGCTACCTGTTCCGTCACATCAATAGCCATATGCAATACGGCTGAACTTTCAGCAGACTCTTCTATAAGGTCGTATGAAAAATTGAAGTATCGTCGCTCCAGTTTGCCATTTATTAAAAGATCTACAGGTTGTTCGTCCCCCCTAAAGGATACACCCGTTCTTTGCACATTTATCACGGTTTGCAAGGCGGGTTGTCCGGCAAGTTCTGGTAATACCGTAAGCATTTTTTTACCCAGCACTTCGTCTGTGGTTGTTTTGTTCATGAATCGCAACATCGGTTTGTTCACGCTTTCAATGATCACATCTTCCCCTTTGGTCAGTAAGATGGCTATTGGCGCTTGTTCTATCATGTTACGGAACCGTGCTTCACTTCTTTGCAGGCTGCTTTCTATCTGTTTGATCTCAGTAATATCGCGGGTGCTTCCTGCAATAGCTATTACTATCCCTGCTTCATTAAATACAGGCGCCATAATATAATCGTAATATCGTGAGCCCAGTGTAGCATGTGGGAATGATACCGTGCCCCTTATTGGTTTTTTTGTTGCAGCAACTGTATCTATCTCCCGTTCATGCATCAGGGCATGCCATTCTTCATAGCCATTTTCCCGTAAGCCTTTGCCAATGGACTCGGATGCTGATTTCCCCCACATGGCAAGCAAGGCCTCGTTAGCATAGGTAAAGCGATATTCCAGGTCAAAAGCATATACCAGGTCGGGTATATTATTTATAATAGAATCATATAGACTCTTTTGCTTCTCAGTGGTTTCCAATGCTTCGCTCACAACCATCTCCGTTTGCTTGCGTTCGGTTATATCTTCTGTGGTCACTATAAGCAGTTCACCCTGCTTCACAGCAGTAAAATGGAACCAATTATTCACACCGTCAACAGCATACTGGCCCTCAAAATTGGCTGCGTTCCCTGTTTCTGCTACAGCTAAGAACTTGTCCAGTATGCCAGCTTCCTTTATCATCGGGAAGACCTCGCTATACTTCTTGCCTTTATAAGCTGTGGCACCTATCAATTTAAGGGTATACGCATTGAGCATCAAAACGGAAAGATCCTCTACCTTACCCTGGGTATTGTATATAGAGCTCATGATCGCAATGCCGTTAGTGGCGGAATCAAAAACGGTTTGTAAAAGATCCTTATTTTCTGCTAACTCCATTTCAACGATTTAAAATATAAAAATAACGTTCCCCCGTTTGTGTATTTCTAATATCTAAGTTAGAAAAATGGTATCAAAACTATGCCCGATAAATATTAATTGTGATCAGTTATACTTTTTGGTCGATCATTGATTTGGTCTGGCATGGTCAAATATTACTCATTTAAACAGTGATTAGAGCATAATTGTTTGGTAAGAACAAAACTTAAATAAATATCGTAAGTACAAACAATAAGTGCAAGGAGTAGAGCTTATATCTACCTAATACGGGATGGTGCGCATAAACCTAAGGCGACCTAACAACTACCTAAGGACAAATGACATTTGATCAAACAATATGGTTTAAAAAGGAGTGATATGTATGAGAATATTACTGACCGCTGTACGGGTATATCTTACAGACATGCGATCACAACTATTTACCGATGATCTTTTTGCGATGTGTAAGGCCCCATATGCGCATTTCATTAATAATGCGTTCAAGGGTATGGCCGTGTGGTGTTAATTCATATTTCACTGTAAGTGGCTTTGTTTCAAGCACAGTTTTTGCTACCAATAGATTGGCTTCAAGGTCTTGTAGCTCTTTCGAAAGCATCTTTGAGCCGATACCATCAACGATCCTTAGTATTTCCATGAAGTGCAAAGGGCCGCCACAATTAAGAGTGGTAACAATCTGTATTTTCCATTTTCCACTAAGCACGGCGATAGTATCTTTAGCTGCTATCAACTCATCGTCTTTGGTACAGGTGTTGTCCAGTATTATCGGTTCTTTCTTTCTCATGCTGTCAAGGTGCCTACCTTACAAATTTATAAGAAACTAATGGCTTCATCGGTTTCCTCTATGAAACTGATTTCTCAAAGGGAACATGTGACCGTAGAGGCGTCACGTTTGGTAATTTCGTTGCATAAAATTTATTCTATGTCAACGATCATTACAGATGCAAATTTTAATGCCCAGGTGCTGGGTTCTGATAAAATTTCAATGATAGACTTTTGGGCTACCTGGTGCCCTCCATGCATAGCGCTTGGCACAACTATGGATGCTCTTGCACAAGACTACGAAGGCAGGATAAATGTAGGGAAAGTGAACGTTGATGAGAACCCCAATATATCAATAGCTTACGGGGTCACCAACTTGCCCTGCGTTCTCTTTATACAGGATGGTAAGGTAGTAGATAAGCAAGTTGGTATGGCTGCAAAGTCGGTATACAATAAAAAGATCCAACAATTGTTACCTGCTACAGTTTAAGCCTAGGTAGCAGCAATTTCTTGTTTGAAGCCCTACGTCTTGTAGGGTTTCTTTGTTTCATGCGGCATCTTTTCTAATCTTATGTTCAAAAAGTGCTATTCCATCTTAACGTATACAGCGGTGTTGGCGTATTTTTGAATTTTATTTGAAACTTCCTCTATGCCATGTGCGCACAAATTCCAGAACGAGCTGGACCTTAAAAGACTTGATTTTGAGCCCGATACGCTTATTGTGGGTACATTCAATCCCGCATGGCCTGCTGAGAACGATGCTGAATGGTTCTATGGAAGGAAGACGAATAATTACTTCTGGGATGTATTGCCGCGTTTATATGGCAAACCATCTCTGATAAACACTTCGGCAAGTGAATGGAAGGAATTTTGCCGCAATAAAAAGATAGCATTTACTGATCTTATATGGGCGATAGATGATGCGGAACCAGGCAACCGGGAGCATATTAAAATGCTGACCACCTATGCAGATAAGACCTTAGAATATCGTTTTGAAGACCTGGAGTTCATGAACATTGTGGATATACTACAACGGCAACCCAGCATCAGAAATGTATATCTTACAAGGGGGGTAACAGAAGCATTCTGGCGGCACCTTTGGAACCCGGCGATGAAATACTGCAAACTGCGTCAACTTCATGAAAGGAAATTACTGACCCCGAATCACGAGGCTGCAGACCAGCTTGAGGCCTATAATAACCAGCATCCTGATAATAAGATAGTGCTTTTAGAAGACTATATACTAATGCGGTGGAAGCAGGAATGGCATTTTTAATGTACTTAAACACGTAAAGCCGCTTTTTGTGCGGCTTTACTATATATAATATCCGATATTACATTCCTTTTTCATCGGCACTTGGGCCATAGCTGCCAGGTATAGGCACATTGAGCAGGCGCAGGAATACCCCCAGTTGTGCCCTATGGTGTATTATCTGGCTGATGGTAACACGTATCACATCTTCTTTAGGCCGCACGCTTATTACTTTGTCCCCATACCGCATGGTCCAGTTGGGTTTCAGATCCTCGTCATTTGCGTTTTGCAAGGCAGCTATACCAGTAGCTAATTTTTGCTCGAAGAAATTCAGCAGTTCTATCTTGTTGTTAAGCACTGGTGGGTCCAGTTCTTTCAGGCTTATATCCAACCCGTCTGTGTTAAGGGCTATATTTATCCACTCCGGTATCTCGGCTATGTGCGACACTAATGCACGGATGGTCATACTCTTAGGGTGTGGCTGCCAGTCAAATTTATCATCAGGCACTACCGATAGCATTTTGCGTGTTTCGTTCGATTCTTGTTCCAGCTGTGTAAGGAACTTTTGTGTCATTTGCATGTTCTGTTGTTTTTTTGATGACACAAAGAAATGCACGGCCACTGACAGCCCTATGGCAGTCTGAATTTCGAAAGAAAAAAAATCACATCACATGTGCATTAGTTAGCTGCAGGCTGGCTATGTGGTCATTGAGAGTTATGTGTTCTTCCTTTTTAAAAGGGATTGTAGTTTCGGTAAGCTTTAGTATATGCACCAGTTTAAAATCTCGATATTCGTTCCGTACATGGCACCAAGCTATTGTATGCCATGAAAAGAAGTAGAACACTAACCCTATGGGCTCTATTTGTCGTGTGCTGGTAACGCCGTTGTTGTTTCGGTATTCCAGTTCTACTATATGCTTGTTGGAAATGGCCGATTGTAATGCGGCCAGGTAATCAAAATTGCCTTTGAACTGTTCTGATACCTGTATCTTGATACTATCGGTGACACGCTCAAATCTTTCTTTCTCCTTACTGCGGAAAACGGCCTTCACTTTATTGAGTGCTGTAGCATAGTGTGCATGTATCGACCTGTCTGCCGAGCCGAAAACCATTTTTTCCATCAGCAGCAGCGCATTAGCTTCCTCTGATGTAAAAGATACCGGCGGCAAAAAATAGCCCTGCACCAGGAAGTACCCTCTGTTTTGCTCAAAGCTTACAGGTATTCCTTGCTCCGCCAGTGCTTTAATGTCCCGGTAAACCGTACGCACACTTATCCCATACATATCTGCTATCTGCTCGGCAGCCACATACTTTTTAGATTGCAGCATGGTAGTGATACCAAATAGGCGGTCGATGCGGTTCATTATAATTTCAATTTATATGCAAAAGTAATGCATGGCTAATCTTAGCTTCCTGCATTCATTAATAAAATTACACAATCGGTAAGTCCTGTACATGACCATCGTCATTCCATTAGTTGATCTTGCTTATCTTTTTAATATCACTGTTTGGGTAATATCTTAATAGAGGTAAGCAGACCAAACTTTCATAGGCTTCTACCCGTTGCCCGCGTGGCGTTGCAGGTTATCCACCGCACTTATCCACAACGTGTTGATTACAAAATTCCAGCAGCACAGTAATAGTGCCTACATTCGATTTGTTATTAGGTTCATAACAGGAAACAACTTGTAAATGATGAAAAGGGAAACCGGTGAAGACCCGGTGCTATCCCCGTAGCTGTGATCCTGACGTAGCGATACTTACGTTCTCAACCTCTACAGCCACTATCAATTTACAGATGGGAAGGCGGTTGAAGACCAGGAAAGCCAGAAGACCTGCCTGATAATATTTTTAGCTGCCGCTTTCGGAGGAAAAGCACCGGGCTGGGAAACTGTCGACATACGACTTATTCCTGCCTATATTCTTCCACAAGTAGTATAGATGAAGTGTAAACCAGTGCATATGCAGGAAGAGTTATTATTAAAAGAGAATAAAGACCGTTTTGTTATACTCCCCATCAACTATCCTAAAGTGTGGGAGATGTATAAAAAACATGAAGCCAGTTTTTGGACCGCTGAAGAGATAGACCTGGGCAGCGACATGAAGGACTGGAACAATCTGAACGATGGGGAACGCCACTTTATATCGCACATACTCGCTTTTTTTGCTGCCAGCGATGGCATTGTGAATGAGAACCTTGCCGTCAACTTTATGAGCGAGGTACAGCTGCCGGAAGCACGTTGCTTCTACGGTTTCCAGATCATGATGGAGAACATCCATTCTGAGACCTACGCGCTGTTGATAGATACCTATATTAAGAACAATGAAGAAAAGGACCGTTTGTTTCATGCTATAGATACTATAGATGCTGTGAAGCAAAAGGCACAATGGGCGCTGCGCTGGATAGAGAATGGAACATTCGCAGAGCGACTTGTTGCGTTTGCGGCAGTGGAAGGGATATTCTTTAGCGGTAGTTTCTGCTCCATATTTTGGTTAAAGAAACGCGGCCTGATGCCCGGCCTTACCTTCAGTAACGAGCTCATCAGCCGTGACGAAGGGCTGCACTGCGAGTTCGCCTGCCTGCTCTACGGTATGCTCAGCAATAAATTAACACAAGAACAAGTGTACGGTATAATAGGCGATGCAGTACGGATAGAGAAAGAGTTCATTACTGATGCGCTGCCTGTAGCACTGATAGGCATGAACGCTAAGCTAATGCAACAGTACATAGAGTTCGTTGCAGACAGGTGGCTGGATGAACTGGGTTACCCAAAAATGTTCAACGCCACTAACCCATTCGATTTTATGGAGATGATATCCCTCCAGGGTAAGACCAACTTCTTTGAAAAGAGGGTAGGGGATTACCAAAAGGCTGGAGTATTATCGGGCAAGGACAACCAGACCTTTTCGCTGGAAGAAGATTTTTAAAACCATTACAACTACAAAATATTTAAGAAATGCAAGTAATAAAGAGGAACGGTAAGAGAGAGAGCATAAAGTTTGACAAGATCACCGCACGTGTGGAGAAATTGTCGTACAGCTTGAGCCCGATGGTGAATGTGATAGACGTTGCCAAAAAAGTAATTGAAGGTATATATGATGGTGTAAGCACAAGCGAGCTGGATAACCTTGCCGCAGAAACTGCTGCATCGCTTACCACTAAGCACCCTGACTACGCGTTGCTGGCCAGCCGTATAGCCGTGAGCAACCTGCACAAGAACACCATAAAATCGTTCTCTGATACCATGCGCAACCTGCACCAGTACAAGGATGCACGAAGCGGCAGGCACACGCCCATGATAGCCGACGACATCATGGAGATAATAGAAGCTAATGCAGAACTGCTTGATAGCTCTATCATTTACGATCGCGATTTTGGCTTCGATTATTTTGGTTTTAAGACACTGGAAAAATCTTACCTGCTCCGCATAAACGGCGCAATAGTAGAGCGCCCACAGCACATGTATATGCGTGTGGCCATTGGTATACACAAAGAAGATATCGAAAGTGCTTTAAAGACATACAACCTGATGAGCGAGCGTTGGTTCACGCATGCTACACCTACATTGTTCAATGCCGGTACGCCAAAACCACAAATGTCTTCGTGCTTCCTGCTGGCCATGAAGGATGACAGCATTGATGGTATTTATGATACGCTGAAACAAACCGCCAAGATATCGCAGAGTGCAGGTGGTATTGGTCTTTCTATACACAATGTGCGGGCTACCGGCAGCTACATAGGGGGCACCAATGGCACCAGCAATGGCCTTGTGCCGATGTTGCGTGTGTTCAACGATACGGCACGATACGTGGATCAGGGTGGCGGAAAGCGCAAAGGTGCATTTGCTATATACCTGGAGCCATGGCATGCAGACGTTTTCGACTTCCTTGACCTGCGTAAGAACCACGGAAAGGAAGAGAACCGCGCAAGGGATCTTTTTTATGCCCTGTGGATATGCGATCTGTTCATGAAACGTGTAGAGGCAGACGAGGATTGGAGCCTGTTCTGTCCGAATGAGGCTCCTGGCTTGCCAGATTGCTTTGGGGCAGAATTCGAAGCATTATATACCAGGTACGAAGCAGAAGGCCGTGCACGCAAGGTGGTCAAAGCACAGGAACTTTGGTTCGCCATACTGGAATCGCAGATGGAGACCGGTACTCCTTATATGTTGTATAAAGATGCCGCCAATAGCAAGAGCAATCAGCAAAATCTGGGTACCATAAAGAGCAGCAACCTGTGTACAGAGATTATGGAGTATACTGATGCTAATGAAGTAGCTGTTTGCAACCTGGCATCATTAGCCTTACCCCGGTTCGTTACAGATGGCAAGTTCGATTTTCAGAAGCTATACGATGTGACTTACGAGGTAACAAAGAACTTGAACCGTATCATTGATAATAACTACTATCCGGTAGAGGAGGCACAAACATCTAATGTGCGCCATCGCCCTATAGGTTTGGGTGTGCAAGGGTTGGCTGATGTGTTCATACTACTCAGGTTGCCTTTTGAAAGCGACATGGCTAAGATGCTGAACAAGAACATCTTTGAAACCCTGTACTACGCTGCCATGGTAGCCAGTAAGGACCTGGCTATAGCACAAGGTGCATACGAGACGTTTGCAGGATCACCATTATCAAAAGGAATCCTTCAGTTCGATATGTGGGGTGTTCAACCAACCGACAGGCACGATTGGGATGCGCTGCGTAAAGAAGTAATGGAGCATGGTGTGCGTAACTCTCTGCTGGTAGCGCCAATGCCTACAGCATCTACATCGCAGATATTTGGTAATAATGAGTGCTTTGAGCCATATACGTCTAACATCTATACAAGACGTGTACTGAGTGGTGAGTTCATTATTGTGAACAAGCATTTGCTGAAAGACCTGGTGCAGCTTGGCTTGTGGAACAACACCATGAAGAACAAGATCATAGCCAACAACGGCTCTGTACAGAACATTGACGAGATACCTGCTGATATCAAAGAACTATACAAGACCGTTTGGGAAATAAAGCAGAGGAACATCATAGATATGGCTGCCGATAGGGGCGCATTCATATGCCAGTCCCAGTCGCTGAACCTGTTCGTAGATCAGCCAACAGCAGCCAAGCTTACATCCATGCACTTCTACGGCTGGAAGAAAGGTCTGAAGACCGGCATGTACTACCTGCGCACACAGGCAGCAACACAAGCTGTACAGTTCACCATCGAGAAACAAGGCAGTAACGATATAGAGCCTGTGATACCACACATGCCTGCTGATGCCGGTACCGATAATGCAGACGACATCACTACGGAGTTTTCTGCGCCATCGTGCAGTATGGAAGATGGATGTTTGGTTTGTGGGTCGTAGAGTTTTTACCTTTTAGAATATTTTTAAAGCCTTTCAGTTGCCAAGTTTAAGTGATAAACATTTGTTCACTTGTAAATAATAAGTTGGTACTGTATATTGCGCGCTCTAAATAATATAACCTATGAAACCAATTGTTTATGTAGTACCGCTAATGATCTTTATTTCCTCTTGCACCGATGCTGTAAAAGAGAATAAAGAAAAAGCGCGAGTTAACTTTAAGAGATACGAAGACACCTCCGACTATGTAAAAGCAGGTGGCAAGATAGATAGTGTATCGCTCATTAAGATGGATAGTCTTACTGCAATGCAATTCAATGGAAAATTTGCCCGCTCTTACAGAGCGAAATGCCTGGACAGTGAGGCAGTATCCAGGAAATGTGAGGCTAACCTCAGCGACGAAATGATGGTAAGGCGATTGACCGGGATGATGCGTGATCCCGGTGCCAAATACAAGGCCATACAAATAGAAAATGAGCGATCGATAGCAAATGATTCTACACGTATCGCCCGCATAAAGGAGCAGGTAGCTTCTATGAGGAAACAAGCGGATAGCCTGGAAGGTGCTGCTAACAATAACTTTTTCGGATATGAGGCCCACTTTAAGGTCTATGGTCAAAAAACAAACGGTCAAAAGGAATCATTTGACAAGACAATGTTGGTAGATAGAGACATTACGACATTTGCAGTGGCGCCAGGTATGTAGCGTGCCGATGAAACATATTTATAGATGGACGCCATAAAGGCGTCCATTTTTCATGAAAGTAAACTATACATTTGACCCCTATGAAGCTGATCGCTACACTATGTTTATCGCTTTTATTCCAGCAGACGCTTGGTCAACAAATGGTGTTGAAGACCATAGAGACAAATACAAAAGCCTCTTTCAGAGGGCTAAGTGTAATAGATGATAAGATTGCATGGGTAAGCGGCAGCAAGGGTACTGTAGGCAGGAGCGTAGATGGCGGACAAACATGGATGTTTAAACAAGTGTCGACTTTTGAGAAAGCTGATTTTCGCTCACTTTATGCATTTGATTCTTTGCATGCCGTAGTTGCCAGCACCGGATCTCCAGCTGTTATACTGCGTACAGATGATGGTGGCCAACACTGGAGCACCGTATACAGAAATGACGATACGGCTGTATTCATTGATGGTATGGATTTCTGGAACAGCAAGGATGGCATGATATACGGCGACCCCATAAAAGGACGTATGCTGTTAATGAGTACCCATGATGGTGGCCGTAGTTGGAAGATATTGCCTGCCACAAAGAGGCCATTGCTGGTAAAAGGTGAAGCATCATTTGCCGCCAGCGGCACGGGTATAAGGTGTGCAAAAGGTAATGAACTGGTCATCGTCACTGGAGGCAAAGCGGGGTCGCGGGTTTTTACAACAAACGATCATGGTAATACATGGGAGTCTGTAGGTGCACCTTTTGCTGAAGGTAAAAGCAGTGCTGGTGTGTTCTCTGTTGCCTATAGAGACGATACTGCTATACTTGTTGGTGGCGACTATACCAAAGAAGAGCTTACGGAAAAGAATATCGGCATTTTAGTGCACCGCGATCTGCGGTTCAGCTGGTTGTATGTACTTCAGTATCCACGGGGATACAGGGAATGTGTTGAGTTCGTAGGCAAACATACCTTGATAACTGTAGGCCCTACAGGTTTTGATATTTCCAAAGATATGGGCATGCACTGGCTACCGCTCAGTAATGAAACAGGTTACCACACAATACGCAAAAGCCGAAAAGGGAAACTGGTAATAGCGGCTGGTGGTAAGGGAAAGATAGGGATACTGGAGAAAAGGTAATGCATAGGAACAGTTTGATTGAAAAGCAAAAAAATATATTGGGTATTGACGCTAGCTTCCAGAAAAATGTTTACCCAACTGGATAATGTCTACTCCTTAATACCTCATCAATATCGCCCAGCGTAGTATTCTTTGCCGCCAGCAATATCAGGAAGTGATATAGCAGGTCGGCAGCCTCGTTTTTGAATAGATCATCGTTATTATCCTTGGCCTCTATCACAAGCTCTACTGCCTCCTCACCTACTTTCTGCGCTATTTTGTTGATGCCTTTTTTAAATAGCTGAGAGGTATAAGACTGTTCAGAAGGCGCTGTTTTGCGTTGCTTAATGATCTTTTCCAGTGTAAGCAGGAAGGTGTCGTTTGTGTTGGTCTCATTAAAGCAAGTATCAGCGCCCGTATGACATACCGGGCCTATTGGGGTAGCCTTTACCAGCAGACAATCATTGTCGCAGTCCTGAGCTATGCTTTCCAGCAACAAGAAATTACCCGACGTTTCACCCTTTACCCAAATGCGCTGTTTAGATCGACTGAAAAAGGTGACCTTACCAGTGCGTATGGTTTGCTCCAGTGCAGCTTCATTCATATAGCCCAGCATCAGTACTTTGCTGGTGTTGGCATCTTGTATTATAGCCGGTACCAGCTTATCCATATACTTATCAAAATCGGGTCTCATTGTCTTATGTTTATGCCTTTGTACTTTAAATAGGTTTTCAATTCGGGTATCCCCACGTCTTTGTTATGAAAGATACTTGCAGCGAGCGCTGCATCTGCAACACCATCACGAAGCACATCCGCGAAGTGTGCCACATTGCCACCGCCACCACTGGCTATTACGGGTAGCCGTGTAATTCCGGATATCTGCCTGTATAGCTTTACTGCAAAGCCTTGTCGTGTACCATCGTTGTCTATTGAGGTCACCAATAGTTCTCCTGCGCCCATACCTGCAGCAGCAGCCACCCAGTCCATCGTGCGGATTCCTGTAGGTACCTTGCCGCCATTGGCATATAGGTACCAGTCGCCATTTTCGTACTTAGTGTCTATAGCCAATACTATGCACTGGCTGCCAAATTTTGATGCCAGTTGCTCTATTAGTTCAGGCTTTCTTATCGCTGCAGTATTTACAGATACTTTATCTGCGCCCGCATTCAGCAGGGCATACACATCATCTACGCTGCTTATGCCGCCACCTACAGTGAACGGGATATTTATCTTTTGCGCTATTTGCTTTACCAGCGTAGCAAAGGTCTTCCGTTTTTCATCGGTAGCGCTGATGTCCAGGAATACCAGCTCGTCTGCGCCTTCCTTAGCATAGTAGGCCGCTAATTCCAATGGGTCGCCCACGTTTTGCATATGCTCAAAATTCACCCCTTTCACTGTTGCGCCATCTTTTATATCCAGGCAGGGTATGATGCGTTTAGTAAGCATGTGCCACGTATTTTTTCAGGTCACTCATTGTTAATTTGCCTTCATAAAGAGCCTTGCCTATTATCACGCCCGTGCAGCCAACTGCCTCCAATTCTTCAATATCATTGCTGCTGCTTACTCCGCCGCTTGCAGTAAGTTGCAGGGTAGGGTAGGCCGCCAGTATCTTCTTATACAGGCCCAGCGACGGGCCTTGCAGCATACCATCCATAGCTATGTCAGTACAAAAAAGCTGACGCATACCTTGTGCATAAAAGGTCGCTATGTGTTCTGTTACTGTTGTCTCTGTATCCTGCTGCCAGCCATTTATAGCAATCTTATCTCCTTTTACATCTGCACCCAGCAGTATTTTATCCCAGCCATAAACCTTCCCCCACTTTATTAGTGTAGCCGGTTCTTTCACAGCTATGCTGCCCACATTTATCATTGCAGCGCCATTTTCATAAACGCTCTTCACATCTTCCTCGGTCTTAATGCCACCACCATAATCAATAATAAGAGAAGTGGTCCGGGCTATGCGGTACAGCTGGTGCAGGTTAGCCACCTTGCCCAGCCGTGCACCGTCGAGGTCTACGATGTGTATGCGCCTTATGCTATTGTCCTCAAACATTTTGGCCACATCGGCAGGGGAGTCAGAATACACTTTCTTTTGAGCATAGTCGCCTTGCGTGAGTCGTACACACTTACCATCTATTATGTCTATTGCCGGTATTGTCTCTATCATAGGTCAAAAATGAAATTTTGAAGTATGGTTTGCCCTTCGGTCGCTGACTTTTCGGGATGGAACTGTACTCCATAAAAATTGTTTTTCTGTATAGCCGCACTATAGTCCAGCCCGTAGCCAGTAGTAGCTATAGTGTATGCACTTACGGGCGTATAATAGCTATGCACATAGAACATATAAGCATCGTCAGCAACATTGGCGAACAGGGAAGACCTTAATTTCGAGATGTTGTTCCAGCCCATATGTGGTACTTTAATATAGCCAGCTTGAAATTTAATGACCTGCTGGTCAAAAATGCCCAGGCATTCAGTGTCGCCCTCTTCCGACCAATTGCACATCAACTGCATACCCAGGCATATGCCCAGCACTGGTTGCCATAAGGTTGTGATGGTCGGTATCAACTGTTTTTCACGCAATGCATCCATCGCCGTACCAGCAGCGCCTACACCCGGAAGTATCACTTTATCTGCATTGCGTATCTCTTCTGCATTATCGGTAATAACAGCCTCTATGCCTAATCGCTGCAATGCAAATGCCACCGAGCAGGTATTACCTGAATTATATTTTACGATCACTACTTTCATATTAGTCCTTTCGTTGTTGGCAAGGCCATGTGTTCATAGTCTACCTTCACTGCCATGCGCACGCACTTTGCAAATGCTTTAAAAATAGCTTCTATCTTATGATGCTCATTAGTGCCGGTAGCGCTAATATTCAGATTGCATTTTGCAGCATCGCTAAACGACTTGAAGAAATGAAAGAACATTTCTGTAGGCATCTCGCCAATAAGTTCTCGTTTAAATTCCGCATCCCAAACTATCCATGGTCTTCCGCCAAAGTCTATAGCTACTTGTGCCATGCAGTCATCCATAGGCAAACTAAAGCCATAACGTTCTATACCGCGTTTGGCACCCAACGCCATCAATATAGCTTCTCCCAATGCCAGTCCAGTGTCTTCTATAGTGTGATGCTCATCTATATGCAGGTCTCCTTTTGCCTGTATGGAAAGATCAAGCTGTCCATGCTTCGCTATTTGTTCCAGCATGTGGTCAAAAAAACCAATGCCTGTTGATATGTCAGCCTTGCCGGTGCCATCCAGGTTCAACGTGATATTTATAGCCGTTTCGTTAGTGATACGCGTATGTGTAGCCTTCCTGCCCAGGCCTTTGAGGTAAGAATAGATATCATCCCACTTCTTGGCTACAAGGGCTATGTTGTTCTCATAACCATCTGTCTTATCCCTGTTCTCTATGTATATAGCGCTACAGCCCAGGTTCATAGCCAGCTTTACATCTGTCATCCTGTCTCCTATCACGAACGAGTTAGCGATGTCATAGCTGCCATCCAGGTAACCGGTGAGCATAGCTATGCCCGGTTTGCGGGTATCCTTGTGCTCATGCTCATAAGAATCATCCACATGCACATTAAGGAAGGTAATACCCTCACTCTCCAGTATCTGCAGTAGCTTGTTCTGTACTGCATTAAAGTTCTCTAAAGGGTTATCTGGAGTGCCCAATCCATCCTGGTTGGTTACCATCACAAACTCATAACCCAGCTTGGTCACTATATTGTACAGGTTGCGGATGACACCCGGCAGCAGTTCCAGCTGGTCCAGACTATCTACCTGGTGGGTCACTGGTGGTTCGTATATTAATGTGCCGTCCCTATCTATAAATAAGATCTTCTTTTTCATGGTTGGTACTTGTTTAAAGTATCAAGCAATATTTTGTTCTCCTCTGGTGTGCCTATAGTAATGCGCAAGCAATTTTCACATAGTGGTACCTTGCTCCTGTTGCGGACTATGATCTTGTTTTTTAACAGGTAGCGGTACAAGGGATTGGCATCGCTTACCCGCACCAGTATAAAGTTGGCGTCCGATGGATATACGTTCTCTACAAAAGGCAGTTGCTTTAATGCGCCCATGACCAACGCCCTTTGCTCCTTGATGGTCTTTATGGCTTCCTTCACACGGTCTGTATGTACTAATGCGTCAATCACCATTTCCTGCACAGGTGCACTCAGGTTATAGGGCGCTTTTATCTTGTTCATAATATCGATCAGTGCTTCTGATGCAAAGGCCATACCCATCCGCAACCCAGCCATACCCCAAGCCTTAGAGAATGTTTGCAGGATAACTACATTAGGATAGTTATTCAATTTCGATACCCACGATGGATTCTCAGCAAAATCAATATATGCCTCGTCTATAATGGTGATGCCATTGAAATTGGTGACCAATATCTCTATGAGATCAGCATGTATAGTGTTGCCACTGGGATTATTAGGCGAGCAAATGAACAACAATTTGGTCTGTTCATTTATGGCAGCCAGCACATCGCCTATTATAGGCTGAAACTCTTCGTTGAGCGACACCTCTCTTACTTCCACATCATTTATCTCGGCGCATACCCGGTACATACCGTAGGTAGGCGCCAAAGCCACAACGTTGTCCTGCCCCGGTACGCAGGTGGCCCGTATCAGCAGGTCTATGGCCTCATCGCTGCCATTGCCAAGGAATATTTTTGAGGAAGATACCCCCTTTAATGCTCCTATCTTTTCCTTTAACTTCCCCTGTAGCGGATCAGGATACCTGCTATACTGGTTCCATGCCGATGCCATACTGTTCTCATTCGCATCAAGAAAAATATGCGCATCGCCTTTAAATTCAGAACGTGCCGAGGAATACGGAGTTAATTCCTGTATGTTCTTTCTTATCAATTTTTGCAGATCAAAGTCCTTCATGTCAGTTATTTGTGCGTATTGTTATTGCGTTGGCGTGTGCATCCAGTCCCTCGGCCTGTGCCATAGTTACTACTGTATCGGCTATTCCAGCCAGGCCTTGCTTACTTACCTTTTGAAAAGTTATCTTCTTCACAAAGCTGTCTACCGATACACCGCTATATGCCTTGGCAAAGCCATTGGTAGGCAGTGTGTGGTTAGTGCCAGTAGCATAGTCCCCACCAGCTTCCGGCGAGTAGTTACCTATAAAAACAGAACCTGCATTTATCACTTGCTCGGCTATAGCATCCTCATCACGACAGGCTATTATTAGATGCTCCGGTGCGTATTCATTGAGTAGGTCTATGCCTTCCACCAACGTTTTCACAAGTATCAGTTTGCTGTTTGCTAATGCAGCAAAGGCTATGTCTTTCCTCTTCAGTTCCTTTAGCTGGTCGTCTATACATGCACCGGTTTCCGTCAGCACCTGCTCATCATCACTTACCAATATCACCTGCGAATCCGGCCCATGCTCCGCCTGCGACAACAAATCGGCGGCAACATAAGCCGGAATGCAGGAGCTATCAGCAATAACAGCCATTTCCGATGGTCCCGCAGGCATATCTATGGCTATACCTTCTGTACTGATCAGCATTTTGGCACAAGTAATATATTGGTTGCCTGGGCCGAATATCTTATACACCGCAGGTATGGTCTTTGTGCCATAAGCCATTGCGCCAATGGCCTGCGCCCCACCTATTTTGTAAATGCTCTTTATGTTCAGTTGCTTCGCGGCATACAGTATAGCAGAATGTATCAGCCCGTCTTTACCGGGTGGGGTACAAACAATTATTTCTTTGCAGCCGGCTATTACAGCCGGTATAGCCAGCATCAGCAGGGTAGAGAAGAGTGGGGCACTGCCGCCGGGTATGTATAGCCCTATCTTTTCTATAGCGGTCGCTTTACGCCAGCACTGTATGCCCGGTGCGGTCTCTATGATGTTTG
The DNA here is from genome assembly GCA_965276955.1 of Flavipsychrobacter sp. Taxonomy (GTDB): domain Bacteria; phylum Bacteroidota; class Bacteroidia; order Chitinophagales; family Chitinophagaceae; genus JABDEZ01. The sequence goes on from CBDIBP010000035.1 coordinate 47,639, forward strand.
GCTCCTGCACCTGCGCCTGGTGAAAGCGGGTAATGTTTGCTATGGCCTGTGCTATTGCAACCTTCAGGCTTGGGGCTATCTCATCATCAATGTCCCATTCTTGCTCCGGTACTGCAAAGTCTGTTAACGTAATTCCATCGTGTAGTGCTGTGTACTTCATCACAGCGCTATCACCCGCCGATCGCACATCATCCAGTATGGCACGTACCGAACTAATAATGTTCGTCTGGTCAGTATAAGGTCGCTTGGTCAGTTCTGCCCACTCACTGCGTGCAGGGTAGCTTATTATTTTCATTACAATATCATTTTTTCTATGGAAGATACCAGTATGCCCTGTGCACCCTGTGCGGTAAGGTCTTCAATGATGTTCCAGAAATCATTTTCTGCTACTACGGAATGCAGCGAGCTCCATCCTGCTTCTGCCAGTGGTAGTATGGTAGGGCTTTTCATGCCCGGCAGTATATTGCATATAGCCTCTATTTTATCATTCGGGGCATTCAGCAATATGTACTTGAATTTCTTGGCGCGCTTTACTGCGCGTAGCGGAACAACAGTTTGTTCAGTATATCCAGTTGGGCACCGCTTATGTTCTTGTAGCTCACCAGTACGGCCTCTGATCTCAGCATCACTTCTGTTTCTCGCAGGCCGTTCATTAACAACGTACTGCCAGAACTTACGAGGTCGCATATAGCATCAGAAAGGCCTATTGATGGCGCTATTTCCACCGAGCCGCTTATCTCGTGTATGTCTGCCGTCACGTTGTTCTTATCGAGGAAGTTTTGAAGCAGCACAGGGTAGCTGGTAGCGATCTTTTTCCCATCCAGGCAGGCAATGCTTTTATACTCATCGTTGCGCGGCACCGCTATGGACAGGCGGCACTTGCCAAACCCCAATTGCTCTACAATGTCTATCTCCTTATTCTTCTCGAACACCACGTTCTCGCCAACTATACCTACATCAGCTATGCCATCTTCCACATACTGTGGTATATCATCATCGCGCAGGAAGAGCACTTCCAGCGGAAAGTTATAAGCTTCGCTGCGCAACTTGTTGCCGCCGTTCTGCAGATCTATACCGCACTCCTTTAAAATATTTACGGAGTCTTCGTTGAGCCTGCCTGATTTTGAATTGCAATTTTTAAGTTCATGGATGATGGTTGAAAATGAAAAAGGGCCTACCGATGTGGTAAGCCCTTTGAATGATGTAATAGTTTATTAAGACTACACAATACCATCCCGGCTCACCCATTGGGTAAGATGATGATGATGTATATGCAGATTTTGGATCATTGTTCTGTTTGTACTGTAAATGTATCTGAATAAAAACGAGACTTCCAAAAAATATTTTCAGCTCAAACAAAAAAAGCGCCTCCATAAGAGGCGCTTGTAAATATTATAACAGAAAAGAACTATGCTAAAGTGTTCAGTTTCTTAACGATACCAGATTTCAGGTTGCCTGCTTTGTTCTTATGTATCACATTGCGTTTAGCAAGCTTATCTATCATGGAAACAACTTTAGGAAGTTCTTCCATGGCTTCAGTTTTAGTTGCAAGTCCTAAAAGTCTACGTATGGCGTTACGCGTTGTTTTACCGTAATAGCGGTTGCGATCGCGGCGTTTTTCACTTTGACGAATATCTTTTTTGGTTGCTTTATGGTTTGCCATCTAATTGATCTTATTTTGGGACTGCAAAGGTAATATAAAAATATATTCTACAAAATTATTTTTACAAATTTTTTCAGAACACCTTACATAGCCATTGCGCTATATATTTGTTTCGATTTTTTTTCCAGCAATTGTTTCTTCTGGATGAATATTTCCAGCTTATCCTTAGGTATTCTTAGCGCATAGTCTTTGGTAGGGTAGGTATTGTAAACGAAGAGGTCATAGTCTGGGTTCCATTTCGCAAATTGCTTTTTATCTATCCCCAGCTCCATTGTCATCAGTTCCAGGTTCAATGGTTCTGTTATTTTAACGATGGCCATGTTCTTCAATTCTTCTTGTGTAAAAGGTGATGGTAGCGCTTTTTTACTGCCATCAGCATTCGTTGTAGCCGTGCCCCGCGGATTGTCGAACCGGAAACCGGCAGGTATATCACCCATGCCTATGAACTTGCTCATGTTCTCGAAGATAGTAGCTGTCGCAATGAACGCCAGCACGTGCCCTTGTGTCTCGCGGGGCAGGTATTTCTTTATATCCCAGAAGTTGTGGCTACCCGTGCGCTCTATAGCGCGCTGCACGGTGCCAGGCCCACTGTTATATGCAGCTATTACCAGCAGCCAGTCATTAAGTTGGTTATAGAGTATGCCCAGGTATTTTGCTGCTGCACCAGTAGATTTATACCAATCCTTACGGTCATCCCTTTTCTTATTCACTGTCAGGCCCATTAGTCTGGCTGTAGATTCCATCAGCTGCCACGGCCCTACTGCACCTGCGCTCGATACTGCATTATTTTTTAGTGCAGATTCTATTACAGCAAGGTATTTTAGCTCCTTGGGTATGTTCTGCTGCAGCAACACATTGTCTATAAGGGAAAAAGACATAGGACTTTTATCCTGTACAAAGTTGAGCGTTTTGTTGTGCGCGGTAAAATATTGGCGAACGAATGATGTAACATACTCATCCATATCGCCGAAATATGATTTTTGTCCTGCAAGCGGTATTGGTTTGTAACCATTTACCAGGTTGCCGCCTTTAGGTACAGCACAATTCGCCAGCTCACTGCCCGGTGTTATCCCTTGCTTTATAACAAAGGTATCAGACCTTACGGTTAGGGGCTTTCCGCTTCTCATTGGTATGCCATGCTGAGCATAGCCCAGGAAGGGCAGGGTCGCGAGAATAAATGCAGATAAAAAACTTTTGCAATGCATGTTTTGATCGTTTATAAAGCGGTAAAGCATGCAGCCTTATCAAGGGCAGCAATAGACTTTTTAATAACGAGAAATTGGTGTCGAAGTTTACGACTATGGGTTGGTGGTAGGAGGTATGTTATTTTGAGCTTTTTCCTTTTCTTTCATGCCGTTCTCTATTTCGGTCTTTACTCCTTCTTTGGCGTCGTTAAATTCACGGATACCCTTACCTATACCTTTAGCCAATTCTGGTATCTTCTTGCCGCCAAACAAAACAACAACAATAAGCAAGATCCATATCAACTGGCCACCTTCTGGTATATGCAGCAAAAACTGCGGAGCAATATTTAATAAAGACATAATAACAAATTTATATACAGTTTGTAACTACTAATAACAAAAGTAACGATAAAATTCCATTAAAGCCAGCGGGTCATACTGGCAGCAGTTTAATTTAACATATGTAGACCATTTACCAAGGCTGATGCAACTATCCGTCGCCCATCCTTTCTTTCAGCTGGCGGTTCATCCCCTTGGTATAGGTGCGCCATTTGTCTATCACCTGTTGCAGGTCATCAGGCAGCTCTGAAGTGAATTGTATCCATTCGCCTGTAGCAGGATGCGTAAACCCCAGCTCTTTAGCATGCAGAGCCTGCCGCGGCAGTATCTTCAGGCAATTCTCTACAAATTGTTTGTACTTGGTGAATACCGTGCCCTTCACTATCGCATTGCCACCATAGGTAGCATCGCCAAACAGGGGATGTCCTTTGTAGCGCATGTGCACGCGTATCTGGTGCGTGCGCCCGGTTTCCAGCCGCATTTCCAGCAGGGTTACGTAGTTGAAACGCTCCAGTACTTTGTAGTGTGTTATCGCTTCCTTGCCATGGTCCCCATCAGGGAATACATCCATTATTTTCCTGAACCTCAGGTTGCGGGCTATGTTGCCGGTAATGGTGCCTTCTTCTCCCTCCATATCACCCCACACCAGTGCTGCATACCGGCGGTGTACCGTGTGGGCTTTGAACTGTGCTGCAAGGTTGGTCATTGCTTCGCTGGTCTTAGCTATCACTACCAGGCCGCTGGTGTCTTTATCTATACGGTGCACCAGTCCCACCCGGGGCAGCGTTTCCGGGTCTATATGTTCGTTATGCAGGTAGTATGCAAGGGCATTTACAAGCGTGCCGGTATAGTTGCCACAACCAGGGTGCACTACCATGCCCGGCTTCTTGTTCACTATCATTAGTGTATCATCTTCATATACCACATCAAGCGGTATATTTTCCGGTAGCACTTCATTCAGCTCTGCCTTGCGGGTCTCATAAACAATTATCTCATCTTCAGGTTTCACCCTGTAGTTCGATTTGACCATCCCGCCATTCACTATAATGAATCCCTCGTCAAGGGCCTGCTGCACTTTATTGCGGGTAGCGCCTTCCAGCCGCACCAACAAATACTTATCTATACGCAGTGGGTCTTGTTTCTTATTGGCTATTATGCGTAGTCGTTCCACGGGCGCCCCGGTGTCCTGGGTCTCTTCCTCTGGTTCGTCATCGTCCCATGTTCCTTCTATATCGTTGTCGTTTATCATTAGCCTGTTGTTGCGGTAGGGTTTAGTTCTTTAGCCAGTTGAGCATCGCTTTAGGGTCCAGCTGGTAATAATTGCTTTTGTAATTGATGTAGCTATCCGTTATCCAATATATAGACGGTACTGACGACCCTGCCATTTCCACGAACTTATCTGTATTAGTATAGAGCATGTACGGCATGTCGGTAGCATGTGTCTCATTAAAGAACTCATCTTTGTACGTAGCTGCCCCGGTAAGCACTATATAGATAGGTATCTCCGGATGTTGTTTATGTATTATGTGCAGCAGGTAGGCTGCTTTGCGGCAGTGCGGGCAGGTAAGGCTCATGAAGGCTACTATGTGCTTGCCTTTCCGCAGGTCGGGCTGGGGTGGGGCAGCCACCGTTTTTTCGTATAGCGGCGATAGGTCCACTTTTTTATTGATGGCCTCAGGATGCGTATCGGCACTAAAAGGCATAATGATGAAAGGCGCTACCAATGCCACCATTCCCAGCATAGGCGCAAGCCATTCTTGTCCTTTAAAAGGTTTTATAGGGTATATGCCTATCAGTATCAGAACCACGGCTATCATGGCTATATTCTTATATATAGCCTGCAGGGGCTGCATAGCATACATATCTCCAAAACATCCGCAGTTGCCCGTATTTCCTTGTTGCAGCAATACAATGCCCAGGTAAGCTATGAATGCCACCAGCAAAAGTATAACTGCTCTATAAGTAAAAGACTTTAAGAAAATATGAAAGATCAGGAAAAGGCCAAGCAGGAACTCAAAACCTATCATAACCCGGGCTATGATACCTGCGGTCACAACACTATTGATGCCCAGGTCCAGGAACGTGAATACAAAGCCATCAAAAGCATTGCGGCTATATATCTTGCTAAAGCCCGATAATATAAAGACTATGGCCAGCGCCAATAGCAGAATAGAGCCAATGATACGTTTTACGAAAAAAGAAGCGGTCTTGCTGTGGGTAGATGATTCTGTCATAATTGCAAATAGCACTCAAAAATAGGGCTTTTTGCAGTTTTTGAAAGGTTACCAAAGTAGATGTACACTTTATGGTCTAAGTGCTCTTCTTCTTTTTTAACACACAACAGCTGCAAATAGAAGCCGCGCAAAGACTTTTATAACAAAGAAATAAATGGAAAAGAACAGGTCAGATGATGGTATGGTTAGGTATCCTCTCTTATTCCTTCCTGCAGTTTTTAAAGGACTTGATTAGTACAGGTAGCAGTTCTCAACAGTATTGATGCCATTATTGGTATAGTTGCCAGAATTTGCTGTGCATTTGCTCTTGGCCCCCGATTTGGTGTCCTTGATGTTGTATTCCTGTACAAGCGTGTCTGGTAAGCCCGGTTGCCCGCTATATGATATAACGCAGTGGCATATGTAATTCTTAACGCAAGAACTCATAGTGACCATTGCTGTAAATGCTAAAGCCAGCAATAAAGAAGGGCGAAATTTCATGTAAACAATTATTTGACGGTTGAAGATAATAGGAAATTTTTAAAACACAAATAATATGGGCTTAATAAATAATGGTCTGAAACTTTTATGCACATTACATAACTTTACTGTACACCTTTAAATGGGCTCCAAAAATACTTATGCTGCTGCAACAACCTTTGATAGATGATCTGGAATTAATAGCCCGGCAAGTAGTAGAAGGTTTTATCATCGGGTTGCACAAAAGTCCTTTTCACGGCTTCTCTGTAGAGTTTGCAGAGCATCGCCTCTACAACCCCGGCGATCCGCTAAGGCATATTGATTGGCGGGTATATGGCCGCACAGATAAGCTTTTTGTGAAACGATTTGAAGAAGAGACCAATCTCAGGTGCTGTATAGTGGTAGATACTTCATCATCAATGCAGTTCCCCGATGATGAGGTGAAACTGAACAAATTACAATACTCCTGCGTCTGCGCTGCCGCATTGCTGCAATTGCTAAAACGTCAGCTGGATGCTGCTTCGCTGGTTCTTTTTGATGATCAGGTAAATTATGTATCTGCGTGCCGGTCTGCTAACAGTCACTACCGTATGCTCACCAATGAGCTCAGCCGCACCCTGCAGCACAAGTCTGTAAATAAGCATACTAATGCTGCTAAAGCCCTGCACCAGGTTGCAGAGCAAATGCACAAAAGATCGCTCATCGTTGTTTTTAGCGATATGATGGACGATGCAGATAGCATTGAAGATACATTTTCGGCACTCCAGCACCTGCGGTACAATAAGCATGAGGTCATCCTGTTCCACATCATGGATGGCGCCAGGGAAATTGCTTTCGACTTCGAGAACCGCCCATATGAGTTCGTGGATATGGAGAGTGGCGAACGTATAAAGCTGCAACCACAGCAGATAAAAGAACAATATACCACACAGATGCAGGCCTTTCAGCAACTCATAGAAGACAAGTGCCATCAATACCAGATAGACAGGATACCGGTAGACCTTTCTGCACCTCCTGAGCAGGTATTGTATTCCTTTTTACAGAAGCGAAATAAAATGCAGTAATAAAAAAATATTTGATTACCTTTGCATCCCGTTTTGCAGAAAAACACTTGTTTGTAATGTATAACAGGCTTGAAAAAAGAGTTTTTTGAAGCTGCTATGCACAGCAGATAACCGTTTTATGTATTTTGTGTAATATTAGCGAAGATGAAGCATAACCGGGAGTTTGAGATCGCGTGGCTGGGGTTAAAGCCCGGTATAAGTACATTCGTGTACGACATAGACGATAAGTTCATGCAGGAGCGTGTTGAAGAACACGAATATAAAGACTGGAAAGCAAGGATATCGCTTACTTTTGATAAGAAGAGCAACTTCTTTATGTTGCACTTCGATGTGGATGGAAGCGTAACAGTACCTTGCGACCGTTGTGGGGATGATTTCCCGATAAAACTTTGGGATGAATTCGACCTTGTAATAAAGCTTACAGGAGAAGAGACCAAGGTGATAGAAGATGAGGACGATGTGATTTTTATACCACGCAGCGAAACTGTGATAGATATTAGCAAGTGGTTGTACGAATTTGTGATGCTAAGCGTACCTTTGCAGCACATTCACCCAGATGTTGATGGTAACCCGGGATGTAACCCTGGAGCTCTCGACCTGCTGAACAAACTATCGGCCCACGATGATGAGTTGAAGAACAGCATCTGGAAGGGACTTGATAAATTTAAAGAAACAGAAGAACCTAAACGTAAAACGAAGTAAAATTAAATAACAATGCCTAATCCAAAAAGACGACATTCCCAACAACGCGGTGCAAAACGTCGTACACATTACAAAGCGGAAGCAGCCACATGGAGCATAGACAAAGTAACAGGTGAAAGCCACCTGCGCCATCGCGCACACTGGGTTGAAGGTAAAATGTACTACCGCGGCCGTGTTGTGATAGACAAGACACCTGCAACTGAAGGCGAAACTGATCAATAACGCAATATTTTCATTTAATGAAGATAGCGCTAGATATAATGGGGGGAGATTTTGCCCCCGCCGAAGCCATAAAAGGTGTGCAGATGTTTTTGGCGCAAGAGCCCGATGCATCTGTGCATCTGCTGCTTATTGGCGATGCAGCAGCAGCAGCAGAATACTTGCCGTTGCTTGATGCACACCAGTATAGGTATACATTCGTTGAAGCCAGCCAGGTAATAGGTATGCATGAGCATCCTACACGTGCGCTGAAAGAAAAGCCACAATCCAGTATTGCTATTGGTTTTGGCCTTTTGCAGCTCAATAAGGCCGATGCCTTCATCAGTGCCGGTAATACCGGTGCCATGATGGTTGGTGCCATGTATTCTGTAAAGACCATAGATGGCGTCCTGCGGCCCACCATTGCATCACCTGTACCCCGTACCGATGGCAAGTTCAACTTGCTGCTGGATGTAGGTGCTAATGCAGATTGTAAACCAGAACATCTCGTTCAGTTTGCGCAACTGGGCTCCATCTATGCCAAAAATGTAACTGGGACACATAATCCTAAAATAGGGTTACTCAACCTGGGTGAGGAAGAAGGCAAGGGCAATATATTGGCCCAGGCTACTTTCCCATTGCTCAAAGAGAATACAAGCCTCAATTTTATAGGTAATATAGAAGGGCGCGATGTGTTTCACGAAAAGGCCGACGTGATCGTTTGCGAGGGTTTTACAGGTAATGTGATGCTGAAAATGGCAGAGTCTATTTACCACATTTTCCGCGACCGCGATATACACGATCCGTTCCTTGATGATTTCAACTACGAGAAGTATGGTGGTACACCTATTCTCGGCATCAATAAGCCTGTTATCATAGGTCATGGTATATCTCATGCCCTTGCCTTTAAAAATATGATAGCCGTAGCGCAGAAGATCATCAGTTCCGATCTTATTGAAGCATTTAAGACCTCATTTGCTCCTACTGTAGTTTAAAAAGAAGTTACTGTACTTCGATATTGAGCGCTCCGTTTATACGGAGCGCTTTTTTTGTGCTATATTTTTCATTGATCGTCACCTCATTGTTAACGCAGTGTAACCATTCTGCCATAAAACTGCCCCTAAAGTGTTTTGATATTTTATAATAGGCTTATTTGGTTATATTTGTAATGACTACACTACTGGGTTATCGCTTCGCGAAAGCGGAGAGGAAAGTCCGGACAGCATAGAGCAACGCACCACCTAACGGGTGGGGTCTCTGTAAAAGGAGATACAGACAGTGCCACAGAAAATGACCGCCTCACCTTGGTGAGGTAAGGGTGAAAATGCGGGGTAAGAGCCCGCGCTTTATGGTGGTAACAATGTAAAGGGGTAAACCTTGCGTGCTGAAATGCCAAATAGGCGGACGATTGAGGGCGGCTCGCTCGATGTCCGTGGGTTGGCAGAAAGAGGTGATGTGTGAGCAGCATCCCAGATAAATGATAGCCATTCCGGGACCATACGGAAGAACAGAATCCGGCTTACAGGTATTGTAGTTATTTTGGTTTAAGTATGTGAGCGCCGGTTCGACCGGCGCTCTTTTTATGCCCACATGTTAATATTATAATATATTTCCATTTTGCACGTTGTGGCACGTCATTTTTATAGCTTTGTATAAAGGTCAGCACCAATGATAAATGAACAGGAATTACCTCAGATCGTGGAACAGGAAATACCAGAGTTATCAGCACAGCTATCAGATAAAGAAAAGTGCAGTAGCGTACACTATGCTATAAACTTGCTACGCGATCACACACATAACAAAATGGAGCAAGAGAACTTCAAAGCAGTACAGCATTGTATGGGTGTTGCTGAAAAGCTGTATAAGAAAGGGAACCATACGGTGAAGAATGCTATTGAGAACATATACGTATATTCCTTCTCGCACATGCTTTTTCACGATAGCGAAAAGCGTAAACAGTTGCTTAGCCTTATCCCCATCTCATTATATTCTGTTTATGTGCACCAAATGTTGCACAGCCACATATAAACCATAATTTTGTGGCTCATTTTGCGTTATTAAATCCATGGTCTGGTACTATATTTCCCTGCGTTTAAAACAGTTCTGGCGCTTTTTTAGTTTTAACGATATTCACCCCTTAATAGGTATCCCGCTCACTGCGCTTGCCTTCAGCATCTTTTCATACGTATTGTCCACACGCACAGCTTATGCTCCATGGGTATTGGCTGGTCTTGGCATTTTAGGCATTTCACAGTTACAAAGCACTTCCGCTAATTCATTCCTCCGGGAAAAGACAGGTAAAGCTTTTGTACAGTTAAAACTGGCCGAGAACTATCTTATTTCATTGCCGTTCATTATTGCCATACTTTTTCTTAAGGCTTGGGCGCCTGCCGTTGTTTTGTGTGTGCTTGTAGCGCCTTATTCCCTGGTCAATATTCGCATATCAAGGCCACAGGTTGCATTACGTTCTCCTTTCTTGCGCCACGGCTTTGAATTTAATTATGGCTTCCGTGTATTTTCGGGGTTTTATATAGTATACATGCTATTGTTAGTGGTCGGGGTCATATCTGGCAACTACTATGTGTTGTTGCTGCCGTTCTTTGCGCTTTTGTACTTTACCTGTAGCTTCTTCGGCTTTGTGGAAGACCCCTTTTACATATGGCTATATAGATCATCGCCTATGCAGTTCCTGCTTTCAAAAGCAAAGACAATAAGCGTTAACTATGCCATTACCTTTGTCCCATTCCTTTTGGTGGGGCTTATAGCTTATCCTGTACATTACACTATCATACTGCTTTCTGTAGCCATAGGTTTATTGGCGGTATGGGGCAGCATGTTGCTGAAATATCATTTTTACCCCTCTGCATTGTCAGCACAAATAGCACAAACAATATTCTTTGGTATTTGTATACTTAGCATAATTAACCCTGTCTTCATATTTGTTGTAATTGCTTTCCTGCTGTTCTCGTTCTATCGGGCGCAGGTCAGGCTAAAAAGTATATTGGTATGCTAACGATAACCTCGCTGAATAAAAGTTATGGGAATAAGGCTGTGCTCAAGGATATCAATATATCTTTTGAGGACGGCAAAGTGTACGGCATCGTGGGGCTGAACGGGGCGGGCAAGACCACTTTTTTTAGTTGCCTGAGCGGATTGACCGATTTTGACGGGACCATAGAGCATAAGAAATATAAGCCGCTGAAGAACTACATAGGGTACGTACCTACAGAGCCTTATTTCTTTCCCCGCACCAAAGGGTCTGAATACCTCGCTTTTATAAAACATGCTAAGGGCTCAACGGCTATCAATGAAGTTATACCCACTATATTCGATCTTCCGCTCGATGAATATGTAGATAATTACAGCACTGGTATGAAGCGCAAAATTGCTTTCACCGGTGCTATGATAGGCAACTCTGAGATCTACATACTGGATGAGCCATTTAATGGCGTAGATATAAAAAGCAACTTAGTACTGAAGCACAAGATATTGGAACTTAAAGCTCAGAAGAAGACCATTTTCATATCATCACACATAGTTTCATCGCTTACCGAGCTGTGCGACGAGGTACATCTGCTGAAAGATGGTAAGTTCGTGATCAGTTATGCCCAGGCCGATTTCAATAAGATAGAGACCGACCTGATGGAATTGTAAACGCTAATTCTTCTTTTTCCAGCGCAGTGCGTAAGTGATGTAAAAGTTAAAATCGAATATCGCATTTTTATCCCCACGGCCATAGCCGGCCACATATATAGGTGCCAGCTGCTGAAAGGCGCTATTATTAAGCAAGAACTTACCTCGCACCATGTAGCCCAGGAAAAAATGCTTGGTCAGCTCTACACGCATACCACCGGTAAGTTCGAACCAGTAGCCTGCAAAGTTCTGTGCTGGGGTCAGTCCTTGTGCAGTATTGCCCCACAAGCTGTCTACTATATGAAAAGAAGCATTACTTCTGTGTATGAAAGCGGTACCCAGGCGTGCTCCTATAAAAACAGCATCCCAGTCGCTTGCTGCCATACGCGTAAGTATACACCTGTTAATGCCGATACGGGCAAAGCTATTATTGGTATTGTATTGCAGATTGTCATAGTTTACTGTCGCGTTTCCAAATCCCCCTTCAGCTACCATGTATAGCTCTTTGTGCAGGTAGTAATCTGCCGCGAACTCATACCCCGTACGATAATTGACACAGGCGTTTATGATAGGTTGCGATGCATCTATACTTAGCGCAAGCTGGTGCCCGTATTTTTCCTTAATAACTGGGACAGGTTTGCTCGTATCCACCTCTTGCCCATACGCTGCGCAGCTGGTGAATACTAAAAGTATAATAAGTATGCATTTTGAAATGCGCATTCGTATTTATGTTTAAAAAGGATTGTGTATGAATATTTTCATGTGTTCCACATTCACATCATTTGTTACTGACGGGTTCTCAATGATAATGGAATCTATACGGTGGCGAGTAGTATCGAACGGGTTTTGTTGTATGTTGTTTTTTAGATTTGGCGTAGACGGTACCGCAGTGAGGTTGTAATAATAGGTATAGCCACACGCGTTGGATAGAAATTGCAATTTTCTTGTGTAATAAAATGTGATAGTATCAATAATAGTGCTATCCGAATTTTGTTTCAGGTACCATGTGCATGTGTCTTTATTGGGGTTGAGAAACAAATAGAACGAACCGCCAGAAATGAAACGATAAGATGTATCATGCAATGCATTTACCGAACCCAATACTGGATAGGGGAGTATAGTATCAAACGACACACGGGTACTGGTAACGGGCTGCACAGCAGAGTCTACTACTGTACGGGTAGACCATGTGCTGAACCTCAGAGATACCAGTATAGGTTCCACACAAGGCTGTCTTTGCTGTGTGCAGCTCCCGGCAACGAGTGTCAGTGAAAGTAATAATATGGCAAAATATCTTTTAATCATTCAGGCTATTCATTATGTGGTCTATCTCACTGATCACAGTGTCTATCTGCTTGCGCATCTTTTCCTTTTCTTTTCCGTCAAATACCGATGTGCCCATTTGCACGGCTACCATATTTTCTTCCAGTGCCCCCAGCTTATGGTTCAATTTTTCTATGAACACTACCTGCTCTGCAACAGTGTTCCGCAAACGGGTATTCTCAGCCTCCACGGCTGAGTATTTTTTTAACAGCACATCCAGCCTGTTCTTTAAAAGCTGTAGCTCTTGCATTATGCCCGTATTTGTGCGTTAAGCTTGTTCTTATACACTGTTATCAATTGTTGCATCATTTCATCTATCTCAGCATCAGTAAGTGTCCTGTCCTGTAGTTGAAAAGAGTAGCTAACAGCATACGATTTTTTATCCGCTCCCAATTTTTCACTCTCAAAAACATCAAACAAGCTCACATCTGTTAGGGCGCTCAGTCTCAGTTGTTCGGTCAGCGCCATTACCTCGCCATATGTACTGGTCTTATCGAGCACCAGTGCCAGGTCGCGCTGCACCGCCGGGTACTTCGATACTTCTGTATACCGGATACCTTTTGTGCTCATTGCTTTCAGCCACTCCTGCCACAATATAGCTACATAATAGGTATCCTGCTTTATATCAAATGTATCAAGTTTCTTTGCGTCTACTTTTTGCGCCGAACAAATGGTTACATTCTTGTATTTCCAGGTTATACTCTGTTCATCTTGCGTTGTCTTCAGCCCCGCTATCCCGCAGCGTTCTGCCAGGTTGTGCACTATGCCTTTTACATAAAATACATCTGTGCCTTTTGCTTTTTGGTTCCACTGTGCTATTGCAGTATTCCCGGTTAGCCACATACCTAAAGTGTCTTGCTCTTGGTATGCGCCACCCCCATGCTGGTAGGTCCGGCCAAATTCAAACAGTTTCAGGTCCTTATTCTTACGGTTGTAGTTGTATTGTATCACTTCCAGCCCGCTTTCAAGCATCGATGGGCGCATCACGTCCAGGTCGTTGCTCAGGCTGTTCAGCATGCGCACCAGTCCTTCCTGGTCAGGGTAGTATTTACTGTTCACTATAGAGTTGGTCACTATTTCCTGAAAACCAAATCCCTGCAGCACCTGTGCCACACGTTCCCTCTTATCCCTGTCGTTCGGCAGGCCCTTCACCAAGTCTATGTTCAGTTTCTGCGGTATAGCTATGTTGTCAAGTCCGTCTATGCGCAGTATCTCTTCTACAATATCGGCCGGCTGTTTTACATCCGTTTTGTTCGATGGTACATTCAGGTGCAGTCCTTCTTCGGTTTCTTCTTCTATACCAAAGCCCAGGGCAGTAAGTATGTTCTTTACTGTTTCCGGTGCATAGTACTTGCCGCTCAGCTTTTGTATATAGCTATAGGTCACCTTTACTTTCACTGGTGCTATCACAGCAGGGTACACATCCGTGATGGACGAGCTTACTTGCCCGCCACCCAATTCTGCTATCAATGCTGCAGCTCTTTTCAGTGCAGGTATCACATTGTTGATATCCACCCCTTTCTCAAAGTGCGTAGCAGCATCGGTGCGCAGGCCGTGGTGCATAGAGGTCCTCCTGATATACACAGGGGTGAAATATGCGCTCTCGAGGAATATATTTCTGGTCTGTGCCGTTACCCCACTGTGCAAACCACCCAAAACACCTGCAATAGCTACCGGGCCATTGCCATCCTTTATCATCAGGTCTTCACTCCTTAGTTTACGTTCTTTCTCATCCAGCGTAGTGAACTTCGTATCTGCAGCAACAAAACCAGCACTTATGGCTTTGCCTCCAATAGTATCTTCGTCAAATGCATGTAGTGGCTGGCCATATTCATGCAGCACATAATTGGTGATATCCACAATGTTGTTGATAGACCGCACCTCTATAGTTTTCAGCCGCTGTTGCAACCATTCAGGCGACGGCCCTACGGTCACGCCCGCTATGCTAATGCCCGTGTACCTGGGGCAGGCTTCAGGCGCATCAATGGTTACTGATATTTGTGATGGTGTATTCGGTATGCTCGAAAGACTTTCCGGCAGTTTCACAGTATGTGTATTGCCCGTGTGGTGCGTCAGGTAAGCACACACATCCCTCGCCACGCCTATGTGGCTCATCGCGTCCGATCGGTTGGGCGTCAGCCCTATATGTATAGCATGGTCCGTTTCCGGTAGTTTAAAATAGTCTTTTGCTGTTATACCTACTGGTGTTTCCGCTCGCAGTATCATAATGCCCGCATGACTTTCACCCATGCCTATCTCATCCTCTGCGCATATCATGCCTTCACTGTTCTCGCCACGTATCTTGGCCTTCTTTATCAGGAAGGGTTCTCCGTTGGTTGGGTGCACTGTAGCGCCTATTGGGGCCACTATCACTTTTTGGCCGGCGGCCACATTGGGGGCGCCGCATACTATGTGTAGGGTTTCGCCTGTGCCTATGTTTACAGTAGTTACTTTTAGTTTGTCAGCATTGGGGTGTTGCTCGCATGTCAGTACCTCGCCGGTCACCAGGCCGGCCAGGCCACCTTTTACCGCTTCCTTACTTTCTACGGCTTCTACTTCCAGCCCTATAGATGTAAGTATGCCAGACAGTTCGTTCACAGGTATAGGTTTGGGCAGGTAATCAAGCAGCCATTTATAAGAAATGATCATGTATTAAGTAAAAATTTTGCTGTAAAGATAGTTTATGATAATAGCAAATTGCATGGTAAAATGAAATGTCCATCCGCCCATATTTATGCACATGCAAATGTAGATTACTTGTGCATATAGCTGTAACTTTGTTAGCAACTGGATTATATCGTCAGATTTGTGTTGATAAGTGTGTGAAGAAAGAGTGTATGGGATGTTCCAATTTTAATAAAAACAAATTTTTCTCCTTTCCTTATTCATTATACATTCGTCCTCCGCTACAATTTTTACAAGGATTCAACAGCATGGTTTGGCATTAGCAGCGCACCGGTACTCATCACACCGGCTATGGAATTGTCTCCTTTATAAAAAAGCAGTTTAGGATCAGTTGATTGAAAATAAATAGGAAATAAAAAAAATAATATTGCAATATAATGGCAGTAAACGTTAAAAAAGAATTTGGTAACACGCGTAGCCGCAAGCCCGACCTGTCCACACTGGTGTACGGCAAGGTCCCACCCCAGGCTATTGAAATGGAGGAGGCAGTGCTGGGCGCTGTGATGCTGGAAAAGGATAAGCTGGCAGAAGTATTGGAGATAATACAGAGTGAAGATTGTTTTTATGTAGACGCACACCAAAAAATATACGCAGCTATACGCCGCCTGTTCGATAAAGGTCAGCCTGTCGATCTGCTTACGGTTACAGATGAATTAAGAAAAAGTAGTGAATTGGAGATAGTGGGCGGCGCATATTATATTACTCGCCTTACCATGAGCGTTTTGTCGAGTGCGCACGTAGAGGCACACGCCAGGATCATCATGGAAAAGTTCATCCAGCGCGAGTTGATACGTATCTCCGGCATCGTTATCAGCGATGCTTATGAGGACAGTACCGATGTATTCGATCTGCTGGACAAAGCTGAATCCAACCTTTACGAAATAACCGATAAGCACCTCCGTAAAAACTTCAAAAGTCTTAAAGAGGTATTGGTGCGCACGGTACACGAAATAGAAGAGGCCAAGAACAAGAAAGATGATATGACTGGTGTACCCACGGGCTTTTTGCCACTGGATAAGCTCACTTCGGGTTGGCAAAAGACCGATCTCATCATTCTTGCCGCTCGTCCGGCTGTGGGTAAGACCGCTTTTTGTCTTAACCTGGCCATGAATGCCGCTATGAATTCCACCAAGCCGTTCCCCGTCGCCTTCTTCTCGTTAGAAATGGGTGCCAGCCAGCTGGTAAAAAGGATGCTGTCTGCTGTTACAGAAGTAAGCATGGATGCCATCACCAAGGGCCGTATGCAGGAGCATGAGTTCGTGCAGATGACCCAACGCATGACCAAGCTGGCATCAGCGCCCATATTTTTGGATGACCAGGCAGCCCTGAACGTGTTTGAGCTACGTGCCAAATCGCGCAGGCTGAAGCAGAAACACGATATACAACTGATAATAATAGATTACCTGCAGTTGATGCAAGCCAGTATCGACAAGGGTGGCAACCGTGAGCAGGAGATATCCAAAATATCCCGCGATCTTAAGGCCTTGGCAAAGGAGCTTGAAGTACCAATAATAGCCTTGTCGCAGTTGAACCGTTCGGTAGAGACACGTAAAGAATCGAAAGTGCCCCAGTTGAGTGACCTTAGGGAATCAGGAGCCATTGAGCAGGATGCCGACATGGTTATGTTCCTCTATCGTCCCGAATACTATGGTATCAACAACGATGAGATGGGCAACAGTATAGAAGGGGAGACCCACATACACATAGCCAAGCACCGTAATGGTAGTACCGATACAGTGAAAGTGCGCTTTATAAAAGAGTTCCAGAAATTTATAGATCTGCCGCCTGATAACTTTGGTGGGGGGGCTGATGGCGGTGGTTTCAAACCGTTCAACGATAACCCACAGGCCGGTATTCGCCGCGACCCAAGCGAATTTGGCGGCTCTAAATTGTTTATCCCCAATGGTTTCCAGACCATGCCTTCAAAAGCAAATGATGTGAACTGGGATGATGAAGATGGCCTGAAGCAACCTTTCAAAAAGCCACGGCAGGATGATGAGGAACAACCTTTCTAATAGGTAGTTATAACTAAGACTATATTGATAATATTTAAGCCCTGGCCTTTAGCCAGGGCTTATTTTATTGATGTTATATAAGGGAACAATATGTATTGTCCCATAGGGACAAAGGGTCTGTAGAAAGTATTGTTAGTTGCATAAGTGCCTCATAGAGGCACAGCGTACCGAATGCCCGCTCGTGCAAGAGTGCCCGCTTGCACCCTCGCGGTGGATGTTGCTCACGCTCGTGCAAGCGTCCTCACTTGCTCCTGGCCTTTGGCCGGAGCTTAGTTTATAAGACTTTTGTACTAAACAAATTGTCCCATAGGGACAAAGGGTCTGTAGAAATAATTTTGAAGGTAAGGTAAGTGCCTCATCGAGGCACAGCGTACCAAATGAAGCAACTCTACCCTCCCTCGTGCTTAACTACTCCTTCACAAATTTCCTCACTTCAATACCATTTATTCTCACGCTCGTGCAAGCGTCCTCGCTTGCACCCTCGCGATGGATATGGTTCGCGAATGGATCATCACCTTCCTTTATCATATCCTTGTGGAACTATACGACCCGTGGAACAGTGGATATCTTCTTTTCCCCGCTACCACGCAAAACCGTAAATTGCATCGTTTTATCGTAGAACCGCAAACCACTTTCCCTCACCGTTATACCCGAAGATCCTCCTTGTCCTTATATCCTACAGATCCTGATTCCGACAAAATTACAATCACCAGTAAAAACCGGAAATTTATCGGCAATACCAGAAATTCACTATTTCTATCATAACTATTATCCAGCCTGTATTCCAAGATGGGGACACCTCGAAAAATTACCGATTTACTTTTTTACCTGTCAATCGGTAATTCTTACAAAAGCATCGATTTTATCAAGTATTCACCATAAGGGTCTGTTATGATATTATTAAGAAACAGTATGCTCTTTTGTCTGTAGATGTTTTATTTTTGCACCACTTTTCCACTCAGTATTAAATAGTAACATGGCACGTATATATCTTGATAATGCAGCAACTACCTCTTTAGACCCTGAAGTGCTTGATGCCATGATGCCCTTTTTAACTGAGAAATTTGGCAATCCCTCGTCCGTATATTCTTATGGCAGGGAAACCAAGCTGGCCATCGAAAATGCTCGCAAAAGCGTGGCCCGCATACTCAACGCCAATCCCGGAGAGATATTTTTTACCTCCGGCGGCACAGAAAGCAGCAACACAGCTATAAACGCTGCTGTTAACGACCTTGGTTGCCGCCACATTATCTCTTCGCCCATTGAGCACCACGCCACGCTGCATACCGTAGAGCACATGGCGCACTTCTACAAAGTGAAACTTAGCTTTGTAAAAGTGAACACCGATGGTCATATAGATTATGACCACTTGGAAGAACTACTGGCTGGCAGTGAAGAAAAGGTACTGGTTAGCCTGATGCACGCCAATAACGAGATAGGCAACCTGCTGGATATGGACAGGGTAGGCGACCTCTGCAAAAAATACGATGCTATCTTTCACAGCGATACCGTACAAACTGTAGGTCACTATCCATTCGATCTAAAGAATACACACGTCCATTTTATAAATGGCTCTGGCCACAAATTCCATGGCCCTAAGGGAGTTGGAATATTGTATGTAAATGAGAATATTAATATCAAACCATATATAAATGGCGGTGCACAAGAGCGCAATATGCGCGCTGGTACTGAGAATCTGTATGGTATAATAGGCTTTGCCAAAGCTTTGGAAGCCGCTACCCAACGCTACGAGCAGGATAGCGCCTACATGAAAGGCCTTAAAGAATACATGGCTGCCCAACTCGTTCAAAACTTTCCCGGCGTAAAGTTTAATGGTGATACCTACGGACAGAGCTTGTACACCGTGCTCAACGTAAGTTTCCCGCTTACAGAAAAAGCCGACATGCTGCTCTTCAATCTGGACATGGCTGGTATCTGCGTAAGCGGAGGCAGCGCCTGCACCAGCGGCGCCAACTCTGTAAGCCATGTCATAAAGGCCATAGACCCTAACTACGAGAATATGGTACCTATCCGCTTCTCTTTCTGCAGGCATACTACAAAGGAAGAGGTAGATACTGTACTGGCAGCATTGGTTGGTATAGTATAATATTGATGCTCACTTAGTAGCGAGTACGAACAGAATGGGTCGCTGGGATGGTTATGATGCACATCTGAATTGAGGAAGTACAGATATAGGTGATCATTTTAATGATACATACTTGTCCATTCTTGCCCAAGATCAAGGATATTTGTACTGCTCAGTATGGATCAAAAAACACCCCAGTCTTATATTTTACAAGTTGTGCCCTTGTCAGATGAAGATCTTTTATTGCTAATGTCTTGTGCACAGGAGCGAATCTTGAAGAAAGGTGAAGCTCTTCTAAAAGAAGGGGTTGTATGCCGTTCCATTTACCTGGTAACATCCGGCTACTTGCGTACCTATTATAACAAAGAAGGCATCGCTATCAATCTCAACTTTACTTTTGAGGGAAATTTTACCTCAAATATTAAAAGCTACACCAGCAGACAACCTTCAGAACTTACTATAGAGGCTGGCGAACCCTCCGTGGTCTGGGTATTCAATATCGACCACATATCCGGCCAGTACAATGCGCAGTCTGAAATAGCACGTTTCGTTCGCCGGGTGGCTATACGCTTGCTGGTAGCATCAGAGGAGCATAGTGATATGTTCAAGATACACACTCCCACAGAGCGCTACCAATACATAGAGAAGAACAACCCCGAACTACTTCAGCGCATATCGCTATCGCAAATAGCGTCGTACCTCGGCGTCACCCGCGAAACACTTAGCCGCATCCGCGCAAAAGATCGCTGACCCATACGATTGTGACGATTGTCACAGGTCTATACTGCTTAGTTGCCTCATCTTTACATTCTAAATTATAGAACATGGAATGGCAACACTACATCGGCGCATTTTTCTCAGGAGCTTTCCTGGCAAACATGGTACCGCATTTTGTACACGGTATCTCGGGCAATAAGTTCCCTACACCCTTTGCCAAGCCACCGGGCAAGGGACTTTCGTCGCCATTGGTGAATACTGTATGGGCGTTGTTCAATCTGTTGGTAGGCTACGTATTGTTCAGAACCGGTGAGGTAGGTACAGATAATGTGCCCGGTCTCATCGCGTTCTTTTTAGGTATCGCAGCTATCAGTATCATGGCAAGCATCAATTTTCAGAAGAAGGATAAAGAATAATACAGATCAATGGCAATTACAGCATCCAGCACCTTCAGGGCATTTCGCAACAGGAACTATGCATTGTATTTTAGCGGCCAGTCTGTATCGCAGATAGGCACCTGGATGCAGCGTACTGCCGTGTACTGGGTCATTTATAATCTCACACATTCTTCCATGTGGCTGGGTATCACCATATTTGCCACTCAGTTCCCATCGTTCCTGCTGTCTTTGTATGGCGGTATCATATCAGACAGGTACAATAGGTACAAGACCCTGCTCATCACACAGGTAGCCTCCATGATACAAGCTATATTGCTTGCTGTGCTTATACTTACTGGTCACTATGTCATATGGGAGATACTCTCACTAAGTGTGGTATTGGGTATCATCAACGCCTTTGATGTACCAGTGCGCCAACCATTAGTACACGAGCTGGTAAAAAATAAGGAAGACCTGCCCAATGCCCTCGCACTCAATTCCTCTATGAATAATTTCGCCCGCCTCATAGGTCCCGCACTGTCAGGCATTGTGCTGAAACAATTTGGTGCAGGCATTTGCTTTACGCTAAACGCAGTAAGCTTCGTGGCCGTTATTACATCGCTGCTACTCATGAAGCTCCCAGCCTATGTGCCCACACACATAAAGACTGCCCTGAGCACCGAGTTAAAAGAAGGTTTTAATTATCTTAAGAATACCCCTGCCATAAGCATGGTGCTGCTGTTGCTTACACTAACCAGTTTGTTCGTACTGCCTTATAACACGTTGCTACCCGTATTTGCCAAGGTTATCTTTGTCGGCGATGCGGCTACATTTGGCTACATCCAGAGTTTTATAGGAGCAGGGGCCGTGATCGGTACATTCTTTCTGGCATCTCTTAAGCCAGATGCCAACCGAAAGCTGGTACTGCTCATCAATACCTTTATTTTAGGCGCTGGACTTATCCTGTTCTCGCATGTCAGTTATTTCCCGCTTGCCATGGCCTTTGCCGTGTTGGTGGGGTTTGGTACTATGTCACAGACCACCATATGCATTACCTTGGTGCAGGTCAATTCTGATAAAGATATGCGTGGCAGGGTAATGAGTTACGTTGCTGTGGCCTACTTCGGCATGTTACCTGTAGGTGCCTTGCTTATTGGGGCGGTATCTCAGCGCATAGGTGCACCCAATGCTATAATGTTCCAGGGTATAATGGCCATCGTTATAGCTATCCTGTTTTTCAAGGTACTGAGTGGAGGCAAATTCAAAAAAGATAAAGAAGGTCTGGAAGAAGTAGAAAACCAGGTGATCGAAAAAATATGATCATTCATCACTCTTAAAACAATATCAAAAGAATGGAACAAAAACAAAACGCCGCACTATTGGTAATGGATGTGCAAGCCGGCATAGTAGGCATGCTTCCAGGTGCTGAACAGCTCTTAAGCAACCTCAAAAAAGCAATCGCAGCTGCCCGAGAGCAAAAAATGCCGGTCATCTATGTAGTGGTTGGCTTCCGGCCCGGCATGCCTGAGGTTAGTAGTAACAACAAAGGCTTTACTGCAAGCAAGGAAAGAATGGGTAGCGCCAATATGGATAACTTCATGAAGGTACATGCAGACATAGCTCCGCAACCAGGTGATGTTACAGTTGTTAAGCGCCGCGTTAGTGCCTTCACCGGCAGCGACCTGGAAGTGCTGTTGAGGGCCTATCATGTGCAGCATCTGGTGCTTACTGGTATTTCTACGGGTGGGGTAGTGCTGTCTACTATTCGCGAGGCAGCCGACAAAGATTATCGCCTTACAGTATTAGCAGATTGCTGTGCAGATACTGATGAAGAAGTACACAATATACTCATCACTAAACTGTTCCCCAAGCAAGGGGAAGTGCTGAGTGTGAATGAATGGATCGAAAAATAAGGCTTAGCCAAAAACATTGATGGCGGTTATCTTCCCCAATAGCTTTATAAATGGATAGGTTTATAGTAAGAGGAAATATAAAGGCGATCATTTCTCATCGCCTTTATAACTGAGCGCGCTAATAAACATTGTATTTATACGGCTCTGTTAAAAGCTCGTCATTCTTACGCGACTTTTCTTCACGCTATTATGATGTTGGAAATTGAACGCTATGCCAGCTGTAAAGCCAATATTGCTATACGGTTGCGAAAAAGCTTCCTGGTAGCTGGCGTAGGCATTAGCGCTTGTGGTTGCGTTCTTATTGTAGTATGTCGTTTTAACTCCATTTAATTGGGATACGTCATAAGTTTGGCCATTAACAGTAAGACCTGTAAGGTCAGACTCTTTGCGCGACAAGGACAAATATTGTAACCTCGCTTCCAACCATACACTAACTATTTTGTTGCAATTATATTTCATTCCAGCTCCACCTGAGAACCCAAGCGAAAAAGAGTTTTTATCTTGCCAATGTTCATCTTCTACCGACCCGGTGGTAATATCAATGTCATGACGTTCTATACTCGTGCTTATAGGCAACAGCAGCCCCATGTGCATGTACCCTATCACTTTATTGCCAGATGTTTGTATCACCAATGCCGGCATAAGCGCAACATAAGCATTCGACTGCCGTGTGAAGGTCACGTTGTATGTCGTATTGTTCGACTGAACTCCTATTTCAGTAAAGTCATATTTTTTACCAGCTAAAAGAATGTCTGCGTTAAGTTCCACGCCAATATTCTTGTTGAACATGTATCCGAACCCTATCTCATCATGCAAACCTGTTGAGTATGAAGCATTTTTTATATTATAGCTGTTCCCCGTCTGTCCGATAACCTCGGTACCGTTAAGTATGTTACCAAGTTGGTCCTTAGTTGACCCCGGCATTGGCATAGCATAGCCTAAGCCTTCTTTAAAATAAAATCCTTGTGCTTTCAGCTGTGCGTTAGTAGCACTGAGCAATAGTACAGCGATAAGCAATGCCGCTTTCTTGTTTAATTGATACATGTAAAAGAAGAGT
Organism: Flavipsychrobacter sp.; assembly: GCA_965276955.1. Taxonomy (GTDB): domain Bacteria; phylum Bacteroidota; class Bacteroidia; order Chitinophagales; family Chitinophagaceae; genus JABDEZ01. Next base: position 71,288 of record CBDIBP010000035.1, read on the forward strand.
TTATAAGTACGTGTTTACTTAAAACAAGAATCCCTCCTGAAATGAATCAGAAGGGATGATGTAGCGAGGACAGGGATCGAACCTATGACCTTCGGGTTATGAGCCCGACGAGCTACCGCTGCTCTACCTCGCGCTGTTGGGAGTGCAAATATAGAGGTTGTGTTCTTACCAAACAAACTATTTCTTTTTTATTTTCTCAGCACCGCTTATTAGGCTATTTTTACATGCTCATGGTAGAGAATTTTAAGTCAGGCTTCGTAAACATTTTTGGTGCGCCTAACGCTGGCAAGTCCACATTGCTCAATGCATTGCTGGGCGAGCGGCTGGTCATCACCTCGGCAAAGGTGCAAACCACCCGGCACCGTATATTGGGTATACTCAACGAGCCCGAGTATCAAATAGTATTTTCCGATACCCCCGGTATTATAGAGCCCAAATATAAGCTGCACGAAAAAATGATGCGCCAGGTAAAGAGCGCGCTCGAGGATGGCGATGTGGCTATACTCATGCACGATATTACCCAGCCTATGGAAGAGCTGGAAGCCATTACCGGCATGCTGAAGCTAAAGGTGCCAACCATATTGCTCCTTAATAAGACAGACCTTGTAAAGAAGAACGAGATAGATGCTGTAGTAAAGCAATACAAGGCTAAGTATCCTAAGTTCGATATATTACCTGTATCAGCACAAAAGAAGAATAATCTGGGTGAGGTCATTGCATTCATTCTCAAACATTTGCCTGTTGCTCCTCCATTCTATCCTGAAGATCACATATCCGACCGTACTGAGCGTTTCTTTGTGAGTGAACTTATACGTGGGCAGATATATAATCTGTATCATGAAGAGATACCGTACCACACTGCCGTTATTATACAGGCTTTTGAAGAAAAGACCACGCTTATCGTCATCAAGGCCGAAATAATAGTAAGCCGCGAAACACAAAAGGTAATAATGATAGGCACTGGCGGCAGCATGATAAAGCAACTGGGTATTAACTCGCGCAAGGAAATTGAAGAGTTCCTGGAGCGAAAAGTGCACCTGGAGCTGTTTGTAAAGGTACGCCCCAAGTGGAGGGACAATGAAAACTACCTGCGTGAGTATGGATATAATTTGTGAGGACAACGCCATTGTACAACCACTTAATAAAGACTGGTACGAGAATAGGGTAGCAACGGTAGACATGCTGCGGCTTGATCTTGTTCACCCTGTTATATCTGGTAACAAATGGTACAAGCTGCAGCGGAATCTACAGGCCGCAAGGGAACAAGGTGCAAATAAGATAATCACATTTGGTGGTGCTTATTCTAATCACTTAGTGGCGGCAGCGGCTGCCGCACAAGCTGCTGGTATCTCATCTATAGGTATAGTACGTGGCCTATATGCGCAGCACGCGCCAACAACTACATTGCTGGCCTGTAGCGAAATGGGTATGCAACTGGTATATATATCTACCACAGACTACGCCCGTAGATCAGACCTTCAATTTCTTGCTGACATCCAAGCCACCTACGGCCCTGCATATATGATACCGGAAGGTGGGGCCAACGCCGCGGGCAGGATGGGCGCAGGCGATATGGCTGCGCTGATACCGCCCGGGTATACACATATATGCCTGCCGGTAGGTACAGGTACCTCATTCATTGGTATGCGCAATGCGCTGCCAACTGATGTATATATTATAGGTTTTGCACCGTTCAAAAATGGCGAATATCTGCGCGAAGAGATCGCGTCTTATATACATGCTGAGGCAAATAAGAATTGGCACCTATACACTCAATGGCATTTCGGCGGCTTTGGTAAGTGGAATGAAACGCTTATCCAATTTATGAATGAGTTCTATATGCAGAACCATATTCCGCTCGATATGGTGTACACTGCCAAAATGATGTTCGGACTTAAAGAAATGTTAAGTAGCGCCGCCTTTCCAGCCAATGCGCGAATTTTGTGCGTACATACAGGAGGGTTGCAAGGCAATAGTTCCGTACAAAAGCAGTTGATGTTTTAGTGGGGGATTTTACATTAAATTTGTCCGCTCATAGCCATGGAAAACAAAAGAGGTAGCCGCCTTACATTATATATAGTACTTGCAATGTTAATAGGGATAGGTGTCGGGGTGGCACTAAATAATTATTATATACAGCAAGAGAACAGCACGATAGCAAGTACAGAATCACAAATAAGAGAGATAAAGCACCAGATGCACAGTTTTTCTGATAGCACAGGCATTGCGTATAGTGCTATGCGTCACCATCTTGAAGATGTTACGTGCTTCAAGGACAATGCCAGCGCCGCAAGAGATACAAAATTAGAGCCTTTTTCTCTGCTTGCTGATCTGTTTCTTCGGCTCATAAAAATGATAATTGCACCTATTGTCTTTACTACACTGGCAGTAGGGGTGGCCAAAATTGGCGATAGCAAGGCCATCGGTCGCATAGGGGCAAAAACGCTGCTGTGGTTTTCCTGTGGCTCCTTTTTAAGTCTGTTACTTGGCATGGGGCTCGTCAACTTTTTTCATCCGGGTTCTGCAATGCACCTGCCTATTCCCGATGCCGCTTCCGGTAGTGCACTGCCGCCAACCAAGATAACCCTGCGCGATTTCCTCTACCATATGGTGCCCACAAGCATCTTCGATGCTCTGGCTCGTAATGAGATATTGCAGGTGGTGGTGTTCGCTTTGTTCTTTGGTTTTGCCACTGCAGCTATAGGTAAGCCCGGCCAGATAGTTACCAAAGCGCTCGATGCATTTTCCCACGTCATTCTTAAAATGACAGCATACATTATGAACTTTGCACCCATTGCAGTGTTTGGCGCTATAGCGGTCGTTATTGCCAGGCAGGGTATAGGTATTTTGCAAACATATTCTTTGTTTATAGGTGAGTTCTATCTTGGTCTTTTCTTGTTGCTTGGTACATTGTTGGTAGCCTGCTATGGTATTATAGGTCGCAAAACGGTTAGCCTGCTTACACACATAAAGCAGCCCACATTGCTTGCATTCAGCACCAATAGCAGCGAGGCTGCATTCCCGTCGCTTATAGTGCAGTTAGAGCGCTTCGGTTGCCATGAGCGTATCGTCAGCTTTGTATTACCCTTAGGTTATTCTTTCAATCTTGCGGGGTCTATGATGTACATGGCTTTCGCATCCTTATTCCTTGCTCAGTGCTATGGTATACACCTCGATCTGGCCACGCAGTTCAGTATGCTTATGGTATTATTGCTTACCAGTAAAGGTATTGCAGGTGTGCCGCGTGCTGCACTTGTAGTGGTGGCAGGCACATTAGCTACATTCAAGATACCGGAAGCAGGTCTTGCATTGTTGCTGGGCATAGACCCCATACTGGATATGGGCCGTACTGCCGCTAATGTAGTGGGCAACAGCATAGCTACCGCCGTGGTGAACAAGTGGGAAAAACTATGAGTAGTCTTCTTTTGTAAGAAAATATACAATATATAAAAACCGTAATTACACTATTTTCTTTATTTTCACCCTTTCTAAGCTACTTACAATGCACCAATTACTGGACCTATTCCATAACCTTACCAACGAAGTTTGGATAAACAGTCACGGCGGTTTATATATAGTCATGTTTGTCCTTTTTGCAGAGACAGGCCTCTTTGTGGGCTTTTTTCTGCCGGGCGATTCCCTGTTGTTTGTAAGTGGTATGATCATTTCCCGCTCCAACGTGCCTTTCGAAAATCCAATTGTCAATCTTATTTACTGGATACTGCTGATGACCATAGCCGGGGTGCTGGGCAATGTCGTCGGGTATTGGTTCGGGAAAAAATCCGGCCCTATGCTTTTTCATAAAAAGGACACTTTATTATTCAAGCAGAAACACCTGCATCAGGCACACGATTTTTATGAGCGCAAAGGCGGTACAGCTATTATACTGGCCCGTTTCCTCCCTATAGTGCGCACATTTGCACCTATAGTGGCTGGTATAGTGAGTATGACCTACAAAAAATTTCTTTCTTACAATATCATAGGCTGCTTTTTGTGGGTCACCAGTATGCTGGTGGTAGGCTTTGTATTGGGCAACAATGATTGGGTACGCGTAAACCTGGATAAGATAGTTATAGGTCTTATTGTAGTTACCACAGGCCCTGTGTTACTTAAAATGATCTTTGGTAAAAAGCCTGTGACCACTGTCAATGGCCCATCTAATCAATAGTCCGTATGGAGCGCAATAAAACTATTGGCCTGCTCAGTATTCCCGTACTGGTGGCAGCACTTGGGTATTTTGTAGATATTTACGACCTTTTACTGTTCAGTATCATACGCGTAAAAAGCCTTAAAAGCATAGGGCTTGATGCCGTGCAGCTCGATATTAGCGGTCATTCTATTATTAGCATACAAATGATAGGACTGTTGCTGGGGGGTATTCTTTGGGGCGTAATGGGTGATAAAAAAGGCAGGCTCAGTGTCTTATTCGGATCTATACTGCTTTATTCTTTGGCCAATATCGCGAACGGATTTGTGCAAACGGTGGGGCAGTATCAATTGTGCCGCTTTATAGCCGGCGTAGGCTTGGCTGGCGAGCTTGGCGCGGGCATCACACTGGTAAGCGAGCTGGTGACAAAGGAAAAACGTGGTCTTGCTACTTCTGTGGTGGCAGGCATAGGATTATCTGGCGCTATAGTAGCATATTTCATTTCACAAACATTCGATTGGCGTGTGTGTTATTACATTGGTGGTGGCCTGGGATTGATGTTGTTACTGTTGCGTGTTACTGTGTTTGAATCAGGTATGTTCAAGACCATACAGCATGCTAATGTAAAGAAGGGGAATTTCTTCATGTTCTTTACCAGTGGCAAACGGTTTAAAAAATATTTTCTTAGTATACTCATTGGGTTGCCTACCTGGTATGTGATAGGTATACTCATTACCTTCTCTAAAGAATTTGGAGAGCGGTTCGGTGTTCGCGGTGCGGTCGATTCTGGCAAGGCGGTAATGTTCGCATATGTGGCTATCTCTGTTGGCGATCTGTTGGCGGGGTTCCTCAGCCGGGAGCTGCGCAGCAGGAAGCGCGCTTTGTATATCTTTTATGCCATTACGGTCATGAGTATCATACTCTTCTTTACACAGCAGAACGGTACGCTTACCGGTATGTACCTAATATGTGCCTTAATGGGTTTTGGCACTGGTTTCTGGGCTTTGTTCGTTACTATGGCAGCAGAGCATTTTGGCACCAACTTGCGCGCCACATCGGCCACTACAGTGCCAAATATGGTGCGGGGTTCTGTGCCATTATTGTCAGCTTTACTCGCTTTCCTTAATCCCAAGGTAGGTTATATAAATGCGGCTGCCATTACTGGGGTCATTGTTATGGCCATAAGTACTGTAGCGCTTGTATTTACGGAAGAGACCTATGGTAAGGACCTTGATTTCCTGGAGGAGTAACGATCTTCCCTTCATACAGAAAAACAACGACCATGAATATTTTTGACGGCATCAGCTATTATTCCTATTCTTCTTTTATACAGTTGTTAGAAAAGCTGGTTGCCGATGGGGCCTATACGGGCAACGTATCTGGCAACGATTTTATATTCTGGACCAAGCTTTCCTTACAGCGTTTCGAGCGTTGGGGTAAAACGCTTACCCTAAGCAAGGCTGCTCTTGAAGCTGCACATACGGCAGAACCACAAACCTGGTGGGTGATCACAGAGTCGTGGTGTGGCGATGCTGCACAAACAGTACCTGTTTTAGTGAAAATGGTGGAAGCCTCTGGCGGCAATATCCAATTACGTTTCATACTCCGCGACCAGAATCCACTCATTATGGACAAGTATCTCACCAAAGGCAGTCGCAGCATACCCATTGTGGTTGCAGTGAGCAATGCCACCGGCGAAGAACTGTTCCATTGGGGCCCGCGCCCGGCAATAGCCCAGGCCATGATGATGGACTGGAAGAAAGATAATAAAGACACGTCGTTCCTTGATATAGAACGCGAGATACATACCTGGTACGCAAATGATAAGGGAGTAACCTTTGAGGCAGAGATACTGGCGCTGATGCGGTCTGTTAGGGTGTGATGCCGCTTACAGTTTCACTATTTTTTGCGTGCAAATGTTCTTGCCTGTGTTGTAAGACCGTATGTAATATACGCCGTTAGCAAGCGCACTGATATCAATACTCAGCGTTTTTTGATCCCATTGGTAGGTGCCAATATGCTGCCCTACTGTATTATATAACGCCACCGTGGCCCCATAGGTCGTAGAGAAACTATTGCTTACTATGTTCAGGGTATTTGTAGTGGGGTTAGGAAAAATATTAATATCCGTACAGCAAGCATTGGCGCCTGGTTGCACTGCTATATCGCTTACAACGTCTCTATAAAAATAAACTCTGCCTGGATAGTGCTGGCTTTTGTCACCGCTACCCATCATACATGTACCGGTCACAACAATATTCTCGTTGTTTATTGATAATGCTCTGCCATATGTTAACGGAAAGCCTATAGCTTTCTGTCTTATTACATTCTGGAACAGGTCAGTTTGCATCAGTGATAGGGGTTTCTTTATGGTCGGGTCGGTCGAGGTGTTTTCCGTCAGCAACCATATTTTATCATCGGTGGTCATTATCATGGCACTGAGGGCAGGAGTAATAGCAGACGAGATCAGGTCACCATTCTTTGAAAAAATAGATAGCGCGTAAGAGTAATATCCATTTCCACCTATTGTGTACGCGATCGCATAATAGTTTGAATTATATACTAAAAGGCCAGGCAATAGTACCGATAGGTCAAGATGTAATGGGATCAACCGGATGAGCGTACCTGCAGTATCCATAATATTGATATTACTAAGGTCGTAGGCTACATAATTTTTAGCAAAAGAGTCATACGTAACATTATTGTAAATACTGTCCAATCCATTTGTGGTCTTAAAGAAATTTCTACTCAAAGAGCTGTCCCTTTTATCCAGCCATGTTCGGTGGTTTCCAGTAGACTGGTAAATGTAACTCAATGTGTTTGGCGTCACCATGTCGGTATGGTATAGTGACTGCCAACCGCATTCGCTATCGTCATTGAATGTTTTGTTGGTGATAAGATTACCAGACGTATCCATTACTAATATGCCATTCCGCGATGTATAAAGTAAATTTGTCCCGTTGTCACAACTTTGGTAGTTCATATCCAGGCTATAAGGTATAGCCAGGTGGCCGTTCCAAATAAATATTTGTTTCGCCTCTTTGTTATTATACGTATAATCAGTATCTGTAGCATACTGGGTGGGGTAATGCGCCCATATGATGTTATTATGCTTGTCAATTTTTGCGAGAGCTATATTGCCTTCCGCAAAATCGAACGGTACCCCAGATGGGTAAAAAGGAAATGTTGAAGATAGCAGAAAAACACTCCCTGCATCATCGATGATGTGCGATACATTGTTCACATCTCTTGAGCTGTCACTATACGGCAAAACAAACTCAATCTGCGCATTGGCAACGAAGCAAGACAATATAAAGCAGAACAGTAGAAGCGTATTTTTAAATGTTAGTAAGCTATAGGTCATAGAGAAAATGTCTTATGTCTGTAAGATATATTTTATGCGTCATGTTTTTTTTTAAAATTTCGTCCTAAAGCAACGTCTTTTATTTAACAATTATATCAGTAGTTGTTTGAGCGTATTTCTACACTTTATGAAATATATTTAGGCCGTTATTTAAAAAACGGAAAATGGATCTGCTACACAGGCACGAACATAAAAACGAAAACTACAGGGATGTAGTACTTATAGGCGCAGGCATCATGAGTGCCACGCTGGGCATGTTCTTAAAACAACTGCAGCCCAACTGGAAAATAGATATTTATGAGACACTGGATGCTGTTGCGTTAGAAAGTTCTGACGCCTGGAACAATGCAGGTACAGGTCATTCGGCGCTATGTGAGCTCAACTACACCCCTCAAAAAGCCGATGGCTCTGTCGATATTTCAAAGGCTCTGCACATCACCGAACAGTTTGAAGTGACCAGGCAGTTCTGGGCATGGCTGGTAGAGCAAGGTATCATTCCTAACCCTGGCGATTTCATACATAGCATACCCCACATGAGTTTTGTTTGGGGCGATGAGAATGTGGACTACCTACGCAAGCGCTTCGAGACCATGAAGCAGCACCATTTCTACAGCGCCATGCAGTTCTCGGAAAACCCTGCGCAATTGGCCGAGTGGATGCCCTTGGTGATGGAAGGCAGGGATAAGAACGAAAACGTTGCTGCTAATTATATAGACATAGGTACCGATGTGAACTTTGGCGCACTTACCCGTATCTATTTCAACTACCTGAAACACCAGGAAAACACGAAGTTGTACGTGCATCACAATGTGCACGACCTGCATAGCGAAAAGGATGGACACTGGCGGGTATCGGTAACCAACAGTGCTACCGGCGGGAAAAAAGAACTACATGCAGGTTTTGTGTTCATAGGTGCAGGGGGTGGTTCACTGCAGTTGCTCGAAAAATCGCATATTCACGAGAGCAAAGGCTTTGGTGGTTTCCCGGTAAGTGGGCAGTGGCTGAGGTGTACCAACAAAGAGGTGATAGCCCGCCATCATGCCAAAGTATATGGTAAGGCAGCTGTGGGTAGCCCACCCATGTCGGTTCCGCATCTGGATACCCGTATCATTGATGGCGAACAGGAACTGCTGTTCGGTCCATTTGCAGGGTTCTCCACAAAATTCCTGAAAGAAGGCTCGGGTCTCGATCTGTTCACTTCTATAAGGTTAAGTAACGTGGTGCCCATGGTAGCGGCAGGCCTTCACAATATCCCGCTTACCATGTATCTTATAGATCAGGTGCGGCTTTCGCAGGACGATCGTATAGAGGAACTGCGTGCATACCTCCCCGAGGCCCGCAGTGAAGATTGGGAACTAAAAATAGCTGGTCAGCGTGTACAGGTCATTAAAAAAGATGACAAGGAGGGTGGTGTGCTGGAATTTGGTACCGAGGTAGTGAGCAGTGAGGATGGCAGCATAGCTGCGTTGCTGGGAGCCTCACCAGGTGCATCTACCGCCGTGTCCATCATGCTGGGCCTTATAAAGACCTGCTTCAAAGACAAGATAGATACCGAAGAGTGGCAGTCTAAACTCAAACAAATGATACCATCGTACGGGCACGAACTGGCAAAAGATGCCGCCATGACAGCAGCAGTAAGGGAGCATACGGGTAAAGTTTTGAGCATAAAATGAGGTGCCGCTAAATAAATTAACAAACGTTAGGTAGCTAAAAAAAATAAAATTGTCAATTAGTAGAATTATTTTAGCGTCTGATTCCAAAAAACATTTCTTATGAGTTTTATAACCAGCGTTGTTGCCCGCCAAATACTTGATTCCCGCGGCAATCCTACAGTAGAAGTTGATGTACATACCAGCGAAGGCATCATGGGACGGGCTGCCGTACCATCGGGCGCGTCCACAGGTAAGCATGAAGCAGTAGAATTGCGCGATGGCGATAAGAAAGTATATGGCGGCAAAGGAGTGCTGAAAGCCGTAGAAAATGTAAATGATACGATAGCTGAAGAACTATACGGAATGGAAGTAACCGACCAGCGCGGCCTGGACCAGGCTATGCTGGCCATGGATGGTACAGACAGCAAGAAGAAACTGGGTGCCAATGCTATACTTGCCGTGAGCATGGCTGCTGCTAAAGCAGGTGCACTATCTACTGGTATGCCATTGTATCGCTATGTAGGCGGCACCAATGCACGTACCTTGCCTATGCCAATGATGAACATCCTGAATGGCGGCGCTCATGCTGATAACAAAATAGATTTCCAGGAGTTCATGGTAATGCCAATAGGCGCTTCTACTTTCAGCGAAGGTCTGCGCTGGGGTGTAGAGATATTCCATACACTTAAGAATGTACTGAAAGATAAAGGCTTCTCTACCAATGTGGGCGACGAAGGCGGCTTTGCACCTAACATACAGAGCAACGAAGAGGCTATTGAAATAGTATTGAAAGCTATTGAAAAAGCAGGCTACAAACCAGGCAGCGATGTAGCTATCGCTATGGATGCCGCCAACAGCGAACTGTATAACGACAAGGATAAAAAATACCACTTTCACAAGTCTGATGGTAAAATAATGACCAGTGAAGAGCTGGTGGAATATTGGGTAGGCTGGTGCAAAAAATACCCTATTGTAAGCATTGAAGATGGCATGGCCGAAGATGACTGGGCTGGCTGGAAGTTGATGACCGAAAAGCTGGGCGACAAGATACAGTTAGTAGGTGATGACCTTTTCGTTACCAATGTTAACCGTCTGGAGAAAGGCATCAACAAAGGCATAGCTAACGGCCTGCTGGTAAAGGTGAATCAGATAGGCACCCTGTCTGAGACCATGGACGCTGTAAGCATGGCGCAGAACAATAATTACAACACCATCATGAGCCATCGTAGTGGCGAAACAGAGGACTATACTATTGCTGACCTTGCTGTGGCGCTCAACTGCGGCCAGATAAAAACAGGCTCTGCAAGCCGCTCAGACAGGATGGCCAAGTACAACCAACTGCTGCGTATAGAAGAAGAATTGGGTGCTAATGCATACTTCCCAAACAAAACACTTAAATTTGGTAAGTAATAAAGTAAAAATATCTGGTATGAAAAAAGCTTTGCGCGTACTTACCAACAAGTATTTTATCACGGCTATAGCTTTCCTGGCGTGGATGATCTATTTCGATCAGAACGACTGGTACAGCCAGCGCCAGCGCAATAGGGACCTTGCAACAACACGTACCAACATATCTTTCCTGAATAGTGAGATAACTAAGATGGAGAAGGAACGTACCGATATTGTTACTGACCCACAAAAACTGGAAAAGTTCGCTCGAGAGAACTACAGGATGAAACGCGATAACGAAGACCTATATATCATTGAAAAGCAGTAAGACCTGCTTAGCTTAAGGAACCGGCTATTATAGCCGGTTTTTTTATGCCTATTCATTTGTATATAACTCGCGGCAAAGGATCGAGCGCTATACGTCATAGTATTAGATGTATGTTGTATTATACACACAATAATATGTGTCGATTCGCGCAGCATACCCATATTATGCTTAATTTTATGGTACGTTCATTGATCTGTTCATTCACACGGTCCTGAAAACAATAGTTGCTATAATAGCCTTCGTGGGCATCATGCTTCAATCCTTTAGCCAGGTCGTTGTCTTAGCCTCATTTTATGCCAAACGAGACTATATAGCTAAAAACCTTTGTGAGAACAGGGATAAGCCCATGTTGCACTGTAACGGGAAATGCTGTCTGAAAAAAAGGCTGGCTAAAGACACTAAGGAGAACGCGCCCTCCTCATCAAAGAACAACAAAGCAGAGCAGGTGGTGTATTGCTGTGTTGCACACATGCCATTTTCTACCAAGCAGTTCTTCGAGAGCATATTAGCTCCTAAATACGCTGAGTACAATAATTCTTACATCTCCTCATTTCATTATTCGGTCTTTCATCCGCCTACGGCATAGTGCATTTTTAAAAAAGGTCAATATCTGCTGCTGTGCGGCAGATCATCTATTTTTTTAACTGCACATGTTAGCTATGTATAGTAGCCTAATTGTACGTGCCTAAATGAACGTATATAATGAAATTTTTAAAAAACTTACTGCTATACTCATGCAGTATCCTTTCCACGCATGCTTTCGGGCAAGAAGCAAATACCCTCACAGCGCCGATCAATGATCAGGAAGAGACAGCCTCTTGTTCTCCAGGCTGTAGCTGCGGCAGCACCCAAACGCCACTTGGTGTCACCAGCGATCATATTGAAGACAAAGGCAAATTCATGTTATCCTACACCTACATGAATATGGCTATGATGGGCAATCATATCGGTTCCTCTTCAGCCAGCGATGCCGATGTGTACAAAAAATATATGATGGCACCAGAGACCATGAACATGCAAATGCACATGGCTATGCTCATGTATGGTATCACAGATAAGTTCACTGTTATGGCCATGGGCGGCTATGCCACCACCACCATGACAATGAACATGTCTGATGCTATGATGAACATGCCGGGTATGGTAATGGCGACGGGCAATATGACCATGTCAAGCACCTCTTCAGGGTTTACTGATACCAAAGTATCAGCGCTGTACAATTTCTCTAATAACATGTCTCGCCACATAGTAGGTAGTTTAGGCATCAATCTTCCTACCGGTACTATCAAAGCAACCGGCACAACTATGTTAGGCGAAGGTCAGCGTTTGCCTTACGATATGCAATTAGGTACCGGTTCTGTTGGCATCTTGCCCGATATTACTTTCGTCCAAACCCGCGGCTCATTATCTTATGGTATTAATGCCGGGGCGAACATCAATTTAAATAAAAATGAATTGGGCTACAAAATAGGCAATATCTACCACGCCACTGCGTGGGCTGGTTATCGTTTTCTGCCTTTTCTGAGCGCATCAGTAAGGGTAGAAGGTATATATCAGGATAAGATACAGGGTCAGGATGCTGATATGGATAACATCTACTACCGTGAGAGCGACCCTACAACAGTTGCTGCTAACTATGGTGGCAAGTGGGGCAATGTATATGCAGGACTCAACTTTCATTCCCTGAAACCAGTGCTTACCAAATTCAAAGTGCTGGCAGAGTATGGCCTGCCTGTGTACCAAGATCTGAATGGCACGCAAATGGCGCTGCATGGCACATTATCAGCCGGCCTCCAGTATGCCTTTTAGCATTTTTACAAACAATTTATCAAAACATTATTAACTCATTTTATAGTATACTATATTATATGAAACGCTTTTTGATCTCCAATTTATTAGTTGTAGCCATTCTTGTTATCATTGTTTCCATCAGTTCTATGTCTTGCAAAAAGACCAGCAATTCTTCTACAGGTGCTACAGGTACAGTATGGATACACATTCACACCAATATAGACAGTAATGAGGTAGACGATACCGCGGCGCTATACTCCGATGCTAATGGCAGGAAGCTGGGCTTGTCTGTTGCCCAGTTCTACATTTCCAACGTGGTGCTCACTAATGTGAATGGTTCTAAATACACTATTCCGAATGCACATGTGCTCAAAAATATTGATAGTGAGGCATATATTGTGGGTACAGCTCCTATAGGCATTTACAGTTCTGCTTCATTTGATGTAGGCCTTGATGATGCTACTAATGCCTTGCAACCCACTGCCTTTACTACCACCGGTTACATACCTAACAGCACCATGTGGTACGGCAATACTACTCAGGGCTACATGTTCATGAAGTTGCAGGGCTTTGCTGATACCAGTGCTGCACAAAATGGTACGCACCTGGCGCACTTCTCTTATGAGATAGGTTCAGCGGCCAATAGAAAAACCGTAACCCTCCCTGCGCGTGGCACGGGCAATTATGCTTCTTATCCTGTATATACCCTGCTTACTGGTGGTATTATGTATGTGCATGTCATTTGCGATTATGGCAAACTACTTTCGGGGGTCAACTTCAAAACGCAGGATAGCACAGATACATATACTATAAGCCCTGCAACGGCTACAACTATAGCCAACAATATCCCGAACATATTCCACTATGAAGAATAAAATAGAAGTTTTTACAAGCACTATCGCAGCACTGGTTTGCGCTGTGATAGTGCTTTCATGTACGCATAAAGGTCCACCTGTAGTTGTGCCCACTGTCAGCTTCAGCAAAGATATTCTGCCCATTTTTCAGACCAGTTGCGCTATCAATGGCAGTTGTCATGTCGGCTCTTTCAATCTTAACGACCATGTGGACCTAACCGACAGCCTGGCCTATAATACACTATCAAAGAATGGCTTTATAAATACCGCATCCCCAAAGGCCAGTATACTGTACAATGAGGTAAGTACTGGCATAATGCCCAAAGCGCCATATGCACCATTACCGGCAAGCCAGGTATCCCTTATACTTAGTTGGATAGAGCAAGGCGCTAAGAACAATTGATCACCTGTACAGGGTTATTTCTCCTTTGTGTGTTTCCTCATGCCCGCTCAGGCAGTGGGCACGCAGATAATAAAAGTAGGTACCGTTCTCGCACTGTTTGTTCTCGTACGTGCCATCCCAGCCATCAGCCGGCTTAAAGGTGTGGTATACCCGCTGCCCATACCTGTTGTATATCTCCAGCTCATAGGCGTCAGTATTTCCATATGTCACTATATGATACTTGTCATTTATATTATCCCCGTTGGGTGTAAAAGTATTGGGGTAAGAGAACATGCAGCAGTTCTCTATAGAATCTATGACCATCGATGCGGTATTCACGCATCTGTTAGTATCGGTGCCTATAACTGTGTAGATTTCGGGCTGTAGTATGTAGGCATAAATACCACTATTGTCAGTAAATAGTCTGGTAGCTGCGCTGCTCCACTTATAAGTAGCGCCTCCGCTGGCAGTAAGGTACAGCGGGTTGCCCAGGCATATAGGTGCGTTGCTTGTAGTTATTTTTATATCGGGCAGGTCATGTACGGTCACGGTCACCGTGTCCGCGTACGATACGCATACATTGTAAGTTTGTATCACATACCACTCCTGTTGGCCCAGGGTATTAGTAGTAGGTGTAGGTGCCTCGGGCAGCACTGTTCCATCAATGTTGTGCCACACCACACTTGCACCATTAAAGGATAAAAAGGCAATGACATTTGGCGGGTCATTAATGCACCGCGAAAAATAGTATTCGGCTGGGGAGGGTAGCACCCCACTGTCTACTACAGTGATAGTGTAGAAAGTAGGGCAGTTCAGGTACGGCGATGAAACTTCAATAGTATATTTCCCGGCCTTCAGGGAGTCTGTTATCTTGCCAGTTGTGTCCAACAATGTTCTTATCACCCTGCTGCCTTCCGATACCGTTACCGTTCGTGGCAGTAGACCATATTTAAAGTCATATTCCATCTTAGCCGCGTGCACACATTGGGTGGCAGTAAGCTGCATGGCAGTGTCGGTATTAGGTTTCACTATTTTTATACTGTAGGCGAATGATTGGGTGTTCGATACCGGGCAATGATTGTCTTTTATAGTGATGTAGAAGTTGTATATCCCTGCGGTCACCCCTGCTGTGTTCCAGTTAAAGTTGATGAGCGCCGAGGGGGTGTTGTTGTTCTGTATGGTAATAACTGCACCGGTCAGCGGGTTGTTATAAGTGACCGTAACAGTATCGTTATCGTTCCCTTGCGCCTGTATATTGAAGGCCACATTAGGTGCTCCCTCGCATACATATATATCGGTCAGGCTATCTGTGCCAGCGCCTATTATAGAGTTTTTTACTATGGTGCTGGTGGGTGGGTTGCCCGTACAGCCATCCCTTACTATAAAGGTCATCTCTCGTTCGCTGGTGCCTACCAGCAATCCATTCCTGTATTCAGATACCTGGCATACCACCAGCGAATGTTGTATTATGTCTGGTGTAAAACCTATTTGTCCTGTATTGACATTAAAGGAAAATGTACTGGGTACAGTCGATAAGGGATCTGATGCCGTGAAGGGGGAAATGTAATTAATAACGTGATTCGAATCAATGGCAGGTACAAGAGAATATACCAGCGAATCACGGTTCGCGTCCAGGGCTCCCTGGTTATACTGCACCTGTGTCTGCACACAATAATATGGGGTTGGTACCGTAGAATATACAGGTGACGAATTTGGACCGTTCAGGTTATTCAAATACGCTTCCAGATACAATATGGTGTTGCCGGGGTTGTTTATATTAGTTATCTGGCTGCTGCGGCCTGCATTTGTACTGCCGTTAAGATATCCCTGGTACACAAGGGTCCAGTTGTCAGATGGCAAAAGGTTAATGAGCGCCGAGTATACATACCGCACCACCCCCGGTAGTGAGCCACCATTACACGATGTGTTTTTTATCTCGGTAGGACATACAGGCGATACGTCTTTACTGGAATCCAGATCAAGGTCCAATAACGAAAAGAGCTTTCCGTTATTGCTAATGGCTATCTCAGGGGTAGCCATTGCCAGGCTCTGGAATATCGATTGGGCAGCAGCACAGTCGCCATATAGCGTAAGTGTCACCAAATAAGTGTTGCCTGTCACATTTTTGTACAGTAATTCGCCGCCATATATATGGGTAGCCCTTGCGCCTATACTACAGCACAGCAAACATAACATTAACAAGATAGGTCTGATACCCATTACACGCGGGATCTTGGTGAACTAATACTTATATATTGACCGCAAGCGGCTTATTGCAAACGTGAACGTTAAAAAATTATTATGTAATGGGTGTTATAAAGATACGGAATTGTTGGTATGCTCATATGCATTTTTATAAGGGGTATTCGCTGAAAGCAAAGTCTTATTATATCGTCTATTTGTATAAATTTATATCATGATCCACATCATCAGGAAATCAGTAACGCGTCACATTTATATCGTCATTTTACTGTTCTTTTTCAACGCACAGACATTACATGCCCAAGAACTGTTTCCATTAAATTTCCCTGCAAGTACACTTGCTAAAGGTACACTGGGTGTGCGGGTGAATGATGAAGCCTATAAAGAAGGGAATGTGATGCGCAACATTGGACAATTGAAAGTGATGTATGGCCTGTTACCTAACCTTACTGTACAGGTTACAGGTACCGTATCCAATTATCATTCTAAATTGTTGCCTCTGGATTTTGTTAACCACGATCACAGCGGTGGCAAGTTGGTATTTTCTGCTAATACCCCCGCCCTTGGAGTGTACTATCCATATATATATGATGGTACAGACCTCTACGCCCAATATCGTTTCTTACACAACGATGGACAAAACAGCCACCTCAGGATGGCAGTATATGGGGAGGGATCATACATTATGGTACCCTCACACGAAACAGAACCTATCCTTTCCGATCACACATCGGGTATAGGTGCAGGTCTCATCACTACTTACCTGGTCAGGCATTTTGCCGTTTCGCTCAATGCCGGCTACATTCATCCATTTCAGTATAGCGGGAACGCGGTAGACCAGTATGGTGGTACATATCCTACTAAGTTCCAGTATGGCGATGCTGCGGTGTACAACCTTTCTTTCGGCTACCTGCTGTTCCCCCGGCACTATACCGGCGGGTACAAGCAAACCAACTGGAATATATATATGGAGTTCATAGGCAAGTCTTACGGTGCTGCTGTTATATCACAAAAGGATAGCCCATTCCCTTTTGCAACTACCTATTCTATACCCGCCGTCACCAGCGGTCTTAAAGCCGGCAACTATATAGAGGCATACCCTGGTGTACAATGCATCATCCGGTCCAACCTCCGTATCGATCTGTCCGCTGGTTTTCCGGTAATTAATAAGTCCTACCTGCATGAATATCCAACGGTTCAGTTAGGGGTACAACGCTATTTTTTCTTCCACCGCAAGTCTGCAATTATAGGAGATAAGTGAAAAATTTCGTAAATTACTTGTTTCGTTATCATACGGTCATTATATGAATATCAGATCGCTCTATTGCCTGTTTGTTATTGGCTTTCTTACCCTTGTTGGCATGTCTTGCCATAAAAGCAAACCATCTATAGCCGGCGGTGGTAAAGGCGGCAATGCTGTGCTGTGCCTGTCGCCAGAAGCGCATGGGCTATATGTGGATACCTGCACTTACTACATCAAGTATGGTACGCTCGATGCGCCTAATAATAATATATTCGATGATTCTGCACAGTGTGTAATGGTCAATGGCATACCTGTGGCCACCTTTTTAGGTCTTACTAATGGTAGTTACTACGTTCTTGCAAAGGGTCTGCACATAGGCTATATACCACCCACAGTAAAAGGTGGCACCCCCATATCCGTCAACTCCCAGGACACAGAAAAGGTGGTCACACAATTAGGAGCTTATAACCCGTAAGGATTTATGGTCTTCTCACACCCCTTATATTAATATTCCGGGTATCCTCCGGCGATACTTTATGCCGCCATCACACAACACATGTCAAATTTCATTTAAACATGTTTATATCTTCTCAGGTTATTAGCGCAACGCTTCCTATCTTGCCCTATATCACCTAAATAGTTAATGTTATAATGAACATCACGTGGATAACTTACCGCCAAAACCATCCCTCTTTTAGCTTAAATTTGTAACACTGCCAATGGGTAGTATGCATACATTATAATCAGCCTGGCACCGTGAAGTTCTCGCATTTACACAATCATACTCAGTTTTCCCTGCTCGATGGGGCATCTAATATTTCCAAGCTATACGATAAGGCTCGGAAGGACAATATGCCTGCTATGGCCATTACTGACCATGGTAATATGTTTGGGGTATTCCAGTTCGTAGCCGAAGCATGGAAGAATACCATAAGCATAGGCAAGAACGAGGACGGGAAAGATATATTGGTACCTGCGGTAAAACCGGTGATAGGTTGCGAGTTCTACCTGGTAGAGAACAGGATGAAACGCCAGTTCAGCAAAGACGATAAGGATGTACGCTTCCACCAGCTCTTCCTGGCCAAGGACGAGATAGGGTATAAGAACCTTGTGAAGCTCTGTAGCCTGGGCTACCTGGAGGGTATGTATGGCAAGTACCCCCGTATAGATAAAGAACTGGTACTGAAGTACCACGAGGGACTTATAGCCACCACCTGCTGCCTGGGCGCCGAGATACCGAGGACCATACTGAAGAAGGGTGAAGAAGAAGCCGAAAAGGCTTTTAAGTGGTGGTTGGATCTGTTTGGCGATGACTACTATGTAGAGCTGCAACGCCACGACATTCCAGACCAGATAAAGGCTAATGAAGTACTGCTGAAGTTCGCCCGGAAATACAATGTACCCGTTATAGCCAGTAACGACAGCCACTATGTGGAGCAGGAAGACTATAATGCACACGATATATTGCTGTGTATCAATACCGGCGAGAAGCAAAGCACACCATCGTTCAAAGATTTTGATGATGACGTGGTGATGAAGGACCGCCGTTTTGCGTTCTACAACGATCAGTTCTTCTTCAAGAACACTCAGCAAATGAGTACCCTCTTTGCCGATATTCCACAGGCCATAGAGAATACCCAGATGATAGTGGACAAGATAAAGCCACTGAAGCTGGAGCGCGATATATTGCTGCCACACTTTGTGGTACCGCCAGAATTTAATGATGATCAGAATGCGTTCCTGGCACACATAACGTGGCTGGGTGCAAAGAAGCGATACGTAGATGTTACCCCCGAAATAGAAGAGCGCATCACCTTTGAGCTTTCGGTGATACATAAAATGGGGTTTGCAGGGTACTTCCTTATCGTGTCCGATTTCATAAAGGCCGGGCGCGACATGGGAGTGTTCATAGGCCCGGGCCGTGGTTCGGCAGCGGGGTCGGTAGTGGCGTTTTGTACGGGTATCACCAATATAGATCCCATCAAGTACAATCTCCTGTTCGAAAGGTTCCTTAACCCGGACCGTAAGAGCATGCCCGATATAGATACGGACTTTGATGACGTAGGCCGACAAAAGGTGATAGACTACGTAGTAGATAAGTATGGCAAGAACCAGGTGGCGCACATTGTTACCTATGGTACCATGGCTGCCAAAATGAGTATCAAGGATGTGTCACGCGCGCTCGATCTGCCGCTGAGCGATGCCAATGCACTGGCCAAGCTGGTTCCCGATAAGCCAGGCATAGTGCTGAAACGCCTGCTGCATGCTGATATAAAAGGTGACGGTGGCCTGGAGCAAAAAGAAGGCTTGGGTGGCGAGGATATGGAGAATGTGAACCGCCTCCGCGAACTATACAAGCAGAACACGCTGCATGGCGATGTACTGCGAAGTGCCGAAAAACTGGAAGGCAGCGTACGCAATACAGGTATCCATGCCGCGGGTATCATCATAGCACCCAGAGACCTTACCGAGCTGATACCGGTATGCAGCGCTAAAGATATTGCACTACTGATAACACAGTACGAGGGCAACGTGATCGAGAATGCCGGTGTTATAAAAATGGACTTCCTGGGGCTCAAGACCCTTACAATTATAAAAGATGCCCTGTCGCTCATCAAGCGCAACCATGGGGTGGATATAGATATAGACACTATACCGCTTGATGATAAGGAAACATACGAGCTATACCGCAGGGGTGATACGAATGCCACTTTCCAGTTTGAAAGTGCGGGTATGCAAAAGTACCTGCGCGAGTTGCAGCCCGATCAGCTGGGCGATATCATAGCAATGAACGCCCTGTACCGACCGGGGCCTATGGAGTATATACCGGCTTTCGTAAAGCGCAAGCACGGGCTGGAACCTATTACGTATGACCTGCCTGAGATGGAGGAATACCTGAGTGAGACCTATGGTATCACGGTATACCAGGAGCAGGTGATGCTACTATCGCAAAAGATAGGTGGTTTTAGCAAAGGCGATGCCGATGTGCTGCGTAAGGCCATGGGTAAGAAGCAAAAGTCGATACTGGATAAAATGAAGGGCCAGTTCATAGAAGGTGCCGAAAAGAAAGGTCACCCTAAGGACAAGCTGGAAAAGATATGGACCGACTGGGAAGCTTTTGCCCAATACGCGTTCAATAAATCGCACGCTACCTGCTATGCTGTAGTAGCTTATCAGACCGCATTTCTCAAGGCCCACTACCCGGCAGAGTTCATGGCCGCGGTACTCAATAACCAGGGCAACGTAGAAAAGATAAAGTTTTACATGGAGGAGTGCCAGCGTATGGAACTTGCCGTACTGGGCCCCGATGTGAATGAGAGCCTTAAGGGTTTCTCTGTGGTAAATGGTGTGGTGCGCTTTGGTATGAACGCCATAAAAGGGGTAGGCGAGGCAGCTGTTGAAGATATTATAATAGAGCGGGAGGCCAATGGACCTTACACCTCTATCTTCGATTTTATAAAACGTGTGAATCAACGCACAGTAAACAAAAAAACAATTGAGAACCTGGTACTGGCAGGCGGCATGGATAGCTTTAAGCAAATGCACCGGGCACAGTATTTCTTTGCGCCGGCTGTTGATCCCGTTACAGGGCTGGATAGGCTGGTAAGGTTTGGCAATCAGTTCCAGGCCAGCGCATCAATGGCTACCAATAGCTTATTTGGCGCCAGTACTATGCCCGATGTCAAAGAGCCTCTTATACCCACCTGCGAACCCTGGACATTGTCAGAGTTGCTGGACAGGGAGAAAGAGGTGGTTGGAATATATATAAGTGCACATCCGCTCGATGGCTATAAGTTCGAGATGGATAACTATGGCCTGGCACCCCTGGCGCAGGTAGAGAATTTGAAGGGTAAGACCATAAAAATTGCCGGATTTGTTACAGATGCCACCCACATGACCACTAAGAAAGGGGCCAAGTTTGGTAAAATGATGCTGAACGACTACAGCGGTAATATGGAGATAGTGCTTTGGGAGAACAACTATGCACTATATGGCAACTTCCTGGTGAACGGTCAAAAAATAATGATACAGGGGTGTTATAATGAGCACAAGTATCGCCCCGGTGTTATGGAGTTCCAGATACAGAACATGATGCTGCTGGACGAGATGCGCAAGTCACTTACTAAAAAACTGAACCTAAAAGTTGCGCTGCACAAGCTGGATGCCCAGGTGGCGGCCTTTATAATAGATAATGTACGGAAGAACCCTGGCAAGACCGACCTTACGGTAATGGTAGTGGACGAGACGGCCAATACTACCACACGGCTGAAAAGCGGCGGACTAAAAATGCAGATGAACGATGATATGGTCACCTACTTGCGGGAGCGCGATGATATAGAATATAACATCGAATTGTCTGCGTAACCATGCGTATGTGGATATCCTATGCAGGTATGTGGGTACTCTATTATTTTTATGTAATAATTGATCGTAAATTTGTAGACTAAAATTAATTTCAAATAACAATAAATAAAAAAATAAGATGGCAGCAGTATTCACGGATGCAAATTTCGATGTTGATGTTTTAAAGGCAGATAAACTGACCGTAGTAGATTTCTGGGCGCCATGGTGTGGCCCATGTATAGCATTAGGCCCTACTATCGATGCTTTGTCAAAAGATTACGATGGTAAAATAAACGTCGGTAAGCTGAATGTGGATGAGAACCCTAACGTGTCGGTACAGTATGGCATCACCAGCATACCTTGTGTATTGTTCATTAAAGACGGACAGGTGGTTGACAAACAAATAGGCGCAGCACCTAAGAATGTCTTCGATAAGAAGATATTGGCACTCATGTAGTTTTGATATTTTCAGAATAGAGCAAAGGCTGGTCTTCCAGCCTTTGCTCATTTTAAGCGCTACGACCGGCCTGCCACTTGCGAATATTGGCACATTTTCTACTGGCACGTATTTAATAGCTATCACTTATAAATACTCAAACCACACAATTATGAACACCAACAGGCTATCAGAAAAAATGGCGAAGGGTCTTAACGACCAGATGACCACCGAAGCATTAGCATCACAAACCTACTTGTCTTATGCTACCTGGGCCGACGATAAGGGTTACGATGGCATAGCCAACTTCCTTTTTCGCCACGCGCATGAAGAACGCAACCACATGATGAAATTCCTGGAATATATACAGGAGCGTGGAGCACGGGCACGCATTACCGCCATACCCGCACCAGATAGTGACCCTACAAGCGTAAATGATTGCTTTGAAAAAGTTTTTAAACAGGAAATAGCTAATACAGAATCTATATACGCATTGGTGAACCTGAGCTTTGAAGAAAAAGATTGGATCACCTGGAACTTTCTGCAATGGTTCGTAAAAGAACAGGCCGAAGAAGAAACACTGGCACTGAATCTGCTGGATAAGATAAAGATAGCAGGTGGGCCAGATGCTAAGAGCGACGCTCTTTATAACCTGAATAAAGACCTGGGCGCTACGCCTGACGATGCCAAGCTGGCTGAAGAGGCTACCGTTGAAAATCCTTAGTCTATAATTCTATATATGCAAGAGGCAAAATGTTATGAATAGCATTTTGCCTCTTGTTTTACGTTGTTTAAGTACCATTTTATAGCAATAAATATTTTCCCGTCAATTAAATTAAAAAATACCCCGTCTATTTTTTACTTTTGATGAAAACCAGTACTTGAAGATCCTGCTCGATCATACCCAATTGAATATTACGCTGCAGCGGCTGGCCCATCAATTAATTGAAAATCACATTTCCTTTACAGATACCGCTATTATAGGCATACAACCCCGCGGCGTGTGGTTCAGCAACCGTATAGCCAGCATCATAAAAGATATTACCGGGTACAGGCATATAGATTATGGCAAGCTCGACATTACTTTTTACCGCGATGATGTGCATACATCAGGCAATATACAGGTGCCATCGCAAACCGATGTGCCCTTTAGTATACAGGGGCGCAATGTGATACTGGTTGATGATGTGCTACATACGGGCCGCACTATAAGAGCAGCTATGGATGCCCTGGTAGATTTTGGCCGCCCCAGCAATGTAGAGCTTATGGTACTTATAGATCGCCGTTTTAGTCGTGAGGTACCCATACAGCCCGACTATACCGGGCAAACGATAGATTCTATAATGACCCAGAAAGTAAAGGTGTACTGGGCAGAAAAAGACAACAAAGATGAAGTAGTGCTTATTGACTAATAAAACTTGGAACCAACGAATGTCGCTATCAGTAAAACATCTGTTAGGCATAAAAGAACTTACCGCACAAGATATAGAGCAGATCTTCCAGACCGCCGATAACTTTAAACAAGTATTGCAGCGGCCAATAAAGAAGGTGCCTACCTTGCGCGATACTACTATTGCTAATGTTTTTTTTGAAAATAGTACGCGTACCCGTATATCTTTTGAGCTTGCTGAAAGAAGGCTGGGGGCCGATGTAGTAAATTTCGCAGCATCAAGCTCATCGGTATCAAAAGGCGAAACGCTTGTGGATACTGTGAACAACATACTGGCCATGAAGGTAGATATGGTGGTGATGCGCCACTCGGCCAGCGGCGCGCCCTGGTTCCTGGCAGAAAACATAGATGCCCGCATCATTAATGCTGGCGACGGTATTAATGAACACCCCACACAGGCCCTGCTCGATGCCTATAGCATACGCGAAAGACTGGGCAGCATAAAAGGCCGCCGTGTATGTATCATAGGCGATATTATGCACAGCAGGGTGGCATTAAGCAATATTTATTGCCTCAATAAGTTGGGAGCAGAGGTTATGGTAGCCGGCCCCCCCACACTGATACCCAAGCACATAGAGGGCCTGGGAGTACGTGTGGAGTACGATGTAAAAAAAGCGCTGCAGTGGTGCGAGGTAGCTAATGTACTGCGCATACAACTGGAGCGCCAGCACAAGCCTCTTTTTTCCACCCTGCGCGAGTATGCTATTTACTACGGTATAAATAAACAAACGCTGGATAGCCTGGGTAAGGAAATAGTAATAATGCACCCTGGTCCTATAAATAGGGGCGTAGAGCTGAACAGCGACGTAGCGAATAGTAAGCAGTCCATAATTCTTGACCAGGTAGAGAATGGGGTAGCTATACGCATGGCAGTGATATACCTGTTTTCGGGTAAGGTGGGAATAGATGAATAATGTCGCTAACGTCCTATACAGCGAGCGAATAAAGATCAATGCGGCCAGATCCGGTCACTATTTATTACGCCACCTTTAATGTTCATCGATCATTTAGCCGCTATACCTTATCTTCGCAGACCGATATATAATTTAAAGAAGAACATTCACTAATTCAATTACCTATGTCATCAACATGGTTCCGTCGTATTAAGAAAGGTATATTGACCAGTACCCATGAAAAAAAGGAAGCACCGGATGGTTTGTGGCACAAATGCCCTCAATGCAAAACGACCACCACAGTTAAAGAATTGCACGATGAAATGTATGTATGCGTGAAGTGCAATTACCACAACAGGATAAATGCGGAAGAGTATTTCGAGATACTATTTGATGGCGAGTACAAAATACTTTTTGATAATATATTACCTAAGGACATGCTGGGGTTTGTAGATGTAAAATCTTATGCAGACCGTATAGAAGATGCCCAGGATAGTACCGGTCTGCCCGATGCTATCACCATAGGAGCCGGTAATGTTAATGGCAGGGAAATGCTGATAGCGTGTATGAATTTCAACTTCATAGGTGGCTCTATGGGTTCTGTAGTGGGTGAGAAGATATGCAGGTCTGTAGACTATTGCATAGAGCATCACTTGCCTATGTTGCTCATCTCTAAATCGGGTGGTGCACGTATGATGGAAAGTGCGTTCTCACTGATGCAAATGGCAAAAACATCTGCAAGGCTCACCCTTTTAGCAAGGGCGGGTTTGCCTTATATTTCTTTAATGACCGATCCTACTACAGGTGGGGTCACTGCCAGTTACGCCATGCTGGGCGATATAAATATTGCTGAGCCGAATGCCCTAATAGGCTTTGCAGGTCCGCGTGTCATTAAGGAGACCATTAAGAAAGAATTGCCTTCAGGGTTCCAGCGTTCAGAGTTTTTGCTGGATCATGGTTTCTTGGATTTTATAGTAGAACGTAAGAACCTGAAATATAAATTGGGCCTGGTAACAGAATGGTTCATGAAACAGCCGCAAGCTGTATAGTTATTGCATTAAAATAAAATATTGGCTACGCCTGAAGTATATATAAAAAACCGCCCTGCCACCTTTGA
>CBDIBP010000036.1:0-154775 GCA_965276955.1 Flavipsychrobacter sp.
ACTGAGCTGGAATAGTAATTGCGAAACAATAGCACAGATAGGTGGAACTCTTGGTTTTCTTTATGCAAATGGAGACGAAGGAGAGATGAATACTTGCAAAGAAGGCGTGCTAAAGCATAAAAAACTCAGATGCAGCTTAACCGAAAAGGGATGCAACGCATTTGTGTATGACCCCAAATAATTAATTGAAATTTTTTAGATCGCGTGCTTTCGATAATTTAGTGACCATACCTGATCTCATGATAATAGACAACCTAAGGAATCACCAACTATACGCAGGCCTGCATGAAAGAATTGATATGGCGTTTGACTACATGCGAAATACTGATCTGGAAACATTACCCGCAGGCAAGTATGAAATAGACGGCACCAACCTGTTTGCTATGGTGCAGGAATACGATACCAAACCAGTGGATGAGTGCGGTATGGAAGCCCACAAGAAATACATTGATGTACAGTACATGGTACGTGGTGCTGAGATAGTAGGACATGTGTTGCTTAATGGTCATGAACCGACAGTGAAAGCCTACAGCGATGAAACAGACCTTATGCTTTTTCCTGATGCGCCTTCTTTCATCACCAAAATGGACGCTGGCACGTTCATGATATTTTACCCAACCGATATGCACATGCCCTGCATACAAGTAGACGGTCCGGAAACAGTAAAGAAAGTAGTAGTAAAAGTAAAGATCTAACTATCTATTTTGAAAGAAATAAAGCTATATAATAGTGTAGGAAAGCCGCTACTGCGGGTGTTTTGTTTGGGGAGCCTGGTGATCGTTCTTTACTATTTGCATATTACTATGGCTGCTAACTGGCCATTGTTTGTGGGTGGTATACTGTTCGGTATTCCCATGCTCACAAACTTGTTTTATGTGCTGGACAGAAGGCCACATATTATACTTACCGGAGAAGGCATCTACGACAACGCTGTACATGATGGCATCATCAGTTGGCAGGTAATAAAAGAAGCGTATCCGGTTGCCGTATATGGCCGCAGATTCATTTGTATAGCTGTAGACGATGGCTTTAAACCCGACGGCAGCGATGGCAATATCTACAAACGGCTGGCATTATTCTCCAAAAGCCTGGGTGCTAAAGAGTTTCACCTTTCCTTAAGAAAAATAAACGTGGATGAAGAAAAGTTGGCCGCCTTCATCGTAAAAATGAAAGCGGCCAATGAAATAGAACGTTCGCGGTTGTTGAACGCCGGTATTACTTCTTAGGAATGATGTGGTTCCAGCCATGTGTATCTGGTACAACGCCTTTTCTTATGTCCTGCAATTCTTTTGCCAAGGTGTACATCAGTGCATCATCACCAATGTAGCAACCATATTGCTTGTTGCCGATAGCTATCGTTTCAATTGGAGCAATAACTGCAGCGGTACCAGCACCAAATGCTTCTACTCTTTTACCAGCTTCCATTGCTTTGGTGATCTCATGGTAGCTGATAGAGCGCTCTTCAATGGTAATACCTTTTTCCCTGATGAGAGTAAGCAACGAATCGCGGGTAACACCATCGAGTATCGTGCCTGAAAGGGCAGGAGTGATGAGTTTGCCATCTATTACGAACATTACATTCATGGTGCCAGACTCTTCAATGAATTCATGGTGCCTGCTGTCTGTCCATAGCACCTGGTCGTAACCGGCCTCGCGTGCAAGGGTTGTAGGGTAGAAAGCCGCGCCATAGTTACCACTGCACTTTGCAGCGCCGGTACCACCTTCAGCAGCACGTACATAACTGGTCTCCACTTTCACTTTCAGTGGCTTAGCGTAGTACTGGTATGCGGGTGAACATACTATCATGAACAAGTATTCGTCCGATACTTTTACACCTATTCTGTCCTCACTGGCTATCATGAACGGACGCATGTAGAGTGAGCCATCGGCATCGTGGGGTACCCAATCCGCATCGAGGGCTATCAGTTGGTCGATAGCTTCAGTGAACAGATCCTTAGGCACTGCAGGCATGCACATACGGTGCAGCGACTTGTTGAAGCGGTCGTAGTGCTTATCGAGCCTGAAAACACTGATCTGCCCATTCTCATGTGCAAATGCTTTCATGCCTTCAAATACCGATTGTCCGTAATGCAGGGCCAGCGTGAACGGGCTCAGCGACAGGTTCTCAAACGGTACTATGCGGCTGTTGCTCCATGTGCCATTCCTATACTCGGCAATGAACATGTGCTCTGTTGGCACTTTGCCGAAAGGGAGTGACTTAGTGTCTGTCACTACCCTTTCGGTGTGCTTGTTGATCAAAATGGGATCCATACTGCAGTGGTTTTTATTACGATTCTGATGGTACGCCTACTACAAGCGTATTGTCTTCAAATATTTTTTGTTGCTCGGTAATGTGTTGTTTTTTATAGCCTTTGTTCACCAGGTAAACACCGGCCAATATGGTAATGAACGATAACGCAGTAAACCACGTTAATGGTTCTTTCAAAATAAGGTAACCAAGTAGCACAGCGACAAGCGGATTGATATATGCATATATGGTTGCGATACCAATAGGCAAAGCACTGAACACATACATGTAGGCCGCATAGGCAAGTACTGACCCAAAAACAATAAGGTATACTAATGATAGTAAAGCATCGGGTTGCCACCACTGTACCGGGTGAATGCCATCTAATACCGGGCTGGCTATGAGCATAAATACACCTCCAAAAAACAATTGCAGTGCCGAGTTGAATATAGGATTAACGGGCGACTGATGTCTTTTATTGATGGCACTACCCATTGCCCATGAAAAACTAGCCAGGAACACGCAGCTTATACCACCCAGGTATGCACTGTTCCCAAGATCCGCGATGTTGTTCCTGAAGATGAGCAGCACACCGCAAAAACCTACCAATAGCCCAGAAACAATGAAACTATTGATGCGTTCTTTTTTTGACGAGGCCAGGTTTATGATAACAGAGAATAAGGGCATCATACCGCATATCAATGCGGCTACACCGCTGGACACGTATTTCTCACCATAGGTCACCAATCCATTACCTACACTCAGCATGAGGAAGCCTACCAGCATTTGTCTTAGTATGTTGGTACGTGACAGGTCTTTATTCTTATTGATAGAAAGCGCGGCTATGATAAGGATGATACCAGCGATAAGCTGCCTGATACCTGCAAAAAGGAACGGAGGGTAGTGCGCTACACCCACACGTATAGCAAGATATGTAGTACCCCAAACGATACAAACAAACACCAGCGCTATATATGCCTTTCCTTTCCCTTGCATTTATAATGGTTTCAAAAGCAAAAATGAAGTATTTAATCCAATTAAAACAGATACAATTTCTGTATTTTTGACCATAACAGTTTGTTTTTATGGAAGCGATAAAGAAGCAAAAGAACGAGCACCTGTACCTGCAGATAGCAGAAAGCATAGAGAAGCAGATAATGGATAATGTGCTGCATATTGGCGACAAACTGCCCTCTGTGCGGATGCTGAGCAGGGAACATGAAGTAAGCATCAGCACTATCCTGCAATGTTATTATCACCTGGAAGGTAAGGGGCTGGTGGAGTCGAGGCCGCAATCGGGATATTTTGTAAGCTTTAATCCATCGCGCTTCCCAAAGAAGCTGGAAAAAAGCAACCCAACAGAAACTGCAAAGACAAAAAATGTAGAGGCCATAATAAGCGAGGTATATGATAATTTTTCGCTGAACGATACCATTCGTTTTTCGCTCAGCGTGCCTGCGCCGGAGATACTGCCGCTTGCCAAACTGAACAAAGCCATGACCCAGGCGTTGCGGGAACTTCCGGCAAACGGTACAAGTTACGAGCAGGTACAGGGCAATGAATTGCTGCGCCGGCAGGTGGCCCGCTGGTCTGTGAACAATGGCTGCCACCTGCAGGCAGAGGACCTGATAACCACATCAGGGTGTATGAACGCTATCTCGTTTTGCCTGATGGCACTAACACAACCCGGCGATACCATAGCGGTAGAAAGCCCGGTGTACTTTGGGGTACTGCGCTTTGCACAAAGCATAGGCCTTAAGGTGCTGGAATTGCCTACCGACCCAGACACCGGTGTAGACCCAGATGATGTAGCTGCGGCGCTGAAAAAACATAAGATAGCAGCCTGCTTTTTTGTAACCAATTTTAGTAACCCACTTGGCTACTGCATGCCTGATGAGCAGAAAGAAAAAATGGTAAAATTGCTTGCCCAGCACGGAGTACCACTAATTGAAGACGACCTGTATGGCGACGTGTACTTTGGCAACAAAAGACCGCGTACCTGCAAAAGTTATGATGAGGAAGGCAATGTATTGTGGTGTAGCAGCATATCGAAAACGCTGGCACCAGGCTACCGCGTAGGCTGGGTAGCGCCCGGCAAGCACCTGGATAAGATAAAGCGGTTAAAACTCTACCATGGCATCACATCTGCAACAGCACAGCAGCTGGCCATTGCCAATTTTTTATCTACCGGCCGCTACGAACACCACTTGCGCAAGCTACGCCAGACGCTGCACACCAATAGCCTGCAATTTACCCGTGCCATCGGAGAATATTTCCCGGAGAACACAAAGCTTAGTAACCCTAAAGGGGGCTTTATACTATGGCTGGAACTGGATGAGAAGATAGATACTTATCAACTTTACCAGGAAGCTATGAATCACAAAATAAGCATAGCGCCCGGCACTATATTTACGCTGCAAGACCGCTATAAGAACTGTATGCGCCTAAGCTACGGTATGCAGTGGAAACCTGAAATAGAAAAGGCTTTAAAAAAACTGGGGAGCCTTGCAAATACCATGATGTGATATTCCTATTAACAGTATCCCTATTTCTATGATTAATTATTATCTTGGCTGGCATACCTAACTGTATATGTCGCACAGCAACTCTGAACCTCAAATTTGCCCTAATTGCAATTACCCTGCAGTTGGGAACTATTGTGCACAGTGCGGTCAGGAAGTGCATCTGCATAAAGATACTTTTGG
Source organism: Flavipsychrobacter sp. (assembly GCA_965276955.1). Classification (GTDB taxonomy): domain Bacteria; phylum Bacteroidota; class Bacteroidia; order Chitinophagales; family Chitinophagaceae; genus JABDEZ01. Next base: position 4,954 of record CBDIBP010000036.1, read on the forward strand.
AGCGCTGATAGCCCACTTTGCAGGTCACTACCTGCATTATGATTCTAAGTTCTGGAAAACATTAAGGGCGTTATGGTTCAGCCCGGGGTTGCTGACAAAAGCATACTGGGAGAAGAAACGCATGCGGTACATACCGCCCATATCCTTGTATATTTTTGTAAGTTTTGTTTTCTTCTTTGTAGGTTCCCTTGTACCCTCCCCCAGTGATACTGGCAAAGGAAGAGTCTCAATAAATGATACCGTATCGAAAGGCAGGTTCAAAGTTCAGATCGGGGCAGGAAAAAAGGATATGGTAGGTAGCGAAAAAGAAACAGATGATTATGATGCAATGACACGTTTTTTCAAAAAAAGAATATCAAGTAGATTAGATCCCGATAGGATAAAACAAAAACATCCTGATCTGGAGGAGTATATTGGCGAACAATTTACTCACCTTGCGCCAAAAGTATTTTTCTTCCTCATACCACTGTTGGCACTAATGTTCAAGTTGCTATTTTTCAGGAGAACAGATATTCTGTATGCAGATCACGTAATTTTCGCATTACATTGCCAAACATTTTGGTTCTCGTTGTGGTTCCTATCAGCAGTAAATGTTTTTCCCCAGGTAGAGACCATACTTGATCCGATATTACTGACCGGATCGGTCGTTTATCTTGTTTTTGCGCTAAAGAACGCATACCAGATAAAGACATTCAAAGCTATATCATATTCAGTGATCGTTAGTTTCTTTTACTTGTTATTTCTCTCTATAGCTATAGCATTGCTATTTATATTCATTTTGGTCAACGCGTAAATTAACACCAGAATTGTGCAATATTATCAGGCGTTATTCCTTCTCCTTTCGCACTCTGGCCTTCACCACTATCCATTCGTCCAACTGCACATTAAAGGGTAGATTACCTATCTGTACTATCGCGCGTTTGTCCCTTATCTCTGTAAGCTTGCCCACCTGGTGATTGGTAGTATTGCGCACCAGGTCGCCTACCTTAGGTTTCCCGGTCACTACCTCAAAGTTCTTATCTGCTTTTTTCGCGGCAGCGGCATTTCCGGTCACTTGTTTTTTCTTGAATAGAATGTTCTCAGCGCTGTTGATCACATCCTGCTTGTTCTCCGATCGCTTCCAGTCCTGTATTATCTGCTTGAACTTGCGCTCCATATCACGCAAATAGTCCAGCTCTTCTTTCTTTATTTTGTTTTGCAGCTTTAGTGTTTCGTGCTGCTGTTTTAATGTTTCCTGGTTGGTAAGCTCTTCGTAATTCTTCTGTAGTCTTGCATTCTCTTTCAGCAACTTATTCAGTTCCGTTTCTTTTTGGGTCAACTGCACAGAATGTTGCTCGGTCTGTAACAGCATTTTATCGAGCCTGAAGTGTTCGCGCTGTGTGAGTTGCCGTGCCCGCTCTATGATGAAAGGAGATAACCCACTGCGCTGCGCTATAGCGAACGTGTAGGAACTACCTGGCTTACCTGTTGTTAACCTATATAATGGTTCCAGTTTTGTTTCGTCAAATGCCATGGCACCGTTCATAATACCATTCACCTTGCCTGCCATCACCTTTAGGTTCAGGTAGTGGGTGGTCACTATACCTATGGCCTGTTTCTTGGCCAGTTCCTCAACAATGGCTTCAGCAAATGCACCACCCAGATTAGGGTCGCTGCCACTGCCCAGCTCATCTATAAAGAACATGGTCTTGCCATTGGCATTTTCCATAAAATACTTCATATCGCGCAGGTGGGCGCTGTAGGTGCTCAACTCGTGTTCTATGGACTGGGTATCGCCTATCTGTATCATCAATTGCTTAAAGATGCCCAGCTCACTGTTCTCATCAGCAGGTATCAGCAAGCCTGCCTGCACCATAAGTTGCAACAGCCCAACGGTCTTCATAGATACTGTTTTACCACCGGCATTAGGGCCGCTGATAATGAGTATGCGCTGTTGCCTGTCCAACCTTATATTAAGGGGTACCGTTGGTTTTTCAGTTCGCGTATTGTGCAGCAACAATAATGGGTGGTAAGCTTTTATCAGTTCTACTGTAGCAGTAGGGCTCAGGCGCGGCATACTACCATTCATATCCTGTGCCAGCAATGCTTTGGCGCGTATAAAATCGAACAAGCCCACCAGGTCGTAATACCCTTCTAACTGAGGATGATATTTAGAAAGCGTCGTAGTGGTTTGCGCCAATATGCGGTGCACCTCCCGTTGTTCCCTTCGTTCCAGCGATGATATTTCGTTGTTCAGTTCTATGGTCTCCTCCGGCTCTATGAACACCGTTTTTTGCGAGTCGCTTTCTCCATGCAGTATACCACGTACTATGCGTTTATATTCTGCAAGTACAGCCACTACGCGCCTACCATTCAGGAAACCTTCTGCGGTATCTGCCAGGTAGGCGAGCTTATTCAGTTTGCGCAATACACCTTCAAAGGTGCGGCGCAGTTCCTGTCTGCGACTGCTCAGCTCAGTACGTATCTGCATCAGCTCTTTCGATGCATTATCGCGTACCTGTCCACCATCGTCTATTACCTCGTATACAATTTCTGTTATCTTCTTTTCGTACGTTATTTTATCCATCAGCAGCACCAACTGCGGAAAGAGATCATTGTGTTTCTTGAACCAGTTGAGAATATCCCTTGTATTTACCGCCAGACGGTGCATGTACAGCAGCTGCTCGCCCATGAGCACCCCGCCTGGTACTATCAGTAACTTTAGTTCTTTTTGCAGGTTTTGGGTGTAGTCATTGGGGAAATGATCGCCTCCCGTAAGTATCATTTTGAACTCACTGGTCTGCGTCAGCTCTTTCGCTACATAATCTATATGGGTATGGAAACGCATATTGGCCACACGCTCGCGTGCGCCATCTGTTCTGCATTTCTGATTTAATAGCTGGGTTATTTTATGAAATTCCAGTGCTTCTGTGGCATGCGCCGGGTACAATTGCATCATTATATCTTCAAAATAATTCTATTCCGCTGCAAATTTACGGATAGGTACACATTAATGAGCGTTATACTGTTCCCGATAGTCAAAATTATAAGGTGCATGTCTATACCCAATCAAAAGTTAAAACACCGGGTCAATAGCCAATTTTCATTTATATTGCATATACGGAAACTCTATGACAAATTACGATAGGCTCATATCAAGGTTAGATGCTTTTATACGCAAATATTATGCGAACAAGGTAATAAGGGGAAGCTTAATATTCCTGATCTGCCTGCTGTTCTACATACTCACAGTTAGCGTAGGCGAATATTATTTGTACATGCCTGTGTGGATGCGTGTATCGCTGGTCTCTATATTTATATTGTTCGGTGTGGGGGCATTGGTGGTGTGGGTAGCTATACCACTGGCCCAAATGGGCCGGCTGGGTAAAATAATAGACCATGAACAGGCCGCAACGATAATAGGCCGCCACTTTCCCGAGGTAAGCGACAAGCTGCTGAACATACTGCAACTTAAAAAACAAGACCACAATAGCGAAAGCCGCGAACTCATAGAGGCCAGTATAGACCAAAAGGCCAATCAGATATCAGTAGTTCCCATCACTTCAGCTATTGACCTTTCTAAGAACAGGAGATTCATACCATACCTGCTGCCCCTGTTTCTGGTAGGCTTGTTCATACTCGTGGCTGCGCCAAATGTATTCAAAGATGCATCGGCACGCCTGCTACAGCCTACCAAAACTTTTGAGCGGCCCGCACCATTCGTTTTCAAGATCAACAGCTTGCCACTGAATGTGGTACGCAATACCGACTATATACTGAAAGTGAGCACAGAAGGCAGTGCCGTACCAGGTGAAATGTTCGTGCAGACAGGGAACGACCGTGTACCCATGCAGCCTAATGGCAAGAACGAATTTCAGTACACCTTTCACAATGTGACCGATGAGGTGAACTTCAAACTGTTCGCTGCAGGTTTTTTCTCGCAGCCTTACAAACTACAAGTATTGCAGAAACCAGCACTAAAGACCTTCAAAGTAGAGATAGACTACCCAGCCTACATAGGTAAGAAGAACGAAACACGCAGCAGCCTGGGCGATATGACCTTACCTGCGGGTACCACAGTGCGCTGGGCATTTGTAACGGAGTATACAGACCAGGCCACGCTGCGCCTGGGCGATGGCCCAGCGGCAACACTCCCCAAACTGGCTTCTACATTTGCGGCTTACTACCGGTTCATGAACGACACTACCTATACACTTACATTACAAAACAAGCAGGCAGGTGTGGCAGATAGCTTCCGCTATGCGGTACAGGTGATACCGGATCAGTACCCGGTGATACAGCTGCAGCAGCATAGCGATACCATATCTGGCAGACAGATAGTGCTTACTGGCACTGCGGGTGATGACTACGGCATTACCCGTGTATCCTTCAACTACGATGTTACTGATGCAGTCAATAAGCCACTTGCGCATAAAAGTCTGCCGTTGAAAATAACACCAGGGTCGCTTACCGCCTTTCAGGAATATTTTGATATTCAATCGCTGAACCTACAGCAGGGCCAGAAACTATCTTACTACATAGAGGCGTGGGATAACGATGGAGTGCATGGCAGCAAGGCTTCGCGCAGCGAGGTAATGACCTACCAGGAGTACAATGCAAAACAAGCCGACTCTGCAATAAATGCCAATAATGAGCAGATAAACAGCAGCCTGAGCAATAGCGCTAAGAAGACCAACGAACTGCAAAGTGAGTACAAGGACATGCAGTCTAAAATGCTGAAAAGCGAAGGCTTGGACTGGGAGCAGCAGCAGAACCTGAAGGAAATGATGAAGCAGCAAGAACAGCTGAAGAACCAGGTAGAAAGTATAAAGAAAAGACTGGAAGATGAAAAACAGCAGGCTGCCCAAAAACCATATAGCGACGACCTGAAAGAAAAACAGGAAGACATGCAGAAACAAGTAGATAACCTGCTGAACAATGAACTGAAAGAACAGATGCAAAAGCTGCAGGAGCTGATGCAGAAACTGAATAAGGAAAATACCATGCAGACCATGCAACAGCTGGAAGAAGAGAACAAACTCTTTAACATGGACCTGCAACGCATGCAGGAGCTGATGAAGAAGATGGAAATGCAAATGCGCATGGAGGATATGGCCAATAAAATAGATGACCTGGCCAAGAAGGAGCGCGACCTGAAAGCGAAAACAGATGAAGGCAAGAAAGACAATGCCGCGCTGAACAAAGAACAGCAGGACATAAAGAAAGAACTTGAAAAAGCAATGCAGGAAGACATGAAGCAGATAGAAAAGCTGAATGACGATGCAAAGCAAAAACAGAAACTGGACGCACCTAAGAATAAGGCCGACGATGCCAAGAAGAATATGGAGCAGAGTGGCGAAAAGCTACAGCAGAACGATAAGAAAAAAGCCAGCGATGAAGAGAAACAGGGCGCTGAGAACCTGGAGCAAATGGCGCAAATGATGCGCGACCAGGCAAGCGGTATGGATATGGAGCAGATAGATATGGATATACATGCCGTACGCCAGATACTTACCAACCTGATACGCTTATCGTTTGACCAAGAGGACCTGATGAAGAGTGTGCAGAAGACACCTACCAGCAGCCCTACATACATTACCAATCAGCAGGAACAGAGCAGGCTGCACAGCAACTCGCTTATGATACGCGATAGTTTGTTCGTGCTAAGTAAGCACTTGTCCAAACTGTCTGTGACCGTGAATAAGGAAACAACGCAGATAGAGCGCAACATGGCCGCTGCTACTGATATGCTGGAGAACAGGCGTCAAACCGATGCCAGTACCCGCCAGCAATATATAATGACGCATACCAATAACCTGGCGCTGATGCTGAATGAGATATTGGGCAACCTTATAGAATCGAAAAGCAAGCCTAAAAATCCCGGTAACGGTAGTTGCAGTAAGCCAGGTGGCACTAACCCCAAACCCGGCGCAGGTAAACAACTGAGTGATGTAATAACCAAGCAGCAACAACTGGGCAATGCCATGCAGCAAATGCAGGATGCTATGGCCAAAAGAGGCCAGAAACCGGGAGATAAACCCGGTGACAAGCCAGGAGATAAGCCCGGTGACAAACCTGGTGATAAACCTGGAGATAAGGCCGGTGGTAAGCAGGCAGGCAATAAACCAGGGCAAGGCAATGGTGGTGGACAGGGTAATGGACAAGGGAAAGGTGATAATGAGAATGGAGATGCTGAGCAGATAGCGCGCCTGGCAGCACAGCAAGCAGCCATACGCCGCCAGCTGCAAGAGGTGAATAGCTTACTAAAAAGTAAAGGCCTGGGCAATAGTAAAGAGATGCAGGACATACAGCAGAAGATGGACCGCAACGAGGCAGACCTGGTGAACAGACGCTTCAATGCAGAATTTGCACAGCGCCAGCGCGATATACTTACCCGGTTACTGGAGGCCGAAAAGTCTATGCGCCAGCAGGAGCAGGATGACAAGAGAGCATCACATACTGCAGAGGATATCAGCCGGCCTATACCGCCAGAGCTGCAGAAGTACATACAAGACCGCCAGCAGTTGCTGGAGCTCTACAAGACAGTACCACCACAGCTAAAACCATACTACCGCACTATGGTAGAACAATACTTCCAGATGATAGGTAATAAATAGACTTGCAAAGAGACCAAAAAATAAAAGATCTTATTATCTTTGCACTCCTTCAAAGGGCTTTTGATCACTTTTTACCTCAGCAAATGCGGCGATGGCGAAATTGGTAGACGCACTACTTTGAGGTGGTAGCGCCTGTCATGGGCGTGGGAGTTCGAATCTCCTTTGCCGCACATATGGGAGTTTTTTCCAAAAAACTAAGGGGTTGTTCTACAAAGAGCAACCCCTTTTCCTTTAACAACGCGGCTTTAGTCCTATATAGCGGATTCAAATAAAGAGTTCGATAGATGCCACCCGCATAACTCAATTTGCCATCGAACACCACGTTTATGAAGGATCTCTTACTTACAACATCACATGAATTATACAAAGGCAAATATCCTTCTTGCCAGTATTTAGTAGATGTACAGATTTTGAATAGTTATAGCTTTTGATAATTACGCTAAACGAGTTCTCTCTAACATATCCTGTATGTTATCTTCATCGTTACCTTCGCGTATGATCACTATATACGGCATAAAGAACTGCGATACCATGCAAAAAGCCCTCAAATGGCTGGAAGCAAAAAACGTAAAATATATATTCCACAACTATAAAGAAGCCGGCATAGATGAAGCTACCCTTGAGCATTGGCTACAGCACTTTCCTGCCGATAAGCTCATCAATACCAAGGGTACAAGTTATCGCAAACTTACAGATCATGAAAAAGCATCCATGACTAATAAGCCAGCTGCCATTGCGCTGATGATGAAAAACCCATCGCTCATCAAACGCCCGGTGTGGGATCTGGGCAACGGTACATTTTTCCTGGGTTGGGATGAAATGGAATTAAGCAAATTATTGTAGCATGGCCTCTTATATGTGCGATGGCTCCGGCTGCTTTTCCTCCTCCTTGGTCAGTTCCATTTCTTTTTGGGTGGGTAGCAGTATCAGGCGCAAGGTGGTATCGTTGGTAAAATACGCCATGGCCCAGTTGATGAAGATGAGCAGCTTGTTCTTTACGCTCAATATGAGCATCAGGTGCAGAAACATCCACGTAAGCCAAGCCAATCGGCCCTGAAAGCTAAAGCCGGGCAGGTCTACAACTGCCTTGCGCTTGCCTACAGTGGCCATGGTACCAGGATTCTTGTATTTGAAGTCTTTAAGCGGTTTCCCGGCATGTAGTCTTTCAAAGTTGGCTGCCAGATTCTTTCCTTGATTGATGGCCACATTGGCCAGCTGCGGGTGCCCCTTAGGCCATTCGGGTGTTTCCATATAGGCTACATCGCCTATGGCAAAAGCATTAGTGAGGCCTTCTATACGGTTGAATGCATCCACCTTTATACGGTTACCCCTTACTATTGCATCCTTAGGTATACCAGCTGGTACATTGCCCGTTACCCCTGCGGTCCATATCATGTTGCGCGATGGCAGTTTAGTACCATCTTTAAAAGTAACGTCCTTCCCGTCATAGTCCTGCACTATGGTGTTGAACATCATTTTTACACCCAGCTCCTGCAGGTACTGCTGCGACTTTTCCTGAGATACCTTGCTCATATTGAGCAAGGTCCCTGCCCCACCTTCTACCAGGTATATGTTGAGTTTGGAAAAATCCATATCAGGATAGTCCTTCGGAAGCACATTTCTTTTCATCTCAGCAAGTGCACCAGCCAGCTCTACGCCTGTAGGGCCGCCACCTGCTATCACTATGTTCATTATTGCCCCGATCTCCTGTGGAGTAGCTACAAGCGCATCCTCAAAGTTGGTAAGTATACGATTGCGCAGCGCCACCGCATCAGGGGTAGACTTCATAGGGAACGCATGCAGTTCTATATTTTTATTGCCAAAATAATTGGTGTGGCATCCGGTGGCTACTACCAGGTAGTCGTACCGGTATACGCCTTTGTCGGTCACTACATTCTGGTACTGGGTGTCTATATTTTCTACGTTCGCTATTCGCACATGTACCTTCTCTTTGTTCTGGAACACTTTACGCAAGGGAAAGGATATGGCACTGGCTTCCAGCCGCGCAGTGGCTACCTGGTAGAACAATGGCTGGAACTGGTGAAAATTGTATTGGTCTATTATCGTGACCTCGTAGCCATCGCCTGCTATGTTCCTACCCAGTTGCAGGCCCGCAAATCCTGCCCCTAATATGATGATCTGTTTCACAGTTATTATATATTATCCGGATGTAAAGTTACTGATGATGTGTACCGGAAGGTGATATTAAAAAGCTATGCCAGTATATTAGGAAGCACTGTTTGGATGACCACCGCAGGTAAATATGGGATATACAAAAAAGAAAAAAGGGCGCTTGGGTGGCAGCATCTGTCGTACGATATGTTTGGAAACTATGAACTCTATATAACTCATAGACCCACGCGCTAAGCAGTTATTTATATTGTACCAACGTTATGCAATTGTTCCAAATATCTAAGTAACCATCTATTTCACTATTGGTAAAGAAAACAAACCAGTGACCTCCCTCATTTTTAATAACTTCTGGATCATAAGTCCAAAAACTTTTATTTGAAAGGGTGTCAACAGTAACGAATCTATGATTCTCAATCTTGGCAATAAAAGTTTTATGAAAGTCAGTAATAACATGATAAAGCTCCCCTTCGTAAGGAAAACTTGCAAGTGTTAGAACTCCTAAACTGTCGACAATTTGTATGGCACCTTGCGTTGAGCTTGATTCCTCATCCCCTACATGACGATAAATAATATTACCTTTTTTGTGGAATTTAGGAAGTTTAAAGACGTTCAAAAGGGATGGATTGGAAATTTCTAATACTTGCGATGAACCCCTGATGTGAGCGAGTGTATTTGTCACTATATACTTTCCATCGATTTTATTTACTACCACAGGACAGGTCGCACTACAAGCATATTCAATTCCAGTTTTTTTATTTTTAAATTTAATCGTCCCTCCCCATTCGCCACTGCATGTTTTACTACCTAAGTACTGGTCGTCCTCAAAAAAAATTGGCGCTTGACAAATAAGATCTTTGGTCATTTTCTTTTGGGATACATTTTCTGTACGTTCTTTTATCTAAAAAATTTTTTTGTGTTTGAGCAGTAGAATAAGCAGGAATGAGTAGTACTAAAGTAAATTTTAATATTTTTTTCATTTCGTATTTGCTTGTAAAATAAAAATAACAGAAAATGCATCGAAATCTAAATTTAATCCAATTGGAATAAACTAAACTATACGCTCGTATCCAGTCTTATTATACAATCCCCCAGCAGCTCACTGTTTTTTTTGGGGGGGGGAGTTGTGAATAGTGTAATTTCTGCCACAAAAAAACGGCTGCTTTGCGGGCAGCCGTTGTATAAAGTATATCCTATTGATAATTAACGGGCTATGTTCACCGCCCTCAGTTCCCTTATCACGGTCACTTTTATCTGGCCGGGGTATTGCATTTCTTTCTGGATCTTGTCCGCTATCTCGAAAGAAAGACTGTCGCTTTGTGCATCGGTCACCTTATCGGCCTCTACTATTACGCGCAGCTCGCGGCCGGCCTGTATAGCGTAGGCTTTTTCCACACCAGGGTAGGCCATTGCCAGCCCTTCCAGGTCTTTTATGCGTTGCAGGTAGCTTTGCATCATCTCGCGGCGTGCACCTGGCCTTGCACCGCTTATGGCGTCGCAAGCCTGCACTATAGGCGATATGATGTAGGCCATCTCCATCTCATCGTGGTGGGCGCCAATGGCGTTCACTATCGATGCATGTTCACCACACCTTTCGGCTACTTTAGCGCCCAGCAGTGCGTGGCTTAGTTCAGTTTCCTCATCAGGCACCTTACCTATATCGTGCAGCAACCCGGCACGTTTTGCCAGCTTTATCACTTTTTGTCCCAGACCCAGCTCAGCAGCCATAATGCCACAAAGGTTCGCAGTTTCTTTAGAGTGCATCAGCAGGTTTTGCCCGTAAGACGAGCGGAACCTCATTTTGCCCACCAGGCGCACCAGGTCTTTATGCAGGCCATGCACACCAAGTTCTATAATGGTGCGCTCGCCTATCTCCATTATTTGCTCTTCCAGTTGTTTCTTGGTCTTTTCCACCACTTCCTCTATTCGCGCAGGGTGTATACGGCCATCCTGTACCAGGCGTTGCAGCGACAAACGCGCTATTTCGCGGCGTAGCGGATCGAAGCAACTAAGTACTATAGCCTCAGGGGTATCATCAATGATAAGATCCACACCTGTAGCTGCTTCCAGCGCACGTATGTTACGGCCTTCACGGCCTATTATCTGGCCTTTTATCTCATCGCTTTCCAGGTTGAATACTGTGATGGCGTTCTCTATAGCCTGCTCAGAGCCTAAGCGCTGTATAGACTGTATAATGATCTTCTTAGCTTCTTTAGATGCATTTACCTTGGCCTCCTCCATTATCTCCTTCACATGCGCCATAGCACGTGTGCGGGCCTCTTCCTTCACCAACTCTACCAGCTCTACCTTGGCCTGTTCGGCAGAAAGACCAGAAACTTTTTCCAGCCTTTTGATATGCTCTTCCTGGTGTTTCTCCAGTTCGTTGCGCTTTACGTTGATGACCTCTATCTGGCGATCAAGATTCTCTTTCAGCTGTTCGTACTCTGTTATTTGTTTCTGCAGCGTTACATTCTTATCTGTAGCGCTCTGCTGCTGCTGTTTTACACGCGCTTCGCCTTCTATTATCTTCTGGTTCCGCAGGTTAACCTCTTTATCGTGCTCACTTTTTAATTGTAAAAAATGCTCCTTGGCTTCTAATAACTTCTTTTCTTTTAATGTTTCTGCGTTCGATTTTAACAGATCGGCATTCGCCTTAGCGTCCTCTATTATTTTTTTAGCCTGCTGCTCGGCAGCTTCCAGGTCTTGTTTTGTGTTCTTGGCAAATATTAATTTTCCTAAAAAGATACCTATTAATATCGCCACGACCGCTATGATGGCGGTGATGATAGCTGATCCCATAATTTTTTCCTATGTTCTTTTTCTTATATGATGAATAATTGCCAACATTTAACATACATATAATATATGTTGCAGTGGGCTCTAGCGTGCTAAGTTAGCAAAAGATATTTATAGTACCGATGGATCAGTATATATAAATGTACATATCTGATGTGTATGTGCAAATTGCTTGCAGGTAATAGCATCATAATGTAATATTGCAGCCATACCCACCTGCCATGATCTTAGCATTCTCTTTCTGTAACGTATCTGTAATGCCTGTAAGGAGCGAACCCAGCCACAGTGCAGAACAGGTGAACCAATTGCTGTATGGTGAACGGTGCGAGCTGCTGGAAATAAACCATAAGGAGTGGGCCAGGATAAGAGGCGAATGGGATGGCTACGAAGGCTGGTGCAAAGCATCGCAACTGACCGTGGTGCAGCGAAAAGAATACCGCAAAGGTCCCAAGTTCATCACTGTTGGCAACAACGACCGGTTCGTTTTTAACGATGCTAATATGTGGCTGCCACTGGGTAGCGACCTGATGCAATGCAAGGGCAACAAGGTGCATATAGACGGGAAAATAGGTATATACAAAGGGAAGAGGACCACACTGCTGAAGCTGGGTACCGATGCCGAACGCCTGAAACAGGCTGCTATGCAATACCTGCATGCACCGTACATGTGGGGTGGCCGCAGCGTAGCGGGTATAGACTGTTCGGGCCTATCTCAGATGGCTTATAAATTGTGTGGTATGCCTATACCCAGAGATGCATCGCAGCAAGCAAATGAAGGTACACTGGTAGACTTTTTGCAAAATGCCTTATGCGGCGACCTTGCTTTTTTTGACAATGCAGATGGTAAGATAGTGCACGTAGGCATACTGCTGGACGAGCAAACCATAATACATGCCACAGAGACCAGCGGCCATGTGGTAGTAGATCGTATAGACCAGGGAGGCATCATCAGCACCACGCTAAAGCGCAGAACGCACCACTTGCGATTGGTGAAGCGGTATTTTTAGTATTCCAGCCCTTTATAGAATACTTTAAAAACACTCTGCCCTATCTGATATTGTATCACATCATAGTTCAGTTGCCAGTTCGATAGGTCTGCATTGGTAACATCGTATACCTCACCCTCTGAGAATAAGCGCAACGTGCCATTGGTGCTTACATAGGCCACAGAATTGTATTGTGCAGTAAAGTTGGTAGGATAATAATTGTCAAGGTCTGTTATCTGCCCCTTGTAAAATACTTTGAAATAACCTGTAGGGTCTTTATAGGCTATAACGTTATCTGCAACCTTGTATGTGGGATTAAAGTATCCTAAAGCATGTACACTATCCTCATAAAAGACCTTGAAATATCCATCATTCGATACATATGCTACAAGATTGTCCCCACATGCAAAGCTTTGCGGAGGATAGTCATCTATAATAAAAGTTTGCCCGTTGTGGAATATTTTGAACTCCCTATTCGCATCCACATACGCAACGGTGTTGCGGCCGGCGTCAAATTTATATACCTGAAAATCTTCCTGTGGAATGAGGTTACCCCTATAAAATATGCGGAACTGGTTGGCAAAATTGTCATACGCTACTATGTTGTCCGATACTTTTACTGCTGATAGAACACTATCCGGTATAAAACTCTCTATAGGGTACGTTTGCCCATTGTAATACACCCTGTATTCACTCTTTAGCCCATCCAGATACAGTACCACACTATCGCCTACCATATACTGGTTGCATATGCCCGTAAGATTTTTGATGACCCCTCTATCAAATACATTCAGCGATTTCTGATTGAGATATGCCACCAGGTTATCGGTCACAAAAAAATCGTTCGTGAATCCTGGGTTAATTGTTTTTACACCTCCGCCATAATATATCTTAAAAGAACGGGAGTTATCCAGGTATGGTATTGCTACCCTGCCTATTTTAATAGATACAGGCGGTAAGTAATCGATCTTGCGAATGAACCCTCTATCCCAAACCATCAGTTGATTCTGAATGTCGGTAAAGGCAGACAATGGCTGGGCCAATGCATCGGCGCTGCAAACTGCAATGAGCAATATAGAATACACCAGTGTCCTGAACATGAGTGAAGGCATTTGGATGTAAAATAAAAAATAAAAATAAAAAAGCCAGCCTGAGAACAGGCCAGCCCCTATAAACCCTATCACTATGAAAACGATATAAAGCTAAATACCATCCTTAACTTATCACATCACTTTCATTTATACCTCTATTATTACCATATTTTCTATTTCTACAAACATTTCTTTAGAGATATAAGATCATACAAAAAATGAAAGGCGATCAGAATGTGATCGCCTTGAGTTATTCATAAAATAGCTTTACTCTGCTTCTTTCTTCTGCGCCTTTTTATTTATTTCTTCCACCTGTTCCATAAATTTATTTACGCCTTCATCAGCATAGGCGCCATAAGCATCTATCAATGTTCCTTTCGATCCGTCAGTGGTCTCGATCACATACATGATCGCATTATCACCAGGGTCTGACTGGCCCTCAAAGCGATAGAAATTTACGATCTTCACCTGGTCAGGCTCGTAAGATGTATCGTTTGTTGAAGAAAATAGCTTCTTGTCCTGTATCTTAAAACTATGAGTATATCCATCCTTCACCACTTTATTCGACACTGATGTAAGTGTGTTCATAAAGGGTACTATTTCCGCTGGCTTATCTGTAGGTCCTGTCATTTGACTATTATTTTGCGTTTGCATGTACGTAAGGTTTTATATCTCTATGCAAGTAAATATTCTGCCACTGGTAAAGACATCATATAAATAAAATACATTTTATCATATCATTGATTACCAATCATTTATAAAACCATAAAGTAACTGCGTTATATTTGGCAAAAAGCAAATGAGGTACTGTGAGGAATTGCTTCTACAATAACTGCTTACAATAAAAAATGCCCCACTTTGTAGCGGGGCGTTCAGTTTTCCAATGCATCAGTCTTTAATTTACAGATTGGTGTGCATCTCTGTATTTCTTAATATGGTCATGCGAGTTGCGCAATGCCTGCTGCTGCTCAGCAATAAGTTGGCGCACATCTGCTGGCATCTCAGCGTCAGAGGTTAGTGCAGACTCATAAGCTTTCTGTGCAGCATCTTCACCATATTCGCACGATGCCAATATTTGTTTGCGGTCGCTGCCTGTAAATGTTGCCTTAAGGTCCATCCATGCGCGGTATATTTTGCCTGATGCTGTGCTACCTGTAGCTACCTGGCCGCCAAGCTGCCTTATTTTTGCAGTCAGGTCTTGTTTGTATTGTTCGCTTTCCCTTATCATTGCCTCGAATGTAGCTTTCATGTCCACATCCAGATCGTTAGATTCGTTAATAGCTCTCTGGTATCCCGCAACGCGGTCGTTATTTATCGTTACCAGGTCATTCAGTATTTCTACGAGCGCATCTGTGTTTTGCATACAATTGTTTTTTACTACTGTTTTAAAAACTATGCCATATACCTGCTCAATAGATAAGGACTCAAAAACTTCACACATCCGTAACATAAAACAAGCTGTAGCGTGCATTGACGAAAAAAACTTTATTTTGCCGGGTAATTCACTCTTATGGAAATATTGCTTGAGCTATTAAAATACACTGTTCCATCGCTTATTGTGCTGCTGGCCACCTACATGATCGTTAATAAATTCCTGGTAACAGAAATGCAGCGTAAACAATTGGCTTTATTCAAAGAAACACAAAATATAACCCTGCCACTGCGCTTGCAAGCCTATGAAAGGCTGGTGATATTTGTAGAACGTATACACCCCCGCAACCTGATACCCAGGATATATGTAAGCGGCATGACAGTGCGCGACCTGCAGCAGGCAGTAGCATTTAACATACGTACAGAATTTGAGCACAATCTGTCTCAGCAGGTTTATGTATCCAATCAGGTATGGAATACGGTAAAAGGAATAAAGGAGCAGGAAATGAACATGGTCAATATCATAGCACAGCAACTGAACCCCGATGCACCAGCCAAAGAACTCCATACCCGCGTAATAGACTATGTGATGAACACTGCAGAAACATTACCTACCGATGTGGCGCTGCAACTAATAAACGATGAGTGCAAACGGGTGCTGGCCGCCGGTCCGCAGGCATAAATAGTATCATTCACTGATCTTAGCAGGTTTAAACACAACAGGGTGAGCGACAATAAAGTAATAAGAACGGATGCCGGTATAGAGATAAACGAACTATACACCAAGGCGCCATTGATGAACGAAGTACCGGGACAGTTCCCGTTTACCAGGGGCGTGCACAAAGCTATGTATCGCGATAAGGCCTGGACCATGCGCCAATATGCCGGGTTCAGCACTGCCGAGGAATCGAACAAGCGATACCACTTCCTCCTTGGCCAGGGTGTTAATGGCCTTTCCGTGGCCTTTGACCTGCCTACACAAATAGGCTACGACAGCGACCATGATATGGCCGAAGGAGAAGTTGGTAAAGTAGGCGTAGCTATAGACTCTCTGGAGGATATGGAACTGTTGTTCAAAGACATACAGTTGAAGGACATAAGCACTTCTATGACCATTAATGCCACAGCCTTCATACTCCTGGCATTTTATATAGCGCTTGCTAAAAAGCAGGGTGCCGACCTGAAAAAAATATCGGGTACCATACAAAACGATATACTGAAAGAATACGCCGCGCGGGGTACATATATATATCCGCCAATGCAAAGCATGCGGCTGATAACCGACATCTTTGAATACTGCAGCAAAGAAGTGCCCAAGTGGAACACCATATCTATCTCCGGCTACCATATCAGGGAAGCAGGCTCTAATGCGGTACAGGAACTGGCATTTACACTGGCAAATGGTAAGGCATATCTGCAGGCAGCCATAGCCAAGGGGCTTGATATCAATGTGTTTGCACAGCGCCTTTCGTTCTTCTTTAATGCACACAACAATATATTTGAAGAGGTAGCCAAGTTCAGGGCAGCACGGCGCATGTGGGCACACATAACCAAAGAACTGGGCGCTACCGACCCAAAGGCGCAGATGTTGCGTTTCCACACGCAGACCGGCGGTAGCACACTTACGGCGCAGCAGCCTAAGAACAATATAGTACGGGTAACACTCCAGGCATTATCTGCCGTGCTTGGTGGCACGCAGAGCCTTCATACCAACGGTTATGATGAAGCGCTGTCGCTGCCTACGGAAGAGGCAGCAAGTATAGCACTGCGCACCCAGCAGATAATAGCTTTTGAAAGCGGCGCTACAGATACCGTAGACCCGCTTGCGGGCTCATTCTACGTGGAAACACTGACCGATGAGATAGAAGCTGCTGCACAAATACTGATAAATAAAAGCGACGCTATGGGTGGCGCTGTAAAAGCTATAGAACAACATTTTGTACAAGACGAGATAGCGCGTGCTGCATATGCCTACAATAAGGCCATAGAGGATGGTAGTAAAGTGATAGTTGGCGTCAACAAATTTGTGTCGGCAGAGACGAGTAAGCCACCAGGCTTTAAAATAGATGATAGCATACGGCAGCTGCAAAGCGCAAAGCTGAAAGCCCTGCGCGAAAAAAGGGATAAGGAGCAGGCCGCTGAAAGCCTTGCTGCTATAAAGCACGCGGCTATGACCACCGATAACCTGATGCCACTTGTTATAACAGCGGTAGAGAACCTCTGTACACTCGGAGAAATAGCTGATACACTGCGCTCAGTATGGGGCGAATATAAAGGCTAAGGTATCTTTATAATGATGTGTTTCCATAAGCGCCTGCGTATCTCCCAGGCCCATGCACTGGTAGCTACATTGCCATAGCTGCGTATACCATCTTTTTGGTGGTGCATGCGCAGGTAGCCATCATATAGCTTGCTGCTATAGTGGCTCATGTTGCCCATGTAGCGCTTCCGTATATCTTCAAGTGTATCTATCTGCGCAAGAGTAACGTTGTTAAGTGAATGTTCCAACTGCATGGCCAATGCGGTATCCTGCCGGAACAACCGGTTGTGTGCATATAACCATATATTAAAATAGGAGGAGTAGATAAAAGCAGTATCATGCGTAGCTGTGCCTAATGCATACGCCATCAGGTTAGCGTCATCCTCTGCAGCTATGCCTGCCTGGTGGGCCATTTCGTGGCATACCACAAAAGGCAGCATGAACGCGGGAAGGAAACGATTCACCTGCGATTCGCCCGTAAAAGGATTGTAGTACCCCTGTATGGCCAGGTTCTGCATCAGGTATCCAAATATAGATGGCTTCACCTTTAGGCTGCCCAGTTTGCTGCGGGCGTTGGTATATAGCCGGTAGTATAGCTGCGCACGTTTGTTCACCTCGCTGAATGGTAGCGCCTGGTAGTGTGGTGCATAGGCATTCAGCTGCCCCACCAAGTAGGTATCGAACTCGCGCATGGCAGCAGAATCATTCTGATGCTGGACTTTTACCGCCTGCAACTCCCAGAAATTAGTAAGCGATGGCTTGTAGTAATTGGCGCCCCAGCCCAATATGAACAACAGGTACACCACCTCGAAGAATATGGCAGTGTGTACCAGCGAGGCTAACAGGTATTGTTTGTTGGTCCTGAATTTCACCAAAAAATAGCCCCATCTGATGACCAGTATCAAAAGGCTTAGCCCTGCAAGTACATATAGAAGATCGCCTACGCTGAAGGGTATATAACCAAATACCAGATCACGGAAATATTGCCAGGGTTGAAAGATAAAAGTATCATACTCCGAAACGTAACCGGGATGCACACGCAATGTGTACTGTATGGCCGTAAGCACCACGATCAGCAACAACAGAACAGTAAATTTCCTCTTATAATTCATATGCACACAACACAGCGTATACTGCAATACTTTATGGACCGTGACGTTACCATTCCAACTGCAAATTCTAAATTATCCATTAATTCAATATAAAATAAATAAAGTTTAGTACATATTTTAAAATGCATTTCATTCGGGCATGATATTACAGCGACCTTACAAATAGGATAACGCACAATGGGACTTATTTCTTTTACAGATAGCGGACTTTATTGCAAAGACGGAGATTTCTACATAGACCCCTGGAAACCCGTGCACAGGGCAGTGACCACACATGCCCATAGCGACCACGCCCGGTGGGGCAGCAAGCTATACCTGGCACACAAAGACAGCTACTACCTGCTAAAGGCCCGGCTGAGTGAAGATATACAAATACAAAGCGCCGACTATGGGCAAACGCTTACCATCAACAATGTTAAGGTGACCCTATTCCCTGCTGGCCATATTTTAGGGTCGGCACAGGTACGGATGGAATATAAGGGCGAGGTTTGGGTAGTATCGAGCGACTACAAGGTGGAAGATGATGGGGTGTCAGCACCATTCGAACCCGTAAAGTGCCACACCTTCATTACAGAGAGCACTTTTGGATTACCTATATACCAATGGAAGAAACAGGCGACCATTATGGAGGACATACACCTATGGGTGCAGGGCAACCAAGCCGCAGGGCGCAACAGCATACTCACTGCATATAGCCTGGGCAAGGCACAGCGGCTGATACACAACCTGGCGCTATACGGATACCAGTTTTATGTGCATGGCGCTATATACAATATGCAGGAAGCTATAGCAAAGTTCAAAGACATGCCACCAGTAGACTACTTGAGTGCTGACATACCAAAGGAAGAATTGAAAAAGCGCATCATCATCATACCACCCGCTGCCGATAGTACTACTTACCTGAAACGCATGCAGCCCTTTAGCCTGGGGGTATGCAGCGGCTGGATGCAGGTGCGCGGCGCCCAACGCAGGCGCAATGCTGATGCCGGCTTTGCCCTAAGCGACCATGCCGACTGGCCGGGACTACTGCAAGCTATAAAAGCAACTGAGGCAGAGTGTGTATATGCCACACATGGGTTCACAGCGCCGCTGGCCCGCTACCTTACCGAAGAAATGGGAATAAAGGCAGATGTGGTAAAGACCTCGTTCGGGGAAGAGGAGGAGTAAATGAACATTCAGACAACATATATTGGTTATATTTGCTTATGGAAAGGAAGATAGCCGCTATAGTGCGAAAAGTATCTATGAAAGATGCAAACGATGCAGATCGTGATGTAGCTTATTGGCTATCTAAAACTCCGCAGGAACGCATTGCAGCTGTTACTTTTCTGGTGATGCAAACTTTGAAACCTGGCGAAAGGATGGATAAGACTATAGTTGTAAAACGAAAAATTAAATAATGACGCTTGCACAGGATTTTGAAGATTTTGTTAAGCTACTCAACCAACATGCGGTTGAATATATGGTAGTAGGCGGATATGCACTTGCATTCCATGGGAAGCCTCGCCATACGGGAGATCTCGATATTTGGATCAATATATCAGAGGATAATGCGTTAAAATTATTAAGTGTGATCAGGGATTTTGGATTTGCATCTATGGGATTTGAAAAAGAAGATTTTTTAAGACCTGGATACATCAGTCAAATTGGATACCCGCCGATACGCATAGATATACTGAACAGTATAGATGGTATTGAGTTCGGAGAAGCTGTTAAAAATATGAGGAAGATCGCCGTAGATGATTTTATGGTCAACTATATTGGTGCATCAGATTTCATTAAAAATAAAGAAGCTTCAGGCCGGACTCAGGATATCGCAGATATTAAGGAGATCAAAAAGATCAAGAAGGAAGGGCTGTAGCTACTGCGCCGATCTCCTATAATAAACTCCCAAATCACCTACCTTTGCAACCGCAATGAAATCGTTCAACGTACCGGTACAGTATCGCAGCCCTATGGTGTCTGCTATAAAGCAGAGCAGAAAGGCCGCAGATAAGATGAAGAAAGACTTCTCTCCTACTCTGCTGGGGTCTGGTAGCTTGCAGATCATCCTTGCGCGCCACTTTGGATTTTGTTATGGGGTGGAAAACGCCATAGAAATAGCTTTCCGGGCCATTGAAGAACAACAGGGAAAACGCATATTCCTGCTAAGTGAAATGATACACAACCCCGGGGTAAATGCTGACCTGCAGGCGCTGGGCGTAAAGTTCCTGATGGATACCAGTGGCAATATGATAGTGAGCTGGGAGGAACTGACCGCTGATGATATTGTGATAATACCTGCCTTTGGTACTACCCTGGAACTGGAACAAAAACTAAGGGACAAGGGCATAGAACCTACCCTGTACGAGACCACATGCCCCTTCGTGGAAAAGGTATGGAACCGTGCCGAAAAGATAGGCCAGGAAGGCTATACAGTAATAGTGCATGGCAAGCCGAAGCATGAAGAAACACGCGCTACTTTCTCTCATAGCGAAGCACACACGCCAACCGTAGTGGTGAAGGATATGGCAGAGGCCGAACTGCTGGCCAGGTACATCGACCATACACTCCCTGCCGAACAATTCTATATCGATCTTAAGAACCAATTTTCAGAAGGGTTTGATGTGGAGCGCGACCTGCAACGCATCGGAGTGGTGAACCAAACTACTATGCTCGCCAGCGAAACACAGGCTATTGCCGACTACCTGAAAGGGATAATAGTAAACCACTACCAACCCGCCGCAGATAATATAAGTGAGCGCTTTGCAGAGACCCGCGATACATTGTGCTATGCTACCATGGATAATCAGGGTGCCGTACAAGGTATGCTGGAGCACGATGCCGACATGGCGCTGGTGATAGGTGGTTATAACAGTTCCAACACAAGTCACCTGGTGGAGCTATGCGAATTGAAATTGCCTACCTACTATATTAAAGATGAAGCTTGTCTTATTTCTGCAACTGAGATCAGCCACTTTGATATGCATGAGCATAAAGAGATAGTAACCAACAATTACATCCCTGGTAATAGACCATTAAAGGTAATGGTCACCTCGGGCGCCTCTTGCCCCGATGCCCTTGTAGAAAGAGTGATGGAACGGTTGGCGCTGCTGACGGGGAACAGTGAGGAGCTGAAAGTGGTGGGTTAACAATAAAAATTACTCTGAGCATCGTTAATGAGATACATATCATTTCAAAAATGTGTATAAGTATTCAGGTCGTTCGGGAGTTCTCATTTATCTTGCATTAGTTTTAATTTGCACACGCAGCAACCGTGCAGATGTGAAATTGAAGGTAGTGCTGATTGATATTTTCCCAACAAATTTCCCGGTTATTTTTCCTGAAGTAAATCGGAAATTTCATACAGGATGCTTATCAGCAAAGGGTTTCAGCCATACTACCGAATTTCCGGTACCGGAAATAATCGGAAATTTCATCCGGGTTACCGGTAAATATGCTGGCACAAGTAGCACAAATTTATAACATTTAATTTCAATAACAGGCAAACCATAGCATATGCTCAGTTTGTCTACTATTTTTGCGAATTATGGAATACGCTTTCGGCACTATTGAAAAGAAGTGGAAAAAATACTGGGAAGAGCATCAAACTTATAAGGTTGAGAACAATACCGGCAAACCTAAGTTCTACATACTCGACATGTTCCCTTACCCCAGCGGGGCGGGGCTACACGTGGGCCATCCTTTGGGTTATATAGCTTCTGATATCTATGCGCGCTATAAAAGGCTTAGGGGCTTCAACGTACTACACCCAATGGGCTACGATAGTTTTGGTCTGCCTGCCGAGCAATACGCCTTGGAAACAGGTCAGCACCCTGCCGTTACCACCGAAAAGAATATAGCCCGCTATCGCGAGCAACTGGACAATATAGGCTTCTGCTACGACTGGGATCGCGAGGTGCGTACCAGCGATGCCAAATATTATAAGTGGACACAGTGGATATTCCTGCAGCTATTCCATAGCTGGTTCGATAAAGCTGCGAATAAGGCTCGCCCTATCGCGGAGCTTATTTCCATATTCGAAAAGGAAGGCAATGTAAATAATATATGTCCTGAAGATGACAGCCTGCAATTCAGTAGTGCTGACTGGAATGGATATGACAACCAGCATAAACGCGATACGCTAATGCGCTACCGCCTGGCCTATCAGGGCTATGCAGAAGTGTGGTGGTGCGAGGCGTTGGGTACCGTATTGGCAAATGATGAAGTGGTGAACGGCGTATCCGAGAGAGGTGGCCACCCCGCAGAGCGCAAGCGCATGCGCCAGTGGTTCCTGCGCATTACTGCATTTGCCGACAGGCTACTGGAAAGCTTGGACACACTGGACTGGAGCGAGGCCATGAAAGAAATGCAGCGCAACTGGATAGGCAAAAGCAACGGAGCCGAAGTACGGTTTGCAATAGAAGGGCATAACGATAGAACGATAACAGTATTTACCACACGGCCCGACACCATATTTGGCGTTGACTTTATGGTGCTGGCACCCGAGCTGGAACTGGTAGATGCCATAACAACTGGCGCGCAAAAACAAGCGGTAGAGGAATATAAGAAGTATGTAAAGAGCCGCAGTGAGCGCGAGCGCATAGCAGAGGTAAAGCAGGTGACCGGTGCGTTTACCGGCGCATATGCCGTTAACCCGGTCAGCGGCAAAAGCGTGCCTGTATGGATCAGCGAATACGTGCTTGCGGGCTATGGCACCGGCGCTATAATGGCAGTACCAAGCGGCGATGAGCGCGACCATGCATTTGCCAAACATTTCAACCTTCCTATCACCAACATATTTGGCGATAGTTACAATGGTGCAGATGCTTATAGCGCTAAGAAAGGCATTATAGAAAATAGCGGCTTCCTCACCGGGTTAGAGATAGCGCAGGCAAATGAAGCGGCTATAAAAGCCATAGAAGAAAAAGGGGCTGGTCGCAGAAAAGTGAATTATAAATTCCGCGATGCAGGTTTTAGTCGCCAGCGGTACTGGGGAGAACCCTTTCCTATTATCTATATCGACGGCTTACCCTATGGTACCGACGAAAAAGCAATAAGCACACAACCAGAACTGCAGGAACTGCCGGTGATATTACCGCGAGTAGAGTCATACAAACCCGGCCCTGAAGGTGAAGGCCCACTGGCCAATGTTATGGACTGGGTCACTACCCCACTCGGCAACCGCGAGACCAATACTATGCCCGGCTATGCTGCCAGCAGCTGGTATTTCTTGCGGTACATGGATCCACACAACGAACATGCATTTGCCGACCGTGCTGCAGTGGACTACTGGAACCAGGTTGATATATATATAGGGGGTACCGAACATGCCGTAGGCCACCTGCTCTATAGCCGCATGTGGACCAAAGCACTGTATGACCTTGGGTATATAGGATTTGATGAGCCATTTAAAAAGCTCATCAACCAGGGAATGATACAGGGAAGCAGTAGGTTTGTGTATAGGGTAAGTGGTACAACGCAGTTCGTTTCCAACGGTTTAAAAGACCAGTATAAAACCGACGAGCTACATGTAGATGTGAATATAGTTGATGGACTGGAACTGGACACTGAAGCTTTTACCAAGTGGCGGCCTGAATATGCCAATGCTACTTTTATACTCGAGAATAGCAAGTATATATGTGGCGCAGGGACCGAAAAAATGTCCAAATCAAAATACAATGTGGTCAACCCGGACGATATTGTAGCGCAATACGGCGCAGACACCTTCCGCATGTACGAGATGTTCCTGGGGCCTATTGACATCAGCAAGCCATGGGATACTAAGGGCATAGAGGGTGTGCACCGTTTCCTGAAAAAACTATGGCGTCTTTATTCTGATGAACAGAAAGGCTGGATAGTGACCGACGATGCAGCTACAGATGCAGAACTGCGTGTACTGCACAAGACCATAAAGAAGATAGGAGACGATATAGAAAAGTGGGCATACAACACTGCTGTAAGCCAGTTCATGATATGCGTGAACGACCTTACTGCACTAAACTGTCACAAAAAAGAAGTACTGCAACCACTGGCTATAGCACTGAGCCCTATGGCGCCGCACCTCGCAGAGGAGCTATGGCATCAACTGGGCAATACCACCAGTATGCTCGATGCATCATTCCCCGCTTATGAAGAAAAATATGTGGTAGAGAACAGCAAGACCTACCCAGTGGCCGTAAATGGTAAAACGCGGGCAGAAATGGAATTTGCCCTCGATGCCGACCAAGCCTACATACAACAGGAAGTATTGGCTGATGCCAACGTACAGAAATGGATGGAAGGCAAGGATGTAAAAAAATTCATCTACGTGAAGGGCAAAATGATAAACGTGGTGGTCTAATACATCATTAAGAATAAATTACAACAAGTTTACACAAGTGTGGCCCCATACATGCTTACCTTTGGGGCCGCATATTTTAGTATAAAATGAACCAGAAAAAAACGACCGTCGTCCTTGTATCTTTTTTTATTGTACTTGGTATCGCATTCTTAGGTTATTTCTATAAGGTAACGCATGAGCAAAAAAAGTCAACGCTACGTGTATTGGGCAACCCGGGCCATCATGTAGAAGATTTCTCTTTTACCAACCAGGATGGCAAAGTAATAACCAATGCCGATGTAAAGGGGAAGATATATGTGGTCTCTTACTTTTTCGCCACATGTAAAGGTATTTGCCCTAAAATGAATGAGCATCTCACCAATGTGGCAAAAGCATTCAGGGGGAATAAAAATGTAATGATCTTATCGCACACCGTAGATCCTAAGAAGGATAGTGTGGCGGCGCTAAAAGAATACAGTATGCGGTTTGAGGCCGACCCGTCTCAATGGATGTTCCTGACCGGGGACAAGAAAAAACTGTATGACATGGCCCGGTACAGCTACCTCATCAGTGCCCAGGATGATACTACAGGTGTTACTATTGACAAAGATTTTATACATGACAACCACTACGTGCTTGTAGATAAAGATGGACAGGTACGCGGCTTTTATGATGGCCTACGGATGGATGAAGTGAACAAACTGATAACAGATATTAACGGCCTGCTGAAGGATAACAATTAGCGCTATGCATGCATGGTCCAGCCCAGCAGCAACCAGGCAAGTACTATAAATGGTGATGGTATCTTAGTAAAGTTGAGCAGGCAAAAGGTGATAACTATTACTACCACATTACTCCACTCAAAGCCCATCGATTCAAATAGTACAAGGCCCGATGCCCATATTATACCCACCACAGCGGCATTTATACCCTCCAGCGCCCTGAATATGATAACGTGATGGCGCAGGTTCTGGAATATAGGGAAGAAGAAGAAAAGTAATAATGTGCTGGGCAGGAACAATGCAGTGGTAGCAGTAATACAACCTATCACCTGCCAACCCGGGCCATAACCACTCATCATCATGCCACCCATAAAGGAGGCTATGGAAAAAACAGGACCCGGAACGGCCTGCACCATACCAAAGCCTGTAAGCAATTCGGACGAGGTGATAACAGGCGCCATATGGTGCTTCAACGGCAGGTTCACGAACTGGAACAGCATCATGGGCAGCAACGCCTGCCCGCCGCCAAACACTATACTTCCAAAACGGTAAAAGTTCTCAAATATATTAAAAATCCTACCATGTGGCCACAATACCCCCTTGGTGCGCGCCATTTCGCTAAATATACCTGCAACAATAAATATAGCAGCGAACAACCATAGATTTATCCAATTAATGGGTTTAGGTTTTTCAACGGTATCTGGGATACGCTTATCGCTAAAGTTACTAATGGTACCGGCAACCAAAAGAATGGCAGGGAACACCCAGGGCGAGCGCACCAATATAGTGACCACCAAAGAACCCAGCATAATAACGGTAGTGGCTACGTGGCGGGTACTGGTCTTCATCATCTTTGCTGCTGCAAAGCACACGAACCCCACCGACATAGGTTGTATATAGGAAAAAATACTTTTATCGAGCGACCGGGCATTGAAATAGTAAACGATGAAAGAGAACAGCGACATGAGCATAGCCGCCGGGAACACCCATAATAATAAGGTGAGCACTGCAAGTGGTATACCACCGCGCTTCATGGCTATGAGCATTACCGTTTGTGTAGAAGAGGGGCCAGGCAGCATCTGGCAAAAAGCATTGTAAGAAAGCAGCTCATCCTCAGTTACATCTTTCCTTTTTTGTACGAACGTGCGTATCATCATGCCCATATGCCCCTGTGGCCCACCAAAAGCGGTAAAAGAGTAGAAAAATACCGCTCTCAGGAAAGGTACATGCCTCAGTAACATCATTTACAGACCCGAATTATGAAATAAAAATAAACACAAAAAGCCGTAAATGAAAGTGCAATGATTTTCCGATGTCATTTTGTATCTTGCAGAGCAAATAATACCATTATGAATCACTTGCTACTTAATGCCTTTTATAATACTGTAACCACGTCTGTTGGCCCTATACTTATGTGGGTATTTGCAATATTGTTCACTATCGAGACAATATATGTAATGTCAAAATACCTCGGTTCAGAAGACAGAAAGAAAAAATAAATACATTGCCTTCGCAAGACCTGAATATTGCGGCCATCCGCACAGACTATACACTTGCTGCACTTGATGAAGCCGGTACGGGTAACGACCCCCTTTATTTTTTTGAAAAGTGGTTCAAAGAAGCTGAAACAGCGCAGATAAGTGAGGTAAATGCAATGACCCTTGCCACTGTAGATGGCCAGCATAAGCCACATGCACGTATAGTTTTGCTAAAGGGTGTTGATGACAACGGGTTCATTTTTTTCACCAATTACAATAGCGCAAAAGGGCGGGATATAGCAGCTAATGCTAATGCCGCCCTATTATTTTTCTGGAAAGAGCTGGAGCGGCAGGTGCGTATAGAAGGTATCATAGAAAAAGTACCTGAAGCCGACAGCGACCAGTATTTCAACTCCCGCCCGGTTGGCAGCCGTTTAGGCGCATGGGCATCGCCGCAGAGCAAAGTTATAGCAGACCGGAACATACTTAATGAGAACTATGCCATATACGAACAAAAGTATATGAATAGTAGTATTCCAAGACCACC
This sequence comes from Flavipsychrobacter sp., assembly GCA_965276955.1. Taxonomy (GTDB): domain Bacteria; phylum Bacteroidota; class Bacteroidia; order Chitinophagales; family Chitinophagaceae; genus JABDEZ01. The sequence goes on from CBDIBP010000036.1 coordinate 32,344, forward strand.
ATATTGGGGAGGTTACAGGTTAGTAGCGAACAGCATAGAATTTTGGCAAGGCAGGAGCAACCGCATGCATGACCGCATACTGTTTACAAAAGGCAAGGGAGGCTGGTCTCAACAAAGGTTGGCACCATAGTATCGTCAATAAACCACATTACAATTTCCGAGATTTACAATGCATTAACGAAAATTAGTGTTTTTGTTAATGCATTGTAAAACCATTATAAATACGTTAAGCTCTTTAAAGTTCAAACTACATTTACCTTCTAAATATAAAAACCGAGAGAATGTACACTCCCAGCCGAAATACTTTTTATCTGACCGCGCTTATACTATTGGTGCTTACATCGGCATGTTCGCTGCCGAGGAGGACCATATATTTCAGAGATAATGCGCCTACAGATACTACGGTACTTATTACCAAAATACCTCCATATATACAGAGTGTGATAGCACCTGATGATATATTGGCGTTCAAAATATCGAGTATCAGTGACTTTACTGTAAAAGATCCTGTTAGCATATTTAATGATGGTGGTATCGAATATCCATTGACTGCCACGAAAGGCGGTGGTGGTGGTGGTAGCGGTGGACAAGGTGGTGGTACTATCAAAGGTTACCTTGTTGATCCTGATGGTTATGTAGACTTCCCTGTAATAGGCAAAATGAAAGTATCTGGCCTTACCTTAAGGAATGTTAAAGATATACTATGCGAGAAATTAAGAATGAACTATGTGAAGGATCCTGTTGTTGAGATAAGGATACTGAACTACAAGGTAACAGTACTCGGAGAGGTTAAATACCCAGGTGTGGTAATTGCACCGAACCATAGGATGAATGTACTGGAAGCGCTTGCAGCTGCGGATGACATCACCCTGGCAGGTAGAAAAGATAACGTGCTTGTGATACGTGAGAATCATGGTCGTCGTGAATTTGCACGCATCAATCTGAATAGCCGTAACGCATTTGCAAACCCTTATTTCTATCTGAAACAAAACGATATAGTATATGTAGAATCGGCCCGTGTAGCACGTCAGGAAGCACAGAACGATGTAGTTAGGTTCTACCTGCCTGCATTAGCCGAAATATTTACATCAGTGATAGGGGTATTTGCCTTGACGCAACTAACCAAATAAAGAACATTTAAATAAATTATCAATGGAGTTCAAACCCGCGGTCAATACGATCAATACGAATGTAGCCAACACAACGGTTACAACGACCAAAAAAGGTGCGGCCTTTGATGTGAAGAGGTATTTAGGAATGGTACTGGGCGCCTGGTACTGGATAATTCTTAGCCTGATCATAGCATTTGCAATAGGTTATATATACCTGCAGGTGACAAAGCCGATATATGTGATCAAGAGTGCCCTGGTGGTAACCGAAGATGACAATACGAACAGCGATATCCTTGATAAGCTGAATATCGTCAAAAAAGCGCCTGTGAATTTCTTTAATGAGATAAACGCGCTGAAATCGGAAGACCTGATAACACAGGCCGTGGATACTTTGAACCTGAACGTTACTTACTTTATAAAAAGCAAGCTGAGAGACCAGGAGCTGTATAATGAAAGTCCTATACGTGTAGTATTCGACTCATCGGGCTATAAAGGAGACCACACAGAGATGTATGTAAAATACACTTCTGATGGCCATTTTGACCTGAGAGAAGGTTCTAAAACTGTAGACGTACCTTATGATAGCTGGATAACCCGCTCGTTCGGAAGGTTCAAAATACTATATAATTACGACCCATCGAATCCTAATAAATACCTTACAAAGGAAATAAACGTACGTGTCAAAGATCCTCAGTATACCGTTCGCGACATCGAGTCTGACTTTAAAGTAACCTCAGCTGATGGCCGTACAAGTGTTATGGACCTTGCCTACAGGGATAACATACCGGAGCGTGGTATAGACCTGCTGAATACACTGGTACGTATATACTATCGTAACAAGTTCAAGAACATTGACCTTTCTGCACAAAAGACCCGCGATTTCATCAACGACCATAAGAAGAACCTGATGGACAATTTGAATGGCGTGGATTCAACAGTAGAACATATCAAGGAGCAAAATGGTGTTGTGGACCTGCCAGGCCAGACCAATACCTACATGAATGAAAAGAACGAAACTGAAAAGAACATTGATAAATTACTAACCCGCAGAAGAGCACTCATCAACCTGCGCTACCTGTTGCTGAACAGCCGCTACCAGATATTAGTAGCGCTGGATATAGATGACAACATACTGCAAGGGCTGGTGATACAATATAATACACTGGTACAAAAGCTGGAAACACAGGAAAAAGTACAGGAACTTGGTGCATCGAATCCATTCCTGATACAGACAATAGTGGAGCTGGAAGCCTTGAAAAGAAGGATGCTGGATGTATTGAACAGATTATCTGGCAGCCTGGAATCTGACCTTCAGGTAGCTACAAAATCGAACGCAGACTACAACGATAAGATACGTAGTGTACCGGGTATAGACAGAAGCATTACCCAGGTAAGAAGAGGTTATGATGTAACGCAGGATATGTACTTGTTCCTCTTTAAAAAAGGGATAGAGAACGACATTGCAGTATACAACGAGGCCAACAAATCAAAAGTATTGATAGCTCCGTACTCCAGCAGTCAGCCGGTTTTCCCGCTGAAGTATAATATATACCTGCTTGCATTGCTGATAGGCCTGCTGATACCATTGCTTCTGTTATTCATACGCCAGTTGCTGATAAGAAAGATCGTGAACGAATCTGACATCAAAGCGATAACTGAGATACCTATAATAGGTGTTATCAGCAAAATAGACCCTGACAAACTGAGGTATAACTATATAGCTATAAGCAGCAGTGTACGCACAGGTATATCAGAACAGTTCAGGATGCTGCGTACCAACCTGGAGTTCATACCTTTCACCGAGAACAGAAAGGTGATAACTGTTACATCAAGTGATAGTGGAGAAGGTAAAACATTCATATCTCTTAACCTGGGCTTTATACTTGCCCTGGGTACAAAACGAGTGGTAGTAGTTGAATTTGATCTTCGTAAACCTAAAATGTCTGAATTCCTGAGAATAAAGGATAACAATGGTGTAAGCGACTACCTGATGGGTAAAGCAGAGCTGAAAGATGTGATAAAACCATCTGGCATCAATTCTAACCTGTACATAGCCAATTGCGGTCAAGCTCCTTCAAATCCGGGCGATCTGTTAGCATATCCATCTACAGGCAAGCTGATAGAAGAACTGCAGGAAATGTTTGATATCGTGATACTGGACACTCCACCATTAGGCTTGGTACCTGATGCGCTTGTATTATCGCGCTTTGCAGGTCTTAACCTGTTCGTGATACGCCAGGCAGTGACCACCAAAAAACAAGTACGTGAATTTGATGCATTGCACAGGGATGGTAAAATGCACAACCCTGCTATAGTATTCAACGGTGTAGGATACCTGAAACAATACGGATATTACTATAACCCGAACAGAGAATATGAAAATAAACTGGCGGAGTATGGCACCTCTACAACACCAAATGAAGGTGGCCATAGCACTCCCGGTGGTAGTAACAAAGGAGGATTTTTCAGCTTCTTTAAGCGATAGTTCTTTACAATAGGCGATAGCTTATACAATGCTTGACATATAAAGCCGGCTTTTATCTACGATCGAAAGATCTGCGAGATCAAAGCCGGCTTTTACAGTAAAATAATTAGCATTAATAAACAAAATCGTCTAATTTGGTACCCAATTACATATAGTTAATATTATATACTATTATTGAAAAAAACCGCATGCCAAAAACAGCATTAATTACCGGAGTGACCGGGCAAGATGGCGCATACTTATCTGAGTTATTATTAAAGAAAGGATATATAGTGCATGGTATTAAAAGGCGTAGTTCTTTATTTAATACAGACAGGATAGACCACTTATACGAAGATCCTCATGTAAATAACCGTCATTTTATATTGCATTATGGCGACCTTACCGACAGCACTAACCTGATACGCATAATACAGGAGGTGCAACCCGATGAAATATATAACCTGGGTGCCATGAGCCATGTAAAAGTGAGCTTTGATACCCCTGAATATACTGCCAATGCAGATGGTATTGGTACCCTGCGCGTGCTGGAAGCAGTGCGCTTGCTGGGGCTTACCAGTAAAACAAGGATATACCAGGCATCCACATCTGAACTATACGGCCTGGTGCAGGAAGTGCCGCAGTCTGAGACCACACCATTCTACCCACGCTCGCCGTATGCGGTGGCCAAGTTGTATGGTTACTGGATAACAGTGAACTACCGTGAGGCCTATGATATGTATGCCTGCAACGGTATACTCTTCAACCATGAGAGCCCGCTGCGTGGCGAAACGTTCGTGACGCGTAAAATAACCCGTGCCGTAGCACAAATAGCGCTAGGGCCTACAGCAGATAAACTGTACATGGGTAATATTGACTCCCGCCGCGACTGGGGCCATGCGAAGGACTATGTAGAAGCCATGTGGCTGATACTACAGCAGGAAAAAGCTGAGGACTTTGTAATAGCAACAGGCGTTACTACCACCACCGTAAGGGACTTCATCAAGATGGCTTTTGCTGAAGTAGAAATGGAACTGGAGTTCAAAGGCGAGGGCGTGAATGAAGTAGCTGTAGTGAAAAGTTGCAGTGACGCTTACGAACTGAAAGAAGGACAGGAAGTAATGGCGATAGACCCATCTTACTTCAGGCCTACGGAAGTAGAATTGCTTATTGGTGATGGCACCAAAGCCACCGAAAAACTGGGCTGGACACCTAAGTATAAGCTGGCCGACCTTGTAAAGGAAATGGTAGCTTCCGATCTGGAGATATTCCGCAGGGAGCAACTGCTGAAGAATTCTGGTTTTAGCATATTAAGGCAATTTGAGTAAGGAATAGATAATGGAAAAAGACAGTAAGATCTTTATTGCAGGACATAGGGGAATGGTGGGGAGCGCTATAACACGCGAACTTCAAGGCCTCGGATATACTAACCTGATACTGCGTACATCAAAGGAATTGGATCTGCGCAACCAGCAAGCCGTAACTACTTTTTTTGAAAGTGAGAAGCCAGACTACGTTTTTTTGGCAGCAGCCAAAGTAGGCGGTATCATGGCCAACAATATATATAGGGGGCAGTTCCTATACGAGAACCTGATGATACAAAACAATGTGATACACAACGCTTACACAAGTGGCGTGAAAAAACTTATGTTCCTGGGTTCATCTTGCATCTATCCAAAGCTTGCCCCGCAGCCACTAAAAGAAGAATACCTGCTGACCGGCATCCTGGAACATACCAATCAACCATACGCAATAGCGAAAATAGCTGGTATTGAAATGTGCGATTCTTACAGGAGCCAGTATGGGTGCAACTTTGTATCTGTGATGCCTACCAACCTGTATGGACCTAATGATAATTATGACCTGCAAACATCGCATGTAATGCCTGCCATGATACGTAAGTTTCATGAGGCTAAGGTAAACAAAAGTGTCTCTGTGACCTTATGGGGCACTGGCACGCCTAAACGCGAGTTCCTGCATGCGGAAGACCTGGCCGATGCCTGCATATACCTGATGGATAACTATAATGAAACAGGCCATGTGAATATTGGTATAGGCGAGGATATTAGTATCTACGACCTAGCAATGATGATAAAGGACATTACCGGCTTTCCAGGCGAAGTGGTGTGGGACAGCACAAAACCCGATGGCACCCCCAGGAAACTGATGGATGTGACCAAGCTGCATAGCATGGGCTGGAAGGCTGCAATACAGTTAAGGGATGGTATAGAGAAAGTATACCAGCAAGCGCTTGATAATAAAATATTTTAAAGCAGGCCATCCAATATAATATTTAGTAAAACAAAGCTTTTCATAAGGCACATGGAGTTATCACCTGCAATACAAGAAGACCAGAACAAGTGGACGGAAGTAATAGCTCCCAAGTCAAGCATATTCGATCTGCATCTGGCTGATGTATGGCGCTACCGCGACCTGCTAATGCTGCTTGTAAGACGCGACTTTATAGCTACTTATAAGCAGACCATACTGGGACCAACATGGTTCTTTCTGCAACCCATACTTACAGCTATTACATACTGGGTCATCTTCGGACAGATAGCGAACCTATCAACCGAAAATTTGCCAGCATTATTATTCTATCTGCCGGGTATTACATTATGGAACTATTTTTCAGATTGTCTTAATAAAACTGCGTCGGTATTGAAAGATAATGCTGCCATATTCGGTAAGGTCTATTTCCCGAGGCTCATCATGCCACTATCCATAGTAGTATCTAATCTGGTGAAGCTGGCTATACAAATGTTCCTGTTCATACTCATTTGGATATTTTATCTGGTAGCGGGTTTTAAAGGTGGGGCGCTACATCCCAACATCACCATCTGTCTCATACCATTCCTTATCATTGTTATTGGCGGGTTAGGATTGGGTTTTGGTATGGTCATTTCCTCGCTCACTACCAAGTACAGGGATCTTATATTCCTATTGTCTTTCGGTGTGCAGTTGCTGATGTATGCCACACCTGTTATACAACCTTTATCAGCAGTAAAAGGAAAGTGGCGCCTGCTCTTCGTAGCCAACCCAATGACCTCTATTATCGAAACATTCCGTTATGCTTTTTTAGGTACAGGTTCTTTCAGCGTTAGTGGCCTGCTATATAGCACAGTGTTCATGCTGGTAGTTATGTTCTTTGGCATACTGATATTTAACAAGGTAGAGAAGAGCTTCATGGACACTGTGTAGCAACAACCCAATAATTCATAATTTTAGCATTATACAAATACATGTCTGCGGTAATAAAAGTTGAAAATATAGGTAAACTATACAGGCTTGGGGAAGTGGGCACAGGCACACTAAGCCACGACCTGAACCGCTGGTGGGCACGTATGCGCGGCAAAGAAGACCCATTTGCCAAAATAGGTGAAAGCAACGACCGAACCCAAAAAGGGACAAGTGAATACGTATGGGCGCTAAAGAACATTAACTTTGATATAGAAGAGGGAGAAGTACTGGGCATCATTGGCCGTAACGGTGCAGGCAAGTCTACCCTATTGAAGATACTATCTAAAGTAACACGCCCTACAGAAGGGAATATTAAAGTAAGGGGTCGCATAGCATCGCTGCTTGAGGTAGGTACAGGTTTTCACCCGGAGCTCTCGGGAAGGGACAATATATACCTTAACGGCGCCATCCTGGGTATGACCAAGGCCATGATCAAATCGAAATTTGATGAGATCGTTGACTTTTCCGGTGTGGAGCGCTACATAGATACTCCGGTAAAAAGATACAGCAGCGGGATGTACGTGCGCCTGGCATTTGCAGTAGCTGCATTTTTGGAGTGTGAGATACTTATTGTGGATGAAGTGCTTGCCGTAGGCGATATCGAATTTCAGAAGAAGTGTCTTGGTAAAATGAAGGATGTGTCGCAGAACACGGGCCGTACCGTAATATTTGTGAGTCATGAACTGAATGCCATAAGCAGTATATGCCGCAAAGGTGTACTGATGCACAACGGCAGTGTAGCCGCCAACGATACTATTGATAAAGTAATAGCCCAATACCTGAGCCAGAATATCAACTTTGATACCTACTGGGAAAACCCGGGCGACCAGCATAATAATCCATACTTTAAGCCAACTAAGTTTTACCTGGTAAAAGAAGATAAACAAGTAAGCAGTACCAGCTTTGGTATTAACGAACGTATAGGTGTGGTACTGGAAGGCATGGTAACTAAGAAGGATCCTGCGCTTACCTTAGGGTTTGCGGTGTTTACTACCGATCAGAAATTGTTGTTCTGGTCTAACCATACTGATGGCAACCAGGAAAACTGGATACCTATAGAAGAAGGCCATGTGCGCCTGATAGGCTGGATACCCAGGAACGTGCTGAATGAAGGCAACTATAAGGTAGAACTGATGACCAGTGTGCATTATAAAGAATGGATAACGGAGCCAGGAAAGAATGCCCCCATTATATCGCTGGATATAGCGGGCGGCCTGGATACTTCTCCATATTGGCAGATACCGCGTCCCGGTATATTTGCACCATTACTCACCTACGAAAAGTGGTAAACTAACCATGTCGATCAAAGACCATATTGTTATCAAGGTTAGCTATCCCAGCAAGTGGGATAAAGATCATGGGCAACCAATGTACCTGAAACAATCGCCTGGTAAGGCCGGGGTATGGGGCAACTGCAGGTTTTACATCAATGACCCTACTTGTATAGAATGCGATTTCTGGCTGATATATGAGAACATAGATAGCTACCTGATGGAAGAGGGCATCTGCCCTATGGAGAACTGCATGTTCATAACCGGCGAGGAACGCACTATGTGGAACTATGAGCAGAAATTCATAGACCAGTTCGGCAGTATCATCACATCGCGCGACGATATAAAGCACCCTTGGGTATATAACATGCACTATATATCGCCATGGCACGTAAAAAAGAGTTACGACTACCTAACTGACCATACCACTGTAGCAAAAAGCAAAGACCTGTCTGCGATCATATCCGATGCTGTTTCATTGCCGGGCCACAAGCTTCGCTATGCGTTCACAAACAGGATGCAGGGCCACTTTAAGCAGCGCCTGGATTGGTATGGGAAAGGTGCCAATTTTGTAGATGATAAGTGGGATGGCCTGGCACCATACCGTTTCTCTATAGCAATAGAGAATGCACCACATGCGGGCTATTTTACAGAGAAGTTATTAGATTGCTTTCTGGCACAGACAGTGCCCTTCTATTATGGATGCAACGATATAGACAATTACTTTCCAACAGAGGCAATAATAAAAATTGACCCTAAAGATTACCTGGGTGCTATAGAGATCATAGAGGAGGCTATGCACCCGGACAAGTACAAACGACTACTGCCCTACATACAAGAAGCAAAAGATCTGACACTTAACAAGTACCAGTTCTTCCCTGCAATAGCTGAGTTTGTAAATAACTATAAGCAAAGCAGCACCAAGAAAGAGAAAATAGTGATACGGGAAAAACGCATGTTTGAAGGGCCGGAATTGACAACCAAACAAATGCTCTATTATCAGAAAAGACTAATAGAGTATAAACTGAAAAACTACAAGGTGTAGTACCCATTAGCAATGCCTGCAATGAACATAGCTATAACACTGGATAAAAATTACCTGCAGCACGCAGCAGTAATGTTATACTCGCTTGTTCGTCATAACCCGGAGCAGGAAATGCTGGTATATGCTATATGCGACGATAAGATACTGGATGCCGATTGGCAAAAACTGGCGCAGGTTTATGCAGGCAGTAAGCTCACCTTGCAGAAGGTGATGATAGATGTGGCACAGTTCAGCCATTTTAAGATAAGCGACCACGCCAGCTATGCCAATTACTACCGCATACAGATGGCGCAATTGCTGCCTGCACATGTAAGCAAGGTATTGTACATGGATGTGGACATTGTTATAAGACAAAGCATACAAGACCTCTACGATACTGATGTGACCGGCTACTATATGGCTGCCATCGAAGACCCTGATAATCCATTGAAATACACACTGGGCCTAAAAGCTGATGAACCCTATTTCAACTCCGGCATTATGGTCATTAACCTGGACCAGTGGAGAACAACAGGACTTAACCTGTTACTGAGTGACTTTCTGGTGAAGAATGAGGCTATCATCCAGTATTGGGATCAGGATGCTTTTAATGTGGTATGTAAAGGAAAGTGGAAACCCATTCTCCCAAAGTATAACGTGCAAACTTTTATGTTCTTCATGAAAACAGATGCACTAACATATACTGTGAATGATGTAAAAGATGCTGTAAAAAACCCTGTAATTTTGCACTACACCGGCAGGTCTAAACCGTGGGAGTATATGACTTTCCACCCCAGGAAGGGAATATATTACCAATACCTGTCGCAAACACCATGGAAAGACTTTAGACCAGTAGATAAAACTATGGCGAATGCGCTACGCAAGTACAAGTTGATGCCAAAGTTTGTGGAAACTATAATTCAGAAGAGAAAATGAGTGTGGACACACCAGTATTATTTCTTGTATTCAACCGGCCCCATGCTACGCGGCAGTCTTTTGCTGCTATAAAAGCAGCAAAGCCTAAACACCTGTACGTTGCAGCCGATGGACCAAGGGCACACAAACCTGGCGAAGCAGCTCTCTGCGAAGAGGTACGCGAAATAGCTACTACCATAGATTGGGATTGCGAACTGCATACGCTGTTCCGAAAGGAGAACCTGGGCTGCGGGCAGGGTGTGTCGAGTGGTATCAATTGGTTCTTTGAGCATGTGGAGCAAGGCATTATCATTGAGGATGACTGTATAGTAGATCAAACCTTTTTCCCCTATTGCGAAGAATTGCTTGAAAAATACAAGGACAATGAAGAAGTGATGCACATAGGCGGCAATAACTTCTTTACAAAAGACCTTAGTGATGGCGAATCTTACTACTTCATAAAATACTTTACGGTGTGGGGATGGGCCACCTGGCGCAGGGCATGGAAACTCTACGATATAGAGATGAAAATGCTGGACGAGTTCCTGAACAAAGGAATGCTGGAACGAACCACCATGAACAATAAACAAGCAGCTTATTGGCGGGATATTTTCGAGCGTATGCGCCATAAGAAAATAGACACCTGGGACTACCAGTGGGTACTTACCTGCTGGTACTATGGCAGCTATGCTATAATGCCGGTAAAGAACCTGGTGACCAACGTAGGCTTTGGCGAAGATGCCACACATACCACAGCGGAGAATAAGGCATCTTACATTACATTACAAAGCCTGCATCATATAGTACATCCCCAAAGTATAGTGCGCAACAGGAAGGCAGACCTGCTTACCTATACTACATATTTTGATGTGCCGCAGCATATGAACAAGGCAAGAAATATCATGTATCGCCTGCTGCCTACATCTGCTATGATGCAAATAAGAAAAATAAGGCGTAAATTTTTCCCTAATATCAAATAAGTAAACGAGCTACATAAGATATGAACAGTGTACTGAAAAAAATATTTTACAAATTGGGTTATACCTACCGGTATAATGCTATGCGGAAAATATATGTACCAGACACTAAACGGACCACATACTGCGGCAAGCCATTAATAAAGTGGCAGGCAGCTAACGACCTTATTGCTGAAAAGATACAGGCAGGTACACCATTGCTTATAGCACGCCTGGGCGCGGGTGAGCTTGCTACCATATACAGCTACTTTACCAACCGTAAGAAAACCATGACATGGGATGCAGGTGTGGTGAATAACCTGAAATATAACGCGGGCTTCTTCTCTGCAGACCCTGCCAACATGGAACGCTACTGTCAGGAGATGTTCGGCCACATACGGCAGGTAGATATAATGGGGGTGTGGCACAACGAGGGTGAAGAAGAAATATGCAAAGCGTACTGTCCCGATGCTGACTTTATAAATCTGGAATCGATAGAACCTTATTACTTTCCTGATAATCCGTGGAGCCAATACCTGGCGGGCAAGAAAGTATTAGTGGTACATCCCTTCCAAGATTCGATAGTACATCAATACAATAACAACCGGAACAAACTGTTTCCCAACCAACTGATACTCCCTGAGTTCGAGCTGAAAACAATAAAGGCCGTGCAATCCATAACAGGGATAAAGCCAGAGTTCGATACCTGGTTCGATGCATATAGGCATATGTGCGACCAGATAAACAACACAGACTTTGACATAGCTATAATAGGCGCAGGTGCCTATGGGCTGCCGTTGGGTGGCTTTGTAAAAAGCATAGGTAAGCAAGCTATACACATGGGCGGTGCCACGCAGATCATGTTCGGTGTATACGGCAACAGGTGGCTGGATGTAAAAGATATTGCCCAGTTCTTCAACGAACATTGGAAGAAGCCCTACCCGCACGAAACCCCCAAGCAAGCCTCGAAAATTGAAGATGCCTGCTACTGGTAAACCATTACATTTTAAACCAAGAATTGATGCTGCCTAAAATATCCATTATCACCCCATCTTACAACCAGGGGCACTATATAGAAGAGACCATATGTTCTGTACTCGACCAGGGATACCCTAATCTGGAGTACATCATAATGGACGGTGGCAGCAAGGATAATTCTGTAGAGATCATAAAGAAGTACGAGAAGCACATCACCTACTGGGAAAGCCAGAAAGATAAAGGGCAAAGTGATGCACTGAACAAAGGCTACAAGAAAGTAACAGGCGATGTGATCAACTGGCTGAACAGTGATGATTACTATGATCCGGGCGCACTAAAAACCGTAGGTGAAGCGTTTGCAGACCCGGCCACAAATGTGTTCTGCGGCATCAGCAGGATATTTGGCAACAAGGGTGAATACTTGTCGAAGGGAACTGATATCTATGAGGGTAATCTTGAAAAAACTATAGGCTGGGCACGTATAGACCAACCCGAAACATTTTTCAGAAAAAGCTGTATTGATAACATTGGGTTTTTAGATGAGCAGTTCCACTACATCATGGATAAAGAACTGTGGGTGCGCTACCTGCTACAGTATGGGCTGGAAGGCACTGTGAAGACCAATGCGCGCATAGCCAACTTCAGGATACACGATGATTCGAAGACCAACCAGTTCCATGAAAAGTTTCAGGCCGAAACAAAAAACTCTACCACGCCATAGCGAAGCTCAATGGTTCCGATCTTGCCAATATAAAAAATGGTTACTGGCCAGAGCCTGGGTTTGACCTTTTGTATAAAAATGCATTTTTATCAGAAAGGCAGATCATTGACAAGGTCATCAACTACAGTATCTTTTACCAGTTCCAGGAGTATTATGCGCTCAACGAATTTAAACAGGCACGTAAGACAGCAGAATACATTGGCGAACATTTATTGCTACCAGAAGAAGCTGCACAATTGAAAAACCTGAAGACCCGCATGTTACTACCCTCTTTCTTGAAAAAAACCATGAACAAGCTTCGATAAATTCACACACGTATTTGCTGTCTGCACAATGAAAATTTCGGTAATTGTTCCTACATATAATGGCGCTAAAAAACTGCCCAATCTGCTTGCAGCGCTGGAACAACAAACACATGCCGACTTTGAAGTGATCATTGTGTCTGATGGCTCAAAAGACAATACTCCAGAGGTAGTTAATGACCAAAAGTGGAAGCTGAATGTAAAGCTGATAGAACAGCAGAATAGCGGCCGCTCTGCTACGCGCAACAGAGGTGCAGCAAATGCTACAGGTGATATCCTTATTTTCTTTGATGATGATATGCGGCCCCTCCCTCAATGCATAGCTGAGCATCTGCAGCACCACTTGCAGTACCCTGGCAGTATAGTGACCGGTGGCTTGCGGGAAGAAGTGACACAGGGCGCTACTGAACTATTTAAGTATAAATCTTTCCTGAGCAATAAGTGGTTAAGCCCGCTTAAAGGTGAAGGATCTAAAGCCCTGTCACAAGGACAGATATTTGTGACCACGGCCAACTTCTCTATATCTAAAAAAGACTTTTATGTACTGCATGGCTTTGATGAACGCCTTACAGATGCAGAGGATTACGAATTTGCGGTACGGGCAGTAAAAAAAAGGATACAATTATACTTCCGTAACGATGCCTTTGCCTGGCACGATGACAACATCACCACACCCAGCTATATAAAAAGGCAGCGGCAGTATGCTGTGGCCAATGCCAAACTCCTGGCCATACACCCTGATTGGGTAAAAGAAAATCTGTTAAAGATGCCATACCAGCCAACTGGCCTGAAAGCTATGGTCTTCAGGCTGTTTTGCAGCAAGGCATGGATAAACGCTTTGGAACATAACAAGCTGAAATTTCTACCTATAGGGCTGCGTTACAAACTGTACGATTACATTATTACAGCTAACGGTGCTTTCTATCCGCAGGCCGTTGACCTTTAAGCAGCAATTGTCGTGACATATAAAGATGTTAAGTTTGCATTAGATAAAAGGTCAACAGGTGTTTGCAACTGCTTGTTAATGATACATCCCTAAGTACTTGAAAAAGAAAGTAACCTACATCATATCAGATATCAATAATGCTTTAGCATTTGAGTGGATAGCAACCTATCTGGATAAGGATAAAGCAGCCCTCAGCTTTATCTTGCTTAATCCTGGGGATTCTGGTTTGGAACAGTCACTAAGAGCTATGCAAGTGCCGGTAACACGCATCATCTGTAGGGGTAAAAAAGACTGGCCCGCTGCCTGGATGGCTTTGTACAAAAACTTAAAGAAAGACAAACCAGATATAGTGCACTGCCACTTACAACAAGCCTGTATACTGGGTCTTTCAGCAGCAAAAGCTGCGGGGATACATGGACGTATACATACCCGGCACCACTCCTCCTTGCATCATATCTATATGCGCAAGGGCATATTCTGGGATAAACTCATCAACAGGCTCTCTACGAGTATAGTTGCCATATCGGGTGAGGTAAAAAAAATACTTATAGACTGGGAAAACGTACCAGCAGAAAAGATAGTTTATATACCACATGGTTTTTTGCTGGAGCAATTCAAACATCCTGACGAATCAGTAGTGGCTGCACTAAAAGTGAAGTATGTTCCTGCAAATGCGTGGCCGGTAGTGGGTGTTATCTCAAGGTTCACAGAATGGAAAGGGGTGCAATATATCGTTCCAGCCTTCGCTTCTATCTTGGAGCAATATCCAGACGCCGTGCTTTTGTTATTCAATGCCAGTGGCGACTATGCTGCCCACATCAATACACTGCTGCAAACCTTACCAACAAAAACTTACAAGACCATCCCTTTCGAGCGTGACATAGCCGCCGCCTATCACCTGATGAATGTATTCGTACACACGCCAATAGATGAACATTCCGAAGCATTTGGGCAAATATATATTGAAGCCATGGCGGCTGGCATACCTATGGTGGCTACCCTATCGGGTATTGCGAATGATATTTTGGTACACAAACAGAACGCCTGGGTAGCTGAATATAAAGACCCCATGTCCATAGCAACCGGCATCCGGTCCCTGCTGTCGGACAAAACTTTAGAACGATCACTAATAAATAACGAACGAATTACAGCAGATCTGTTTTCTTTACAAAATATGCTCAATAGCTTAACGGCCCTGTATGCAACTTACTGACCCTTTTATTAGCATTATTATTCCGTCTTACAACAGAGCAGCGTTTTTAGAACAGAACATACCTGCCCTGTTAAAGCTGGATTATGCTGACTATGAAATAATAGTAGTAGACGATGGCAGTACAGATAATACCAGTCAGGTCTTTGAAAAGCTGAAAGACCCGAAACTTACCTACTATCATAAAAATAATGAAGAACGTGCCGCTGCCCGCAACTATGGCGCAGCAAGGGCTAATGGCGCCTATATCACATTCCTGGATTCAGATGACATTTTGTTTCCCGATGCGCTGCGCAAAGCTGCTGATGTTATAGCACAAAAGGACTATCCTCCATTTCTGCATTTGGCATACGAGATAGGCACCCCACAAAAAGCATTGAAAACAATAAACGGGCTGAAGGAAGACCCGCTTATATTGGTACCTGGGAATCCCCTGAGCTGCATTGGCGTTTTTATAAAGAAAGAGGTATTTGACCGGCACCAATTCACTCCCGACCGCCAATTGGCAGGCTCGGAAGATTGGGAGTTCTGGCTGCGGCTGGCAGCCAATTATGGCATACGTACCAGCAACCAGGTAGTAGGCCGGCTTATAGAGCACGAGACCCGTAGCGTGATACAGGTGCCAGAGGAAGCACTGGTACGCAAGCGTGCACTATCCTTCCAGTATTCATTTGCCGACCCCGCAGTACAAAAAGTGTATGGCCCTTATAAAAAAGCCATGATGGCCCATTGGGAAACATATATTTCCCTGCATCTGGCCATGAACGGAGAAAAAAACAGGGCAATTCATTATCTTTTCGGCGCGATGCGCTGCGATATAGGTTCTATATTTAACAAACGTACTTTAGTGATATGCAAACTACTACTGCAAAAAACACAGAAATAAAGCTTATAAACCCACACAATGGCCTACCGCTAAGAGAGCAAGGCGATGCGTGGGTTGATGAGAAGGGCAATAGTTTCCCGGTAAAGAAGGGCGTATTGCGCATTGCAAAAGAAGATAACTATACCGAGAACTTTGGTTTTCAATGGAACAAATTCCAAAAGGTGCAAATAGATCAGGAGCAGCAGCAATTGCCTATCAGCAAGGTGCGTTTCTTTGCAGAAACGGACTGGAAACCTGAAAGCCTGAAAGGAAAGAACATACTGGAAGTAGGTGCAGGTGCAGGCCGTTTCACCCAGGTGGTGATGGCTAATACGGAAGCTAACCTGTATAGTGTAGACCTATCGAGTGCAGTTGAGGCCAACTATCGCAATAACAGTCATTACGGTGACAGGCTACAGATATTTCAGGCGAGCATTTACGAAATGCCTTTTGAGGACAACATGTTCGACAAGGTATTTTGCCTGGGCGTATTGCAGCACACTCCCGATTTTGAGAAAAGCATCCAAACACTTTGTGCAAAAGTCAAGCCCGGCGGTGAACTGGTAGTAGATTTTTACCCAGTAACCGGCTGGTGGACCAAGATACATGCTAAGTACATCTTCAGGCCATACACCAAGAAAATGCAGAACGAAAAACTGCTGGCCTGGATAGACAAGAACGTGGACTGGATGATGAAGCTTTACAATTTTAACCACGCCATAGGCCTGGGCAAATTGCTGAACCGCTTTATACCAATACCTGATATAAAAGCAACCATACCCGACAACCTGAGCAAGCAGGAACTGAGAGACTGGGTAGTACTGGATACCTTTGACATGTTTTCCCCGGAGTACGACCAGCCGCAGACGTTAAAGACCGTGAAGAAATGGGTAGAGAATAGCGGCCTTAAAGTGACGTTGGCAGATTTTATATTTTACGATAACGCGCGTGCCGCAGTGGTACGTGCCATAAAAAAATAAGAGAACTATGTGTGGGATAGCTGGCGGCTTTTCAAATAACAGAGAAAGTATGCAAGGCATGAAGGAGGCGACAAATACCATGTCGCACCGGGGCCCTGATGCCTATGGCTATTATATGAACAACAACGAACAGTTGTTTTTAGGGCACCGCCGCCTTAGCATTCTCGACCTTTCTGATACTGCCAACCAACCTATGTATTCTGCCGATGGCAGGTTCGTGATGGTCTACAATGGTGAGCTATATAACTACATCGAACTGCGCAACAAATTACCGGGATTCGACTGGAAAACGTCGGGCGACTCGGAAGTGATACTGGAGCTGTTCGCGCACTATGGCACTAAGTCTTTTGCCTGGCTCAATGGTATGTTTGCCATTGCTATTTATGATACACAGAACAATAAACTTTTCCTTTGCCGCGACCAGGTAGGTATCAAACCACTATTTTATTATTGGGATAATGATACCCTGGTATTCGGATCGGAACTGAAAGTAATTGTAAAACATGCAGAGCGCTCCGGTGTTGAACAACTGGAAGTGAACAAAGAGGCTATACCCTACTTTTTGCACCTTGGTTTTATTCCTGAGCCATATACTATTTATCAAAAAGTATTCAAATTCCCGGCGGCAAACTATGCTGTCCTCGATTGCCATACTAATGCACTTGATTTCTTCAGATACTGGAGCGCTGAAAAACATTTTCTTTCAGAGCCACTTGTAACTGAACAAAAAACATTGGCGCAATACACGCACTTGCTATTTGATGTAGTGCAAAGCCAGATGGTGAGCGATGTGCCACTGGGTACCTTCCTGAGTGGAGGCATAGACTCCAGCCTGGTAACGGCTGTGGCCAGCAAACTATCTGACCGGAAGGTAAAAAGCTTCTGTATTGGCTTTAACGAAGCTAAGTACGATGAATCGGCGTATGCAGAGGAGATAGCAAAACACCTGGGTACGGAACACCATACTTTTAAGGTATCGGCCGATGATGTACTTGAACTGATACCATCGCTGCTGGACGTTTATGATGAGCCATTTGCCGACTCTTCTGCTTTCCCTACCATGCTGGTATCGCGATTGGCAAGAGAGCACGTTACCGTTACCTTATCGGGCGATGGTGGCGATGAGATATTCCAGGGCTATGGTATGTATGCCTGGGCCAACCGGCTGAACCAACCCTTCAATAAAATAATGCGTAAACCCATTTACCACATTACGCAAATGGGTTCTAACCGCTACAAACGCGCTGCAGAATTGTTCGACTACCCTTCGCACAAGCGCCTGCACACACATATCTTCTCGCAGGAGCAATACTTTTTCAGTGAAAAGGAATTGAACAACCTGCTGATAAACCCCCACTACGACTTTGAGTCCATCAACAAAATGGACATACCGGAGAACAGTGCGAATGCCGCTGAGAAACAAGCTTTCTGGGATCTGAAAAATTACCTGAAAGACGACCTGCTGGTAAAGGTGGACCGTGCAAGTATGCGCTACTCACTGGAGTGCCGTGTGCCTTTGCTGGATACCCGCATAGTAGAAATGGGGCTGAACATAGACTACAAGCTGAAGGTATACGAAGGCTACGGCACTAAGTACCTGATGAAGAAAGTGCTGTATGATTTAGTGCCTCGCAAAATGTTCGAGCGGCCTAAAAAAGGCTTTGCCATACCGCTTAAAGAATGGCTACAAGGGCCGCTGAAGTACCTGATAGACGACTATCTAAATGATGCTACTATACGTGAATACGGGGTAGTGCATCCTGAATATGTAAAAGACCTTCTGGAGCAGTTCCATGGTGGTAAAGATTACCTTTACAACAGGCTGTGGCTGCTTGTGGTACTCCATTGGTGGTTAAAAACAAACCGCCAGTGATCTTTCAAAGAACTATATGAGTGACGAAAAGAAAGCACAGGTATTATATATCTCTTACGATGGTATGACCGACCCGCTGG
Organism: Flavipsychrobacter sp.; assembly: GCA_965276955.1. Taxonomy (GTDB): domain Bacteria; phylum Bacteroidota; class Bacteroidia; order Chitinophagales; family Chitinophagaceae; genus JABDEZ01. Next base: position 51,281 of record CBDIBP010000036.1, read on the forward strand.
GCCAGTCGCAAGTATTGCCATACCTATGTGGCCTTAGTAGCAGGGGCTACAGCATCACACTGCTCAGTTGCGAAAAACCTGAGCGATACGAAAAGTACAAACAGGATATAGAAACCATTTGTAAGGATGCCGGCATCAACTGGAACCCTATACCTTACACCTCTAGTCCGCCTGTATTATCTACTATCATAGATGTTCGCAACCTGAAGAAGACAGCCCGCCAACTACACCAGATATATAAGTTCAAAATAGTGCATTGCCGCAGCTATATATCAGCGCTTATCGGGATGTCTATGAAGGAAAAGTTCAAGACCCGTTTCATTTTTGACATGCGCGGCTTTTGGGCCGATGAGCGTGTGGATGGTGGCCTGTGGAACTTGAAAAATCCTTTGTACAATACCATTTACAAGTTCTTTAAAAAAAAAGAGATACAATACCTGGAGCGCGCAGACTATACTATATCGCTGACGCGCCTGGGTGCCGAGACGATACATAGCTGGAAGAATATAAAACATCAACCCATACCTATACAGATAATACCGTGCTGCGTAGATACTGAACTTTTTGACCCGTCAAAAATAACGCCGGAGCAAAAAGCGCAAAAGAAAGCAGAGCTGAATATCCCGCCCTCGTCTACTGTGCTTGGATATGTAGGCTCTATAGGCACGTGGTACATGCTGGATGAGATGCTGCAATGCTACAAAGTATACAACGAAAAGCTGAAAGATACTACTATGCTGTTCGTGACCACAGAACCAGAAGAAATGGTGCGCTGTAAGGCAAGACAATTAGGCATTGATGATAGCTCTATCATAATAAGACCAGCATCGCGAAAAGAAGTGCCGTTGTACATCAGTATCATGGACTATAGCCTGTTCTTTATCAAGCCTTGTTTTTCAAAGAAGGCATCATCACCTACCAAGCAGGGTGAGATCATGGCCATGGGTATACCCATCATTTGCAATGCTGGTGTGGGTGATACCGACTTTGTGACCAACAAGTACGGGTCAGGTATATCTATCAGTAGCTTTGATGACCAGACATACAGCGCGGCCATTGATGCACTTACCTCCACTCAGTATTTACCAACAGATATACGCGCCGGGGCCATTGACTTCTACAGTCTTGACAAGGGCATTGACAGCTACGAAGCTGTGTATGCCAACCTGCTGAAACATTAACCGATCACCTTACATTTGGCGTGTGGCTACTAAAGTATTATTCCTACTTCCTTACCCTGTAAAGCATGCACCATCGCAACGGTTCAGGGTGGAGCTGTATGAGCGCTTTTTAGCAGATGCCGGGATCGAATATAAGTTTGCTCCCTTTATGGACGAGGCCACCTGGAACATTCTCTACAAAGGTGGTTCTGCAATGCAGAAAGCAATAGGTATCGTAAAGGGATACCTTGGCCGGTGGAAGACAATGCTGGCAGATGTGCCGCGGTATGAATACGTGTTCGTGCACCGCGAGGCCGCACCACTTGGCCCACCTATATTTGAGTGGATAGTAGCCAAGCTGTGGCGCAAGAAAATGATCTACGATTTTGATGACGCCATATGGATACCCAACACATCGTCTGAGAACAGCATTGCAGCCGCGTTGAAGGCTTTTTGGAAAGTTGGCTATATCTGTAAGTGGTCTTACAAGGTATCGGGTGGAAACGACTATTTGTGTGCTTATGCACGCAAATACAATCCTATCGGCACCCATCTTGTGCCGACCTGTGTGGACACCGAGCTTTTTCACAATAAGGTCAAAGAACATACTACCGGTAAAGTTACGGTGGGGTGGACGGGTAGCCAGTCTACCCTATTCTATCTCGATCAGCTGATACCGCTACTACAGCAATTGCAGGAAGAGATAGACTTTACTTTCCTGGTCATTGCCAATAAAGACCCGCAACTGCCTTTGCGCAACTATACTTTCCTGCCGTGGAATGAGACCACCGAAGTGGCCGATCTGCTTACGATGGACATCGGTGTAATGCCGCTGCAACCCGACGAATGGAGTGAAGGTAAGTGCGGCTTCAAGCTTATTCAATATTTGTCCCTCGGTATACCTGCAATTGCCAGTCCGGTGGGTGTGAATAAGCAGATCGTCATCGATGGCGAAGATGGATATATCGCTTCAACAGATGACGAATGGAAGCAGGCACTCAAGACGCTTATCACTGATCACGACCTACGACGCAAGCTTGGCCTTGCAGGCCGCCAAAGGGTGGTAGCCAATTATAGTATACAGTCGCAGAAAGACAATTTTCTTGGCTTGTTCTCGTGATAAAAATCACCGCCAAGTATCTGTACTTTTTGGAAATTTCCGGTTTATCGGTAAAAATAAAAAAGCGGAAATTTTTGAAATTTAATCAGTTGAAATTATTTGTGGTGGCGGATATACGTTTTTTATTTCTTGTATAAAATTTCTGGAAATTTCCGATGTCGGAAATTTCAGTTTGCAAAATTTTTAGGTAGTTTGAATTGGTTTGTTGGGGATGTTCTTATTCATGGATAGAGGTTTAAGGTTGTTATTAGCAAGCAGTTATTTTGATATAAAGATACAACGATATGATATGTTCAGATAGACAAGATATGCACATATTTGGGGTGTTCATGAATATTGATGTACCTATGTTTGCGACGAAAAACGTCAGTGTTATGTGAATAATGACAGACACACATTTTTTCTATTGCTACAAAAATGGTTCAAGCCAAGAGGCTTGAACCAGCAGCAAAATTATCCTTTCAGGAGCAGCCTTCAGTTACTTACTCAAATATTTCCGTATCACGTCAACTATATAATCATAATGCTCTTCCTGCAGCCCGGGCCATACGCCCAGCCAAAAGCCATCGTTCATGATACGGTCGGTATTGGTAAGATCGCCAACTACACGTTTTTCTATATTCAGGTATGCAGGTTGTTTGGTCAGGTTGCCGGCAAATAAAAGGCGGGTTCCTATTTTATTCTCTTCCAAGTGGCGCACCAGGTCATTGCGGTTGATAGAGCTGCCCTCGCGCAGAGTGATCATGAATCCGAACCAGCTGGGGTTACTTTCAGGTGTGGCTTCAGGCAGTATAAAATGCTCTTCGAACTGTTTCAGCTTTGCGTGCAGCATATCGAAATTTGCTCTTCTTTTTGCTACGAAAGTATCTGCTTTTTGAAGCTGGCTTAAGCCGATGGCAGCCTGCATATCCGTCACCTTCAGGTTGAAACCTATGTGCGAATATGTGTACTTGTGATCGTAGCCGCAAGGCAGCTCACCCAGGCACTGATCAAAGCGCTTGCCGCAGGTATTATCCTTTCCGGGCTCGCACCAACAATCGCGGCCCCAGTCGCGGAAACTTTCTGCTATTTTTTTCAGGGAAGCATTGTTCACCAGTACAGAGCCGCCTTCGCCCATGGTGATGTGGTGTGCAGGATAGAAGGACACCGTGGCCAGGTCGCCGAAGGTGCCGGTCTTTTTATCGCGGTATGTTGCTCCCAGCGAGTCGCAATCATCTTCAATGACCCACAGGTTGTATTTCTTGGCTATTGCCATCACCACATCCAGGTTAAATGGATTGCCCAGCGTATGGGCCAGCATTATAGCCTTGGTCTTGGGCGTTATTGCCTGCTCTATGCGCTCTGCTTTTATATTGTAGGTGGGTATATCCACATCTATGAAAACAGGTATGCAACCAAATTGCACCAAAGGATTTACCGTGGTAGGGAACCCTGCTGCAACTGAGATCACTTCATCGCCAGGCTTTATAGCACGGTCGCCAAGTTTGGGCGATGTGAGGCTGTAAAATGCTACCAGATTTGCTGACGAACCAGAATTGACGAGTATGGAGAAACGGCTGCCGAAATATTGTGCAAATTTCCTTTCGAATTCAACGGCATATCGTCCTGTGGTCAGCCATCCATCCAGTGTGGCATCCACTCCATATAGGATATCTTCCTCGTCCAGTATCTTTCCGGTTACCGGTATATAATCAGTACCTGGTACCATGCTACGTTTCACATTCTTTGCAGCAATTGCGCGCAGCAGTAGGGCCAGGTCGTTGTCTATATTCTTAAAATCCATAAAGAATGCTCAGTTGAAAAACAGATGTTTGCTTTGCAAAATAAAGGAAAGTTGGGGACGTTGGTGCGATCCATCAAATATATGGTGCGCCATACGAAGCCATTTAACAAATAAAAAGGCTCCTGACCATCATCAGGAGCCTTTAACTTAAAGCATTTGCTATTCTATAGTCTGAATGAAAGTATATTTTTCTCTGCCGAGTTCCATCGGTAGTAGATAAGCATAAGTGCAAGCGCATAGAAAGGCAAGCACGGGATGCGGTAACGAGAAAGAGCCCCGAAGTTGAACGACGATACACCCACCGCAAAAGCGAATATTAATGTGAATATAAGGCAGAACTGAATATTGGGGTCAGCAGCAATGGAACGCCAGAACCTAACCGGCCCCACAGCTATAAGCACCTTTATGGTCAGCAGCAGGAACGCAAGCGCCTCGAATGCCGACAAAAGCTGGATCACTTTTTTAGTTTCCCATACATAAGGTCTGAAGAGTGTCACATTGACCGCCGGTATAAATTTGGTAAGCATCCCTTGCAGGTTGGGCTCAAAGGCACCGAGGTCATAACCAGAGCTCTCATCGTTAGCCAACGATACGGAGTTGATCCAGTCCCTCGTCACCTCAGATGTCTGTGCCACATTGTCAATCGAGTATTTACCCAGCTTATCGGCAAGCTTTACTGATAGTACGCTGAACCCGAAGAACATAACTACCACGGCAACTATACGCACTATAAAACGCAAGGCCGAGCTGGATATGCCCTGCAGGTACTGGAACATGATCCATAGTGCCAGCGCCGGTACGAAGGCTATAAGGATGTATACCTTGATGATGAATATAAGGTAGAAGGAAACCAGCGTGGCCAGGATGTTCTGTATACTAAAGTCGCGCTGGTACAATACGCGGAATACGCCATAGGTCATCCACCCGATACCGCCAAGGCATATAGTATCTTTGAATATACCAGACCCCCATAGCGCCAGGCTCGGGATGAAAAGCGTTGCGATAGCTATGGGACGGATCAATGTAGGGTACTGAGTAACGAATGCACGGAAAAGCGCCCACACACCAGTATAAGACAAAGCTGCAAATATTACCGATGTAGGAAGGTATAAAGTGAATGTAAGCAAGCTGATAACTGACGTGATGGACACCACAAGATACTCGGACGGAGACCTGTACCACTGCATCTGGCTGATATAAAAAGAATATTCCCCATCGTACCATGCCGGCGCATGTATCACAAGGTTGAACCACTTTATGGGGTTCTCGGTAAATGCACTGTTCACTACCGTAGCATGCTGATAATAGTTGGCCGTGTCACCACCACCATAGTTGTACTGGTATACCATCCCGATAACTATAGCACCCACTATCTTAATGGTAAGGCCCGGCATGAAGTAAGGCCGCCAGGGATGCCCCTCCGGGTAGAATCTGTTTCGTAGATTGAACGCGATCAGGTATATTATTACCAGGTAAACCGGCAATAATAGGTAGTCGTATAAGGTGATGAACTGCATCCGATGATATGAATTTTAATGGTCCTTAAATGTAAAACTACATTACACAATGCATTTGGCAATAATATTTATCCCCGTTAACGTACTGTTTGCTATTAGTTGATAATGCTTAGAAAAAGGTGATCTGCATCAGACCAACACTAAATATATATAAATTTACAACTATTTATCACTTAATAACATGCAGTTGTGCTGTTATTTTTTAGCTTTAGCAATTATTTCATAATTATCATCATTATTTTACCTGCATGTGCGGTATCACAGGTTTCTACGCTTTCAAAAAAGAAGCAGCTGGTCGTTTAACTAAATTAGATAATTCTACTCAACAGTTAGTGTTAAGAGGCCCCGACAGCGGGGATACTTTTTCAGTTGACCAGGTAGGGCTGGGGCATAGGCGCTTATCTATTATAGATACTACCACTCATGCAGCGCAACCTATGAAGGATGACACCGGCAGGTATGTTATCGTATTCAACGGCGAAATATTCAACTTTAAAGAACTGGGAACGCAATACCTGCAAAAAAAATGGCAGGCGATGGGTCGTACGGTGTTCAATTCTGATACAGAAGTTTTGTTGTACCTGCTTATAGAGCATGGTATAGAATGCCTTTCTATGTTAAGTGGCTTTTTTGCATTCTCCTTTTATGATACGGTAAGTGGACGCATGATAATAGCACGCGACCGGTATGGCAAGAAACCATTGCTGTACTACCATTGCGAAAATTATCTTGCATTTGCATCTGAAATGAAATCGCTGCTGGCGTGGGACATACCTAAGGAGCTGGACCTTACAGTGCTGCACCAATACCTGCAGCTCAACTATGTGCCTCAACCGCAGAGTATGCTGAAGGGTGTGGCAAAGTTGCAGCCCGGGCACTACATGATATTTGAGGGCACTGGCCTGCTGGCATATGCACCCTACTACCAGTTGCAAACAAAACCCGAAGAATACAACAGATATACCTATGAGCAAGCCAAGACTTTGCTTGTAGTAAAAATGGACGAGTCGGTAAAGGAGCGCATGATAGCGGATGTACCATTAGGCGCATTTTTGAGCGGTGGTATAGATTCATCGGTAATAGTGGCGCTGGCCAGCAGGCATACCCAAAAGCTGAATACATTTTCTGTAGGCTACAAGGAAAATGCTTTTTTTGATGAAACAAAGTATGCCGCTCTTGTTGCCAAACAGTACAACACAGAGCATACTGTATTCTCCTTATCCAATGATGATTTCCTGGAGCATATTTTTAGTGTGCTCGATTATATAGACGAACCCTTTGCAGACTCTTCTGCCATACCGGAATACATACTATGCCGCGAGACCCGCAAATATGTGACCGTAGCGCTAAGCGGCGATGGAGGTGATGAAGTATTCAGTGGCTATAATAAACATGCTGCTGAATGGAAAATGCGGCAGCACACATTTGCAAATGCTGCGGTAAAGGCTGGTCTCCCACTATGGAAAATACTGCCACGCAGCCGCAATGGTAAAATGACCAACCTGTTCCGGCAGCTGCACCGCTTTGCCGAGGGGGCCTCGCTGCCCGTTAAGGACCGGTATTGGCGATGGGCATCGTTCAACAATGTAGACAAAGTGAATAGCCTGCTGCGGCCAGAAATAAAAGCCAAGGTGGATATGCAGGTAATGGAGCGCGAACGCCATTCCCTACTGGCACAGCTGGGCAACGACGACTTTAATGAGATATTACTTACTGATATGAATCTGGTACTTACGGGCGACATGCTGGTAAAAGTAGACCTGATGAGCATGGCCAACAGCCTGGAAGTGCGTAGCCCCTTCCTGGACCATAAGGTGGTAGACTTTGCCTTTTCATTGCCAGCCGAATACAAGATAGACGGACAATTGAAAAAGAAGATCCTGCAAGATGCCTTCAGGCCTATGCTACCGGCCGAAATATATAACCGCTCCAAGCATGGTTTTGAGATACCTTTGCTGCAATGGTTCAGGAAAGAACTGTGGGGCTTAATAAATGATGACCTTTTAGATAGTAAGTTTATAGCAGAACAAGGTATATTTGAGACCGATGCTATTGAAAAACTAAAAGCTAAATTACAAAGCAATAACCCTGAGGATAGCCATGCTACCATATGGGCGCTCATTGTTTTTCAGTATTGGTGGAAAAAATACTATATCAATTAGTCTGCATATTGCTAAAAATCAATAAGAAAGGTTATAGTTTTTTCTATTTTTGAATCCAGTTTTTAATAATTCTCATACTCTTTCATGCCGCGTGTCCTCCGTATACTGAACCGTTTGATCATAGGTGGCCCTACTATCAATGCCACATATCTGACCAAGTATATGGCCCCCGAATTTGAGACCATACTGGTGATAGGCGAAAAAGATGACCATGAGCAGGATGCCACCTATCTTACTGACCAACTGGACATTACCCCGCTGGTAGTTTCTAAAATGAAACGCAGCATACACCCGGTAAATGACGGACAAGCATACCTGGAAGTAAAGGCCATCATTGAAAAATTTAAACCAGATATTGTACATACCCATGCAGCCAAGGCCGGTATCATAGGCCGTATGGCCGCCGATGCCTGCAACGTGCCTGTAGTGGTACATACCTTTCACGGCCATGTGTTCCATAGCTATTTCAGCAAGTGGCAAACAGAAAGCTTTATAATGCTGGAAAGGTACCTGGCAAAAAAATCTACCGGCATCATAGCCATCAGCCCTATACAAAAAGACGAGCTGGCCAATACATACAATATTTGCCCTGAGGATAAGATACACGTTATACCCCTTGGGCTGGATCTTGATAAATTTCGCACCGACCAAGATGCTAAAAGGCACTCGTTCCGCAAACGGTACTTTATAGCCGATGACGACCTTACTATTGGCATTATAGGCCGTATAGTGCCTGTAAAGAATCATACCTTATTTGTAGAGGCTGCGGCTAAACTATTGGCCAAGACCAATAAAAAAGTAAAGTTCATAGTGATAGGCGATGGTGATATGCGCGCCGATATGGAAAATGAATTCAGAAAGCATAATATAGATTATAGCTATTTTCCGCAAGAGCAGCGGCTGGCAACGGCTACCTGCCTGTCGTGGCAGTTGAATATGGACGAGGTGCTGTCGGCTTTGGATATTGTGGCCCTGACCTCTCACAATGAAGGCACACCACTATCACTGATAGAGGCGCAGGCTGCAGGGAAGCCTATAGTATCCACCAATATTGGCGGAGTAGCAGATGTAGTATTAGAGGGCAAGACCGGGTGGCTTGTAGAGGCTGGCAATGCAGAAGCATTTGCCGAAGCGCTATTGAAACTGGTGAATGATGCAGCAATGCGTGCACAATTTGGCGCAGATGGTAAGATCTTTGCCCATGGTAATTTTTCTTACAACAGGTTAGTAGGGGATATGTCGCGATACTACAATACACTTTTGGAGCAACACAAGAAAAAATAAATGTCAATACCATGAGAACAATGCCCGCTTGCCCTGAAAATTTTAAAACCATATAAAGAGATATAAAATGGAGGACGTTAAAATTCTGTACATAGACGATGAGATAAATAATCTCAGCAGTTTCAAATCTACTTTCAGATTTGATTATAAGATACTGCTGGCCACATCGCATGCCGAAGCGCTCACCTACCTGGCACAGAACCCTGACATCAGCATAGTTCTCTGCGACCAGCGCATGCCGAGCAATAGTGGTGTCGATTTCCTTGAGGATGTAAAGCTTCGCTTTCCAAGGCCGGTGAGGATGCTTGTAAGCGGCTATCCTGACATTGAACCGCTTATAAACGCCGTGAACCATGGCAATATTTATAAGTATATAAAAAAACCATGGTCTGTAGATGAAGTAAAAGCTGCTATAAACGATGGGCATAAGCATTACCTCACCAGTTCGCTGCTCAATCATAAAAATGAAGAGCTGCATAACGCGTATAAGCAGCTGGACGAATTTGCTTACAATGTGACACATGGCCTTCGCGATCCTATTCTGAGTGTATTAAGCCTTGTAGAAATAGCACAGCACCTGGATAATGTGCCTGAAAGTGTAAAGGAGATACTGGAGATGGTAGGTCTCGCCATGGTGCAACTGGATAATTATGTAGAAAATACACACGACTACCACCAGCTTAAGAACGAAACTACCAACATTACTGAGATATCTTTTCAAGAACTGGTGGATGAGCTATCCAAAGCATACCAGTCAGAAAAAGAAAGAAAATCTGTAACTTTCAATTGTACTATTGTTCAATCACAGCAGTTCAGTTCCAATAAAACCCTGTTAAATGTTATTGTAAACAATTTGTTATCGAATGCCTTCAAATACCAAAAGAAGGACATTACTGATAAATTTGTAGATCTTGAAATTTCTGTTGTTGACGATAACGCTACTATTACGGTAAAAGATAACGGCATAGGCATAAAACAAGATTACATAAAGAATATATTCGAGCCGTTATATAGAGCTACATCCGTAGAGTATGGCTCTGGTCTTGGACTATATAATGTAAAGGATGCATTGTTTAAACTTGGAGGGGAAATATATGTTGATTCAAAAATTGACGTAGGCAGTACCTTTAAAATTATAATACCCAACAAAAAGTAAAAATTACAGTTATGCTCTTAGACTTTATTATAGTAGACAATAACTCCCTGAACTGTTTTATTGCTGAGCGCATGTTGCAGAATATAGATAGTACTATAGCTGTGCATACATTTTTGCATGCCCAGGAGGCATATGATTATATAAAGAAACATCCTGTAAATGCAAATGACCATAAAACAGTATTACTGTTGGATATCCATATGCCGCTGATGGATGGCTTCGCATTTTTGCAGGAGTTTGAAAAATTACCTGCCGACCTGCAGAACAGTTTTGCCATCTATATCATTACATCATCCACCGATGTTAATGATAAGATGAAGTCGAACAAAGTATCGTTCGTAAAGCGCTTCATCAGCAAGCCCATCACGTTCAATATGCTGAACGAAATAATAGGCAGTATGATGGTAGAAGCATAGATAGAATAACTCTTTTATAAATTGTAAAGCCTCGCTCTGGCGGGGCTTTGTGCTGCTTGCACGGGAGCAAGAATTTTATTTATTTAGCGGTTCAAAACCTAAAAAACCCAACATGAGAAACTTATCAAAGATCTTTGTGTGCTTCGCCATTATACTATTAACCAGCTGTAATCCTTATGGCCAAAAAATAACTTACGACCAACTTGAGATATATTACAAAGACGGGGTTACAAAGGAAGAAGCTTCAAAGGCAGGGGACTATATAATAGCAGAAAAAATTGTATCCAACCTTAATAAAAAGAGAAGTTTTCAGATCACCAAAAAACATGGTCGATTCATTTTCAAAATGGTCGTCAATCCAGAGCTTGTATCAAATGTGGAATTTATGCAACTGGCATCACAGGCTACCGAAAGCTTATCAAAAGACGTTTTTAACGGAGCCGATGTTGATATAGAACTTTGTGATGCTCCTTTTAAAACTTTTAAGGTCATTAAGATGAGCGATTGGCGAACCTTTACTAATCAGTCATATGAGATCCGGTACCCGTCATCATGGAGTTTTACAGAGAACACTAATGATGCCACCAAATTTACGTTGCTCAACAACGAAACGTATGATGGAAAACAAAAAGCAATAATCGAATTAATTACAATAAATATAAATGATCCCAGTACTACAATTGATCATTATACCCAAGTGTTGGAAAATAATGTAAAAGACCCATCACAAATTGTTGATGGCAAAATCATTCAGTCAGTTGCCGATACAGCGAATGGTCGCGAGTTTAGAAAAATGATAGTCACCGGCACAATAAAAAATGTAGAGGTCCCCCAAAGAATAGAACAATATTACTGGGTGGTAAATGACAAGGTCTATTTATTACGAACGACCATTGATGTTCATCCAGATCAAGACTTTCTAATATATTTAACAGAGGATATTATGGACTCCTTCAAGATATATTAACATGCTTGTTTTTACACCTGAAGCTATAAGCGATCATAATGCTTTCTGCTGCTCTTTCGCCTTAAAAAATGCAACCGTTTGCTTCAGCCCATCCATGAAGCGCTGTGTAGGTTGGTAGCCGAGTAGCTGTTGCGCTTTAGAAATATCGGCGAGTGAGTTCCTTATGTCGCCCTCGCGCTCTTCGCGGTAGGTGGCGCTATGTTCTATCTGCAACATGTCACGTATCGACTCGTACAGGAAGTTCACTGAAAAGTTCTCGCCCACTGCCACATTGTAAGCTTCACCAAATGCGGCATCATTATCGGTAAGCATACCGCGTACGTTGGCCTGTACTGCGTTATCTACAAATGTGAAATCGCGTGTCTGCTCACCATCACCGTTTATATACACAGGTGTGTTGTTCATGATGCCACTTACAAACAAAGGTATCACCGCAGCATAGGGACCATTAGGATCTTGGCGTGGGCCAAATACATTAAAGTAGCGAAGACCAATTACTTTTATACCGTACAGTTTGCCAAACACTTCGGCATACAGCTCGTTCACTTTTTTAGTTACTGCATAGGGCGACAAAGGGTTGCCTACTTTATTTTCCTTCTTAGGCAGGTTAGGCTCATCGCCATATACAGATGATGAGGACGCGTACACGAACGTCTGAACACTTGAATCTTTGGCAGCAGTAAGCATATTCAGGAACCCGCTTACATTCACAGCATTGCTGGTCACCGGGTCTTTTACAGACCTGGGCACAGAGCCCAGCGCTGCCTGGTGCGATACGTGGTCTATGCCCTGCAATGCCTGTACGCAAGTATCAAAGTCGCGGATATCCCCCTTCACAAATTCATAGTTAGGATAAGATGAGAACATGTCTACATTGCTTTGCAAGCCGGTGGCCAGGTTATCGAGCACGCGCACTTTTGCAGCATTGTTCTTCAAAAGATATTCTGTTATGTGCGAGCCTATAAAGCCTGCGCCGCCCGTTACCAAAAAATGTTTGCCTGTAATATCTTTCGTGTGGAAGGTTGCCATTGCTGTATATTATGGATATGAGAACTGGCCTGCAGTTGCCCCTGCAAAATAGCGGAAATGTGCTACAATAGTAAGCACAGAAAAATAACGAAGCTTCCTGCCATGGCGGGAAGCTTCGCAAAATAGGGTCACCTATATTTTTTAAGCTTTTGCTGCTGCTTTTGGCGCTTTATCAGCACCCGCCTTTTGTGTGCGGCGAGCTATCCTTTTCTTACCAAAACTGTGCATTGATATCTTACCGCGTTTTGTGCGCTTATCACCACGTCCCATGTTTATTATTTTTTTTAGAATGCAAAAATAAAAAAAAGCAAGAACATTGTTCCTGCTTTTTTGCTCCAGATGCCAGGAATTATTTTTTACCGCTGCTTATCTTGGTTGAAAATTCTTTACCAGCTTTAAACTTAGGTACTTTACGTGCTTTGATCTTGATCACTTCACCTGTTTGAGGATTGCGGCCATTACGAGCTGAACGGTCAGATACAGAGAATGTACCAAAACCAACAAGCGTTACACGGTCACCTTTCTTCAAAGTGCCTACTACAGCGCTTGTAAAGGAGTCCAGGGCTTCGTTTGCCTGCGTTTTAGTAATGCCAGAATCTTTGGCCATTTTGTCGATTAATTCGGCTTTGTTCATGACTTGTTTTTGTTTTTGTGTGAAATAATTTTTTGAGGTAAGACAAATATACTCACCTTTAGCACACTTGCAAATATTCATTAAAAAAAATTACACTTAAAAGCCTTACCTGTTGCCGCTTTCCACATATTCACACTCAAAATACCGTACATCACCGAACTATTAACGGTAAAAACCCCATTGTTTTTGGCCAGCATATTCATATGTACTATCCACTAAGATGTATTACTAAGTTAGATCACCTCCATTACCGTACGGAAAGCGATGACCTTATCTCCAAATTTTTCTATCATCTTACCTCCTAAAGCTGGCGCGTGCCTGCTGACATAGTTATCATAGTTTTCCATACTATCGCAAAAGTACTGTACCACGAATGTAGCGCCATCTTCTTCATCATGTCCTAATAGCCTGCACAGCCTGCTATCTGTAAAAAGCCCGGTTTGCAGCACTTCCGGCATGTGCGTTCCTTTCATCCACTTTACCCATTCCTCTGCTACGGCATGGTGTGCTTTTATTGTTATGTTGTATATGATCATGCTATTGCTTATTGCAAATGTTGTTACCACTTTTTTTCTATTGTAGCCATTATAGACAAATAGCTATCATATCGCTCAGGTGCTATTGTAGCTGCCATTACAGCCTCTTTTACAGCACAGCCAGGCTCATTTATATGCAGGCAGTTATTGAAGCGGCACTGGCTCATTACTGCCCGCATCTCGGGAAAGTAATGCGATAGTTCTTCCCTGGTCATATCTATCAGGCCAAACTCCTTCACTCCCGGCGTATCTATTATCTTACCTATGCCCGGGATATCGAACATTTCTGCGAACGTGGTGGTGTGCTGGCCCTTGCCGCTCCAGTCCGATACGTCTTGCGTTTTCAGGCCCAGCCCTGGTACCAGCCGGTTTATGAGCGTGCTTTTACCTACACCAGAATGGCCGCTGAACAATGTAGTGCCACCCTGCAGCCGCGCCTGCAGTGCGGTAAGATAGCTGGGGTCGGTAGCCACTATAGGGTATAGCTCATACCCGGCCCCTCCATACATATCTTGCCAGTGCTGCAATTGCTGCCGATGTTTTTCTTTCAGCAGGTCGGTTTTGTTCACCACAATTATAGCGGGTATATGGTATGCCTCTGCCGTTACCAGGAAACGGTCTATGAACCCATGCGAGGTGCGGGGCGATGTGATAGTGGCGATCAGCAATGCAGTATCCAGGTTGGCCGCCACAATATGTTTCTGGTTCCTGTTGTGTGGCGATACCCTTACTATGTAGTTGTTTCTTGGGGCTATCTCTTTTATGGTGCACACATGTTCCTTCTCATTCTCCACCTCAAAGACCACACGGTCGCCTACGGCTATAGGGTTGGTCGATGATATGTCGTCATCGATCTTCATCTTTCCTTTTATGCGGGCATTCCAGAAAACGCCTTCGGCATCCTGTACTATATACCAGCTACCTGTAGACTTGTATACCAGCCCTGTTGTATCGCTATTTATTTGCTGCCCTGACAATACTATTATGGATGTTCTTTAATATAGTTGTTATTCATACCGGAGCGCCACTATAGGGTCCAGTTTAGATGCTTTTATAGCGGGGTATATACCCGATATCACTCCAACTACTGCACACAAGGTCACTCCCATCATCATCCATAGCCAGGGCACTATAAATCCGGTCTTAAAAGCAAAGCCCAGCAGGTTGCCTACGCAAATACCAGATATTACGCCTATCACACCGCCCATCAGGCTTATGAGTATAGATTCTGAAAGGAACTGGTTCTTAATGGCTGACGGTCTTGCGCCCATTGCCTTGCTCACACCTATCTCCCGTGTGCGCTCTGCTACCGATACGAGCATTATGTTCATCAATCCTATTACAGAGCCCAACAGGGTAATGATACCTATCACTACTGCAGCCCAGCTGATATATTTAATGTTATCGAGCAGTATATTGGCCAGGCTATCGTTTTGCATGATACTGAAATTGTCAGCCGTTCTTAAAGACAATTTTCTAATGACGCGAAACAAGCCTACAGCTTCTTCATTAGCCAGTTCTTTAGCTTCTATGCTATTTACTTTTACGCTTATCACATAGCTCTGGTTGCCACCGTATACAGAGCGCGCAGTACCTAATGGTATCAGTATCAGGTTATCAGCATCCATCATCATGCTGCCGCCTTTTGGTTCGGTAACACCTACTACCCTGTACTTTACATCGCCTACCGATATGACCTTGTTTATGGCATTTGCTGAGTTCGACTTAAATAATTTTTTGGCTATCCCACTGCCTATGATGCAGGTATAGCTTACATCCTGTGCCTCGTTAGGCGTAATATCCCGGCCTTGGGCTATCTTCGTATCAGCAATAGTAAGGTATTGGTCATCTATACCCAGTAATCTTACATTTGGGTTTGTTTTTTCAGACCCATAGTGGGCAGTACCTATTGTAGTACCGGTAACAGATATGCCCACTTTTGAGGGAAAGCTGAATCGTTTTTTAAATGCTTTTGCTTCTTCGTAAGTAATATCCTTCCCGTCTGTAACAAGCATACTGAAGCCACCTTTGTGCTTCTTTTTCTTTATTATATCGCTGCTGATCTGGAAGCTGTTGGCGCCCATACTGCTGAAGTTGGAATACACAGCAGATTTCATTACCTCTATTGCTGTGAGTATGCCCACCAATGCCATGATGCCCAGGCCTATAATGGCTATAGTAAGCGCCGACCGTAAGCGGTTGGTCCTAATAGCACGATATGCCAGTGAGATATTAAAAAACAGTTGCATCATTGTGCTTGCAAAGGTATACAAACCATTTCATCGGCAAGAGGCTTCTATATGGGAGCTATAAAGCACCAAGCACCGCAATTTTTTCTACTACGCCGGCAATGACAGGCCGTAATATAAATGCCCGCAAGCCTTTCCATCAAAAATGGCTACACCAGGCAGATGCCCCCATTGGCTGAATCCAAATTTTGTTAAAAGTTGAATGCTGGCTGCGTTAGTATCAAGCAATATGGCAAAATAAGTTCTCACTTGCAGTTGCTTTGCCTGGCTCATAGCATATGCCATCAGTTGAGTGCCCACACCCTGTCGCCTGTATGCCTGGTCCACGTAGTAGCTCAGCTCCTTGGTATATATCAGCGCTTTTCGGCCAGGCCTATAGGGGCTTACGGAAAGCCAACCCGCTATTATCCCATCTATCTCAGCTACATATAGCGGATAGTCATTAGCAGTATGCATAACATACCATTCTTGTTTATCGGCCGCTACCCAATGCTCTGTATCTGCAGTAGTAAAAGACATATCTACAGCCTGGTTGTATATATCAACTATGGTTTTCAGATCCTCCGCGTTCGCGATGCGTATATGCATAAAGTATATTTTGAAACAACATCTAAAAGTAATCAATAGACGCTTCATCAATAAAACATCGGCTAAACAATATAGTTTTCTTATTGTTATTTAATTCTACAAACGCATATTGATCACTAAATATCGAATACTTTCGTCGTCAACTCCATTTTACCAAATAGTTACACGGTATGGCTATTAAAAAATACTTTCTTTTTTCTTTTCTTTTGTTTTGTGGCAGGCCCGCGCAGGGGCAGGTAGTGTTTGGCGTGCTGGGCGGTGCTGGTTTGCCCATTTTTAGCCAACCTGCTAAGGCCGCTGACGACCCCAAAAGTGGCTCTGCTGATATTACCGCTATGTATGGGGGCAGCATTATGATATATGCCGGATACTCTATAGGGATCGGGGCATCGGTGTATACCCAGAACTATTCATTCACTATGCACAATGGTCAAAGCAATAACCTGGGATACAGCGGTACCGACCTGGTGCACAACAGTAACTATATATTTCTGGCCCCTACCCTTAGTTTTATATTAGATCCAAGAGACGTACTGCAGATCAATTTGAGTCCTGCGATAGGACTTAATACTGGTGGAAAGGAATACGTAAAGAATTATTCGGTAGCTGCAAATGGCGCCCTGCTCTCTGCAGACAGTACCAATACTACAGAGCACATAGATCAGTTAGTTTTTTGCGCTACAGCACAGTTCCTACAGAATATCATATTGTCGCCGCATTTCCGTCTTTGCTTTATAGAAAGCTATAGCTATATGGCTACTAACCTGTCGCAAACAAATGATGCAGGCCGGAACATACATCCCGGCTATGCATCAGTAATGGCTTCATTTACCTACCGCATTCATAAGCGGAATGTAAGGTATGAGGAACCGAGGTTCAGATAGTATCAAAAGCGGTGAAATGCCACAC
This sequence comes from Flavipsychrobacter sp., assembly GCA_965276955.1. Taxonomy (GTDB): domain Bacteria; phylum Bacteroidota; class Bacteroidia; order Chitinophagales; family Chitinophagaceae; genus JABDEZ01. The sequence continues at coordinate 68,791 of CBDIBP010000036.1, forward strand.
CAAATGTGGAAACACCCGTAGACAGGTCTAAAAACAGACCCACCTTGTGTGTAAGATGATATTCTGAACCTATATGCAGATCAAGATATAAAGGGCTTGCCTGGCGAGCTACACCCTTATCTCCATCGTAACCATTATCCCACGTTACATTGCTGATAGCTATACCGGCAGATGCGGCTGCATAAAAGTCCCACTTGCGGGGCGTTCCCAGTAATTCATTGAAATAATAGGTGCCTTTTACCCCAATAGGAACAACAGTTTCGCGGTAATAATAGTCATTACCATGATAATAGTAAGCATCGCTACGGTATGTAGTAAAACCGATAAATGGCGCTAATGTAAAATTACGCAGCACATCTATCTCGTAGTTTGCGAAGAAGAATGGGGCTGGCACGCCTATATAGCTAAAGTAGCCAGGCCCTACACCCAGGTTCAGTGTGTTACCAAAACTTTCCGGGGTACTTTCGCGGTTAATAATAGGTTGTGCATTACTTGTATGAACTGCAATGAAGAACAACAAGATGAATAATTGCAATTTACATTTCATAGTATGTGGATTTTGTGAATGGTAATAACTTGTGAATGATCGTAAAATATACCAATGATATACCAGCGCTACTTGCCTTCATACAGAACAAATTCTACACGGCGATTTGCCTGACGCCCTTCGTTGGTAGCGTTGGTCATCACTGGGTTAGTGGCCCCCATACCATTGGTGGTCATCCTTGTGTTCCCTACGCCATCGGTCTCCAGCAGGGTCTTGGCATTCTCAGCCCTCCTTTTCGATAAAGATATGTTCACATCATCGGTGCCTACATTATCAGTGTATCCATTGATGACAGCATGTACCAGGCAATAATCCCTAAGTATATTCGCAAATTTCTGGAAAGAAGGCAGTGCTTGTTTTTTTATGTCATCTTTCCCAAAATCGAACATAGCAAGCTCGGGATACACAACGCGTACGGTATCACCTTTTTTATATACTTCAGCATCTTTCAGGTCCCTTTTCAGTTCCCGGTGCAGTGTATGCATATACCTGCGGTTGCTTATTTTTTTCGATGTATGGCAGGCGGTGAGCGTACCAAATGTTATAGATACTACAATTGCCAGTGCGAAGATTCTGAGTGTGTTCATTGTGCTTGATTTTGGTTTAACTAAACGGACAAATAAAACCGTGCCTGTTACGATCGGCGAGGGTGTGCGGTCACAAAATTTAAATAGACCAAAAGATCTGTTTCCAATTCATAGGTTTTATTTACTTACGCACATATACATGATGAAATATTTTTTATTAATTTCAAAAATGTATGAGAAATATAGTTTTATGTATGCTGCTGTTATTTAGCTGTTTCGCTGCTCAGGGGCAAGCTTACCGGTATATGCAGATCAAAGAAAAAACCGACAGCCTGCTCAGCAGTACTATTGGCCGGGATCTCTTTCAATATTGCAATATCAATGATGCCGGTAGCTACTATAGCTACCATAAAAAGACAAAAGAACTATTCAAAAGACTGAATAGGCGGCATACCTACCAGCACTTGGTTAGCGCTGTAGTTAGTTACCACTTTGCAATGCCCTACCCAAAGTGTACATGTATGGATACCATAACATGCGACATCATTGTAGCGCTCGATACAGCGCTTGCACTTACACATGATATTGATGTAAGTTCTATTCCCGATTTTGTTACCCAGCACGATAGCTGCCACTTCATTACTAAAAAGAAAGCCATAGAAATAGCGCTGCGGCAACACCTGCACACAAGCGTTGCTACGCCATATGCTTATCTTACCAGGCAGGTAAGAACATCCAATATATTGGCAGAAGTTATCCTGAAGGGTAAAGATGTATCTTATACATGGATAGTGCTGCGCACTATATGGAATGAAAAAAGTACCAGCGGCTACAACTACACAACTGATGATATGGTGGTAATAGATGCGGGTACGGGTGAGGTAAAAGAAAATAAAGTGATACCTTATGCGCTACATGTGTATTAGCAGCCTACCGTCTGCATCCAGTAATGCAGTATTAGTTGTTTACCAGTTCATTGATTCCGCCTGATTTTCAACGATACGTATATCATGTTAAAAGTCAATAACTTAAATAAATGAAATACCAAATACATATACTATTGTTCCACTATCATTTACACAAAAAGTGTAATCGTCTTTTTTTTGAATAGAAAACCAGTATATTTGCGCAAAATTTGAGGGGTTTTTATGATGTTTAAGCGCTCGTTTTCTTTGCTATTATTGGTTTTAACGCTATTGGCGGGCCGCACTGCTTTTGCACAAGAAGAAGCTTTGCCGGGTGCAAAACAAGCTAAGGAAGGTTTCAATGCCACTGAAGTTATTTTTGGTCACATTGCCGATTCGCACGAATGGCATCTGTTCGATCTGAATGGCAAGGCTGTTGCTATGCCATTACCAATAATAGTATACAGATCTGGTGCTGGCCTCGATGTTTTTTCGTCAAGCCATTTCGAAGAATGGGAAAAGATGCCAGATGGCAAAACGAAAAAAAGCGGTTCTTATACAGCTACCAATGGTACTTACCACCTGGAAAAGAACATGAAGGAAAAGCTGATAGCTGATGACGGTTCTAAGATCTACGATATATCTATTACCAAGAATATACTTTCTATGCTTATCTCTGTGGTTTTGTTATTGTGGCTAATGATGAGCGTTGCTAAAAAATACAAAACAAAAGGTAGCCTTACAGCACCATCGGGCATGCAGAATGCTATGGAGACCGTTATCGTTTTTATGCGCGATGAAGTAGCTAAACCTAACCTGGGCCATACCTACAAAAAATATATGCCCCTGCTGCTTACCATATTCTTCTTTATATGGATCAACAATATGCTGGGGCTTTTGCCGGGTGGCGCTAACTTTACTGGCAATATAGCAGTAACACTTTGCCTGGCTGTAGTAGCCTTCATAGTAATGATATTTAATGCTAACAAACATTTCTGGGGTCACCTGCTAAACCCTCCGGGCGTACCATTGGGTATCAAGTTCTTGTTGGTACCTATCGAGATCATTTCGCTGTTCATTAAACCAGTAGCACTTACCATACGTCTTTTCGCTAACATGCTTGCGGGCCACATTGTGATACTGAGCGTTATCTCTATGATATTCATCTTTGGCTTCCTTAGCAAAGTTGCTGGTATTGGTTTCGTCCCCGTATCATTGGTATTCGCCATATTCATGTTCTTTCTTGAGTTGCTTGTTGCAGCTATACAAGCCTTCATATTTGCCAACCTTACAGCAGTATTTATAGGGCAGGCAATAGAAGATGTACACAATCACCATGAGAATGGCCAGGAGTACAATGTGACCAAAGACGAAATAATAGCTTAGTTTTTTAATCAAAATCCATATACACATGTCGTTGTTAAACACAATTCTGTTACAGGCTGCTACGGTAGCTCCCGCTAAGACCGGTTTAGCTCAGGCTGGCGGTGCAATAGGCGCTGGTATCGCAGCACTGGGTGCTGGTGTTGGTATTGGCCAGATCGGTAAAGGCGCGGTAGAGTCTATCGCTCGCCAACCAGAAGCGTCAGGTGACATCCGTGCTAACATGATCCTTACTGCTGCCTTCGTAGAGGGTGTCGCACTGTTTGGCGTTATCGCGGGCCTGCTGGCTATCGTACTGTAATCAGGCACGAAAAAATTACTGCATCCAAAGCAGAGGGCAGCGGATGCAGTTTTTTTACATTTTGTAAATGGAAGATCTTAATATAATTTTGATAAAAGTTTTAATACAATAAATAACAGTATAATATGGATCTGCTGACCCCGGAGTTTGGATTGTTCTTTTGGACCCTCATCGCTTTCCTTTGCGTATTCTTTATCCTGGCCAAATTTGCCTGGAAGCCTATATTAAAGGCTTTGGGCGAGCGTGAGACCGGCATTGCCGACTCTATAGCTACAGCCGACCGCCTGAAAAAAGAAATGAGCAAATTGCAGTCTGAGAACGAGAACATGATGGCACAGGCACGTGAAGAGCGTACCACTATGCTCAACGAAGCCAAGCAAATGAAAGACAACATTGTGAACGAGGCTAAGAACCAGGCCAAAGTAGAAGCAAATAAGATATTTGCAGATGCACAAGCACAGATACAACAGCAAAAAATGGCTGCCCTTACCGAAGTAAAAAATGAGATAGGCAACATGGCTGTAGAACTGGCCGAAAAGATACTGCGCAAACAATTGGCAACTGCCGAAGCGCAAAATAGCTATATCGATATGCTTGCAGAAGATATCAAACTCAACTAAGACATTCAGGCAACCTTGCCCTGATAAAAGTATAGGATAGTAAAATTATATTATAATGTTGAATCCCCGCCTCGCCGCACGTTACGCAAAATCATTACTCGACCTCGCTATGGAACAAAATAGCCTGGAAGTGACCTTGAAGGATATGCAACTGCTGGATGCTATATGCACAGAAAACAGGGATTTTGTGAACATGCTACGCAGCCCTATTATCAATGCAGATAAAAAGGCTGAAATATTAAAAGCAATACTGGGCAGCCGCATTGGCACTCTTACAAATGCTTTCGCTCTACTGCTGGTAAATAAAGGTCGTGAAGGAGTACTTGCTGAGATAGCGCAGTCCTTTATAGAGCAGTATCGCGAATTAAAGAACATTAAGACCGTAAAGCTGACCACCGCCCACCCGGTACAGGACAATGTGAAGCAAGCTATACTAAAACGCATTACCGGTAGCCTGGCTACTAACACAAGTGTAGAATTGCAGACTGAGGTAGATCCAGATATCATTGGCGGTTTTGTATTGGAAATGGATGATAAACTATACGATGCCAGTGTAAGCCGCGATCTTAAAGATCTGAAGGCACAGTTCATGGACGATAGTTACGTCAGTAAGTTAAATTAATACCAGGGTATCCTGGTTGCAGTTGATAGTTAAAAACGTTTGAATTAATTAATATAAAAAACAGATCATGGTTGACATTAAACCGGATGAAATATCGGCGATATTACGCCAGCAGCTAAGCAGTTTTGACGGCGCAGCTAACCTGGAAGAAGTAGGTACCGTATTGCAGATAGGCGATGGTATAGCCCGTGTGTATGGCCTTAACGGCGTACGCTCAGGCGAACTGGTAGCCTTTGAAAATGGTGTAAAAGCTATAGCGCTGAACCTGGAAGAAGATAACGTAGGTGTGGTGTTGATGGGTGAAAGCGGCGACATCAAAGAAGGCGCTAAAGTGACCCGTACCGGCCAGATAGCTTCTATAAAAGTAGGCGAAGGCATGGTAGGCCGTGTTATCAATACATTGGGCGAACCTATAGATGGTAAAGGTCCGCTGAAAGGCGAACTGTACGAGATGCCACTGGAGCGTAAAGCACCTGGGGTTATATTTCGTGAGCCGGTTAAAGAACCATTGCAGACAGGTATCAAGGCTATCGATGCGATGATCCCTATTGGCCGCGGACAGCGTGAACTGGTTATTGGCGATCGCCAAACCGGTAAAACGGCTATCTGTATCGATACCATTATCAATCAGAAAGAATTTTACGATGCAGGTAAGCCTGTATTCTGTATATATGTAGCAATAGGCCAAAAGGCATCTACTATCGCTGGTGTTATGAAAACACTGGAAGATAAAGGCGCTATGGCTTATACGGTCATCGTAGCTGCATCTGCAGCAGATCCAGCTCCTCAGCAGTTCTATGCACCATTTGCTGGCGCTGCCATAGGTGAGTTCTATCGCGATACTGGCCGTCCTGCATTGATCGTTTATGATGATCTTTCTAAACAAGCTGTAGCATACCGCGAGGTTTCCCTGCTGCTGCGCCGCCCACCAGGACGTGAAGCCTACCCAGGTGACGTGTTCTACCTGCACAGCCGTTTGCTGGAGCGCGCCGCTAAAGTTATTGCTAATGACGAGGTTGCCAGCAAAATGAATGACCTTCCGGAAAGTATTCGTCACCTGGTGAAAGGCGGTGGTTCATTAACTGCCCTTCCTATCATCGAAACTCAGGCTGGTGACGTATCTGCATACATCCCAACTAACGTTATCTCAATCACCGACGGACAGATATTCCTGGAGTCTAACCTGTTCCTTGCAGGTATACGCCCGGCCATTAACGTGGGTATCTCTGTAAGCCGTGTGGGTGGTAACGCACAGATCAAATCAATGAAGAAAGTATCTGGTACACTTAAACTGGATCAGGCCCAGTACCGTGAGCTGGAAGCCTTCTCTAAATTTGGTGGTGACCTTGATGCCTCTACTAAACTGATCTTGGATAAAGGTAGCCGCAACGTGGAGATCCTGAAACAAGGCCAGTTCGCACCATACAGCGTGGAAAAACAAGTAGCCATGATATACCTGGGTACTAATAACCACCTGCGCGAACTACCGGTGAAGAATGTAAAAGCATTCGAAGAAGCATTCCTTATGGCTATGGAAGCAAAACTGCCAGGCGTACTTGCCGACTTTAAGAAAGGCGCATTACCGGAAGAAGGTATCGCCAAAATGGTGCAGCTTGCAGAAGAAATGATATCGCAATTCAAAAAATAAGTTGATGTCTTTTAAGATAATGAAATGCCCCGCTTGCAAGTGGGGCATTTTTTTGTTTTATTATTCGCCAATTGAGCTATATGTGTAGTCCGCATAGGTCGCTATATCCCTTTAAATGTTGTTAGCTTAGCAAGTTGCTGTCTCAAGGCATTAGCAGCCTTGTAGCGGCCATATATACTGCTTTACAGGTAGAATTCCCCCAAGCACTATACAAACACGTACGCTCTAATAAATAGTGCATTGGGATCGGCCATATCATTATATCCATCCATAGGGGATAATATTTTGGAAAATTATTATCTCCCATGCTTATCAAACCATCAAGCACCACAAAAAAATGGCTGTCTTTTTCAAGACAGCCATCCACTTTATCAAAAATATCAGCTATTAATAAACTACCAGTTTTTCGGTTTGTACTTTATCGCCAGCAATTACGTGTACAAGGTATATACCTGATACAGGGATCGCTGATCTAGGTATAGCTATGCGGGTAATGTTACCTGTGGTTTGTTGTGCAATGTTGTACAACACCCTGCCAGATACATCAGTAACCTGCACTTGTGCATTCACATTGTCTTTTGAACCTATCAGTACGAATGCATCACTGTTCGTAGGGTTTGGAGCTACTATTATCGACTTGTCGTCTGGCAATAGTGTATTCAATCCCAAGTCATTACTAAAATTCAAACGATCCATGTAGAAGTTATTACCGGTTGAATAACCGCCTGTAGTATTGGTGTAGTAACCGTAGTTAACACCCGGTTTGTACCGGAAGCGAAGAATTGTTGTCGATGTTATGGCGGCGGCAGGAAGCGGTATGCTTTTCAAACTCCACTGCGTCGCAGCGGTCGGGCGGAAGGCGGTGGCAGAAGAAGCATTATTGATAAGGGAAGTTTTGGCCAGCGTCGCCATCTTTATCCATACCGTCGAACAACCTACATTGTAATCAATTTCCAGCGTATCGTTCATATCTGAAGGAACTGATGAGAGGGTCGCTGCTGAATACATAAAGTTAAGACTGGGTGGCATCGTGCCTCCGTTCAGTTTGGTAAGGTCAAATACCGGAGTGTACATATCGTCAACATCACCTTTAGGTAACCCAACGCTTGTCTCAGGAAATACGCGACTATCAAACCCAACATACTGCAAAGATGAATTGTCAAAATAGCCAACACTGTCATTTACTTTCCATTTAAAACCATTTTTATAATAGTTGAACAAAGGATATTTATTCAGGTCACTACTTGCCTGGGGATCAAACTCTTGATAATAGCCAACAGGATCAGTGGGGTTATTGATATCTGCGATATACAGTGAGGTACTATCGATACGTGTAGTAGAGCCATGATTGTGAATACCGGTAGCCGTTAATGATACAGTTACCCAACCAGGTTGTGAGAATGTTGAAGTAAAGCTTGTAGTACTGCTGGAAGCAGAAGTGGATGCATAAGAGGGCAATACCCACGAGCAACTTGCAATAGTGTCGTTCCAGCTAAAGTTGGTGAACTGTACTGGCGTATTGGGGCATACAAAGTTTCGGGTGACCATGCTGTTCGCGTAGATCGGAGTTCCTATCAAAAAGTCTGCATTAGGTGGCATCGCAGGCAAAGCATCCCATGCACCTGTGCGGGCTATATTGGGTAGCTGCCAAAGGTTGTTCCTGTTCGCTACTGTTGCATTTAGCACAGCGTGCACCCTTGCGGTTTGTCCAATGGTAAACATCAATTCAGGATCGCACTGGGAAAAGGTCATTATATTCTGTGTATTGGCAGTGTCGGGATAATCGACCAAAGAATCGCGCATGATGCCTGTAAAATGATGAGTGACCGTACTAATGCTGTCCACAGGATAAAGTTTAAAATAGCCTGTAGCACACATAGTATCATATAACCCGTATGCACAGGATACACAAAATTCACCGGTAGTTGGCGGAGTATCATCCACACCATCGTCGCCACAACCGGAATATACGCATCCACTACCGTTACCAAAAGGGTGAAGCAAACCCAGGTAATGTCCGACTTCATGTGCGGCGATAAATGATAAGACACTGTCAGCTATATAAGGCACGGTCATGGTGACGCCGTCAATTAAAGTATCAGCGCCACCTACACTCGGCAATTGCGAATATGCAGATATGTCACCCAAATTACCGGCGAATATTCCCATCAATTTCTCGGTCCATATATTTAAATAAGATGATGGATCCCAAAGATCGAACTTAGCATAATCATCTCCACCAGCTGTAAGGTAAGATACCCGATGCGTGATCCCTTTCGTAGCAGCGCCTGTAGGATCCTTAGTAGCAAGCCTGAACGCGATATGCATATTGCCAATATATTTTTTAAATGGCGCTATTACATTTACCAAATTTGTATTGGCGGCATTATAATACATGTTTAAATTGGCCACCATTTTATACACAAGGCTATCGGTTACATCTGATTGAAAACCACTTATAGTGCTATAATCGTGTACTATATGCACTACAACAGGAATGGTAAAGGTATCTATACCGTATGTTGAAGTGGTCTTGGATAAAGCAGTCTGTCTTCCATTTTTTATAATGCGGGCCACTTGCTCATTCATTGATCGTTCATTCACTACTATTTTGCTGGCAAGTTCAGGATGTTGTAATAGTAGTTGTTGTGCAGCATCATCTGTGCGGCAAAATTGCGCATACGAACTCACGGAATAGCAAATAATGGCGACAATAAGGAATAGTAATTTTTTATTCATATGTAAAATTTATAGGTATTTCATACAGCTGTTGCATACGCACCAACAATTAGAATAAATGCATACACGAAAAAAAATCTGTCTTTAGCAAAGCTTTCGATTAAAATATTGACCAAAACGCATTGCAATTATAGACGTATAAAAACACACTAAACCCTGCAAGAACATTAAAAAAAGAACAAATAAAGTTTAGGCACTCAACATACCGATACAGTATGTTGCCAGAATGCTATCAATAAAGATACAATACCTATCACTTTCACATCCCTCAGTTCATATACAAGGTACGTTCGCTTAAATACCTTCCATATTACCCAGGCACTTGACACTATATTGCTGATACAATAATCACAAAAAAATGGCTGTCTTTTTCAAGACAGCCATCCACTTTATCAAAATATCAGCTATTAATAAACTACCAGTTTTTCGGTTTGTACTTTATCACCAGCAATTACGTGTACAAGGTATATACCTGATACAGGGATCGCAGATTTAGGTATAGCTATGCGGGTAATGTTACCTGTGGTTTGTTGTGCAATGTTGTACAACACCCTACCAGATACATCTGTAACCTGCACTTGTGCATTCACGTTGTCTTTTGAACCTATCAGTACGAATGCATCACTGTTCGTAGGATTAGGAGCCACTACTATCGACTTATCGTCAGGCATCAAAGTATTCAACCCTAAAGCATCATTACTAAAGTTCAGACGATCCATAAAGAAGTTGTTACCTGTAGAGATACCACCTGCCGTGTGAGTATAATAGCCGAAATTAACACCTGGTTTGTAACGGAAACGGAAAAATGTATTCCCAGATTGTACGGCTGCCGCAGGTATTGGTATGCTCTTCAAGCTCCAGGCTCCCATCCCGATGGGGCGGAAAGCAATACTTGATGACCCATAATTGATAAGACTTCCTTTCGTAAGAATTGCCAGTGGAAACCATGTTTGTGAACAACCAAAATTATAATCTATCTCAAGCGTATCATTTATATCTGCCGGTATCGAGGTAAGGCTTGTTGCAGAATACATGAAGTTAAGACTTGGTGAAGCCGGTCCGCCATTCAATTTTGTCAGGTCAAAACCAGGTGTATATATGTCATCTACATCTCCTTTAGGTAAACCTACACTATTAGCCGGGAATGTACGGCCATCAAAACCTGTATACTGCAGGCATGAATTATCATAATAACCAGTACTGGTATTTATGATCCATTTAAATTCATTATTATAATAGTTGAACATGGGGTATTTGCCTAAGTCCTTGCTCGTTGCCGGGTCAAATTCCTGGAAGTAGCCAACAGGATCAACAGGGTTGGCAACGTCAGCAACGTATAATGAAGTACTGTCAACACGTGTAGAAGAACCATGGTTATGAACACCCGTAGCTGTTAAAGATACAGTGACCCAACCAGGTTGTGAAAATGTGGATGTAAAGCTGGTAGTGCTTGTAGATGTTCGTGTAGATGCATAAGATGGCAATACCCACGCACAGCTTGCAACAGTATCGTTCCAGCTGAAGTTTGTAAAGGTTACAGGGGTAGTTGGGCAAACGAATTGTTTACTAACGCCGGCAGCAGGAATACCGCCAATTAGAAAATCAGCTATCGGTGGCAGCGGAGGAAGACCAGCTAATGCACCGGTATTAGCAATATTCAATAAAGATGAAAGACTGTCTCTGCTTGCAAGGGTTGCGCGCAGTACGCCCCATACCCTCGCAACCTGTCCTTTTGTGAACATGAGTTCAGGATCGCATTGTGAATAGGTCATGATGTTCTGTGTGTTCGCAGTATCTGGATAGTTCCAAAGAGAATCCCTTATTACACCTGTAAAGTAAGCAGAATCGTGATTACCGACCCTTACATATGCAATACTATCTACCGGATAAAGCTTGAAATATCCTGTAGCACACATAGTATCATACAGACCTACAGCACACGAAACGCAAAACTCACCCGTGGTTGGTGGGGTATCATCTACACCATCATCACCACAACCAGCAGATGCACAACCAGAGTTATTATTACCAAATGGGTGTGGCAAACCAAGATAATGACCTACTTCATGAGAAACAACAAATGCCTCGGCACCATCAGCAACGTAAGGTACTGCAGTAATAAGACCATCAATAAAAGGATCTGTTGCGCCAACGTCTGGTAATTGAGAGTATGCCGCAACTACAGAACCAGGAATGTCTGCTCCTAGTCCAATAACTTTCTCGGTCCAAATATTTAGATAAGAAGAAGGATCCCAAAGATCGAACTTAGCATAGTTATCGCCACCATTAGTAAGGTAAGATACACGATGCGTAACACCTTTTGTAGGCATCCCGGCAGGATCTTTAGTAGCCAGACGAAAAGCAATACGCATATCGCCAATATATGGTCTAAATGTCGGTATCACACCTGAAAGGCCTGGATTACGCTCATTATAATACAAATTAAGATTTGCTATCATTGTATATACAAGGTTATCAGGTACATCTGTTTGAAAGCCACTCACTGTGCTATAGTCATGTATCACATGCACTACTACTGGAATGATGAAGGTATCTTTTCCTATCGTATCGCCAGCACCTGTGATCTTAGCTAATTTATTCAGCTTAGCATCATTTTGCGCATCTTTCATAAAAGCAGCTATCTGGGCATTCATTGCTGCCTCATTTGCTTTTAGCTTGTTCGTCAATTCGGGATGCTCTAATAAAAACTGACGCGTAGCTGCATCAGTGCCGCAAAACTGAGCCTTCACTGCCATAGAAAAGCTAACCAATATAGCAGAAAGAAGTATTAATTTTTTTATCATTTCATTAAAGATTTATAAATATTTTATACTGCTGATGGCTCCAAAATTAGAAAAAAAACGTTAATTTTTTATCAAAAATTTGCCTTCTCGTAAATAGACGTATTTTCTTTCAGTGAACCCCAGGTTAATTCACAATTATTTTTTGTGTCGTCCGCTGTCCGTTCGCCACAACTGAGATCAAATAAATACCAGCGGTAGGAAAAACGTTTTTATCAAAATGCTGTGTTACAAGGGTATTACTGTTATATAATTCGTCCTTTGCAAATATTATTCTTCCAGTTACATCGCTCACCTGAAATTTCACTGCACCATCAGCTCCTGCTACACAACTTACATAACAACCGTCATTAGATGGATTAGGATATATTTTTACGGCATTAGGAGTATTCCTCACCTCACTTACTTCAGTAGGGAAGTTACTTATATAGAAGTCGTCCATGTACATATTGTTACCATGGTCGCCACTTCTGTAACGGAATCTAAAGAATGTTTTAGCACTTTGATATCTTGTAGGTATAGCTATACTCTGTGGTATCCATTGTGCAGCATTAGTAGGTACAAACTCAGCACTTTGTGCCGCATTATTAGCCAAAGAAGCGCCATTTATAGATGCCATCTTAAGCCAGGTAAATCCTCCTGACAAGCTAACATAAATATCAAGGGGTATCATAAGTTGGTGACTGGCCACCGCTTACAGTAGAGCCTGATGTATAAAAATTAAGGAACTCATTACCACTCACCGATGTGAGATCAAATGCTGGGGTGAACATGTCGTCATAGTCACCATTAGGGCTTCCTGTTTTCTTCTGCAAATTGGTCCTGTTATCCAAAAGAACGGAATTGCATGCATGAATTGTCATTATAACCAGCACCATTGTACAATCCCCACTTGAACTGGTTATTATAATAATTGAATGTAGGCCAGTTTGAAGATGATGCACTATCCGTAAAGTTCTGTTTATAATTGTATGCGCTCTTTGCCGCAGAATCAGCTACATACACAGCGTTGGTATTGGTAATGGTATTAGAACCTGCGTTAGACGTCGCTGTTAAAGACAGTGTTACCCAACCTGGCTGGGTAAAGGTTTCGGCCAAATTGATCATACTTGTAGAAGTAGGTATGGAAGCGCCATTTGATAATGTCCACTGCACACTGGATACTGTATCATTCCAACTCTGGTTTTTAAAGTTGAAGTGTGTATTACTTCCCATTTGAAGGAAATAAGATGGTTCGGAGGTGCTGCCTATAAGACTTACACCTTTTTCAACGGAAAAATCGGCAATAGGGGCCAGGTCTGGCATATGCGCTAATGCACCGGTAGCAGCCAGGTTTGCTGGCGACCACAAGTTGTTTCTGCCGGCAACTGTACTGGTGAGTGCAGCACGCATGCGCACCACCTGTAGGTTGGTGAACATCATCTGGCAGTAGGTGTAATCCATAATGTTCTGTGAGTTCACAGTATCAGGATAATGTACTACAGAATCATAAAGACCACGATAATCAAAATATGTTTTGATATTGTTAGAGCCAGTACACGTAACATCGTATAATGCTGATGCTACACAACCCACCGGGTTATGCCCCATTGTTGGCGGGGTGTCGTCTACTCCATCATCGCCGCAAGCTACGCCAGGTTGATTGGTATTGCCCCAGGGATGCTCCAGGTCTAATACGTGGCCTATCTCATGGGGTATCGCCTTATCGTAGTTCAGGTAAGTATACAATCCTATTACCCCGTCATAATAAGGCAATTGCGCCCCACTTGATGGATAGTAAGCATAAGCGGCAGCATTTGCATACGCACCATTGAATACGTTCACGAACCATAAGTTTATATAGTTATTTTGTGGCCAGTCATCCAGCTTCGCATTATCACCGCCATTGTAAGTGAGGTAAGACCTATGTCGTACTATCCCTTTTGTAAGGTTGCCATTAGGGTCTATCGTTGCAAGGTGCAGGCGCATACGGGGGTTGCCAATATACTTTTTAAATGGCTGTATAACACCTGCTGTATCAGCATAGTTAGTACCAGTATAAACAGTGGCCCAGTTAGCTACTGCGTTGTATATATCATTGTCGGTAAGGTTTTCAGGCCCATAGTTATGTATCACATGCACTACTATAGGTATATCGTAAGTGATAGTATCTGGGATACCTGTTGTTTTTGCAAGATCGTTGGCCATCTTGTCATTTATCATATGCTCCAACTGCTGCTCATAGATAGCTATCTCGGGATGCTCTGCTTTAAGCTTGTTATAGACTTCATCAGTATTACATGTTTTTTGGGCGAAGCTGTTACCAGAGATCATCAATACAGTCACACACAGCAACGAAACAATTTTTTTTATCATTTTCTGTTTGTTAGAGAACATTTTGTAAAGGATTCCAAAGATAATGGAACAGCCTTATATAAAATTCATTGGCTTGTCACCCAAGTGTACTTTATAAAGCCTTAGAACTGTGGAAACATTATACGATTGCTTAACAGTAATCCTACTATCTTTTAAAAACATCCAACATTAACCAATAATTACAAACAAATCCCAAAACTTATTGATAAATTTTATATACATTATATACGCAAACGCTATAGGTGAATAGGGTGATTTATATATGACAGGGAAACACTATTGTTTTATCTAATAGATAAACGCTATTTAAAACAATGCACTCCAGCAAGCACAAATAACAAAATGGGGAAATCCACAATTTTGTAGAATTTCCCCATTTCTATAAATTCAATTAAGCCCTTACGAAAAAACCATTGGGTTGTACTGGAAGCTTTTCATGGTAGTATTAGCCAGGTAATATTCGTCACGGCAATTTTTAATATCTTCAGATATGTTATTTATTGTTTTCAATTGCCTTTCTATAAGATCACGAATATCTTCGAAGAGATTTAGATCTGTACTCAGCGCAGCATTATAAGCATGGCGGATAATATCCTCATTATACAGGCAAGATGCCATAATACCTTTCCGGGTACTGCCTGTAAATACTACACAAAGGTCCATCCAGGCTCTGTGTATTTGGCCTGATATAGCAAATACATCCTGGGGAGTTATACCCAGTTCGTCCATTTTCTTTAATAATTGGTCTTTATGTTTTTTGCTTTCCGATATTATTTTTTGGAAAACACATTGCAGGTCCGAATCAAGATTTGACTTATCTAAAGCTTTCTGATAACGTATTATTCTGTCGCTATTGATCTTTACCAGATCATTTAGCACTTCAGTAACGTGTCCTGTTTGTGTTTGTTGAAGTTGCATTTTGTGTAGTTTTTGCTGCTCACCAATATTTTACGCCTCATGGCACGTCACACTTAAGGTATGCTGACCCTTGCCTGCTAAGAGTGATTAAAATATTATGCCACTAACCCACTTATATACTTAAATAAATATGCAACGTTTTATTATGGTTTCCTGTGGAAATGTTAGCTCAAAAACATAAAACAAAATGACTATTCGTTATAGATAACATCTATTAAGAAATTTTAAACGATAGCATAGAGATAGATCCCATAACAAGTTTATCATTAAATAGCGAAACGGTCTCATTCGCCTCCTTGAGTGCCAATGAGTATAATAGAGGGAGAAAATGATCTGGACTGGGTGCTGCCAGGGCTACCTCCCTACCCAGGGTTGTGTATTTAATGAGTTGTTGATGATCGTTAGCTAAAATAAGCCCTTTTAGTTTTTCATTGGCTTGTATGGCCCAGTCATAGCCGTACTGCGGTTCATTTATTTTATCCCAGGCTATAATGCCCAGGTTGTGCACCATATTACCACTACCTATTATTAGCACTCCTTTCTTCCTCAGGGCAGCCAGCTCTTTGGCTAATGAGTAGTGGTATGATGCAGGCTTATTGTAGTCAAGGCTCAGTTGCAGTACCGGCACATCTGCATTAGGATACAAATGTTTTATTACGCTCCATGCACCATGGTCAAGCCCCCAGCTTTCATCAAGCCCTACTGAGGTGGCGCTAACAATTCTTTTTGTTTCAGCAGCCAGCGCCGGGCTGCCAGGTGCAGGGTATTCCACATCGAACAGCTGTTTGGGAAATCCTCCAAAGTCATGAATGGTCCTGGGGCGTGCCATTGCGGTTACAAAGGTTCCGTTGGTCTCCCAGTGTGCAGAAACGCAAAGTATGGCATTAGGTTTCGGCAGTGTTTTTCCCACTTCCTGCCATTCTCGCACAAATTCGTTGCTCTCTATTGCATTCATAGGGCTGCCATGTCCCAAAAATAATACGGGCATCTGCGCTGTAGGGGCAAAAGACGATGCTAACTGCTCCAATGCACTTGCTTTCATTGCTGTGGTCATAAATGGCAAAGCAGCCAATGCTTTTATAAATGCTGATCTTTTCATATCGCTGCCTATGCACGCAAAGTTAGGCGAATGTGTACATGCAGATGATACCAATTGCCTAAGTAACGATAGCCTCAACGCATAGACGCCACGGTAGTACTACTCCTCCATCCTTTTTGCATCAGTATCGCTATATTTATACCCTCAATCAATCCCTAAAATGACAGCAGTATATAGGACCGAACACGATTTTCTTGGCGAAAAACAAATACCCAACACCGCTTACTATGGTGTGCAAACACTGCGCGCAGTAGAGAATTTCAATATTACCGGTATCACC
The DNA here is from genome assembly GCA_965276955.1 of Flavipsychrobacter sp. Lineage (GTDB taxonomy): Bacteria > Bacteroidota > Bacteroidia > Chitinophagales > Chitinophagaceae > JABDEZ01. The sequence goes on from CBDIBP010000036.1 coordinate 85,536, forward strand.
AACGCAAAAGAGCCTCTTTTCATACAGGCATTCGGATATGTAAAAAAAGCTGCGGCAATGGCCAATCGGGAATGTGATGTACTGGACGATAAAATAGCCGAGGCTATTATTTTTGCGTGCGATGAACTGATAGCCGGTAAATATCATGACCAATTTGTTTCAGACCTTATACAGGGTGGCGCAGGTACTTCTATCAATATGAATGCAAATGAGGTGATAGCCAATATAGGTCTGGAATATATGGGACACCAGAAAGGTGAGTACCAATACCTCCATCCTAATAATCATGTTAATTGCTCTCAATCCACCAACGATGCCTACCCTACCGCTTTCCGTGTAGCACTGTTCCGCAAGATCGAATCTTATATATCCGCTATCGAATCACTTATTGATTCATTTGCTAAAAAAGCTGTAGAGTTTACTGCTGTGCTGAAGATGGGGCGCACCCAGCTGCAGGATGCTGTGCCTATGACCCTGGGACAGGAATTTAAAGGATTTGCGACCACCATACGCGAAGATGTGAAACGCCTGCGCGAGGCACAGAACCTGATCACCGAATGCAACATGGGCGCCACAGCTATAGGTACCAGCATCAATGCACCAGAAGGCTATCCGGAGATATGTACGCAACACCTTGCAACCATATCTGGCATCCCAATAACCCTTGCGGAAGACCTAATAGAAGCTACCTCTGATACCGGTGCCTACGTGCAGATATCTGGCACACTGAAACGCAGCGTCATAAAAATATCTAAGATCTGTAACGACCTGCGCTTATTGTCATCAGGGCCCCGTTGTGGCCTTAATGAAATAAACCTTCCAAAAATGCAGCCCGGCTCATCAATAATGCCAGGCAAGGTAAACCCTGTGATACCCGAAGTAGTGAACCAAACAGCATTTTATGTTATAGGCGCCGACGTCACCATAACGATGGCTGCTGAGGCTGGCCAACTACAACTGAATGTGATGGAACCTGTTATAGCCTTCAGCCTCTTCACGTCTCTGGAATATATGACCAATGCAGTACATGCCCTGGCAGACAAATGTATAGATGGCATCACCGCCAATGCAGATGTTTGTCACGACATGGTGATGAATAGCATTGGTATAGTAACTGCACTAAACCCTATACTGGGTTACGAAACATCGGCAAGCTTTGCCAAAGAAGCGTTAACCACCGGCAAATCGATACACGACATAGTTGTCACAGAACGCAAACTGATAACCAGCGAAAAATGGAGTGAGATATATTCCATAGAGAACCTGATAAACCCCAAATTTATCAATCAATAAAAAGACGCTAAATATACCTGTCATGGCGGGCCTGGCCCGCCATGTTTAAAGCATTTTCAGACATGCTTGACAACCCCTCAAACCTTGGCAATCAGTAAAAAGTACCATTATTTACACGAATGGCACTACAAATTACCAGGCATTGTGTTGTAATTTTGTCTCAATGAAAAAAAGGGAACAACATACTACCTGTTTACGACCTGTGGCCATTCAACGATAATGGCGGCGAGTTGAAAAAGGATGTATATGCTGCACCTTTTGCACCATACCTGCAGGCGCACCCCCACTTCTTGCTACCGCACCGGCACTCCTTTTTTCATATAGTGCTCTTTACACAAGGCAGTGGCACACACGTTATAGACTTCGAGCAGTTCACCATACAGAAAGGGCAGATATACTTTATGATACCCGGCCAGGTGCATAACTGGACGTTTACTACACCACCAGATGGTTATGTGGTCAATTTCTCACCCAACCTCTTCTCTGCTTTCCTTTCAGATGCCAGCTACCTCGATAGGTTCTTATTCTTTAGGGGTATAGCGCAAGACAGCATACTACAGCTAAATGAAGACACTCTTCATCAGGCCCGGCAAATATTACAGTCTGTAGTAGATGAAGTGAACAAAGAAGCACCGGGTGCGAAGGATATGGTACGGTTACATCTTTTGTCTCTCTTTATTTTACTTAGCAGGAGCATAAAAGATGTAAAGCATGCACAGGTGCCGCAGCAAAACAAACTGGTGCTACTGAATTTCAGAAAATTGGTGGAACAATATTATACTGAAAAGAAACTGCCAAAAGACTATGCAGCAATGCTATACATAACCCCCAACCACCTGAATGCGCTATGCAATGATGTACTGGGAAAACCCGCAGGTGAGATAATACGCGACAGGATAGTATTGCAGGCAAAAAGGCTGCTGGTAAATGCAGACCTGCAGGTAGCAGAAATAGCCCGCCAATTGAATTTTCCAGACAATTCATACTTCACAAAATTCTTCAGGAAATATACAGGTGCAACTCCTGAAGAGTTCAGAAAACGATCACTAAGCGCTGCATTAAAATAAATGAACCATGTGTGCAAAACAGGATACAAAAACAGGGCTTTTAAAAAGTATAGTTACAAACAAATGCCCGCATTGCCGCAAGGGCGATCTGTTCACAGACCCTAACCCTTACCATTTAAAGACCACTATGCGCATGCCGGAAAGGTGCAGCGTATGCGGCCAGCAATTCGAGCTGCAGACCGGCTTTTACTTTGGCACCGGTTATGTCAGTTACGGCATATCGGTCCTCTTTATCATCTTGTTCTTTATAGCTTGGCACCTTACCCTCCACCTGTCCCTGCAAGACAATAGCATTTTTTGGTGCATGGGCACAGCATCACTGATATTGGTGTTGTTGCAGCCTCCATTACAGCGCCTGGCAAGGTCTATATGGATAGCCTGCTTTGTCTACTACGATCCTAATTATCGTCAATTGATGAACGCAGATAAGCACTAAGCGCTATGCATTATTCTACAGGAAAGAACAAAGTAAAGACAGCACCTATGTCTGGCATGCCTTCAGCATATATAGCTCCATTATGATTTTGCATTATCTTTTTGCAAAGGGCTAATCCCACACCAGACCCTTCAAATTCGGCCACTGTATGCAAACGTGAGAACACTCTGAATATAGAGGTATTATGCTGAGGTTCAAAACCTATTCCATTGTCAGTAATAGTTATCTTATGATATAGTTTGTTGTCTGCCATATCAATTAATGACACAGGAGTCTCGATTCCCACAATATCTATTTGCGGCGCAATGTCTTTTTTAGAGAATTTAAGAGAATTACGCAATAGATTAATGAATAACTGTTGCAGCAAAAATGCCACTCCATTCACGCTGGGCAGATGGCCACAGGTTACCGTTGCATTCTTTTCTGCTATCTCATCGGCCATCTCATCCTTTATTTTATTCATCAGCCCTGTCAGGTCTACAGTTGTGAATGTATCATGGGTCAGGCGTACTTTACTGTATGCGGTAATATCGCTTATCAGTTGCTGCATCCTGTTTGCAGAGTTATTCATTTTCTGCAGGTTGTCTATCACATTCTTAGATAGTGCCTGTTGCTCCTTATCTAATATCCTTGAGGAGAACATCTGTATCTTCCTCAGGGGCTCTTTCAGATCATGAGAGCTTATCCAATTTATATTTTCCAGTTCTGCATTCGCCTCTTGCAATTGGGCTGTTAGTTTACGTTGTTTCTTTTCTTCTTCACTTAAAAAAATAAGATGGATATGCTTTTGCAATGCATGGGCAAAACTCGCCGTAGCCAGCAGTTCAGGGTTTATCCATTCACGCGACTGGTACTTTACCACTTGCTTCCACAACTCGAAAGAATTACGTGGTGTCAATCCTTTTTCAGTTGTTAAAATAGCATTGCCGGGGTCTCCCGCCCAGTGTACTTCTTCCAGCGTTTCGGGCGCGAACCAAATGATACAATCATTTTGCAAGCCCCCTAATGAATGATATATGATACCCCCACCTGTTGCTGAGAATTTTTTGGCATCAGGGTAAGTATCTGCAAGCCTCGCCGTGCTGTATGTGCCTTGCGGGCTGTAGGTAGCAAGCCAGTTGGCCAATAGTTTTATTTCTTCATCCTGTGGGGTCTGGGTTGTTTTGTATACCACCCCATCAAATAGTATTGCGGCCCCGCCTGCATTGCACAAAGACAGTATGGTAGGCTGGTTCACTATATGCTCAAAAGACGATGCATTCAGTTGGTAATGCTCTTCCAGTAGTTTTTCAAGCGATGCATTGATGCTTTTTGCAGCCACATACTCCTCGCTTTTTTGCCGCACATCTATTTGCGATGTAAGGAGATGCCCTTGCAGCTGTGCTGCTATCCGCGTGTACAAAGGCACATACTTTTTACTATAATGATGGCAGGTTATCAGTCCCCACAATTTACCTTCGTGCAGCAGGGAAATTGTAAAAGTACCACTCACTCCCATGTTGTGCAGGTACTGTATATGTATGGGCGATACACTGCGCAAGCCAGACATGCTCATATCCAGGTTCTTGTTTGTGCCATCGTCCAAAGTATATATAGGCACCGGCGTATATCCCGCATCAGGGATGATGCGCATCAGGTTGGTCAGGTATAGTTGTCTTGCCTGCACCGGTATATCAGTATGCGGGTAGTGCAGCCCTAAAAAAGGCTCTATATTTTCTGCCTTGCTTTCTGCAAATACTTCTCCGTTATATTCTTTGTCAAAACGGTATATCATTACACGGTCATAGCCTGTTATCTGCCTTGTTTGCTCTGCTACCCTCGCACACAGGTCCTGTAGTGTGGCCGACTGGGCCATAGCGTTCACTAACCCTATGTTCTGGTCATACACCGCTGTTATGTCGGGTGCAGCACCACCTGCCGGTTCAAACTCAGCAACGTAAAGCGCGCCGCTTTTGTGTATACTGCACAGCAGGTGCGCACCATTTATAGTAATTGCAAATGGTGGATTAAGCACATTAGATGGCCGGGCCTTGTGTTGCAAAAAAAGGCTTTGTGTACTTTTTGCCAATACCTCCTCCAGCTTTTTGCCAAGGCACTGCTCGTAGGTGATACTTATCAGCTCATTAACATTTGCACTGCAGTATGCTATGGTCAGGTCATGCTCATGCACTGCAAGCAAAAAGCCATGGGGTTGTATACTGCCGGGTATATGTATAGGTTCCTGCTCACAATTAGTGAGGTTCACAATATCCCGGTTCACAATATCTTTTATTATCATGGTGCACTATTTAAGCCAAAATAATTGCCTATGCTCCTGAAAGCATCTTTTGCAGCCTCAATTATCTCTTCCTCTTTATTTTCAATTATAGCGTATGTAGCAAATATTTCTAAAAATTCCTTCCAGTGCTTCCCGGTAGCGCTACCGTAGCCATTAAAGAATGCAGCGCCATTCTGTTCATCCACCCCCAGCACATTGTTAACATGTTTTAATATCATCCGCCCGCCCAGTGTCGATCCTTCAATTACATACAGATACCCCATAGCACGCCAAACCGGCATTGTTGCCCCTTCTTTTATACTGTATGGGGCAACAACAGGCAATTCTGTACTCTGCCCCAGCTTTTTCAGGTCTTGCACTATTAGTGGCGCTTTTCGCCTACTATCAATATCTGTAAAAAAAGAAGAAAGTACTGGGAAAGTGTTTTTTTCATGCCAGGCCACTACCTGCTGCATATGCGCCAGGTATAGCACATATTCTTCGGTCGTTACATCTTTTTTTAGCAGGTTGACAGAAAGTGTGCACGCTTCCAGGGCAGCATGTTCTGGCTCTGTAGCAGATCGCAGCTTTTGTAAGAACAATTGCTTCTTTTCCTGCACCGCAACATTGCTATCTATACCCATGCGTTGCATCTTTCCTTACTTTATACACGTAGTTATCCTCATCCGTTTTAAAATTTGCCCAGTCTATAGTTAATATACTACGTAGCATAGTTTTCAGATCGTTATAGGAAGAAGGCTTAGGCACATATAGGGTAGCACCCAGCCTCCTGGTCTCAGCAATAGAACTCGAATCATTTGATGTAGAAAAGATAACAATAGGAAGTGCGCATAGTCGCTCAGACTGTCTCACTTCTTTCAAAACTTCATATCCATTTTTTACCGGCATGTTCAAGTCCAGAAAAATAAGGCGCGGTGAGGGTGGCGGACTATTCAATATATCCATAAGTTCAGCCCCATTATTTTGGGTGAATATGTATATCCCTTCGTTTATTTCCGAAACGACCTCTTTAAAAACTTCCTGGTCATCCGTATCATCATCTGTATAAAAAATATTATAAATACTATTGGACATAAGATCACTATACCATTATTTCACCTGAAACACACAAGTAAAAATATACACTAAAAAAATAATAACTACTATTGCTATATGTTAAGGTAAAAATAGGAAATTCTAAGCGCAGTGTTGCTATGTGTATCGCAAATTTTTCATAAAGATGTTACCGCAACATAATGCAGTATCTATACGTTACACGATCTTTATATCATGTTGCGCGAATGCATCGTATATTTTGTGCAGCAGTTTGCTTTTTATCGATTGTGATTGTTGCACATCAGTTATCCATACAAAAGCTTTCATGCTCATAGCCTTGTCATTCAGTCCAAGCAGCAGTAGTTCTGGTGGCGTAGTTTTTAGCACCTGGTCGCTGTTATCCAAAACCTCCATTACGGCTTGCCGCACCTCTTCATAAGTATGGCCTACAGCTACAGAGAAGGCAAGCTCCACACGCATATTCTCATTGCGTAGTGTCCAGTTTATAACCCTGCCCGATAGCAGGTCGGCATTCGGCATTATCACTTCTGCACCCTCTTCCATGATCAACTTGCTCGATCGTATACCTATGTCCAGTACCCTACCCTTGCTATCTCCCAGCTCTATATAGTCACCTATCCTGAAGGGTTGTTCAAATATAAGTATCACACCCGATACCAGGTTGTTCACTATACTTTGCAAACCCAGGCCTATACCTACACCTAATGCACCAAGCACAATGGTTATTTTATCAATAGGCAATCCTGAAGCGGCTACGGCAATAAGAAAGCCAAGCACTATGAGCACCAGTCGTGTCATAGCCAGGCGCGATCCATTCTTCTTTATCTCTGGGTCCCACTTATCCTCGGGCTTGCTGTACAGGGAACCAACACCTTGCTGTAAGAGGTTGGAGACATAAATAATAACAGCAAAAAGCAATATGCTACCTATCTGAAAAGTTGTATTACCTATCTTTCTTGGCTTCGTGAGCAGTTCCGTAAGGAGATCTGCTATCAGGTTGTACACATTAAGACTGGTAGCGAATACAGTGCACCAGATTATGATACAAAATAGTATCATTAGCCTTTTTATAAGCTGTAGTATGCGCTCGTAGTTGAATTTTGCGGTAATACCCCCCATGCTTTTATTTACCAATGTTTGCAGCAGCAGTATCTCCATGGCTATATCTATGAACACGGTCAACCCTATCATTTGCGTAAGGCTGAAAATAGCTGATACCCCCAATATTTTTGCCAGGCTCAGCCTGCCAAATAAATTACATATTAGGGCTCCAATATTCATCACAATGTATAATACGGTCACCGTTCTTATCATTAATTTGTGAGACACATTATGCTTACCGGTACTTCTGAACCAAAGCAGTCCTATAACTGTCGCTACCACGTTCAGTGCGAATAATAACAGTCTGGAACCTAATGCTGGTGTCAGCATCAATCCCATCCATATAAATACAATATAGAGTGCCGCAATAACAAGCCAATACCTGAAGATCTCTTTCGGCCAGTTCTTATGCATCACAGCCGTAAGGGATAGTATCAGCAATAGCTCTATGAACTCTGCATAAGTTGTTGGTGGATGCAGATCATATATCGGTGCCATATTGAACAGCACTATAAGTACAGGCAGAATAGCAAGGCTGCTTATAAAATGAAAAGGTTGCGGTGGTGTATCACTCACCACTTTATTTTTTCCTAATATTCTGAAGTTCCAGAATGTCCATAATACAAGTAGCACACCGGTTATCAGCAGCCATACCTTATCGCCCCAGTTACGCTGGAAATAAAAATGCAACACACGCTTGCGGGCCCTGTACGATTTGTGTACCAGCACATCGGCCTGCACATTATCATCTTTCTGTATACGGCTGAAATCCCAAAGATATTCATATTCCTTGCCCAGGTTCTTGATGCTCACTTTTCTCAGCAGGTCATTTATCCTGTTCTTCAGGTCAATATCTTCAAAGTACAAACTGCTCACGTTCGCCTGCAGCTTATTGATGCGTGTAAGGCTGGCAGTAGTGTTCTTCTTGGCCATTCGCCACTTGGTCCTCAGGTCGTTCAGCTCGCTGCCATATAGCAATATAAAAGCACTGTCCTTAAAGAGCGAACGCAATACAGTATCTTTTCTGAAGGCCGCCATATCCGCGTTCATGTCCGTCAGCTGCTTGTTATATTTGAACAAGGTGCCACGCCATTCCGTTACCTGCCCCTGTATATCTGCCAGCAGTATGTCAAACATCTGTAGGTTCTTTATATCCAGTACGTTATTGTATATGGTCAGGTTCTCGTCAATAATGTCCACATTGCTGTCTATAGTGGCTATGTTCTCATCTATATCATGCGTATCAAACCCTATAGAGGTTATGTTGTTGATCTCGGTAAGGGTATTGTGCACATATTCCACTTTGTTCAGCAGGCTATCTATACCTATTGCATTCAGCGCACTGTCAGATAGCACAAGGCTATGTGCCTCCGCTATAGCCCGGCTAAAACGAACCGTGTCTTTCAGTCGCTGGCTATAATTGGGTATCACCCGCTGCGGATTGGTAATGTGTGTATCTACAGCGTGCTGGGCAAAAGTTTGGTCACAACAGAAGAACAACACGCCTAATGTCAGGATCAAGGATTTGCTGCTAATAAAATACCACCTTTTCTTCATGCTATACATGTATGTCAACAGATCAATTACCAACAAGCACCGCATTACAAACTATGCCATCGTTCACGGTCTTTAAAAACTTCTGATAATCTGTATAAAGCAACCTGTCATAATTACCGCTAAAGATAACATACTCTCTTATCATTACCAGTTGCGCGCCATTTTTCTCTACGCTGCAATGGTACCGTCCAAATTTATTGCTTGTTGTCACTACCTCAGGTAAAGATTCAACAGTAGTATTAGGTGGCATTATCAAGATAAATGTATCGCGCATTGCTATTGAATTACTGACTTGAAATGCATTTTTCCTTTCAGCTATCTGATGCGTTATGTCCACCTTAAGAGGGGCAACATTCATGTTTATAAAATAGCGGTTACCTCTTTTGTTACACATACTATTCGCGGTTATATCCACCTGTTCAGCTACCGCCATATATCGGTCGTCCGGTATCGGATAAAACGAGTATTTATCCGCACTATAGCTGGGTATATTAAATTCCGCGTTTTCATACTCTTGTATATCTCTTGGTTGTGCGTGCTTTATCATTCTATTGATCTTACCAGCCTGCAAACCGCTGTAGCGGTTATTCATACTTATTTTAAGTACATTCTCATTGGTGCAAGTTATCTGCGCGTGTCTGCAAGCATAGTTGGCATTAGTATCGTAAGTGGGTGTATGTACAAGCACGCCGCCAGCAGGGGTTATCATCAGTGCAGTCCGGTCATCTGTAAAACCATTCAGGTAGTTTATCCTGTCGTCTGTGCTGGTGCATTCCAGCCATACCGTGTCTTTCGCACTGGGTACACACAGTATCTCATGGTTACCCTCACAATGAGGAAAATCTTTCGTCAGCGACCTTTTCACTCCTTGTGTACCATATATTATGACGGCACATGACGGTATCCCAGCTTCTTTAAGCAATGCTTTCATATAATTGCTCAAAGCTTTACAGTCGCCATATTTATTTTTAAAGACATCGGCAGCCTCAATGGTTTGCCACCCGCCTATGCCATACTGTATAGAAACATACCTTGTAGTTTGTTGCATGTATTTATAGAGCACTGCTATCTTTTCATTCCGGTCCGCTACATTAGCAGTAAGCTCCTTTACTTTTTGCCGGGCTTCATCAGGTAGTGTATCTCTGTCTTTATTCAGGTCGTAAATAAAACTTCCCATGCCCTTCCAAGTCTCCATATTACCACTATATCCCTGGCACTCGAATGTATTGGCTGCACACTTCACCCATGGCAATAACATCTCAGGCTGGTAAGTATGCGGTTCTTCAGCAAAAGCACTAATGTTCGATACTTCCCAATGCCAGTTGTTCCGCTTATCCACCTCCTGCTTTACCGATGCTACTTTGTTTTCATCGAACCGTATATTAAGGTCAACCGGTGCGCTTATTTCCAGACTGGCACGCTCCACAGCCCACCTTGCTTCTTTCTGTGGTGTCCATTCAGGCATATGAAAAGTATGTTTCTGCCTTGTCTTCACTGTATACTCAACTGTATATGGGTATTGGCGATAGTCTACGATATAATAGCGTTGCATTTCATCGCTATAGGTCATTGTACCAGCGTAGGCAGCACGTGTAGCAAAGTCACCGCGGCGTACTTTTTTTACCACATTACCATCCTTATCATATATTTCACCCTCTACACTTTCCAAACTTTCCAGCTCAGAATAAAAGGCAGACTGGTTAGCATAAATATTACCTTTCTCATTCATTATGGTCACAACACGGTGTTCTTTTACATACACCTTCGTAGGAGATTCAATATCTATTTCAAGCTCATAATTTCTCACCACAACATCAGCATGTTTTATCAGGTCCTTATTGATAAATGCCGCGTTGTATTCATTATCTTTTGAGTACGCTGGTCGACAGCATACCATTAACAACATCACTATAAATAAATGCTTGGGCATAACTATTGTTTTTTAAAGTAGTAGGGAGTTTCCTCCAGTTCCAGTATTTTATCAAAAAAAGACCGCAATGCAGCGTATTCATTGTGATCAAAAAATGTTTCTTTCATTACAAATGCTGTTTGCACTTTCAGGGTGTTACCACTGCTGTCAAAACTTGCATCGTAGTTATATTCATTTTGCGTCCTGTATTTATTATTCGCAGAGTGTGTAATGTCCATAAGCTTGTAGCCATTTGGCACTTTGATTTCTGCTGTATAGTCATACCTGATACTACATGGAAATTCTACAGGAAAATTGCGCTCTTTTTGTTTGAAAGGGTTTGCTGAGAAATACCTTGCTACAATGGGAGAAATATACATAGCAGCCTTTGTCCAAGGCATTTTAATATCATATTCCAGTGTTACTTTATCGCCTGCATCCTCACTGTTCAGTACTTTGTAGTCCACTAATTCTGCATAAGGAGGAAGGTTTTTCGATATCTCATTTTTTAGCCATTCTTTGCTCTTCATCATGTGCTCTTTTATCTTCGGACTACGCACATTACCGTATGACAAGGTTACCGTTAACGTATACTCACCTGGATCTGCATTTTTCGTGGTCACCACGCATTTTTCATTTTCACTTAGTAGATAGGGCTCCAGGCTTATGCCGTAAGATCTGTCCACATCAACTACCCTGCAATAACCGTTATAACATTCTGGCGACAAAGTACCGAATGGCAGATATTTGCCCGACGGGTCGGCCACGTACTTCGAACTACCTATCACTATAAGTGTAGCAATGTGGTCTATATTTTGAAGAACCGGATATACCTTGGTCAGCTGTACACTTCTTGTCGTTGCCATTAGTATGGGGTGGCATTCAATATTTGCAGCCCGTAGAAATGCAATAAATAACATATTTAACTCTCTTTCGTTACCCGCTCTCTTTTCAAATATGCTTTGTAATGGCGCATCCGATGTCGAAGTGTTCACAATATTAAAACTATCCCGTACATACTTGTATATATGCATTGCTTTTACAAGCCGGCTGGTATCTTTTCCGGCTATTGTTAACAACGCTTCTTGTATATAAGAAGCATGGGGTTTTATCCGTTTAAGATACTTATCGTTCTCCAGGTAAAATTTGTCTATTTTTTCCCATGTGTTGTAAGAGTTATCTTCGTCAATTAAACTTTGACCATTGTTAGCCAGCTGGAAAGATATTTTAGGCAGATAATTCTTTACGTTCGCTACAAAAGGCTCTTCCGTATAGCCTGGCATATTCCGCACCACCCAATGGCTATTATTATTGTTAATGATCTTGTAGCATGTAAGGGACGACAGTTCTGCTACCTCATCATCTTTATTAATTTCTTTAAATGTAAGGCTCCCCTGCAAAACTGTCGATACGCTGAATTTGCTCGAAGTATTTAAACCTACTTCACTGTAAAGTTTAGGCGTACGCGATTGAAAATACTCTGTACCTAACTCTAAATACAATGGCTCGTCAACAGAATATTGATAGTCTATCACAGAGCCGGCACGCACAGAAGGCATAGAGAATTTTATGGCAGAGTAATGTTTATCTGCTCTATCAAATGCTATTGCGTCCTTATCTACTCTGTCTTCGGTCATCACATTATTTTGCCAGTTATAGGTCACAGCCTTAAGATCAGATAATCCCTCAGGGCCGCCCTGCTTGTTGCGCACATACTCATGTATATCTGCCATGTGCTTTGCTTCATCAGTAACTATCTTTATTACCCTTCTTACATGCTTGCGCATTATATAGTTTGGCCCTGCTAACTCAATAGCATAATTAACACTCTCATATAGTATAACTGCATTGGCTGTTGTATCTATATCAAACCTATCCTGCTTAGTATATTTTTCGAAGTAGCCGGGGTAGTCAGGGGTATGGGATCTTGCCTGTACATTTAGACCACATACCATCATTAAAATAGCGTAATAAAAAGATATCTGTAGTTGTCTCATCATCGTTTTTTGAAAACGTAAGCCGTTTGTTGTGCAGATATAATGTCGCTATAAAACTTTTTCAGGAAGGGGTAGTCCGTACTTTCCAAATAGGTTTTCCGTTCTGAAAGATGTATGTTAAGATGCAACTGCTTTTCAGAGGCATTATATTCAGCAAGATATCTGAAGTTGGTCTGTGGTGAGAATTCATAATATGCAGAAGTTACAGAATCGGCCAGATCATATCCCTTAGGTAAAGAAAGGTCCAGGAGATAACTGTCTTCCCGGGCATATGGCAACTCTATCGGGTACTTTCGTTCCACTTCTTTGAATGGATTCTTAGAATAGAACTGGTATAAAAAAACCGGCATATATACTGTTGCTGCCTGCCACTTCAAGGATACAGTATATTCTAAAACAAGTGCCGTATCAGGGTTGTTAAGATTAGCTAAATGAAAAGATTCAATTTCAAGATCTTTGTCTATTTCACTTATTATAAGCCCTTTAACGTTTGCTGTATCATCTTTCCATTTATGTCGGTAATATGCAGCGTCTATATTACCAAAGTAGTGTTTTACGTGCAGTGTATAGTGCTCGGGGTTTACATCCACTGTCTTCGCAATGGTCACATTCCTATTCACTATCATGTCCGGTGTAAGATCTACAGCATACCCGCTGTCTTTCGTTACTACCCTCGCATACCCATTGTAGCACTTACTGTCTATTACCCCGAACGGTACATATTTATTCGCCGGATCCAGATAATAGTCATTGCCGGCTACTTGCACCTTTGTGACCATATAATTGATAAAATCGGTTATTGGTAGCTTATCATTCATATGCATATTCGCGGTAGTACTTATAAGTACAGGATCGCACTTAAAGCCGGCTATACGCAACATGCCAATGAGCAACAGATTTATTTTATAGGTAGTTCCCCTCTTTTCGTCTATAAGTCCCTCCAATGTTTGTTTGTAGGTTATGCCGGTAGTGCTATTTGAAAAGTTATCCCTCACATATCTGAAAATATTTTTAGCCAACTGCAATGAATCATGGGCGTTCTTGGTAGCATAGTATACCTGTTTAGTTACTGTAAAACTTGGCGATTCCAGTTCTTTCAGAAAATATTCATTACTCAAAAACCTATGATTTATTTCTTTCCAATTTGGGTCAAAATTTATAAATTTATAAGAACCTCCGGCAGTAAACTTTACTTGTAAACTCACCTGAAAAAATATTTTTTCCAAATAATTCGCAATATTGGTAACATATGTTTCATCGTAGTATGCTGGCACATTTTTTCTTACCCACCTTCTTGTTGCAAAATTATCTCCCAAATTTTTACTGTTATAAAATGCAAGGGGAACAAGAGTATCAGCTACGTCACTATCATCAGCAAAAGTTTTGAAAGCATAAAGGGTCTTGGTAACATCCCTGTAAAGCATATTATTGTTTGCTTTGAGCTCAACTTCAGAATATAATTTCGGTATTTTTTCCTGAAAGGGCCAAAAGCCAAAAATATCTGTAAGGGGTTCATCAAGGCAAAATTCATATTCTATAATAGAGCCCGCAGAAACATCAGGCATAGAAAACTTCATAAGAAATACATTGTTGCTTGCCGCCTCTTTCCTTACTGTTGATAGATCCAAAATAGATTCGGTCATCTTGTTATCCCGCCAGTTATACGTCTTACCAGAGATCTGTGAGAAATCGAAATAATAATAATTATTAAGCGGGGCCATATCTGCCACATCAGAATATTGCTTACCCTCGTCGGTTAATACTTTTATTATTTTGTGCACATATTTATGCTGGCATAGCCCATACTTAGTAGATATGTAAATATAAAAATACACTTTCTCATACAGTACAATTGCATTGGCAGATGTATCAAGTGAATACGACTTTTTAGTGATATTTTCTTTTATAAGCTCTGGACCGGGGGTATATATCTTAGCAAAAGTATCTGAGGATGGAATGATCATTAATAATAGAAAAAAAAGATAACGCAATAAGCTTTTTATCATAACATTAGTATTCCTGTGGGTTTACAGGAGGTGAAAATAATAAAAAACGGTGATGTATCTATTTATACATCACCGTTACAGGTTAAAATTATATGATTTTTTTTGCGCTAGCCTTTACTTATCACAAGCGCTACCACATGCGTCTTCCCGTCATCAATTAACTGCAAACTATTGTCAGGCATTTTTGCGCCATCCATCGTTAGCCCGGCCTTTCTATTGTTGTCTTGCAGCACAGTGATGTCAAAATGCGTGCTATGATACCGGTACTGTAGCTTGAAGGACTTCCATTTTGCAGGTATGCATGGTTGCAGCAATAGCTTACCATTTTCCAGTTTTATACCCAGTATATGTTCTACTATCAGCTGGTAGGTCCACCCTGCAGATCCGGTATACCATGTCCACCCGCCACGGCCGGTGTGTGGTGCTACCGCATACACATCTGCGGCCATCACATACGGCTCTACCTTATATGTCTCAATACTCTCTGCAGTGCCACCATGATTTACAGGGTTCACCAGGCTAAATAGTTCCCACACTTTTTCATTATCGCCAAGTGCAGCAAAGGCCATAATGGTCCATATGGCAGCGTGGGTATATTGGCCACCGTTCTCACGCACACCCGGCACATAACCTCTTATGTAGCCTGGGTTATTGCCTGTTTTATCAAATGGTGGGTCCAGCAGTTGTATCAGCGCCTTATCTCTGCGTACCAAATATTTATCTACCGATGCCATCGCCATTACAGACCGTTCCGGCTGCCCACCACCAGATATTACAGACCAGCTTTGAGATATAGAATCTATACGGCATTCTGTGTTGGTAGCAGAGCCGAGCGGCGTGCCATCATCAAAATAGGCACGTCTGTACCACTCGCCATCCCAGGCATTCGTGTTCACATTGGTGTGCAGTTTTTCAGCTTCATTTTTGCACTCTGTTACAAATGCCTGGTCCCCATATTTTTGCGCTATTTCGGCGAACTGGTTCAGCACATTATACTGGAAAAATGCAAGCCACACGCTTTCACCTTTCCCCTCTGCACCTACTTTATCCATACCATCATTCCAGTCGCCAGAGCCTATTAGTGGCAGGCCATGTGTACCAAATTTAAATCCGTTGCGTATTGCTGCCACACAGTGGTTGTACAACTTATCTGTTTGTGCAGAGGCAAATGGAAGATCGTAATAAGATTCTTCGCCGTGGTTCAGTAAGCGGCCTTCCAGGTAATGCACCTGTTCATCCAGCACACCTGTATCGCCTGTGGCCATTACATATCGTGCAGTGATGTATGGCAGCCACAAGAAGTCATCTGAGCAAGTAGTGCGCACACCCCGTCCTGTAGGTGGGTGCCACCAGTGTTGCACATCACCTTCCTTAAACTGGCGCGAAGCGCATAACAGTATCTGCGCCCTGGCTATATCTGGCCGGGTATGCACCAGCGATATCACATCCTGCAATTGGTCGCGGAAACCCCATGCCCCACCCGATTGGTAAAAACCACTGCGGGCCACTATTCTGCTGCTTATTGTCTGGTAGGTAAGCCAGCCATTGGTTATCAAATTAAGGGCTTCATCTGGGGTGTCCACTTGCACAGCGCACAGTGTCTCGTTCCAGTAGTTATGCACCCTGTCCCTTGCCTCACTTGCCGCAACAGACCCTTTGAATAGTTTGGCTATCCTTTGCGCATCTGCGTCATTTTTTCCACTTCCCAGTCTGAATATGATCTCTTTTTCCTGCCCGTCATATAGGTCGAAAGCTACTTGTATCGCAGAGCATGGATCAAGACCACTGCTTACCTTGTTCGATAGTTTGCTTCGGTTCATAGCCTCGGGGTTTTGCAGCGTGCCATTGCGCCCTACAAATTCCGTGCGGTCTGTCGTCACTGTGCGCCTGGTCTCATCCACGTCAAAGAAAGCAACCATATCAGCAAATATGGTATTGTACCTGTTCCTCGAGAACAAAGCACCAGTTTCTGCATCAGTTTCTGTTACCACATGCATCAGCGATTTAGGTCTTAACTCAGCCAGCACCCACTCCATATACCCTGTAGCTGTAAGCTTCCTTTGCCTTCCCGATAGGTTCTTTATTTTTATCACAGTGAATCTTATCGTTTCCTGTGTGTCCACATACACCCACATCTCTGTGTGTATACCGTTCTCTATATGCTCAAATACACTGTACCCAAAACCATGTCGGGTTATGTATGGCGTTGTACCACACTTAGGCTGTGGTGATGGCGACCAGTAGTATCCGGTCTCTTCATCCCGCAGGTAGTAGGCTTCACCACACGTATCACTTACCGGGTCGTTGTTCCAAGGTGTCAGCCGGTACTCGTGCGCATTTTCAGCCCAGCTATAGGCCCCACCACTTTCTGATATCACGCTGCCAAACCCCGCATTCGCTATCACATTCACCCATGGCGATGGTGTCGTCTTGCCATCGGTTATACTAATTATATATTCCTTTCCGTCCTTAGTGAACCCACCATAGCCGTTAAAGAATATCAGGTCAGCAGGTAGGGTCACTGTTCTCTGTTCGCGATCAGGAATGTGTGCTATTGTTGGCGTCAGTAATGCAGGCATTGTCTTCACTACCACACGTCTGTTCAGCTGCTCTGCAAGTGTACCATCGCTATCATCAATAATAATGCGGGCTACGGTCTGGAACAGTATCCTGTCTTCTTCCGATACCTGGTCTACTGATCGTACAAATATACCTCCGGGCCTGTCTGTGTTATACACGCTGTTGTTAGCAGCTATAAGTCCCAGTATCTGGTCTTGCAGTAGCTGACGATAGGTACCATGGTCCTCATTTAGTATCACCAGGTCCACATAAAGTCCCTTTAGCCGCCAGTACGCATGGGCCTGCACCAGTTGCTTTACCATCTCTATATTCTCAGTATCCTGCACACGCAGCAATACTATAGGCAGGTCTCCTGATATGGAATAACTCCACAGCCCTGATTGCCCTTTATGGTTGCGATTGATGACCGCTGGTTCGGTGCGTAAGTTAGCATTAGCATAAATGATAGAGCCTGCAAGCCTGCTGTATAACTGTGCATCTGCTTCCACTGCATTTATCTGCCGTAGCAGCACATGGCTATGTGTCCACGAAAGTTCGAACGCTCTGTTCTTCAGGTGCCTGTCCTTATACTTTTCCATCATACCGGTGCACACCTCGCGTGTGTCTGCTATGCCCAGCACCATATCTATTGTTATGACCTGGTTTGGCTTCAGCACTATGCGGTACCTTATAGCTACTATAGGGTCCAGCACAGAGCCCTCGCTGCCAGATAGTGTATTCCCATCCTCCATTGCCTGCGGGTTAGCTACCGTATTACCCCGCCCTATAAACTTCATCCGGTCCGTCTCGTACCATACCGCTTCGCTATCTGCACCATTCACCGTCATCAGGTGAAACATCCATGGCGGTTGTTCATTCGAAGCTCGTGGTCTGCGGGTGCATATTATTGCCCCCTGTCCCTGCAATATTTCGGTCTGCACAAAAAGATTGCTGAACGATGGGTGAGACATATCTGCAGATAATGGTGCAAGCACTACCTCTGCATAGCTGGTCACCTCTATCACGCGCCGTGCCGATGTGCGGTTGGTAATGCGCAGACGGCGCATTTCTATATCGTCTTCCGGCGATACAACTATTTCCGTATAGGTCTCTATTCCATTATCTCTTCTCCTGAATTCGGCATGCCCCATAGAGAACACAGCCTCGTAGGTCTTATATGGCTTCAGCGTAGGTTGAAATGTATTGGACCAGAAATCGCCATTCTCTATGTCTTTTATGTAGCAGAACATACCCCAGTTATCGCGGGTGGCATCTTCTCTCCATCGGGTCACTGCAAGATCTTTCCAGCAGCTATAGCCACCGCCGGCATTCGTTACCACTACCTGGTACTTACTGTTCGATAACAGATGCACTTCCGGTACCGGCGTATTAGGCGTGTTTATAATACGCATTTGCGGCTCGCTTACTTCTACACGTGTATCCACTATATCAGAAGTATGGGAGTAGAATATCGTAGCGCGTGGCAGTCTTTCCTGCAGCAGCAGCAAGGTGGCCTGTATTTGTGGCTCTGCCTCAAAACGGCGTTGCATAGGTTTGTTCAGCAATAGATAGGATAGTGACAATAATCCCATACCCTGGTGGTGGGCCATATAAGATCGTACTATGGCGCAGGTCTGCCCGCGCGGCAGGCGCACCGGCGTGTAGTCTACAGCTTCAAAGAAGCCATACGCGCCTTCATACTTTTCTTTGGTCATTTGCTGCAGGTTAGCAGTAGCTTCTTCTGGTGCTACCATTAATGCCAGCATAGTGGCGTATGGCGCTATTACCAGGTCGTCGCCAAGTCCGCGTTTCAGTCCCAGCCCTGGTACACCAAAAGCACGATACTGATAGTTAAGATTGGTATCCACTGTATTGTATCCCGATTCTGATATGCCCCACGGCACACCACGTTGTCTGCCATATTCTATCTGCCTGGCTACCGATGAGCGATTGGTCTGGTCAAGTAATGTATTTTCATAGGTAGGCATTACCAGCAGCGGCATCAAATATTCGAACATGGAGCCACTCCACGATAACAAGGTTGGTTCCCCACCTGCATGCGTCAGCAACCTGCCCAGTGCGAACCAGCTTTCCTGTTCCATTTTTCCCTGTGCTATGGCCACGAAAACACACAACCGTACCTCCGATGCCAGCAGATCATAATAGCTGGCGTCATTGCGGTGTTCTTCCACATTATATCCTATACGGAACAGCTTCTTAGATCGGTCGTACAGAAATTCATATTCCATGTCCGCTATCTCATTGCATTGTTTGCCCAGCGCTTCAATAGTTGCTACACGCTCTGCTGCATGCTTACTACCTTCCTGTACCAGGGCAGTTATTTTGGTCAGCCACTTTGCTAATGTCTCATTTGCAGTTCCTATCGCTTCTTCAATAACAGGCAACAGGGTATTTTCTGCCTTGGCTACATCCATCAGGGTCGGGTTATCCAGTACACTCAGTTGCATACCTGCAGGCAGCTCTTCCATCACCCACGGAGCCAGCTGCATTATATTGTTCCGGGCATCGTTTATCTGCGCCAGCAATGCCTCCATCCATTCTATACACGTATGGTCCACATCTTCTGATGTTTTTTGGGGCAGGTCAGCTGCAAGCACTACAAGTCTGTCCAGTTTCGATAATACATCCCTTACTGAGATAGGTGTTTCCAGCACCAGCACATCCAGCTCTATACGAAACTTTTGAATGGCGCTATTCTTCGTTCTCATCAGGTCCATTATCACGTAAAAGGTATCCGAGATACCTTCATAGATACGTGGGTCAATGATACCTTTCCACAACACCTCATACAGCCCTTGCCGTAAGGTGATAAGGTGCCCCGCAAAGTTCCCGCTGTCCACTGTAGATATGTAGCGTGGATACAATGGTGCAAGGGTTTGTGTATCATACCAGTTATACAAGTGGCCTCTGTACTTTTCCAGCTTGTTTATTGTAGCTACAGTATTCGCGGTGCGTTCAATGAGCATTTTGTTGGATATAAATCCAAGGTCGTAAGCGGTAAGATTCGCCAGCATAGATAGCCCTATGTTGGTGGGCGATGTACGGTGCGCTATCACTTCTACCGGCTCTTCCTGGTAGTTGTCGGGCGGCAGGAAATTATCCGCTACACCTACAAAGCGATCGAAGAATGCCCAGGTCTTCCGTGCCAGTTTTTGAAGGTATATCTTTTGGTGTGCGTCCAGGTCGGCCGTTTTGGGCTTCAGTGGCAGGCTTATCCACCACGCTATGCCTGGCGATGCAAGCCATAGCAGCAGTAAAGGTGCAGCAAGCGCTATAGTGGTAGGCTCATAACTACTCAGGTATGCAATAGAGACGATCGCTAAAAAAGGGCCTATCCACATCGTGCGGTAGGTAGCGCCAAGGCTTTTATTACCTCTCACTTTTGTGCTTGTAGATACCGTCCATTCCAGCAGGCCTTTGTTGGTCACTATCATACGCCAGCTGGTACGTATTATAGCATCCAGGTTATAGTATGCTTCATAGGGCAGGCAGGCTATGGCAAATAGTATATGCAGTATATTGGTAAAGGCACCCCGAACAGCCTCCAGTATGTGTTCTTTTAATATCAGGTCATTAGGCTTGTGGAATAGATGCCATGTTGCTGTCATCACGGTTTGCAGCAGCAACATACCTGTTACCAGCAGCGTCCATAGCCATGGCATAGGCAGCACCATCCAGCCCAGCAGCAGCAAAGTTATGAGTGCTATAGGGGTCAGGCTGCGCCTTATATTGTCAAATATTTTCCATCTTGCCAGCCACGATAGTTTGTTCCGTACCAGGTGCCTGTTCTTGTCGGGCACCCAGGGCATCATCCACCCGGCTATCTGCCAGTCACCACGTATCCACCTGTGCCGGCGCGCTACATCGGCCCTGTAGGTCGATGGGTATTCTTCATATAGTTGCACATCGCTGATGAGGCCGCAACGGGTGTAGCACCCCTCCAGCAGGTCATGGCTCAGTATCCTGTTGTCCGGGAATCTGTTGTTCAGCGACCGTTCAAAAATATCAACATCATATATCCCTTTACCAATGAAAGACCCTTCACCGAACAGGTCCTGGTACACATCAGACGTTACCCTTGTATATGGATCAAGCCCCGAATCACTTTGATGTAATCGTGCATAGATAGAATTACCATTCTTGGGCAGGCTCACTGCTACCCGTGGCTGCAGTATCCCGTAGCCTTCTGTTACCCTTTGTTTCTGTTCGTTATACACCGCATGGTTGAGCGGGTGGGCCATTGTGGCCACGAATTTCCAGGCCGCATCACGCGGTAGTTGTGTATCGGTATCCAGTGTTATGATGTACTTGATGTTCAGCAGCACACTATAGTCGCCTGTTATATGCGAGAAACAACCTTCTGCGCCGCCTCTTAGCAGTTCATTCAGTTCTGCCAGTTTACCTCTTTTACGCTCATAGCCCATCCAGGCCTTCTCCTTAGGGTTCCATTTCCGGGGGCGGTGAAATAAGAAAAATTTGTCCCCGGTCTTACCTGGATATTTCTCATTTAGTTTTTCTATCTCGGTCTGTGCCAGGTCTATCAATGCGTCATCATCCGGCATATTTTCCTGTGGCGCATCTCCAAAGTCTGTAAGCAACCCAAAATGGAGTTGCTCATCATTATTGGCCAGGAAGCGCACCTCAAGTGCTTCAGCCAGTTCTTCCACGCCACTTTTGCTGGTAAGCATAGTAGGTATCACTACAAGGGTACGCAGCGGCGCTGGTATACCTTTAGAGAAGTCCATCCGCGGCAGCAGTTGCGGCTTCACCAGCAGTGTCGCCACCCAGTTCACTATAGATACCGACAAATGGCAGCTGGATAAAAATGTAAGCAACCCTATCACCGGCAACAGCCAGTAAGCTATTTGATAATTGTAGGCCAGCAGCATAGCATATGCGCTGAACATTAGCGCTATCAGCATTATAGGCCACACATAAAATACAAGTGGATGTTTTGATGCCGCACGCTGCATCTTCTCTACTGAGGAGAATTTTATATTTACCGCACGCTCCAGTTCTTCCAGTCCTTTATCTACCAGGTAGTAGCCCACATGCCGCTTACGGTCAGTGCCTGGCACACTTGTATTCGCAGCAGCACCCGCAAGCGATATTGCAGTGCGCGCCACGTGCTGTTCCGAAAGTTTACTTTTTTTAGCTACAGCCTCTACTATATGGCGGTAACGGTCGCGAGTGGAAAAATCCATGCGGCTGTATACCCCATCTATGTCCTCGCGCAGTGCTTCATCTATGCTGCTCAGCGATTCTACAAAGTCTCTCCAGTCTGTAGATCCCAGCAGGCGCAAGCTGGCTATACTATTGCTTATCGATACCTGGTCTGCGGCCTGTTTCTGGTTCTCCTGGTGCACCAGATCACTGCTGCTGCTGCCTGTTTCAGATAGCTGCTGTTCCATCCACGTCAGGGCCACAGCAAGTACCGGCCCCTTCCCTTGCAGCTGCCTTGCAAATTCCGCTACGAATGGGCTTGCAAGCGGTGGGTTAGACCGCGCCATGTCGGCTATAACAAGTATCAGGTTCTTGGCATCCTTCTCTGCCGATGCTATTAGTTGTTCTGCCCAGTATGCCGCCAGCTCCTGGTCTATCTTATCCATGGCTATGCGGGCAGCTACCCTGCGCAGGTTCTCTATCAGCGCCAGGCGCAGCATTATGGGTACGGCCCACAGCTCTCCTATAGTTAGCTTGGTCACTGTTTGGTAGGCCTCTACAAAACCCGCCAGGCTTCTAAAGTCTATTCGCCCATCACTGTGCGATATGATGTCCAGTGCTATATCATACACCCTCGGCAGTCCTGCCGAAGGGCCGTTGGCAAGCCTCGGCAAGCTTTGGCTGTATCCTTTAGGCAGGTGCTTCTTACCTATTACTATGTGTTCCTCTATCAGGTAAAAGTTATCCAGTACCCACTCGCCGGCTGGCGTGATGCGTTTGTTCTCCTTTACGCTATCCACCAGCAGATTGCGTACTTCCAGCAATACCTTTTCGTTGTCAGAAAGCCTTTTTATAAGTTGGGCAGGCGCCTTGCCTGTCATCAGCTTATGCGATGCAGCAACTATCTTTCCTTGTTGCGCCATCTGCTCCGATCCGAATAACTCAGATCGTATCGGGTCCTCGTGAATGTATTTCTGCGCGGGCCCAAAGCCCTGGAAATACGCGCGCATACGCAATAGTATATCGTAAACGGTATTCGTCGTGACCTTCATAGTATTTCCATTGTTTTAAAAACAATGCCATAAAAGTTACGGAGGTAGCATGGCATTGATTGCACTGTTATATTAAACGTAGAATGTTCATTACCCACACATATCACTACCTCTCTGTTTCTGATCTTAGTTTCATACTGGTTGACACCAGGTTGCTGCTGGCTTTGGCCAGCAATCTTTTTTCGGCATCATACACATGGCATTCTGCATTTATTATCTTCTTACCGTGCCTTATTATTTGTGCAGTGGCGGTCAGTCGTTCACCTTCTTTTATGGCATATAGAAAGTCTACTGTCAGGTTCATAGATGTGTAGTGGTGCTCTGCTTCCAGGCTCACTATGGCCCAGCCTATGCACTCATCTATCACCAGGCTCATCATGCCGCCGTGTATGTTGCCGTAAGGGTTCGTCATTTCCTTCCGCACAAGCATAGATATGGTTGCGCTGCCTTTCTCCATAGCTTCCAGGGTCAGCTGCATCCAGTTGCCCGCCTCCGATCGTGAGTCTGTCACCATCTTTCCCTCATAGTTGTCCCTTACCCACTCCAGCAGTTTGCCTGGTTCATATTTTGGTTCCATAGCTGTTATATCTTTTTCGCCTGCATTTTAGTGTGCAGTATTTGTATCATCTTTTCTATCCTGCTTGCCCGTGTCTCCGGCTTTTTAGCTTCAGTTATAGCTATCACATGCTCCTTCTTATGGCTAAAGGCAAGCTGGTCAAAATATGCTTGCATCCCTTCATATTGGCTTATTGCTGCTGCAGCATCTGCCGGCAGTTGCACAGTGCGGTTCTTAAAGTCTATGCCTTCCACCTGCCGCTCTTCCATAGGTATGCCTCTTATATAGCCACCTATCTCTTCTTTCTTTTTAAAGCGCAGTGCCGTCCAATCGCTGTCTATAGCTGCCGATGCTACAGGCTCATACCCCAGGCTAAAGATGGGTTGCCAACCTGTATCTCTCCCCAGGTCCGTAGGTATGCTGCCGCTTTTCTTTGGGTACGCGAACCATAGGAGGCCCTCAGCTTTTAGCTGCTTTATGATGCCCGGTGCTTTTGCAGCTATATCATTGCTTTGCTGCACAAAGCACACCACTTGTTCTGCATTATCTATACTAGTCTGTAGTTGGTACCCTGCAAATACATGGGCCAGGTGGGCAGGTGCATCTACCAGTAGCAGTGGCAGTTCTATTTTTAATTTCAACTTGTCTGTCAGTCCCATATTTAATGCAAAGTGTCGTAAAGATATACATAAAAAAAGCAGGCTGGTGAGTACCACCAGCCTGCTTTTCTACTTTATAACAATGTGTTATTGATGCATCACTTCGAATAGCTTATTGATGATGCCTTCTGTAGTGCCCGCACGCAGTATATAGTTACCTGCTGGCAGCATGCTGATGTCAATATTTTGTGTTTTGCTGTTAGTAGCTGTAGTGTGGTAAACTTCCTGTCCTATAGCATTCACTATCACTATGTCTTTCAGCTCCAGGTTATCCAGTGCATTCACGGTCACAGTGGTGTTTGCCGGGTTAGGATACAGGTTTATATTACCACTCTTCTGGTTCACATTGGTGATGCCGGTCGGTATCTGCTTGGTCAGCGTATCATATCCACAGTTGTTATTTACTATCAGACTGATGTGGTACGGATAGTTATTAGCATATGTATGTACCGGGTTAGCCAGGTTCGATCCTGTGCCATCGCCAAAGTTCCAGGTATAGCCATCCACATTGCGCGCACCTGCTGCAGAGAAGGCATATGTAGTATTGTTCTGGCGGGTGTAGTTGATACCCAGTACATATGGCTGTGGCAATACGGTCACTGTTTTAGGCGTAGATACTGTAGTGCAATATTTGGTAACGGTCACATAAAAAGTACCGGTGCTGTCTACATGTATGCGCTGGGTGGTATCGCCGGTGTTCCACAGGTATTTTGCGCCGGGGTTGCCTGCATCTACTATCAGGTTAGGTGTATAGCATGCTGTGTCATTCGGGCCCAGGTTCACTACTGGTTTCAGGCCCACTGCTGCAGTTACAGGTACCCTGTTACTTTCGCAGTCCGATCCGCCTATATGGTAGTATATCGTACCGTCAAAGGTGAACTGGCTGGCATTATTCACGTTGTTGAAGAACCCGCAAAGCGATGCGCCACCTGCTGGTACAGAGTTAAGTGTCGATGGTGCGCCAACAGCTACTGTCATATCACTGCCGGTCACTGTTGCAGCGCCAGCAGTGGTCACAGATGTGTTCTGCCCGTCATACACCATGTATATAGCGTAAGTAGTACCATTGGTCAGGTTGAACGGTATATGCAGGTTCACAGTGTAAGGATTCGATGTATTAGTGACATTCACAGAGGTCGACCCCAGGAAGTACCAGTTGCTTGGCGTGGTCTGGTTGCCTTGGTATGTTCCTTGCCTGTAGTAGATTGATACTGGTTGCAGACCCAGGTCGTTAAAATATACCTGCCAGCTGTCTATGGTCAGGTTGGTGTTAGGTGTCAGGTTATACATGATACCACCACTGCAGCCAGGTGCCAGTGCCACACCAGTGGTACCCACTGCTTGGCTGAAGGCCAAACCTGGTGTAGATGCAGACACATAATAGGTAGTATTGTTGGTAAGGTTAGGGAAGGTTTGCGATGTACCGGTATAAACAACCGCACCGCCCGATGGGGCGTTGTACCAGTTATACTGGTTGCCTGTTACCGGTACCACACCTATCACGGCGTTATCTCCGCTGCACACCGTGTCCGACATCACTATAGGGTCGGCTGGCAGTGGGCTTATATTTACTACACTGTAGCTGGTATCATTGGGGTGGTTTTGGTCGTTACTCAGTGCAGAGTATACTTTCAGCAGGTAGCTGCCGCCCGTAGGTATTGTCATTGTCCCTATCAGGAATGTGGCCGATGCACCTGCGGCAAGCGTACCGGTGTAGGTACCATATATAGGTGTGCTGTTACCATCGTATGTAGCGCCTACTAAAAAGTTGGTTTGCGATGCTGTTCCTGTATTGGTCACAGTAGCGCTCACGTTAAATGTAGTATTGGCACATACACTGCTGCCGCCTGATGGCTGCAGCACTGCCGTAGTACCAAGGTCATTAAATGGTGCGGGTACTATGTTCACTATATAGTCTTCTGTTTCACCGGTAGTGCCGGTATTACATTGCCCCCCTGTATTTCCCGTGCGTATACGTAAAATAGCAGGGCCCAATGCTGCACCTGTTCCTATTTGGAAAGTAACTGTCGATGTATAGTCCAATGGATTTGTGCTCATTGTATAGGGTGTCCAGGTGGTGCCTATCAGTAAGTAGCATTCCGCATTAGAGCCCATAGTATTGGTACGCACTTGCACGGTGTAGGTACTACCTCTATATAAGTTGGTCGTAGTATTTCCACTTGCTGGGTACATCATATACGCATTGGGTATTGCGGTATACGATTGATTTTGCAATGTTGTGTTCACTATCCGTACACTGTCTATCAGTGGGCTATTGCCGCCGCCGCCAAGGTTAGTACCATTCGCTGGCTGGCACGCATTACATATGTAAGTTGGTGTCAATGATACAGAGAACGTTGCCGATGTAGTGGATTGGTTATTAGAAAGATTAGTGGCTATCAAGCGATAATCAGTAGCAGACGTAATGCTGGTATTCAGGTAGCTGAAAGTATCATTGATATTAACGAACGTATTTGCACCCGCCGGGCTGCTTTGCCATTGGTAATGTATACCGGTCTTCCATAAGTTCACGCTATCGTGTATATTAAAGCCGACCCCTGAACAAATAGTAGATGGTCCACTAAGGCCAACCACGGGTGTTCCGGTTGCATTGGTAGCTATATTTACATTTATGTCGTCTATATTGATAGGGTCAGCTGAAGAATTACTATTGTAGGTTGCTATACCTAAGTAATAAATACCTGTTTTGTTGGGGGTAAAACTTCCGCTGGCAAGTGTATAGGTCGGAATATACGTATTCGTAAGGCTAAATTCTCTTGGGTCTGTAGTAAAGACTGTTGTGACCAAGTTTGACGGCAATGTATCCAGTAGTGCATACATATTCCATCCTGATGTTTGGGCCAGATACCAATAGGTAAAGTTATATGTAGTACCTGCATGAAGCGCGAAAGCTCTGGTTAAAAATAGATTGGGATTAGTTGCTGATAAGCCAAAAGTAGATGGCATACTTAAGTAATCATTGCCACTGTGGGGTATCTTGTACGAAGGGGTAGAGGTAATTACGGTACCTACTCCGGGACTTCCGTAAGTACAGGTAGGTAACAAACCCGCTGTAGCAATGCCTTCAAAACCTTCACTGTAAGAAAGCATAACAGTAGTGCAGCCTTGGGCGTAAGACTTTTGGGTAAGCGCAACAGAGCAAAGTAATACCAGTAACAACAGGTATTTTTTCGCATTCAGGTAGATAGGGGTAAATGTAGTAGCATTATACTTCATGATAAAACTATTTTATACGTTCTTCGATATAAGCTCTAAGTTATTGTTTTTTTATACAAAAACGTAAAAATTGTTAAATTTTTATACTTATACGTTACAGCTTTTAGAACACATGTGATCTTGCTTTTTCTGCCCAATAATAAATTCCCGTCCTCTTCAATACTGCCCTTGGTTGGGGTGGTATGGCTGGCTATGGCACACACAATAAAAGATCAATAACCTGTATCATGCATACTCATATATAGATCACCTTTGGTTCTAAGCCTGCTCAACTCAATATTCACTCATCGTATAACAAATACAAATAGCAACATAAAAGATGTGGATATGTTTATTTGCCATCCCCACTCTTCACATCGTATCTTTATACTGCTGTTTACTACTATTCCGGATTGAAGATGATCCGGAAGATTTTGTTATCTGTATTGACCATAGCAAATGATGATGTTCCCTATCCTCTTGTCCCACGGATCTTAATACGGACAAATTTCCGCCACCGAAAAAAATCGGTAAGACTGGAAATATCATTTCATCCTAATATACCAATACCATAAAGCATTTGATCACATTAACCTTCTAAAAATTACCACTTTCATTTTTTCTTACCAACCGGAAATTTCTAAATATCGTTCCCTCCTTTTTAATGAGGGGTGGCCTTTAGGCCCGGATGGTTGATCCCGCGGTTACTTATACCATTTTCCGCTATCGGAAAAAATCGGTAAGAACAGAAATATATTTTACGCTAATAAACCAATACCATAAAGCATTTTACGACATTGACCTCCTAAAAATCACCACTTTCATTTTTCTTACCGACCGGAAATTTTATTCTTTCTGTTTCATGAACAGCCAAATAAGCACACCATATATACACAACATCAATATTTAAACAACTGTTCAATTAAAACATGTACATACGTCCATTTCTCGTTTTTATGTGTTAGGTTTGTATGACCATTCATCCAATTATGACAATTACACAACTTGAATACGTAGTAGCCGTAGCCACATACAAGAGCTTTGTGGCCGCTGCTGAAAAATGTTTTGTAACACAGCCTACGCTCAGTATGCAGATACAAAAGCTGGAAGAAGAGCTGGGCATAAAACTGTTCGATCGTAATAAGCACCCTATTGCCATCACCGCTATGGGCGAATCCATTGTGGCACAGGCACAAATAGCGCTTGCCGAATGCGAAAAGATCCACGAACTCATACAGAGCCAGCAAAGTAATCTGGCAGGTGTTTTTAAATTTGCCGTCATCCCTACCATTGCCCCATACATACTACCCGGCCTGCTGGAGAAATATGCCATCAACTATCCTGGTGTCCAGCTGCAGGTAAAGGAAATGGAGACCAATCAGATCATAAAGGCCCTCCGCAACAATGAGATAGATGCCGCACTTCTAAGTACACCATTAGAGGAGAACGACATCAAAGAATATCCATTGTTCTACGAAGCTTTTGTAGCTTATTTTTCAGAAGATGAACCAGCGCTTAAAAAACGCCTCATCACAGCCGAAGACATATCGCTGGAGCGTATATGGCTGCTGAACGAAGGCCACTGCATGCGCAACCAGATCATAAATCTGTGCAGCGAGCAGGTGCAGAAAATGCAGGCTGAACGCCCCTACCGCTATGAGAGCAGCAACGTAGAGACGCTGCGTAAAATGGTAGACAAGAACAAAGGCATGACGGTATTGCCCGAGCTGGCTACTATGGAGTTCACAGAAGACCTGCTGGAGAAAGTACGCTACTTTACAGACCCGGAACCAGTGCGCGAAATAAGCCTGGTCACCAATGGCCACTTCGTAAAACTGACCATGCTGCAAAGCCTTATGGATGAGATACTAAAGCTGGTACCGGAGAAAATGAGGGTGCAAAAGAAGAACCGCAAAGTGCTGCGCATACAAAGCGCTAAACTGTAGCTATCAGTATCCTGTTGATGTCCAGGTTTATAACATGGTGTCCGGGAAACACATTGTCAAAAATTTGTTGTGCTTTGCCCCAGTCCTCTTCATTATTAATAATGTAGTTCAATATCACACATCCGCCTTTGTTCACACATCGGCGGATGTTCTCAAGAAAAGGAGTGCCGGTAACAAACGGTGGCACATGCCTGCCCTTAAATACATCAACGATAACCATGTCGTATCGCGCTCTGCAATCTACTATGAAGCGGCTGGCATCATCACATATGGGGGTCACATACGGTAGTGCATCCTCATTAGCAAACTCCAAGGCCCATTTCAGCACTTGTTTATCTATATCTACAAGTGTCACTTGCGGATGGTACCCTTTGCCGTTAAGTATCGTTATAGCAGATCCAAGCCCGGCGCCAAGCACCAGTACATTACTTACCTGGGGTAGCTTGTTCTTTAAATATTTAAAAGCAGCTACAAGGGGGCGGTAACGGTTGCCGTCAGAATATAAGGCATCGCTGGTGGCCAGCTGCCACTGCCCGCAATACAGGTATATCTCCAGCACTTCATTTATAGTACCCCGCGCGTGCTTTATACGAACAGGGTACAGATAACTGAGTGCCTTTTTATAGAACGGAACGTAGGGTGCCGGCATTAATGGATAATAAAAGTGAACCGATAGCTATGAAAAGAAAACATATTTAGCATCAGTTAATCGCGTCTCCACATACTCTTCTTGCGGAAGATAGGCACTTTGCTCTCGTTGCCGTTTAGCAGCCTGCCAATGTTCTTATAGTGCGTAAGCACCACAAGCAGGGCCGTAGAGATAGCAAATAGTTTGTAGCTAAGTTCCGGGGCATTGAAGATAAATACAATAAGCACTG
The DNA here is from genome assembly GCA_965276955.1 of Flavipsychrobacter sp. Classification (GTDB taxonomy): domain Bacteria; phylum Bacteroidota; class Bacteroidia; order Chitinophagales; family Chitinophagaceae; genus JABDEZ01. Next base: position 116,286 of record CBDIBP010000036.1, read on the forward strand.
GAAAGGCTATACTGGCGCTGATGGAGCTGAGTGATACATAGCGCGTAAGGAACAACATAAGTATGAAAACACCAACAAGACTTATAGCAACAAGTGGTTGTATAGAAAGTATCATCCCGAATAAAGTGGCTATACCCTTGCCACCTCTAAACTCGGCCCATATAGGGAAGATATGGCCCAGCACTGCTGCAATACCCAGCACTACCTGCAGATTGGTGAACTGCTCACTGCTAAGTGTAAATACAGATATCAATGATAATTTTACCGCAACATATGCCAGCTCTACAGCCAGGTACCCCTTCATCATATCCACGAACATCACTACAGAGCCAGCCTTGGTACCTAATATCCTGAATGTATTGGTTGCCCCTGCGTTACCACTGCCATGTTCCCGTATATCTATACCATACACTTTTTTACTGACCAAAACTGCGGTAGGCACAGATCCTATGAGGTAAGCCAGCACAATTAACATTGCAATTACCATCCTATATCTATTATTATTAAAGTTGACAAATTTATACTTTACTTATCGAATATCCTAATAGTGTGTTAGCCAAATACTATACCATAAAGTACAAATACAACAGTATACATTCCTATAACTTATTGAATAACAGCAACAACCAATCTCCCAGTTTCTCCACGCTTCGCAAAACTAACCCAGCACGTACAGCCTCATCAACTATAATATCCTGGTCTGCATGCAACAAGCCACTCATAATTATTGTTCCACCCGCTACAGTGTGCACATATAGCAGTTCCATATTATTGAGCAGTATATGCCTATTGATGTTGGCCAGTATGATGTCATATTGCACTCCGTCATCCTGTAGTGTATCCTGCTTTACGGTTATGTGTTGGCAGTCATTCTGCCCTATATTTTCCTTCGCATTCTCGTAAGACCATTCATCGTTATCAATAGCCAATACACTTGAAGCACCCAACTGCTCAGCCAGTATCGCCAGTATACCGGTACCGGTACCAAAGTCAAGCACATGTTTACCATTAAGGTCTATGTCGCGCATTTGCATCATCATAAGCTGTGTGGTAGCATGATGTCCGGTGCCAAAAGACATTTTTGGTGTTATACGTATCTCATAAGGAGTTTTTGTTTCCAGTGTATGAAAGTGGGCTCTTACAGTACAGAAGCCTTCTATTACTACAGGTTGAAAGTTCTCTTCCCACTGGGCATTCCAGTTCTGTGGCTCTATAGTGGTAGTATCATACTGCAAGTTGTATTGCTCAGCTATCAGTGTTACAGCATCACTGTTGTACTCTTCCTTATCTATGTATGCTATCAAGCCGGTGCCAGATTCCTCAAAACCTTCAAAGCCAATGTTTATAAGGTTAGCCATTATAAGCTCCGTTACCGAAGTATCAACAAGCTCAAATTTGATGCAGATGTGTGCCATGTGGTAAAAGTAAATTAGCATAAAGAATGCTAACAAAAAGCTAAAGGTTCTATAAAAAGAAAGGCTGCACCTAAGTACAGCCTTTCTATAAGATCATTGAAAATTTAAGTATTATTCAGCGGCATGTTTGCCTTTGCCTGCTTTTGGTTCTTTTTCTTCTTTAGTATCATCATCATACATATTCTCATTGATCTGCAGGTTTTTCTCCTGTTGGTCAAGTGAACCTGGTTTCGCACTATTGTATATGATACGACGTGTAGGCACATCTGATACGATACGGAATTCTGTACGACGATTCAACTGACGACCTTGTGGATCATCATGACCATGTATAGTGTTTGGTGCTGCTGGCATTCTTTTACCGAAGCCTTTAGCAATCATGCGGCTTTTGTCAATATCTCTCTTTTCCAGGTAGTCAAGTACAGATTGTGCACGGCGCTGAGAAAGATCATTGTTATACTCATCAGTACCTTTACCATCTGTGAAAGAATAGATCTCAACAGTCAGTGATGGGTTGTCTTTCATAAAGCTGGTCAGTGAATCTAATGAAGGAGCAGACTCAGGACGCAGGGTTGCTTTATCGAAATCGTAGTATACATTGCTAACTGCAAAGCCACTTTCATTCTGATCAAGGTAGATAATAACACTTACGGTATCATCCGGATCAGAACGTTTTACATCCATGGTATTTACTACCTGGTGGGTAGAAGAGTAGCCTTGTTTGTCACCGGTCAATACATAAGAATGACCACGTGCCAGGTTGAAAGCAAATGTACCGTCTGGAGAATTATAAGTGCTGAGGTCGCCTTTCTGATCAAGCATCTTTACAGTTACTTGTTCTGCATTTTGCTGTGTTTTGCGATAAACTACCTTACCTATAACCATTAGTTTAGGTTCCGCCTGTATACGCCAGATGTCATCGCAACATGTAGGGTTCTTCAATGCGATAGAACCAACACGATTAGATACAACGTAACCATCATCTGCCTTACCGTATGTGTCTTTTATATAGTACAGTTCGTCAGCACAAGTGTTGATAGGATAACCCATGTTGTGCAGGTTGGTGTATCTTGAAGGACCGCCATCTGCTGAGAATATATCATATCCACCCATTGATACCCAGCCGTTAGAAGCAAAGTATAATTTGTTGACACGAGAATCGTAGTATGGGGTTACTTCATTGTATTCAGTATTGATCTGTTTACCAGCATTCTGAGGACGACGGTAAGTACCGTTACGCGGATCGATCACAGAATACCATATGTCAAATCCACCACGGCTTTGCAGTTTGCGGTTAGAGGAGAAGAACAATATTTCTTTTTTACCGATCTTAGCAACAAAAGGCTGTGTGTTTGAACCTTCTTCATTGATGCCTTCGCCTAATACTTCAGGACGGGTCCATTTTTCTTTTTCGAACTTAGAGACATATATCCTACAAACTACCTGATTAGAATCTGCTTCTGAACAGCGGGTGAAGTAAAAACGTTCGCCACCGGGGCTAAAACATCCGTTACCCGTATTTTCGTTCCTGTCATTAAAATTGCCTTCGTTGAAAGTTAAAGGCCACTGGAAAGAATCTACAACTGCTACGTTACGTTGTTTTTTCGAGGTCATAAAACGAGCTACATACTCATCGCGCCTTCTTTTATTTACCTCTACTTCCTGGTTCTGACGTTGAGAAGAGAAAAGCAATTCGCTATCGCCAAGTGGGTATGGAGAGAACTCTGTATACGCACTATTAACGTTAGGACCAGCATTGATAACACTTACCGGCTGAGGATCTTTTACAGAATTCATACCAAGTGTACATCCCTGTATCTCTATCTGAGCACTCTTCTTTAATTTTTTGTAAGTTTTAGGATTGTCTGCCATGAACTTATTAAAAGCATCGATAGCAGCAGCATATTCGCCCTGCTGTTTCAGCATCTGCGCTTCGCTGTACTTGGCTGTAGGATACAACTTAGGAGCAGTAGCATACAATTCAGCAAAATAGTGTGCAGCAGGCACATAGTCGCGGGTATACCTGTAGCATTCAGCGAGCTGGCTGGTAAGGTATGGATTGCGCTCGTCTTCCTGCTTTAATTGCTGGTAGTAATCCAAAGCATTAAAATAGCTGCCATCTCGGTAAAGACCATCGGCCCAGCGTATTTTTTTATAGTACGGGAGCTTAGATACCGGATCATTGGCCTTGTTCCTGTATTTTTCTTTATTACGCTGTTGGGCGTTGGCATCAAATTGGATAGTAACGAGAATCGTTGCCAAGATTAAAAGCAGCCAATTTTTTCTCATGTGCGTGAGCGTGTTAATGGATATAAAAGTATAAATTGATTTAAATAAAAGAAAGGGCTTTCAAAAAAAAGTTTTTTGCCCTTTCCTTATTACTTATATTATAATACTAAAAACGTGCGCAAGGATAAACCAATTTGCGTGCAAAGTCAATTGGATTAGGCGCTATATAACGGATAGATAATTCAAACCCACCGTCTCCATTAGATGCTGCATTGAGGTTAGACACGTTGTAATCGTAACTAAGACCTACACGGAAACCTTTAAATTCCACACCTGCGGTCATCATCACTGCATCGCCTGTACGGTAGTAACCGCCTAAGAAAACGGCAGTTGAGTAGCTTGGGAACTCAGGGTTACCCACCAGGTAATGAAATTCATTACCAGCGATGAACTCGTTGGCAGATGCCTGATTCTGGAACAAAACGCCCGGACGAAGGCTGAAACGCTCGCTGGTATTCCATATAGCACCTACCTGGCCTGTATACCGCATGGTAAGACCCACCTGGCTATTTTGTTTCTTTTCGAAAGATTCTGTAGGCTGGTTCAGGTTGTTTGCACCTGCAGCTATCACATAGCTGAACTTACCCATTTCTCCTACACTTTGTGCATAGCTTACTCCGGCATTAACTGTATAATAATGTACAGAGTTGCCTAAACCAAGATGATATTCCTGGCTAACACCTGGATTGAAAGTACCATTAACGTACTCATCGCCAAAGTAAAGCTTAGAAAGGTCTATACTTTTTTGAGTGTAACCACCCTGTAAACCTACAGATAGCACTTTGTTAAGGCTGGCACCTAATACTTTATGGTATGCTACCGATACCAGGCCTGTGAAATTTGTAAGGTTGGCATCGCCCGCCTGATCTTTATACAGTTGCAAGCCTACAGCCAGGGCATCATCATGCGTAAGGTCGTGTACCACTGGCAGATCAATTGCAGCGCCATAGGTAACATAAGGCACGGTAACACTCTGCCATTGGTTACGGTAAATAGCCGAAGCACGGAACTGACCGTTGAAACCGCCTGTGAATGCAGGATTTATAACCAGTGGCACCGCGTCGAACTGTGTAAAGTGTATGTCCTGGGCTATAGCGGACCCATTAGAAAGTGCAAGTGTTGCTATCAGCCCTGCACATACAAGTGTATTTTTCCTGATCATGATATACTACCTTATTAAAGTTTCTTAATAATGATTGTTTCTGTTTGTTAAATGTTTGCCTGTGTTCCTTTCTGCTGCTGTATTTTACCCATCACTACAGGCGATAGCGAGGCGACGCTATGTACTTTTTACCATCCATCATCTATATGGGCGATAGAAAATACCTGTACTCCCCGACGGTTGAAAATACGGAAATAATTTAAAGATGCAATGCCCGGCTTAATTATTTTTAGCTGATCGTTAAAGTTTGCACCCGGTGCAATGGCATTGGGCAAGGTTATCAGCGTTTCGGGGTTTGTAAGGACTGTTCCACCATTTGCGATATTTCCACTGCATTCAGTGGTGTATGGAATGGCAAATTGTGCGCTTACTGCCAGGTGAATTACAGGTTTAGTTCCATCAATATCACAAAACCCTAATGGAGGAAACCGGGGACGCAAGCAAATATTGCCGGTCGAATTTTGATATTGATAAAAAATACTCATGCTATCGCTGCTATTTTAAATGATAAGACAGTGGTGAACGGGCAAATGGTTTGTTAGGGTATAAAAATAGACCGAGAGCAATCTACTCATATTAAAAGGACCGATATTGATAATAGAAACAGGCGTTTTATTATTATTGTATCTTCGCGATCACCCCTTATGGCTGCTACCCAAAAAAATAAGAAGACCGTTCCGGAACATGTGAATGAAGTGGCCCCGGCTGCTGTTATGAACAGAAAACAGCAAATAAGGCTGGGCTTCGGTACCTTTTTCCTGCTTACAGGAATATTTGTATGTTTTGCTATCATTAGTTACTTCTTCACATGGAAGACAGACCAGGATAAGTTCTATTCATCAGACGGTTTACTGCATTTTTTGCTGCATGGCCCAGTGGTAGCTAACTGGGTGGGTCGCCTGGGTGCTGCCATAGCGCACATACTGGTATATAAAGGAGCAGGTATAGCATCTATGGCAGTGGGCATTGTGCTCGCAAGCATTGGCCTAAGCATGGTATATGGAAAAAAAGTGCTTCCATTACTGCGGTACCTGCGCTGGTTATCTATTTTCCTGCTTATAGTGGCGCCTATACTAACTTTTTTAATGCCCGCATCGGCCTTCCCTTTTGGCGGGGCATGGGGTAATGAAACTATACGTTATCTAAATGGCTTTTTAGGCGTGGCCGGTACCGGCATGTGCCTGCTGGCTGTAGCTATGTTCTTTCTCTTCGTGATCTTTGCGCTGGATGTGAACCCTGTAGTGAAGCGGCTAAAGAAAAGAGCGCAATTGATAGCTGCTTCTATGAAGCCAGAGCCGGTAGTGGTGGATGAACTTGCAAAGAAAGAAAAAGACGATACAGTAACAGCAACTGAAAACAATGTACCCGCCGAGAAGCCAAAGCCGGTAAGTGCCCCAGTAGTAGAGCATGTGCCTGTTCCCCTTTTCTTAAATAATAATACTGCTCCTGTACCTGACCCAGAAGATACGGATGATGCCTTAGACCAGGACGAGGATGAAAATGAGAATGATGAGGAGCTTGTAGCACTCGCTGAACCAATTGCCCAACCGGAACTATCGTTTGAGGTGATACAGCAAGTGGAGCAACCAGCCATAAAGGATGGACACCATATAAGTATAGCCAGCAACGAGCCCTATGCACCTGAGCTGGACCTGCCTAACTACAAATACCCCACCCTTGACCTGCTGGAAGACCGCACCCAAGAGACCATACCGCTGGATAAAGAAGAGCTGGAAAAGAATAAGAACCAGATAATACAAACCCTGCGGAGTTTTGGTATTGAGATACAGCGCATCAGCGCTACGGTGGGCCCTACAGTAACGCTGTATGAGATAGTGCCGGCCGAAGGGGTACGTATATCTAAAATACGCAACCTGGAAGACGATATAGCCCTGAACCTTGCGGCGCTGGGCATACGTATAGTAGCGCCAATACCCGGCAGAGGTACAATAGGGATAGAAGTACCTAATGCCAACAAACAAATAGTGAGTATGCGCGCACTGCTGTCGTCAGACAAGTTCGTGAACAACAAAATGAGCCTGCCTATAGCGCTGGGCAAAAAAATTGATAACGATAACTATATAGTAGACCTGGCCACTATGCCGCACTTGCTGATGGCAGGTGCTACCGGGCAGGGTAAGTCTGTAGGTATCAATGCTATATTGGTATCGCTGTTGTATAAGAAACATCCATCGCAACTGAAGTTCGTAATGGTAGACCCCAAGAAAGTGGAGCTATCTATATATAAGGTGATAGAAAAACACTTCCTTGCTAAGTTGCCGAATGAAGAGGAAGCAATTATCACCGATACTAAAAAAGTGGTGTATACACTGAATGCGCTGTGTATAGAGATGGATAACCGCTACGAATTGCTGAAGGAAGCTGGCGCACGTAACCTAAAGGAATATAACGAAAAATTCATAGCCCGCAGACTGAACCCGGAAAAGGGCCATAAATTTCTGCCGTTCATAGTACTGGTGATCGATGAGTTTGCCGACCTGATAATGACCGCAGGCAAGGAAGTAGAAATGCCTATAGCCCGGCTGGCACAGCTGGCACGCGCCGTGGGCATACACCTGATAATAGCTACCCAGCGCCCATCTGTGAACGTGATAACGGGTACCATCAAAGCCAACTTCCCTGGGCGTATCGCTTTCAAGGTATCGGCCAAGGTGGATTCTCGTACCATATTGGATGCCGGTGGTGCAGAGCAGCTGATAGGCCGCGGTGATATGCTGGTATCGCATGGCAGTGAGCTGCTAAGGTTGCAGTGCGCTTTTGTTGATACACCTGAAGTAGAAAGAATAGTAGAATTCATAGGCCAGCAAAGAGGGTACCTTTCAGCTTTCGAACTGCCGGAGTATGAAGGTGAGGAAGAAAGCAATGGGAAAGTAGTAGACCTGGTGAACCGCGATAAACTATTCGAGGACTGCGCAAAAGCAGTTGTACAAACACAAAATGGCTCTACGTCTAATCTGCAGCGCAGGTTCAACCTGGGCTATAACCGTGCAGGCCGCATTATGGACCAGCTGGAAGCTGCAGGCATTGTAGGCCCAGCGGTAGGCAGCAAACCTCGCGACGTGTACTACCAGACCGATGCCGAGCTGGAACAGTTTTTAAGTACTATGTAATATCAAATCTTTTAATGATCAAGCTCCTAAAAATGAATATGAAAAAACTATTGTTATCTGTGTGTGTGGTGATGTGTGCTGCAACAGTACCTGCATTTGCCCAAAACGATGCTAAGGCACAAGCTATTTTACAAAATGTAAGTAAGAAGATAAATGGCCTGAAGTCTCTGAAAGCCAACTTTGCACTGCACCTTACCGGTGGTAATGGCAAAGTGAATGATACCAAGAAAGGTACGTTTGCTATGAAGGGACAGAAATACCACGTAGCACTGAGCGGGCAGGAAATAATTTGCGACACCAAAACCATATGGACCTATACCAAGGATGCCAATGAAGTGCAGGTGAGCACTTTTGACCCCAATGCACAGACCATATCACCGGCCAAGTTGTTCACCAATTTTTACGATAAAGAATATAAGTACAAGTACATAGGCGAACAAAAGGTAAACGGCAAACCCTGCGATGTGATAGAGATGACACCTATCAGCAAAAGCAAACAATTCACTAAAATAGAACTGCATATAGATAAAGCTACAAGCACTATTGTATCCGGCAATGTATGGGAGAAAAGCGGCAACAAGTATCAGTACGATATCAGCGGTTTTACACCCAATGCCCCGCTTGCAGATACCTACTTTAGCTTCGATACCAAGGCACACCCTGGTGTAGAAGTAGTGGACCTTCGGTAATAAATGTTATCCGATCAAAATAAAGAAAGCATCCCGTAACAGGATGCTTCTTTATTTTCTGCAGTACCTGAAAAACCTTATTTACCTTTCCTGTGTTCATCTATGCAGTATATCTTTTGTAAGCATGCCTGTGTTGCTATCCTTTTTGCCACGTCATGGTCCGGGTAGTAATATGGTGTAGTAAGGAGTACACTTCTCATGTTATCGAAAACCTGCTTGTTGTGGTTAACATTCATATTATAACATATAATCATAATAATAATGCCTGGTATCATCACCCATCCTTTAAATGGTCTGTCTTTGAGCCGATATACTATAAACACAAATAGTAGCGCAACAACGAAGTTCGAATAAACAAGGTATCTGCTCGAGTTAGCTGGTATTCCTGGAATATTGCACCGGAAAATAGCCGTTACGATCATAGAAGATATAAGAAACCCCAACATGCATAATAAGGGCAACGTATTACCTTGGATCTTAAGCCTTTTAGTAACAGGCAAAAAGAATATCAAGGTAACCACCAAGATGAGACCTACAACCATTTGCAATTTATCGTTATTGACTACAACATGGCTGCCAAACAGGTCGAGGAAGTAAGTTATTATCTTACCCATATCAGTTGCAGGATGCCCGGATGCAGGACTACTGTAGTGCAGAAAATATAATGGTGCCGAGATAAGAAAGGTAACTGTACTGCAAACACTTTTTAACCTATCTTTTCTTAAAATAGAATAAGCAGCCACAAAAGCCGATGCCATAATACCATTGCCGCTTGAGAACATGCATATAGCCTGGCAAAGCATAGCAAGTGCTACAAAAGTTTTTTTATCCCTGCTATACAGCCATATAGAAAGGCTGCACAAGAATATTATTCCGTAGTTCTGCATACCGGCCATAGCAAAGTTTGCGTTCTCCCAGTTATTTATGTCGAACAGGCATACACTTAGTACCAAGGCTGGTAGGAACCAGTTGTCAGGCAATAGCGTCTTAATAAAACTCATTGCAATAAAGAAAGTAAGTACCAGTTGTGTATCTGCAATGAATATGAGGGATCGAAAATTGATGTCGCCAAAAACACAGTAATATATAACATATACTATGCGCGACGATAAAATACGATGTTCATTATGCTGTTGGAATAGCAAAGCTGCTTTATCACCTAACGAACTGACCTTAAAGTTTACCAGGAATTGCAATATAGCATCGTAGTCATCTTGCCCCGGAATGTTTACAGCATCCTTATTTACATAATGAAAGTAAATAAGGGCTGGCAGAAAAAGCAGCACGTATTTAATGACAACAATAGCAGTAAGAGGCTTGTTGTCTTGTATATCTTTCATTGCGTGTTTTTGGGGGTGCTGCAAATATAATAAATGCATTTACCGCTTTCGCCCTATTTTAGTATATTGGCAAGTTTCTCTTCCAGCATATCACCACGCAGGTCGCGGGCTATTATTTTGCCAGACGGATCTATTAAAAAATTGGAAGGAATGGACTCAATGTTGTATGTTTTAGCTGCGCCAGACCCCCAGCCTACCAGGTCGCTTACTTGCGTGGGCCATACCAGGTTATCGTCCTTAACTGCTTTTTGCCAGCTATCCTTATTATTATCGAGCGATACACTATAAACTGTAAAGTTCTTGTTTTTGTATTTGTTATAAGCGGCTACCACGTTGGGGTTCTCTGCACGGCAGGGGCCGCACCAGGAAGCCCAGAAATCAAGCAATACATATTTCCCCCGTAAAGAAGATAGTGATACAACCTGGCCTGTAATTTCAGGCAGTTTCAACTCGGGCGCTATACCACCAACGGCACCACCGCTTTGTGCAGCCAAGGGCTTTTGCTTGGCGTTGCCTAAGGTTTGGGAATAGAAAGCAACAAAATCTTTGGCGTTAGCAGAGTTGGGAAACCTGCGGTCGAGGCCCTGGGTGAAACCTATCAGATAATTTTTTTCTACACGCGGGTTCAGGATACGTGCGGCAAAAATAGCATTGGGCAGGAAAACTGTAGTATCAGCATAGTTCTCCAGATAGATGGTGAATTTATCATTCATCCTCTTAAAGTCAGCCTTGGCGGCGGCCAATACACTATCATTGCCTCTTGTCTGTAGTGTATCAAGCACTATATTCATAGTAGCAAAATCGCGCTGAAAATCGCGGATGCCGGACAATAAATTCTGGATACTTGTTGTTGCTGCAGAACCTGTTATCTGGCTGCGCTCTATCGCATTGCGGTCTCCCTTAATGTTTATGATACCATTGTCCACCGAAAGCAATATGAATTTATTGCCGGTAAAATGCAGGCGGAATATTGCAGGTTCTGGCGCATTGCTGGATACGCTGAACTCGCCTTTATCATTCAGTTTATCAGAGTCCAGCTCTGTGATGACATCCGTTACTCCCTGCTCTTCGAGTACCACAGATGTGCCAGCGGGCATATTTAGAATAGTACCGTTGACGGTAAACTTATTACCTCTGCCGCTTTTACACGCCTGGATACAACAAAACGCAATAAATAATAAGAGTAAAAGTTTTGACCTCATCTACAGACTTTTATTGTTTTTGCAAACGTAATTAATAATTGTCGTTATAGATGCCAACAAAAGCTTACGTTTGATATTGCATATAAATTTTAACAAAACAGACGCAAAAAACATGTGCATTGATCATATTTATTATGATGTGCTATAAGACAAATGATGCTTAAGTAACTGATGCACACATTTATTATGAATGACCGATCATATGGTTTAAATGATTTACTTTGGATTTTGGGATCATATTCTTACATTTGCGCAAAATTTCAGGAATCTCAATAACATCATATAACTAAGCAGTATGCCAAACGTTGGTAAAATAAAACAAATCATCGGTCCGGTCGTGGACGTGCATTTTAGCGGAGAGAACAAGTTGCCTAAGATCTATAGCGCACTTGAACTAACACGCGAAAATGGTGAAAAACTGGTATTGGAAGTGCAGCAGCACCTGGGCGAAGACAGCGTACGTGCTGTAGCTATGGATGGTACAGAAGGCCTTGTTCGCGGTACAGAAGTAAGAGATACTGGTATACCAATAGCAATGCCTATAGGAGATCAGATAAACGGCCGCCTGTTCAACGTTACCGGTGATGCAATTGATGGTTTGGCTGCGCCTGACAAAACCAATGGCCGCCCGATACACGCAAAACCGCCTAAATTCGAGAACCTGAGCACAGCATCTGAGATACTGTTCACAGGTATCAAAGTAATTGACCTTATCGAGCCTTATGCAAAGGGTGGTAAGATCGGTTTGTTTGGTGGTGCGGGTGTGGGTAAAACAGTATTGATACAGGAACTTATTAATAATATAGCCAAGGCATATGCTGGTAACTCAGTATTTGCAGGTGTGGGGGAGCGCACACGTGAGGGTAATGACCTGATGCGTGAAATGATCGAGGCCGGCATCGTAAAATATGGCGACAAGTTCAAACACAGCATGGAAGAAGGCGGATGGGACCTGGCCTCTGTGGACATGAACGAACTGAAAAAATCACAGGCTACCTTCGTATTCGGCCAAATGAACGAACCACCGGGAGCACGTGCACGTGTGGCCTTGTCTGGTCTTACTATCGCTGAATACTTCCGCGATGGCGATGGTACAGGCAAGGGTAAGGATATTCTGTTCTTCGTAGATAATATCTTCCGTTTCACACAGGCAGGTTCTGAGGTATCAGCACTGCTGGGCCGTATGCCATCAGCTGTGGGTTACCAACCTACACTGGCTACAGAAATGGGCTTGATGCAAGAGCGTATCACTTCTACAAAAAATGGTTCTATCACTTCGGTACAGGCGGTTTATGTGCCTGCGGATGACCTTACCGATCCGGCGCCGGCAACAACCTTTGCCCACCTGGATGCAACAACGGTATTGAGCCGTAAAATTGCGGATCTTGGTATCTACCCTGCTGTGGATCCTTTGGATTCTACCTCTCGTATACTTACCCCGCAAATAGTTGGTAACCAACACTACGACTGTGCTAACAGGGTAAAACTGATACTGCAACGCTACAAGGAGCTACAAGATATCATTGCCATCCTCGGTATGGATGAGTTAAGCGAAGAAGACAAACTGACCGTGAGCCGTGCTCGTCGTGTACAGCGTTTCCTTTCTCAGCCATTCCACGTGGCAGAGCAGTTCACCGGTCTTAAGGGTGTATTGGTACCAATAGAAGAAACGATTCGTGGTTTCAATATGATCATGGATGGTGAAGTGGACCAATATCCTGAAGCAGCATTTAACCTGGTAGGTAGCATTGATGATGCTATAGCTAAAGGTAAGAAACTGATGGAACAGGCTAAGAACTAACGATTAAAGACAAAACAATGCATTTAGAAATATTAACACCGGAGCACAACATATATAGTGGTAACGTACGTGGGGTGCAGCTGCCTGGCGTAGAGGGTTCTTTCGAGATACTGGAGAACCACGCCCCAATGATAGCATCGCTGGGCAACGGTAAAATGAAAATAATAAAAGACAAGAACGAGAGCGAGATATTTGAGATCTCTTCCGGTTTTGTTGAAGTATTGAATAACAAGACCAGTGTGCTGATAGAAGGCGCTACTGCAGTAAACTAATTACTGATCCCTATTTTACAAAGCCGGATACATTCATGTATCCGGCTTTTAATTTTAAGAAAGGTCTGTAATTCACATCTTTTTGCAAGCGCTTTGCGTATAAACCGCAAACATCAAATTTTTTTTCATGAAAAAGAATACGGTCATAGGCTTCCTTACCTTTTGCACTGTATTTCTATTTATGGCTGTCTACTTGGTATATCTATATTCCTACCATGCCAAAAGATATACTTATACCCTCCCCTACGCGTATAGCCATCCCGGCGGCGGGTTGCCATGGATACCCTTCAAATGGATGGGCAATAAGATAAAAGGAAAGTATGTAGAAAGAAATGCTATAGGCATACCGGTAAAAATAGACAGCATACCACACGACTTTTATTTTCAATTCGATATGGGGTCGACCTATACTATGCTCTATGAAAATTCTTTGCAACCCTACCTGGACAAATATCCGCAGCTAAGCATCAAGCTGGAAAGGAAACGACCAAAACTGATGTTTTGGGACGATAGTAAAGACTTTGCCCACCTGCAACTGACGCTGGGCAGCGTGCCATTCACCGGCGATCACGTATACATCAAGCGGTCTTACGGGCGTGTACTCAACCACGATTCTATCGTCAATAACTCACCAAAGATAATAGGTACCATTGGTGCAGACATTTTGCAAGACCATGTTGTCATCATAGACTATCCTCGCCAGCGCATTTGCATTTTAGATACATTACCTGTTGCTTACAATACCACCTTTGGTCCATTTCACCTGAGCAGGCATGGCAAGGTGCTGCTGCAAATGAAGTACAATGGCAAGGGGTACGATGTCATATTTGACACTGGCAGCAGTATATTTTCACTTCTTACCTCCGGTGAACGCCTTTACCAATTCTCTGGAGAAAATAATAATGATACGATCCCCATCGTATCGTGGGGAGAGATACATAATGTAATAGGCCGACCCATGACCGGCCCTATTTCGCTTAGTAACATTCCGTGCTCCAATATAGAAGTGTATGGCGATTACCGCCTGAATGATGAACTTCTTAAAGAAGAAAAAGCAGACGCCGTGACGGGCAATGCCCTGTTCTGGGATAGAATAGTTGTAATAGATATGAGGCGCAAATTGTTTGGAGTGCTGTAGTTAGTTCTTATAACGGTATCAGCCAATAATATATACGTTTGTGGCAAACTAAAGGTAATGTTGCATGCTGGATACATAAATTCAACGACCGACACATGAAACTATTAGAACCAATAAAGGTAGGCGACCTGCAACTGCAAAATCGCATGGCCATGGCACCAATGACGCGCAGCCGGGCAATAGGCAATATCCCTAACGAGCTTATAGCTGAATACTACAAACAGCGCAGCAGTGCTGGCCTCATCATTACAGAAGGCACTTCACCATCGCCAAATGGCCTTGGATATTCCCGTATACCGGGCATATTCTCTAAAGAGCAAGTAGCGGGTTGGAAACTGGTGACCGATGCTGTGCACCAAAATGGCGGGCACATATTTATGCAATTGATGCACACAGGCCGCATAGCAGCCATACAAAACCTGCCCGAAGGTGGGGTGATACTGGCGCCAAGCGCTATACCAGCTGCGGGCCAAATGTGGACCGACGCCGCAGGAATGGTACCCAATGGCACACCGAAGGAAATGACCAAGGAGGAAATAACCAGTACTATAGCTGAATACAGGCAGGCTGCTATAAATGCAATAGAAGCAGGAATGGACGGTGTGGAACTACACTCCGCAAGCGGCTACCTGCCCAACCAGTTCCTGAGTACCAGTGCCAACCACCGTACCGATGAATATGGAGGCAGCATACAAAACCGCAGCAGGTTCGTTATAGAAGTATTGAAAGCGATGAGCGATGCCATTGGCAGCCATAAAATAGGTATAAAGCTAAGCCCGGGTATGGCGTTCAACGATATTGAGATAGACGATGCAGCGCAATTGTTCCCTTACCTGCTGGAGCAACTGAACGGTCTGGATCTTGCCTACGTGCATGTGATGCGCGTACCTAACTGGGACGTGACCCCAAATAGCTTTGAAGTAGTAAAAACATTCAGGGAAACGTACAAGGGCAAATTGCTGGTAGGTTGCGCATTCGATAAAGAAAGTGGTGAGCAATTGCTGCAAGCTGGCCAGGCCGATGTTTTGGTATATGGCAGCTTATTTATCAGCAATCCAGACCTTCCTGCACGTTTCGAGCACAATGCTCCATTGGCGGCTCCAGATCAGAGCACGTTCTATACACCAGGTGCGGCCGGCTATACGGATTACCCGCTCTCAGAAAACTAAGAACGACCATTAATGACAAAATAAAAAGACCGGTAACGTTACCGGTCTTTTTATTTTACGCTAAACCCTTGTATTATAATTATGTGACCACCCAAGATTTGCATAAACCATCAAAAAGGTCTATTTTTCAACGGAATTCTAAATGAATATAAATTAATTATGATCATAGGCGTACTTAAAGAGCATGCTCCTGAAACACGTGTGTCGCTGGTACCTGATGTTGTTGCAGCACTGGTAAAAATGAAAGTTACGGTGTGGGTAGAGCATGATGCAGGGATGACCGCTTTTTTTAACAACGAAGCCTACACCAGCGTTGGTGCGGAGATAAAAGATGCTGAAGCCATAAAAGGCGGTGCAGACCTGCTATTGGCCATTAATGCATCGGCCATTACAGGGAATATAAAACCAAGTGCCTGCCTGCTGGGCGTATACCAGCCTTTGTTCAATGCCGGAATGATGCAAACATGGTCCGACGGTGGCTATACTGTGTTCAGTATGGATACTATACCCCGTACCACGCGTGCACAGTCTATGGATGTACTAAGTTCGCAAGCTAACATTGCAGGGTACAAGGCAGTGGTGCTGGCTGCAATGCAGTTCAGCAGATATTTCCCTATGTTCATGACTGCCGCGGGTAGCATACCACCGGCTAAGATGCTAATACTGGGTGCTGGCGTTGCCGGCCTGCAGGCTGTGGCCACAGGCAGGCGCCTGGGTGCAGTGGTAGAAGTATTCGATACCCGCCCGGCAGTAAAGGAAGAAGTAATGAGCCTTGGGGCAAAATTTGTAGAGGTAGAAGGCGCTGCCGATGCATCTAAAGCAGGTGGCTACGCAGTGGAGCAAGGCGAAGATTTTCAACGCCGCCAGAGAGAAAAGATACATGAGCACATCCGCAAGTCGGATATAGTGATAACCACAGCACAGATACCCGGAAAGAAAGCGCCAATACTGGTGACCACCGCCATGATAGAGGATATGAAGCCCGGTTCTGTCATCATTGATATTGCCTCTGTGACCGGTGGCAATACCGACCTCACCCAAGATAACCAGACCATATTGCATAAGGGTGTTACCATAATTGGCAACTCAGCGCTACCTGGCACCATGCCATCTGACGCCAGTAAAATGTACAGTAAGAACGTACTCAACTTTCTGAAACTGGTAATTGACAAAGAAGGTGGTATGGCGCTGAACTTTGAAGATGACATAGTTAAGGGCACCTGCATAGTACACAACGGACAGGTGGTGAACGACCGTGTTATAGCCCTGCTGCCCTCACAACAAACAACAGCTTAAAATTATTTGAACATGGATATGTTGACCAACATTTTTACCGACCCGGCTACCTACCGGTTATTGACCATAGTTATACTCTCAATTTTTCTGGGTATAGAGATCATTTCGCACGTGCCATCAGTATTGCATACCCCGCTTATGAGTGGTGCAAATGCCATACATGGTGTGGTGATAATAGGTGCCATCATTGTGATGGGCCAGGCAGCTACAGACGATTATCTGGCGCTTACACTGGGCTTCCTTGCCGTCGTGCTGGGTACACTGAACGTAGTAGGTGGCTTTGTAGTTACCGACCGTATGCTGGAGATGTTCAGCAAGAAAAAGAAAAAATAACAGTACACATCTGCAAAAACTGATCAACGAATAGAATGGAACAATTGATACTACAGTTAAGTTACCTGGTAGGTTCTATAACTTTTATAATGGGCCTTAAAATGCTTTCTCACCCGGAGAAAGCACGAAGAGGTAATCTCATAGCTGCTGTTGGCATGACGATAGCTATTTTTGCTACCATTTTTCTTTGGGAATCGCCAGAGAGCCATGAACATCTGCATAACTACGGCTGGATATTCGGCGCGCTTGTTATAGGCACTGTAATAGGTACTATGGCCGCCCGCAAAGTGCAAATGACCGCAATGCCCGAAATGGTAAGCCTGTTTAACGGTATGGGTGGCGCATGCGCTATGCTGATATCCGTAATAGAATTCAACAAGCCTGAACCACTCACTACAGAGCGGTTATCTGTTATAGTACTGGGTATGCTTATAGGTACTGTATCTTTTGCCGGCAGCGCCATTGCATGGGGCAAACTGAATGGCCGAATAAAGGACCGCACCATACCCGGCGGCCAGATCATCAATTTCATTTTACTGGGCGGCATGCTCGCGCTCAGCATCATGCTCATAGGCGGTTTCACGGTATCTCCTGCCGTGTTTTTTACTATACTTGCATTGGCTGCTATGTATGGTGTGCTGTTCGTAATGCCTATAGGCGGTGCAGATATGCCGGTAGTTATATCACTACTCAACTCCTTCACCGGTGTTGCTGCAGCATTTGGCGGTTTCCTGTACAACAATCCTGTGATGCTTACTGGCGGTATCCTCGTAGGTTCGGCCGGTACCATACTTACCATACTTATGTGCAAGGCCATGAACCGCTCGCTTAAGAATGTATTGCTGGGCAGCTTTGGTAAAAAACCTGCCAGTGCAGGTGGCGGTGCTACAAAAGAGCAAGGCAACTATAAAGAAATATCGCTCAACGATACGGCTACCCTTATGGCCTATGCGCAAAGGGTCATCATTATCCCCGGTTACGGCCTTGCAGTGGCACAGGCACAGCATGCCTGCCACGAGCTGGAAAAGATACTGGAAGATAAAGGAGTAGATGTAGAGTATGGTATACACCCTGTAGCTGGCCGTATGCCGGGCCACATGAATGTATTGCTGGCCGAGGCAGACGTACCCTACGAAAAACTGCTGGAAATGGAAGACGCCAACGATAAGATGGCAGGTACCAATGTGGTGCTGATATTAGGCGCTAACGACGTGGTGAACCCTGCGGCAAAAGAAGACCCATCGAGCCCCATATATGGCATGCCTATACTGGAAGTAGAAAAGGCAGATCATGTAATTGTGAACAAAAGAAGTATGAAGCCCGGATATGCGGGTATAGAGAACGACCTGTTCTTCAAACCAAAAACTTCCATGCTGTTCGGCGACGCCAAAAAAGTCCTGCAGGACCTGGCTACCGAATTGAAGCAGTTATGATCAATAATATCTTATATTGCCTTTTCATAGAGAAAGTTTCCATTTTCCTATGAAAATTTAAAACGTTTATTAAATTTACTTTATGAAAAAAATGAAGTCAGGAATAATACTAACCACTATAACTACACTTTTGGCATTCATGTCTGTGTTTTACGTATCGTCGTGCGATAATAAAGCTCCGGCGCTTAACCCTGCTACTTGCGAAAATTATATCTGCTACAATGGGGGTACATGCAGCTATAGCGTGTGCACTTGCCCGGTTGGCTACCAGGATGCACACTGCACCACGCCATGGAATGCAAAATTTGCCGGCACATGGAATATTACCGAAGTTATATCCGGTAGCGATAATTATAATTTGGTGGGAAGCAGTTCGACCTATCAGGTACAAATAGATACTACTCATACCCCAACCACCATACGCATTAGCAACCTGCACAACAATGCCAGCCTTGTAGGCGTGCAAGGTATCATAGATAGTACGAACAATACATTCCATATCCAAACCTATACGCCAACGGGCAATGGCAACTATCACGTTACCGGCGGGCAGGTCGTGTTCAATATAATTCATAATGGCCGCGACACAGCTATAGGGTCCTATTATATTAACTACAGGAATACCCAGTCTTTGGTAGAGCACGATACGATGCAGGTGCTGATGACCAAGTAACAATACTTCAATACAAATAAAGTAAGATCCGGTGTACCCCAACGTACCGGATCTTTTTGTATATAGGAACATTCATTGCTTACCATATACCATAACTATTATCTCCGCAAAAAGGCTTCAGCAAAAGGAGGAACAACTGACAGCTACGTGGTGATGAATGATCTAAAAAAGAATATAGATAAGATCTTGCAAAAAAATTTGCAAAAACCAATTTGTTACCTACTTTTGCAATCCCAATTCTGGCACGGGAAAGTTCTTTAAAAAACAATAAAAGCCACTTTAGCTCAGATGGTAGAGCAACTGATTTGTAATCAGTAGGTCGCTGGTTCGATTCCGGCAAGTGGCTCACAAAGAGATCGCTTGCTTGTCATATGGTCTTGATGTAATGGGTAGGTGGCCGAGTGGTTAAAGGCGACAGACTGTAAATCTGTTCACTTGCGTGTACGGAGGTTCGAATCCTTCCCTGCCCACGTTCGCACGGCACCAGTTGGCAGTTAGTAGTAACTGCCTGCTGATGTTGTATAAAGTTGGTTTTTACAAGCGGGAGTAGCTCAGTTGGTAGAGCGACAGCCTTCCAAGCTGTAGGTCGCGGGTTCGAGCCTCGTCTCCCGCTCACAAAAGTGAGGGTCGTAGGTTAGCAAAAACACTGTTACTTTTGGTTTGTAAAAGAAAATGTATTTTCGCTCAGGTACTTCATGTGCCCGGTCGAAAATTAAAATGTTATCAGGGAGGTAGTTCCCTGAACGCCTTGCAAAAGGCGCAAAGGAACGAACAGCCATCCAAGCTGTTGTAGCTCAGCGGTAGAGCACTTCCTTGGTAAGGAAGAGGTCGGCAGTTCAATCCTGCTCAACAGCTCACGTAAATTGTGAAAATGGTACGTGAGGTAAACAAGTTATGATCAGGCTCCTATGCCGGAATATAAAAACAGAAACAAAAATTTAAAAACAAGCTTTTAAAAAAGAATAAAAATGGCAAAAGAGACCTTCAAGCGGGAAAAACCCCACGTTAACATCGGTACCATCGGCCACGTTGACCATGGTAAAACAACCTTGACTGCAGCTATCACTACGATCCTGGCAGGTAAAGGCTTGGCCCAGAAAAAAGGCTACGATGAAATTGATGCGGCACCTGAAGAAAAAGAACGTGGTATCACAATTAATACCGCACACGTTGAGTATGAAACAGCTGCACGTCACTATGCACACGTTGACTGTCCAGGTCACGCTGACTATGTAAAGAACATGATCACTGGTGCTGCACAAATGGATGGTGCAATACTTGTAGTTGCTGCTACCGATGGTCCTATGCCACAGACGCGCGAGCATATCCTGCTTGGTCGTCAGGTAGGTGTACCTCGTATGGTAGTATTTATGAACAAGGTTGACCTTGTTGATGATGCTGAAATATTGGAACTGGTTGAAATGGAGATCCGCGAGTTGCTTACTAAGAATGGCTACGATGGTGACAATACACCTATCATTCAGGGTTCTGCAACAGGCGCACTCGCTGGCGATCCAAAATGGGTTGCTGCTATTGATCAGCTGATGGATGCTGTTGACAGCTACATTCCGCTGCCTCCACGTCCGGTTGATCAGCCGTTCCTGATGTCTGTTGAGGACGTGTTCACTATCACAGGTCGTGGTACAGTGGCTACAGGTCGTATCGAGCGCGGTGTTATTAAAGTTGGTGAGAACGTTGAGATAGTAGGTTTCAATGAAGCTCCACTTACTTCTACTTGCACAGGTGTTGAAATGTTCAAAAAACTCCTCGATCGTGGTGAAGCTGGTGACAACGCCGGTATCCTGCTCCGTGGTATTGAAAAGAAAGATATCCGTCGTGGTATGGTTATCTGCGCACCAAAATCTATCACTCCGCACACTGAGTTCAAAGGTGAAGTTTATGTGTTGAGCAAAGAAGAAGGTGGCCGTCACACTCCGTTCTTCAACAAATATCGTCCTCAGTTCTACTTCCGTACTACAGACGTTACAGGTGAGTGCCACCTGCCTGAAGGTGTGGAAATGGTAATGCCAGGCGATAACGTTAACCTGCTTGTTACCCTTATCGCTCCAATAGCGATGGACAAAGGTCTGAAATTCGCTATCCGCGAAGGTGGCCGTACAGTAGGTGCCGGTCAGGTAACCGAAATAATCAAATAAGTAATTGTAGCTTAGCTACTACTTACTTCAAATATCAAAACGTCCCGCTTCTGCGGGACGTTTTTTTACCCATGATCTTTATTTTTCTAAAAACTGGTGGCAGGCGTATTTTTTTAAAAGAAATTATACTACATTTGCCATCCCTTGAAAGGTCAAAAGTTTTTAGCTTTTGGCTTTTTGATTTTAGCACATCCGTGATCGGTATTTGTACATCATACACGGGAATAGTTCAACGGTAGAATAGAGGTCTCCAAAACCTTTGATCGTGGTTCGAATCCGCGTTCCCGTGCAGTTTGTTGCTCCTTTGCTATGTAAGTGAAGGAGCTATTATTAAAATTTTAAAGCCCTGTAACAGGGGATAGGGTTATGAGCAAATTTGGTAATTACATACAAGAGGCTTACGACGAGCTGGTACATAAAGTAACCTGGCCATCGTGGGATGAACTGCAGCAAACAACTATCATTGTTATTGTAGCGCTCATCATTGTTACCTTAGTGGTCTTCGGCATGGACTTTGCCGGCGAAACCGTACTTACCACTATTTATAATCTTTTTGGAAAGTAAGGACATGGATACTGAAATGATAAATGACGTGCCTGAGCAAGAGGCTGCCCCCGAGGCTGCAAAGCCGGTAGTAGACACCAAGTGGTATGTACTGCGTGTGGTAAGTGGCAAGGAGCGTAAAGTAAAAGAACACCTGGATAAGGAGATAAAGATCAGTGGCTGGACAAATGCTATAATGCAGGTATTGTGCCCAATAGAAAAAGTATTCAAAGTAGTAGCAGGTAAAAAAGTGCTCCGCGAAAAGATACTGTTCCCCGGATACCTGATGATAGAGGCTGTGGATGGCAAGCTGCGCGACGATATGCTGCAGACAATAAAGGGTATTACCAGTGTGATACACTTTTTGGGTAAAGACCACCCTACAGCGCTCCGCAAAAGCGAAGTGAACAAGATGTTCGGTAAGATGGATGAGGTAAGCGAGCAAGGCATAGGCTATGCAGAACCATACATAGTAGGCGAAACAGTGAAGATAATAGACGGTCCTTTCAACGACTTCAACGGTGTGGTAGAAGAGGTGAACGAAGAAAAGAAGAAACTGAAGGTTGTAGTAAAGATCTTTGGCCGCGCTACACCGGTAGAGCTCAACTACATGCAGGTAGAAAAAGTAGCATAGATATTTTAAAATATAAAATACCCAATAGCCGTTCCGCACCGCAGAACGGCTATTGCTTTTCTGCGAACTCCTACCAAAAAGTTCTTACATTTGGACCTAAGGCCATAACTCACGACTACCAGCCATGGAAAACAACTATCACTACGCCACTGTTACCGAAGCTATAAATGTACTAAGGGCCCAAGGCTTTAATATTGACTTTAACCTGGAAGAGAACAGCATAGTATATCATGCTGGCAAGTTTGCCCATGATGAATTTGATATTGTAGAGACCTACCGCTACGAGGGCAACAGCGACCCAGGCGATGAGGCTACCGTGTATGGCATAGAGAGTACAAGTGGCGTAAAAGGCATCCTGGTGACCGGCTATGGTATTTCTACAGACAATGCATCTACCGCCATGCTACGTAAACTAGGTATTAAGCACGAATAACCACCTGTATACTCTTTTTATTATTTGACATTTGTCAAACTATTGGCTGCCAGTAGATGGTACATTGCAATGCCTATAAATGTGCATTGCAATGAAAACACTTTTTATTCTTTTATTGTTTGTATCTGCAGATTGTGCTGCGCAGAGTAAAGGTTTGTTCCCCTATGGTGAGTTAGGAATTGGTGGCTGCACAGACGGCGGAACGGTACTTATTGCCAATAACAACTTCCTGTTCCATAGAAATAATATCATTTCTTTAGAGTATTACTATTGCGCTCACCCGGGCATCAACACACCAGCAGACTATACACCAGGTACTGCATGGTTTGGCACTGCAAGTTATCCATATTATGGCCTGGGTATGGCAACACTTATGTATGGAAAAATGCTTTTCGTACCGGGCGCGCCAGAGGTGCAATTCGCACTAAAGGCTGGCATTGGTGTAGGTACGCTTAACGCCCCGGAAAACTTTACTAAGCGGCAGCCGTCAAGTGGAGGTGGTGGGTGGTTCAACTTATTCTCGACCACACCACCAAACTACGACTATGAAATGGTGAATTCTACTCTTACAAGCTTCATCATCAATCCATCAATGGAGTTATCTATTTCCAGGGGCTTTGGGATAAGGCTGGGGGTAATGGGTGTGCTCAACAGCTACCACAGTACTTTGGACCTACAGGCCACCATGCTGTTCGGCAGGCTGCGGAAACGGCTGCCTAAGAGAGTGCGGACGAGTGAGATGATAGAAGCCCATGGTAATGATATTTATTAGGGACTATCAGTTAGATGCGCTGTGCTAACACTCTCCCTGTCCTTTCTATTATACCCACCACCAAAGCATTGCCCATAAAAAATGCGCGCTTTATGGCCGTAGTGCCTTCGGTATGGCCATCGGGAAACATGTTCAGCCGCTCTAATTCTAAAGGGGTAAGTCTTCTGAGTCTACCATCAGCTGTCCGTATCACGTGCTTGAATCTGGAAGGGGCCGCCCCACCCTCACCTGTTATTATTGTCCTCGATGGCTTATCTAATGGGTCGGGGAATACCATGGAGCCTTCGCTATACTGATATTCAAATCCAGATGTGCTATTGACTCTTTTTTCGCTCTTGGCACCTTTCAGATACGACCACTTATCCAAGCTATCTTCGTCAATGTAGTATTCCTGAGGCACGGCATCATTAGGTAGTATTTTACTGCCCAAGGTCTCGAAAGGCCCATCGTAACTTGGAGTGGTATTGATGGTATACACATCCCTGCCTATCATTATACCGCTATTTTCGAACGGGCTTACGGCTGCACCCTGTTGTTTATTGAATTCATTAGAAACGTCCACTACATCGCCAGTTATCTTAAAGTGCTTTGGCTTTTCCTTCGCGGCCGTTTGCACAGGGAATGCTTCTGCAAACACACCTTCTTTCAGAACCCAAGTTATAGGGTCTTTCAGTTTTAATACGTGAGCATGCACTTTGCTGGAGCTGTGGTAGCTAAGAAAAAATATTCTGCGCCTTCTTTGCGGCATGCCATAATCTGCGGCATTTATCACCCTCCACTCTACAATATAACCCAGGTCAGCAAGAGATGCCAGCATAATAGCAAAGTCGCGGCCCCGCTGCTTTACGGGTGATTTTAATAACCTATCCACGTTTTCAAGCAGCAAGAATTTGGGCTGCTGCTCTTTTTCATTCAGTATACGGTATATCTCCCACCATAGCACACCTTTTTTACCTTCCAGCCCCTTCGTGTATTTGAGTGTGCCGGCCACCGAATAGTCCTGGCAGGGGAAGCCGCCCACCAGCATATCGTGTTCTGGTATCTCCTCAGTGGCAACTGTAGCGATGTTCTGATTTGTATGCCCTTCCGAGCCAAATCGTTTCACATAAATATCTGATGCATGCTGGCTTTTAGTAGCAGGTTCCCATTGATTGCTCCAAACGACCTTAAACTTAGGTGAAGCCCGCTGCAAGCCAAGCCGGAAGCCGCCCACACCTGCGAACAGTTCTATCACTTTTATTTGCCTGGTATTTGCCGACATAGAACAAAGATACCTTTCTAGCGGTGCGGATCAAAAAGTTTATAGCACCATTTTTATTTTATCGATCAGCTGTTCCGCATTCTTTTTCAATTCACATTCCCATATGGTAAGTACCTTGTAGCCCAGTGCTGTAAGTTGGTCCTCCTTGGCTATATCCCGGGCCTTGTTCTTGGAGAATTTGTTCTCCCAGAACTCTTTATTTGTTTTGGGTGGCGGGTAGTTGCAGGTGGGGCATCGATGCCAAAAACAACCGTGTACAAAAATGGCAACTTTGCGGTTCACAAATGTGATGTCCGGACGGCCTGGTATCTTCTTATAATTTACCCTGTAGCCTTTCAAACCGTTGTGCCATAGGAGTTTTCGAAGTGCTATTTCCGGCTTCGTGTCTTTCGCCTTATTGGCACTCATCACCCTGGAAACGTTCTCGTTCTTCGGCTTGGGAGAGCGTTTGTCCCGAACATATTTCTTACCGGCTTCCACAGGTACAAAGCTAAGGGTAAACTGTTGGCTATCCTTCGAGGTGTATGGATATTACAATACTGCGACTGTGCAGGTCTTGTATGGCGTTGGAAAGCGGTATAGCAGGTGAACGGTAGAGCTGGTTGACAAGGCCCTGGCTCAGCTTTATCTCCGGGCTAAAAATGAAATTAGAGTTAAAGAACTCAAAGCCCACTCCTATTTCATAACCGGCATCAATGGGTTGTACTTTCAGGAACTCATCTTGCCTGTGCGAGCGAGAGTTGGCAGCGAGGTCATAGTCGAACTTGCCACCGAGCAGACCGTAAAACCGAAAATTCTTGATACGGTCGCTTTTGAACTTGAGCTGCACCGGCAGGTGCATGTATATAGACTCAATGGTACGATCGGAGATACTGTCTTTTGGGATATTATACTCGAACACGAGGCGTTTTTCTGCAAATTCGAGGCTGGGGACAAAGCGGATATCGATAAACTTGCTGAGGCGAAGATTGGATATCAAACCCAGGTTGAAGCCTGGCAGCCAATGCGGTTGTATACGCTTGAAGGTATCAGTATTGGCAAAGGATGCAGTATAATTGATACGGTATACTGAATAGTTGAGACCAAAAGTGATGCCAAAGTAGTATAGTTTATCATCGTGCTCCGGCATGTTCAGTATATCGCGCTGGGCCATGGCATGACCTGAGAATAAGGAACTGCAGAAGAATAAAAAAACAAAAATGCCGTGGCGCATGAAATGGTTTAAAACGTTCAGCTATAGTACAACAAGTTACGAAGATACAGTATGCCTTTTTATTAGCGGCAACGTGTACGGAATGTAAATTGAAAAATATTGGCAATTCCTTTACATTTATTAAACCTTTAACGGCTAATTTTATCTATTCATTGTTCACCAAATTAACTTTAACACACCATGGCCGTTCGTTTAGGAGATGTTGCCCCAAATTTTAAAGCTAAGACAACCGCAGGTGAAATAGACTTTCATGAATACCTTGGCGATAGCTGGGGTGTACTATTCTCTCATCCTGCCGACTATACACCGGTATGTACCACAGAGCTGGGCCGCACAGCACAGCTGAAGGACGAATTTGATAAACGCAACGTAAAGGTCATAGCCGTAAGCGTAGATGCACTGGACCGACACGAAGGCTGGGTAAACGACATTAATGAAACGCAGCACACAACAGTAGACTTCCCTATAATTGCAGACAGCGACCGCAATGTGGCCACGCTGTATGATATGATACACCCCAATGCATCAGAAACATTTACAGTGCGCAGCCTGTTCGTGATAGGGCCCGATAAGAAGGTGAAACTGACCATCACTTACCCGGCAAGTACAGGACGCAACTTTATAGAGGTATTGCGTGTTATAGATAGTCTGCAACTGACGGCCAAGTATAGCGTGGCCACACCAGCAGACTGGAAAAATGGAGAGGATGTGATAGTGGTGCCAGCAGTATCGACAGCGGATGCAGAGGTAAAATTCCCGAAAGGGTTGAAGATCGTAAAACCATATTTAAGATATACACCTCAGCCAGACCTGAGCTAAGACTTTTCCCTTTCCTTGTGCGAACGAATGAGCCTGTCATGAAAATGACGGGCTTTTTTCTTATTTGTAGCGATGGTTGTAAGTGGGATTGTTGAACAAATTTCCGGTCGGTAAGAAAAATAGAACCGGTAAGTTTTGGGTTAATCTCGTGTTGGAATGCTTTGTGGTGGCTCATATTGGTTTGATAGTTAATTTCTTGTTCTTTCCGGTTCTTACTCCCGCCAGAAAAAGTGGGACAGGTGACAGTGGTAATGGTGGACGGTGATACGCGAGACCAACTACCCCGGGCTAAAGGCTATTCATTCTTCAAAAAAAGGGAAGATGAAGTTGCGAAATTTCCGGTCGGTAAGAAAAAACGAATCGGTATTTTGGGATCGGTTTTGATGGTGAAATGCTGTGTGATGGCTCATATAGGTTCGATAGTTAATTTCTTGTTCTTTCCGGTTTTTACTCCCACCAGAAAACGCGGGACAGGCGGTGGTGATAAAGAGGGAAGTGCTATACTGGAGACCAACCACCCCGGCCTAAAGGACACCCCTCCTTCAAAAAAAGTGGATGATAAAGTAGCCGCTTCTACCCTATCACCAACATGTTGCTGAATCGGCTTTAAAAAAGGTAAAAAAGAGACAAGTTACATTGTGCTGAACGTTGTTACCTAAAGAAGATATGCACAGTTCCACAAGAGATGCGTGGAACAATGGCATGTCAGATCGCTATTACCTATTGAACGTAAACAGTGCTGCATCTTCGTTCCTTTTTTGCAAGAGGGCATCATGTATGATATCGGCAGCAATAGCACTAAACGTGATACCGTTGCCACCAAAACCTAATGCAAAAAATGTATGTGGCCGCTCTGGGATGCTGCCAATGTAGGGCAGGCCGTCTTTGGTCTTAGCAAATGCGCCGCCCCAGCTAAAGTCTGCTTTCAATGGAATGTGGCTCATCTTTTTACAAAAAGCTTCCTGTAGTAATTGCGCTTTCTTTTTGACGGTACTGTTGGCGATCTGCGGATGATGATACGGATCATCTCTGCCCCCTACAAGTATACGGTCGCCATTGACCACCCGAAAGTACATATAGGGGTCGGCTGTTTCCCAAACCAAGCTGTTCTGATGCCAAAAGTGACAGGACAATGGCTCTGATACCAGCGCATAGGTGGAATGTACATCGGCTATCTTGCGGGGTATATACTTCATACTTTCGTAACCACTTGCTATGACCAATTTCTTTGCTTTTATGGTGCGATCGTCATCAGTGTGCAGTACCACACCGGCTTTATTATGCTCTATATGGCGGATACTGGTATTGTTATACACATGATGCCCACTATGGGTAAAGGCTTGCAGTAATGCATGCGCCAGCATATATGCATCCACCTCACCACCATCGGCCGATAGCACTGCGCCAGGAGCAGTGATGCCAAAGACATCTGACACATCTTTTTGCTGCAGCCATTCGATATCAAAGCCGTGTTTCACCCGCAGTTCAAATTCCTCGTGTAGAGTAGATACATCTTTTTTATAACTGGCATATTGCAGGCTGGGCCTAATATGCATATCCAGCTGCGGCTGTAGCTGCCGGCACATCTTGTGAATATCGTAAATAGCCTTTCTGCATAGCTTGTAGCTGCGCACTGCATTGTCCTCACCTACGTACTTACTTAGTTGCACCAGGGGTGTATCTATCTCGTACTGAAGGAATGCCGTGCTGGCAGCAGTACTACCCATGCCCACGTGCCGGCGATCGAACACAGCACAGCTGAACCCGCTATTGCGCAGGCGGTGCGCTACCAGCGCACCGCTGATGCCTGCGCCCATAATAGCGACATCGATACTCAGATCTTTATCTAAAGAAGGATAGGTATTTACAATACCATTCTTCATTAACCAATAAGGTTGATGCGCGTAAAGGTTCATAGAAATGATGCCTTTATAAATTATGCCAAGAGTATATTTATAATAACAAGCAAAAAAAACCGCCCCGGGATGCGGGACGGCTGTAATATGATGTTTTGTTTGCTTATGCTATTGTGATAGACTCATCGAGATAAACATCCTGTATGGTCTGCAGCAACGCAGTGCCCTCTGCAAATGGACGCTGGAAGGCCTTACGACCACTGATGAGGCCCATACCACCTGCACGCTTGTTTACCACAGCTGTGGTGATAGCATCCTGCAGATCGCTTGCGCCTAATGACTCTCCACCTGAGTTGATAAGACCTACACGGCCCATGTAGCAATTGGCTACCTGGTAGCGTGCCAGATCAATTGGGTGATCGGTGGTCAGTTTATCGTAAACCAGTTTGCTGGTTTTCCCATAGTTAAGCGCAGTATAGCCACCATTTGTAGTTGGCAATTTCTGCTTGATGATATCTGCCTGAATGGTAACACCCAGGTGATTGGCCTGGCCGGTAAGATCGGCAGAAACGCTGTAGTCAACACCATCTTTCTTAAAGGCGCTATTGCGCAGGTAGCACCAAAGGATGGTAGCCATACCTAACTCATGCGCATATTCAAAAGCTTTTGCCACTTCCACTATCTGGCGAGCGCTTTCTTCTGAACCAAAGTATATAGTAGCCCCTACTGCAGTTGCGCCCATGTTCCACGCATCCTTGATGGTGCCGAACATTATCTGATCGAACTTATTAGGGTAAGTAAGAAACTCGTTGTGGTTTACTTTTACAATGAAGGGGATCTTATGTGCGTACTTGCGCGCTACCATACCCAGCACACCGTAAGTAGACGCTACTGCGTTACAACCGCCTTCTATAGCCAGCTTAACTATATTTTCAGGATCGAAGAACATAGGGTTTGGCGCGAAAGATGCGCCCGCACTGTGCTCTATACCCTGATCTACCGGCAGTATAGATACATAACCGGTATTGGCCAGGCGACCATGAGCCATAATATTGTTAAGGCTGCGCAATGTTTGGATATTGCGGTTAGAGTTCGTCCAAATATTATCTAAATGACCTGGACCAGGAACATGCAGGTTTCCCTTTGGAAAAGTGTTGGAAGTGTGGTTGAGGTAATATTCCGCTTTGTCGCCGAGTAATTCCTGAATTTTGTTTGCAGCCATATATAATACTGTTTTTTAAAATTTGTGCAAAGGTAATAAACATTTCACTTTAAAGGCGTGATCAACGAATAAATAACACTATCGAGAAAGACCCCATTAAAATAATAATTTTCTCTGAAATGGGCCTCTTTGACAAAGTCATTGCGCTCCAGCAGCTTTATGGAAGCCTGATTGAGCGGGTCTACATTGGCCTGTATGGAATGTAATTTCATAATATGAAACCCATATTCCAATAGCGCGGCAACTGCTTCCTGCATGAGCCCCTTATGGTGGTGGTGGGGATGCAGGGCATAACCTATCTCTGACAGATGATGCTCCTTGTCCGTACGCCAAAAGCCTATGTAACCGATGAGCTTATCATCGCCCTTGAGGGTAATGGCCCATGCAATATCATTGTTGTTGGCGATACCATCGTTCATTTTACCAATAAGCTCTTTTGCTTCTGATACCGCAATTGCCAATGGACGACCAATATATTTCATGACCTCACGATCGGAGCGGAGGAAGAACATTTCGTCGGCATCGTCCTGGTGTACCTGGCGCAGTACCAGCCGTTGGGTAGTGAGCACCGGAAATGGAGCAAAATTAAATTCCAGCATAAATACTATATATGTAGCAAATCTATGGATTAACCTGGAAAATCTTTAGTCCGGGGATACTTCCTTTTGTGAGCTCGGGGAAAGGGTTATTGTGCTCGTCTCTCATCTGCACCGACTGGGCATCTGCAGGCTTGCAGTAAAAAAGGTAATAATTGACCTGGTAGCGTCTCATCTCCGCCAGTAA
This sequence comes from Flavipsychrobacter sp., assembly GCA_965276955.1. Taxonomy (GTDB): domain Bacteria; phylum Bacteroidota; class Bacteroidia; order Chitinophagales; family Chitinophagaceae; genus JABDEZ01. The sequence continues at coordinate 147,321 of CBDIBP010000036.1, forward strand.
TACCTTGTGAGTGAAGTAGAAATGCTCTATGGAATAATAAGGCATATGGGTGAGCAATGCTGTGATCGGGCAGCGATTCTCGCTCTCATTGGATGTGAAAGCACCTTTGAGGTGAAGGGAATTTATTGCCTGTGCTTCCATATACACATCCTTACCCTTGTTGAGGAGGTTCTTCATATCATAAAGAGGAAAGGCGATGAAGGAAAAAGCGAACAAAACTACCAGGAAATAGTATGGAACAGGCCGCAAATACCTTTTTAATACCATAAGCCAGGTGGCACCTAATAACATAGATGCATAGAGCATAAGCCATATGTACCGGGCCTCGAAATGCATGAGGAAGTACCCGATGGGGATGATGAGCGCAGCAAAGAACACGATCTTATGATGTGTTTGAAAAACTACCTGCTGGCGCAGGGAATAAAGGGCGATACCAGTGGCAGCCAATATGGTGACCAGCAAGTAGCTAAGCTGCCCCATAGCAAAAAACGCCTGCATAGCAGCATAAAGACTACGGCCGCACTGCATAAGGAACAACTGCAGTGACTGCCACATGGAATATATATGCCCCTCATTTATGTAAGGATCTTCCATGCTGTAGGGGGAATCGGAATAGGCGGGGGGTATGAGGTGGTTGATGCCCTGCTTGAATGTTTTGTGGCCGGTAACCGTCCACGAGCCGTTGATAGCACCGGCATTGCTGAGGCCCCAGGTGCCGTACTTAAGATGCAGCAGGTATATCCAAGGGGACATGAGCACAAGCATGGTACACAACACCACAGCAACTGCCTTTACATTTGACAATACAGGCTTGCCCTGTGCACGGTTAAGAATTGCGACAGATGCGCACAGGTGTAGTACTATAAAGTAGAAAGAATATGTTTTGGCAAAGTAGGCCAGCGCGCCGACCATACCGCACAATATCCACTTCCACCAGGTGGTGAGAAAGTGGCGCGAGCAAACCACCAGCAGATAGCAGAGCAGAAAAACGATCTGCCACAGATCATCGAACAGCTGCTCATAAAGGGAGTATACGAGCAATACCGGCAATACCAGCATCACGGCAGTGGTGATAAAAGCATCGATACGGAAACGGCGCAGCATAAAGAACATGGTGACTATAACGCACAGGCAAGCCAGTGCATTAGTGATATGTGCCGCAAAAAGACCATCTACCCCCCGGCGCATGCACAGCGATACCAGGAACGGGTGGAAAGGACTCCACAGGCCATTTACGGCCCGCAATGCATCGCCCGTAGCGTAGCGGTGTGCTATGGTGAGGTAGGCAACGGCATCGGGATCTATATAGTAACGGTAGTAAGGATAAGATAAAACGAACAACACCGCAAACAGCATACCCGATAGCAACAAAGGCCAAAGCCCTGTTTTACGTGGTGCGGTTTGTATCGGGTCCATCAACATTGATTGCAAATTAAGAAAAGTAGCGGTAGGAGTAAAGAGAAAATACGAGGCTACTCCCCACAATAACTTTAATGTGCATTTGCTCTATAATTCCTGAGCAGCTTTCAAAGCGAACATCTCCACTTCAATAGATAATCTAAAATTGGTCTGTTTTATTTTTTCGAGAAGCGGTTTGATAGAAGGAATTATTCCGTTCAGCTTAGCGCGAATGATCACTCCTATTGTACCTGTAATTGTTATGCCCAATTTTTCGGCAATTTTTCGAGCTTTATAGTCATCCAGGATGACAGTGCAACCTGGTGTCTCAAGTGCCAAGGCTATTGCACTTGACTCGCCTTTATCAATTTGCATTTCTAAAAGCTGCTGCCTGTATCTATCTATAGCATCTATAATTACCACCCACTCTGGAAGAACATCACCATATTCTTTTGCAATGTCTGATGTGGTTATAATCTGCCCATAAACTTTATACAACAACTCAAGCTCTCCAATATTATTTAAGATAATAAAACAACTTGTATCAGAGATAATTGTTTTATGCATTGGCTACATCCCTGGAGATATCTGAAGATGGAAAATTGAAAATTGAAACATTGACCTTACCTAAAAGTTCAGCAAATGTCCTCTTGCTTAGACCTGCAACCTCTGCTGCCTGGCCTAATGAAAGCTTACCTTGTTCATAAAGTTTTGATGCAACAAGCATAGCAAGCTCACTGTTATCTACATCTAAGGTGTCGGGTACATTTAGTGTCAGCGTTCTCATTACTCAAATTTAAGATTTTTTACTGTGCACCAAAAGTTTTTGTTAACCCACATATATAGCTTGCAGCTTGTACTAACCTACTCCCGTACCAACTGAACATCTCCCCATCTACCAATTTTATTTCGGCGGTTGGGAGAACATTTTTTATTTCTGCTATGTGCTTTTCTTTGAAGGGGTATGGCTCGGAAGAAAGGAGTATGAGCTGGGGTTGTAATGGTATAAGATCTTCTAAGGCAATGGAGGGATAACGCGGTTGGTTCTTCAACACATTTTCCCAGCCCATTGTTTCTATCATGTTGCTGATGAAGGTATCGCCGCCTGCGCACATCCATGGGTCGCGCCAAATGAAGTAGGCAACGCGCACCGGGTGTGACGCTTTTTTTATTTTTGCGAATCCTTCTGTGATCTGTTGAACGAGGGCCTTTGCTTTATGCTCTTCATTCACCAAAGCACCTATCTGCTGTATCATAGTAAGTGCATCGCTGATACTCTTTATATCGCTTACCCACACGGGGTACTTTTGCGCCAGCTGCTCTATATCTTCTTTAGTATTCTCTTCTTTGTTAGCAATTATCAGGTCGGGCTGAAGTTTTGCGACCTGTTCAAAGTTCACTTTTTTTGTGCCCCCTACCCTTGTCTTGCTCCTGAACCACTCTTGCGGATGCACACAGAATTTAGTGATACCGCATACCCTGTCACCCAGGCCCAGGTCGTACAGCAATTCGGTTTGTGAGGGCACAAGGGATATGATACGCTGGGGAGCGAAAGGGACAATTATCTCCCTGCCCATCATATCTGTAACGCTACACTTTTGCATCTGTAAGCCTGCGATAAAAGAATAGCACAAAGAAACTGAATAACAGATCGAGCGGGAACATGGGGCCGGTGTACATACCAGTAAGATAGCGCTGGCGTATGATGTAGTATAGTGCCAAATTGAAGCAGGAAAGAAATATATACCCTATGGCGGCCCATTTGCGACCGTCACAAATAAATATCCAACAGGCGGTGTATGCGAGCATCCATAGAGATTGAAGCCAATCGAGCCCAAATGGCGATGTATGCACCAGCCATATAGTGTACAACAGCCACAAAATATGGAACAAGGCCACCAATGGAAATATCAGTGGTGGCCTTGTGAGAAGACCATTATAAAATTTTGCGAGTTTACTCAAATTATCCTTTTGAAAAAGCGTTCAGTATATCGTACTTGGTAAGAATGTGGTACTGGCCGCTTTCATCTTTTGCCAGCACAGCGCCATTGTCTTTATTGATGTAGTGCGTGAGGCGCTCCAGCGGGGTATCCATTTCTACTACCGGTATCTCTTTGTCCATTATATCGCCCACCAGTTGCTCACGCACATCTATATCCTCTATCAGTTTTTTGAAGAGGCTGCTCTGTGTTACTGCGCCGGTCATCTGGCCATTCAGCATTACCGGCACCTGCTCTATATCGTACTTCTTCATCAGCTCCATAGCATCGGCTACTTTGCTATTCTGATCGATCGTCACCAGCCTGCGGCGGCCCAGTCCACTTATCAGGTCGCCCACGGTATCTACCTCCAGGAAGCCCCTGTCCAGCATCCACTCATCGTTGTATATTTTACCTACGTAGCGGCTGCCGTGATCGTGAAATATGACCACCACCACATCATCTTTCTTCAGTTTATCTTTAAGCTGACGCAGACCTGCAACAACAGACCCTGCCGAGTAGCCTACAAATATCCCCTCTTCGCGGGTAATGCGGCGTGCCATAAGTGCGCCATCCTTATCGGTCACTTTCTCGAAATGGTCCAGCACCGTCCTGTCGTAGTTCTGTGGTAGAAAATCCTCACCAAAGCCTTCTGAAAAATAAGGGTGTACCTCATTCATATCCAACTCACCGGTATCGAACCATTTTTTCAATAATGAGCCGTAGGTATCTATGGCCCATACCTGAATATCAGGGTTCTGTTCTTTCAAATATTTACCCGTACCTACTATAGTGCCGCCAGTACCAGCTGCTACTACCAGGTGTGTGACCTTACCATCTGTCTGATCCCATATCTCAGGGCCAGTCTGCTCATAATGTGCCTGGCGGTTGGCAAGGTTATCGTACTGGTTCACATACCATGAATTGGGTGTTTCTTTAGCCAGCCTGCGCGATACCTGGTAATAAGAGCGTGGATCTTCCGGGTCAACATTTGTAGGACAAACGATGACCTGTGCGCCCAGCGCTTTCAATATATCTGCTTTTTCTTTCGATTGTTTATCGGTAGTGGTAAATATGCACTTGTAGCCTTTAATGATAGCTGCCATAGCCAGGCCCATACCTGTATTGCCCGACGTACCTTCTATAATGGTGCCTCCCGGTTTTATTCTACCATCGGCCTCTGCCACTTCCAGCATTTTGAGGGCCATACGATCTTTGATGGAATTGCCGGGATTGAATGTTTCTACTTTTGCGTAAACGGCACATGGTAAACCCTCTACCACTTTATGCAGTTTTACTAATGGAGTGTTCCCTATTGTTTGCAGGATATTGTCATAGACGCGCTTCATAAACTACTATTTTATACTGGATATGGCACGAAGGTAAAATAAATACCCAAAGCACTGCAGCAGAATAGCAAGTTGACAAAAATACAATGTTGGAATTGGGCCTTACTGCAAACTAATAATCACGCTTCCTTTTATTGAGCACAAAGTGCACCCCAGTGAAAACATCGAAATTGTTGACCGTATTGCCTAGGACCGGGGTAACGAGGGAGGTGCTACCTATGTAAAATGGCCCCACATATGCAATAAGCCCCATATTGCCCGCCCGCTCAGCATTCACCGCAAATGGAATGGCAAGTGCAAAATATTTTGTCTCGTATCGCAAACCCAAGCCGCCCGATGTGATGTAGTGTGTCACATACTTATCAGTAGAAGCGGAGCGCAGGTTGATGAGTGCATTGGCATTGAGGTAGAAGTGTGTGCCGAGTTTCAGGTCCATGCTCAGGTGCATGGCCGTGGGCAGCGTCACTTTAAATCTACTGGCCTTGCCGGTCTGGGTTATGGCACTATCTGTTTGCAATTGGTTTATTGCCTGTCCGTAAGTTTTGGTAGCATCTTTGTTCACGCTATAGATACCGTAAGCACCTTCCCGACCTGTATAAGAACCGGTAGTAGTAGATGCGACATAGCTGATGCCGCCGATATCGGTAATAGAACCTGCAAAGCGCACCAGGTAATCGCTCTTGGTCTCCATACCTACCAGCTGGCGATACTCGTATACCACACCCATATCTATACCAAAACCGCGACCAGTTTGGGTATTGGCGAAATTACTGAGTGGAGAACCCTTTGACAACCATTTATTAGCATATGGGGTAAAAGCAACGTTCACATTGCCCTGCATATCATACAAGATATTCTGCTTATCTACTTTAAAAGATGCCTGCGGTACGGTGACGCCTGCGGCAGCGTAGCCTACCATATAGTTGGCGGTAATACCACCGGTGAACAGGTTCTCTTCGTTTTGTGCAATGATACCACCATAAGCCACCCCCACCTGCGCAAATAGCTGGTTGGCAAAAGAAAATTTATTGAGATTGTATAGCTTGCTGGTATCAGCCGGCTGGCCGCCCATGAGGCGGAAAGCATCGTCATTAAGGTTATCAATATTCATGATATACCTGAGCCTGGTGAAGACACCCAGATAATATTTTTTCTTTATCTTGAATGATGCGGCTGGCCCCAGGATATCAGCATTGCCCCAGATGGCTTTATTACCGTGGTTGGTAGACTTTATAAAATAGGGATTGCTTACCCCGTTCAACAGAGAGCTGATACCTTGTTTCTGCAACTCATAAGCGTTACTGCCGGCATACCCACTGGCTCCAAAAAGGTTTACCTGCATGTCGTCCTCGTTCACTACATAAGCAGGGTTGGTAAAGGCGTCAGTAATAACATTTTTACTGAGTGTGACACCAGAGAACGATTGTGCCCCGACTTTACTGAGCGGGCAAAAAACAACGAACACTGCCAGACACAAACTAACTGCCGGGAATAACTTCATATGTGTATATGTATGCAAAAGTTGATAAATGTAGACAAAAAGGCAATTAAAAATGAATAGCTGTACTAAACAAGACGGAACTGTTGACCACAAACTTTGAAAACGCTTAAAACCTTTACATATATTTTGGTTCGTTATTCCAGTATTATCTAATTGTGACCATTCATGTTGCGATTGCTTATATTTGCGGCGTAAAATAATTTTCCATCTTAAAATACCACTAAAATGAAAGTAACTGTAGTAGGCGCCGGAGCTGTAGGCGCTACCTGTGCCGACAATATTGCCCGCCGCCAACTGGTGGAAGAGCTTGTACTTGTAGATATTAAAGAAGGTTTTGCTGAAGGTAAAGCGCTGGATATTATGCAAACCTCATCGCTGGCTGGTTTTGATACCCGTGTAGTAGGTGTGACCAATGATTATAGCAAAACTGCGAACTCGGATGTGTGTGTTATTACCAGCGGTATACCCCGCAAACCGGGTATGACACGCGAAGAACTAATAGGCACCAACGCCCGCATAGTGGAAGAAGTAAGCAAGAACCTGCTGAAATATTCGCCCGATACAATAATAGTTGTGATATCGAATCCAATGGATACCATGACCTACCTGACACTGAAAGCTACAGGCCTGCCTAAGCACCGTGTGATAGGAATGGGCGGTATACTGGATAGTGCACGTTTTAAAACGTACCTGCAAAAAGCACTGGACTGCTCGCAGAACGACCTGCAAGCAACAGTGATAGGCGGCCATGGCGATACTACCATGATACCGCTTACCCGCCTGGCCACGCTGAACGGTACGCCGGTAGCCAATATGCTGAGCGAAGACCAACTGAAACAAATAGCTGCCGATACTATGGTAGGCGGCGCAACGCTTACTAAATTGCTGGGCACCTCTGCATGGTATGCACCGGGCGCTGCCGGCGCAGAACTGGTAGAATCCATCATACGCAACCAGAAGAAAGTATTCCCCTGCTGCGTAGCGCTGGAAGGTGAATATGGCCAGAACGACATATGCCTGGGTGTGCCTGTAGTGATAGGCAGCAAAGGCTGGGAAAAAATAATTGACTACAAACTGAACGAAGCTGAAACTTCTGAATTCAACAAATCGGCAGAGGCAGTACGCAGCATGAATAAAGTGCTGGATACCATAGTGGCTTAATAAGGTCGAAAGTCTATAGGAAAAAGATGTGGACCGATAAGTGACAATAAAAAGAGCAAGCCGCCCA
>CBDIBP010000037.1:0-10602 GCA_965276955.1 Flavipsychrobacter sp.
CTATACCTTCATGAAGCAGGTATACCCCAGGGTTACCAATCAGGCCAATTTCAGGTTCCTTGAAAATATGTTCACCACCTCTGAGTGGAGAAGTTACTTCAGGCTGATCACTCAATAAAAAACAAAATGAAAAAAATATTTATACTCTTGTTTCTGGGTTTACTGTCCTGCTCGGGCTCTAAAAAGCAAATGCTGGAAAGAACATGGCGGGCATCAACACTGAACAATCCGCAAATGGACGACATAGTTATGCACAGCCAGATGTTTATAGATACTGTTGGCAAAAGTACCGGCAGCAGCGACAATATCGACCTGTATGGTACTGCCAATATGGACAGCCTGAAAAAAGAACTGCAACTGCAACTGGACAGTGTAAAAGCGATTCAACAAGCCACTGTGCAGCAAACGGTGTTCACCTTTAGAAAAGATGGAGTGGCCATTCTTTCTTTTAATGGAAATACAGATTCTTCCAAGTGGTACCTCGACGATAAGGGCGATATAGTTCTCGACGAAATGAAGGAAAAAGGCGCGGGCGACATCATAAAAATGAAGATAGAAAGCCTTACTGATACTGCACTGCTATTGAACTTTGAAGAAAATGGAACAAATAGCGTAGTTACATTCCATCCCGATAAAAAATGATCGGTGTAATTATTATATTTGCTGGCACTTTGTGAAAACTATTTATAATTCTTTAATTGTTTAAATATAATTATGCGTACTATACCACTGCGTCAGGCATTACGTGAAGCTATGGAAGAGGAAATGCGCCGCGATGAGCGCGTATTCCTGATGGGCGAAGAAGTAGCCCAATATAATGGAGCCTACAAAGTAAGCCAGGGCATGCTTGATGAGTTTGGAGCAAAACGTGTTATCGACACGCCTATTACCGAGCTGGGCTTTGCGGCCATTGGCGTAGGCGCGGCTATGAACAATACCCGCCCTATCATAGAATTCATGACGTGGAACTTTGCCGAGCTGGCTATAGACCAGGTGGTGAACCATGCTGCTAAGATACTCTCTATGAGTGGTGGCCAGTTTACCTGCCCTATAGTGTTCCGCGGTCCTAACGGTTCTGCCGGGCAGCTTGCAGCGCAGCACTCACAAGCTTTTGAGAATTGGTATGCTAACGTACCGGGGCTGAAAGTAATATCTACCTGCGACCCTTACGACGCTAAAGGCCTCATGAAGTCGGCTATCCGCGATGAGGATCCTGTTGTGTTCATGGAGTCTGAAACTATGTACGGCGACCTGGGCGAAGTGCCTGAGGAAGAATACCTGATACCAATAGGTAAGGCCGCTGTAAAGCGCCAGGGTACCGATGTGACCATCGTCTCTTACAACAAGATGATGAAGGTAGCAATGGGTGCAGCTGAGGAACTTGCCAAAGAAAATATAAGTGCAGAAGTAATAGACCTGCGCACCATACGCCCGCTCGACTGGCAAACCATAGCAGAATCTGTAAAGAAGACCAACCGCCTGGTAATTGTTGAAGAACAGTGGCCGTTCGGCAGTATCTCTTCAGAGATCACTTACCGCATACAGAAAGAGGTCTTCGACTACCTGGATGCACCAATACGCCGTATCACATCTCAGGATACCAATATGCACTACGCACCCAACCTGGTAGCAAAATACCTGCCCGATGTGCCGCGTACCGTGCAGCTGGTGAAAGAAGTGATGTACATGAAAAAATAGTTCTTCAATTTATATATCCAGCCCCTTGTGTCGTACACAAGGGGCTTTTTTATTAATGAAGGGACACGATTTCTAACCTTATCCCAGTATATTTGGCGCGTAAATGACAGCCCAACAATTAAAGACCTCCGTTATCATTATAGGTGCTGGCCCGGCAGGGGCAGGCACTTCTTTCTTTTTGTCTAACTCTGGTATTCCTCATATAGTAATAGATAAAGAATCTTTCCCGCGAGATAAGGTATGTGGCGATGCCTGCAGCGGTAAGACCGCCCTGGTCATAAAACGCGCAAACCCCGCCTGGCTCGATGAGATAATGGCCAATGAGCAAGACTTTACACCATCATGGGGTATCACCTTTGTAGCGCCCAACGGCAAGCCGCTGGATATACCCTTTACCAATAAACGCACCCCTGAAACAAAGGCGCCCGGCTTCACCGTGCCGCGTATGGATTTTGACTACTTCCTCTTTCAGAAGATGCAGTTGTCCTCACACTGCACCGTATACCAAAAAGCGAAGGTCACAGCCATTGAGGACCTGGGCAAAGATGGTGTGCGTGTATTAATGACCCACGAGGGCCAGCAGTACGAGATCACTGCCCCGCTGATAGTAGGTGCAGATGGCGATAAAAGCATGGTACGCAAAAAATATAAGAACAGCGATATGTCAGACAAGGCATATTGCGTAGGGCTCCGTGGCTATTACGAAGGTGTTGCCGACCTGAAAGACGATAACTATATAGAACTGCATTTTTTGCCGGAGATGTTGCCCGGATATCTGTGGATATTTCCACTACCCAATGGCAGGGCCAATGTAGGGGTAGGCATACTCTCTGAAAAAATAAGACAGAAAAAAATAAACCTGCGCGAGCAGATGCTGTATGCATTAAAGACCAACCCAGAGATCAGCAGGCGTTTTGCCAACGCAAAACTGGTAGACAAGATACAAGGGTGGGGGCTGCCACTGGCCATGGAGCGCGAAGCCATGAGTGGCGACAACTTTTTACTCACCGGCGATGCCGCATGCTTAGTGGATCCATTTAGTGGAGAGGGTATAGGTAATGCCTTATATAGTGGTATGCTGGCCGCAGCAGCCATAAAGCAGGCTATAGATGAGAACAACTTCAGCGCCGCATTCCTTAAGACAGCGTATGACGACGTACTCTGGAAACGTCTGGGCGATGAGTTCAAGATCAGCGCCATACTGCAGCGGTTGTGCAACTACCCATGGCTGTTCAATTTTGTGGTCAACAAGGCCTACAAAAGTGCCTCACTGCGCAATACCATCAGCTGCATGTTCACCGACATGGATCTGCGCGATCAGCTGACCAACCCTATGTTTTATTTGAAGATATTGTTCAACAGGTAATGGTTGCTTAAAAGTTCCTTCCATACTTTCGAAGTCCCCACCTTTTAGTGGCGGATCAAGGGAAGGTGCCGAAGGCGGAAGGGTTGGTCTCGCGCTGGGCACAGCAAAAGGGTCAGCTCCCGCACACACAGCAGAAGAAGGTCTGTAAATGCTACCGTTCTACAATTACTTTCTTACTCACCATTGTCCCATCACTGCGCTGTGCAGTTATCAGGTACAGCCCGGCACCTATTCCGCGGGTATTGATGCTCACTTGCTGTCTGCCGTTCACAATTTCAGTTTGCACACACCTACCTATGGCATCGGCGAGTCGCACGGTCGAAAATGCTCCCGTTCCAAAGTTTATGGTAACATTGCTGGTAGTGGGGTTAGGGTAAACAGAAATATCATTCAACATTTCTGTTACTTGTTTTACCCCTGTAGGTGGCGGGGTCATCTTTGCAACGAACATAGATGCATATGGTACATCTACCGGAAAACTCCCTATTGTGCAGGTATCAGCGATCTCGCCTGTTACATATACATCTCCAGTATTGTCTACATTGATGCAGTATCCTTTATCGTCTGCCTTTCCTCCCATTCCTGTCAGCCATTGAAGTGCTCCATTAGCATCATACTTGGCCACATAAACGTCATAGCTTGCATTGTTAACGCTACTAATGGTTTTATTGTCAAAACTGCAAGTTCCTTTATAATTGCCTACTACATACATCATATCATTTGCGTCAATGGTCAAATAATTGGGCAAGTTTTCAGACCTGATGGCTGGGTCCATATTTTTGGCCCACAGAATATTCCCGCCATTGCTATACTTAGCTATGAAGCCATTGTTATGAGCCTTGTTAGATGGCAAAACAATATTGTCGAATATTACAGAATCACCGAAGGAAAAGCCGGTTATTAGTACATTGTTTTGCTTATCTGTTGCCAGTGATACACTTCCTACTCCATCATCACCATCTATTAACTTTGCCCATGTAGCATTGCCATTCTTGTCATACTTCGCTAAAAAGGAAACTATATATTTGGTTCTGACAAAAGGTACTGACAATCTGATATTATCAAATAACACCATAGTATCCTCAATAACTCCGGTAACTAATAAGTCATCATTTGCATTCACGGCAATGTCGTACGGAGTGCATGTTCCAGCAATTTTCTTCGCCCACAGCACATGTCCGCTGGTATCAAATTTTGCCACAAAACCACTGCCGTGTCCATCGTTTGTCAATTGTATATTGTCAAAGTTCACAGTGTCAGCAGCAAGTCCAAAATCTCCAAACCATCCTGTTATGTATAAATTACCAGCTTTATCAATTTTCATCCCCCCTCCTTGTTGTCCGAAAGAGTATCCATAACTAATTAATACCCGGTCATTACCACTCACGCTTTTGGCCCATACCACGTTTCCATTTGTGTTAAATTTGGCTAAGAATACATTTTTAGCAGTAGGAGCAATATTGGTATTAATATTCGCAAGCAATTGTTGTCCTCCAATATTTAGGTCCCCAAGGTAATTTCCCCCCACGTATATATTCCCCGCTGCATCCACACTCATGGCATTCCCGTAGCAAGATCCGGTACTTGTCGCCTTTTTTACCCATTGCAATTTTCCATTTGCATCGTACTTGGTAAGGAACATATTCTGGTAAATAATAGGACTGTCGATCAAATGAAGCGTGTCCACGTACATTTCGTATTGGTAGCTGCCAAAAACATATACATTATGGGCGGCATCCGTACCAATAGCATTCCCGGTACCGCCTACAGCATTACGTACCCATTGTGCTTGTCCAAATTGTGCACGGGCATTTTCCATGCAAAAGAATGTAGCAACAATAAAAAAAACTTTTAGAAATGCATTTTTGTTCATAGGAAGGGAGAATAGTTATATCCAAGATAGACGTAAAATATAACAGATTAACTGGTCTCAACATAAAAAATGATACGATGCGAATATCGTGGAACACTCAACTCCGTGGAACTGTGCACATCTTCTTTGCATATAAGTCCTTTCATGCCTTAACTTGCAATGCGTGTAAAAAGGTAGATCCTTATCATCATTCTATATCATTATTATTCACCCAAATTACCGATACCAGTAAAAACCGGAAAGAATAAGAAATTAACTATTAAATAAATATAAGCCACAGCAAAGCGTTTCACCCCGATACCTTCATTAAAATTACCGATTTTGTTTTTTCTTACCGACCGGAAATTTACTATGGATGCCAACTTATAATTATTCTTAACGGTTTGTATCTCAACCATTTTTTCGTAACTTTATATAAGCATGACGCAGGAAGAATATGATATTGTAGCCTCTTTTACCCGCGAGGTAATTAAGGTAAATCTTGCCTTCAAGCAGCATATACAACTGCGGCTGCGCCAGAATAATATCGACCTTACTTTTGAGATGCTCTCAGTTCTCCGCTGCCTGTGGGATCAGGATGGCATAAACCAGCAAGAGATCGCCAACCTTACTGTAAAAGACAAAGCCAGCATGACCTACCTGCTCGACAACCTCACCAAGCGCGATATGGTGTACCGCCAGGAAGATGGTGATGATCGCCGCAACAAAAAAGTGTACTTGACAGAAAATGGGAAAAATATACGCAGGCAAATACAACCGTGGGTCACAGAAATGTTTGGCCTGGTTGGTAATGACCTGCCGGTGAACTCAGTAAATACCCTCACAAAGACATTAGAAAAGATACGGGAGAACCTGAGACAGGAAGTGTAAATTTTTTTTAAATAAACAGTAAAGCATTTAACAGTATAATATTAAACTAACATAAACAATATTATCATGAAACCTTCTATTCTTGTCACCACAGACTTTACAGATTCATCAAGGAACGCGTTGGAATATACTTGCGGGTTGGTGAGCGACCGATACGATCTGGTACTGTTACATATATACAATATGCCGGTAAGTTATTCGGCAGAGGGCGTGGCATTCGCGGCCATACAAAGCGATATCCGCGATGCAGATGAACTGATAGAACAACAACTGGCATGGATAAAGGGCGCGTACCCCGCTATACATGTAGAAGGCAAGGTAGCCATAGGTGGTTTTATACATTCCCTCAAGCATTCCATTGCAGACCTGATGCCAGAGATCGTAGTGATGGGCGCCAAAAAAGAATACGATGAACTTGGCCTCTGGAACAGTGACTTTTTGGATGCACTGGTTGCATTACCTATACCGGTACTTATAGTACCACAGCACGTGCGCTACAGTCCTATTCATAACATAGGCTTTGCATGCGATTACAGAGAACCGAGCGACGAAAAGCAGGTTAGCTTTATAAAAAGGACCATAATGGCTACAGGAGCACAGCTCCACGTAGTGCATATATCCCGTACTCAAACCCACGAAGACGAGACCAAAAAACGAAATGAAGCGGCTCTGCAACTATTACTGCAAGATGTAGCTCCAAAATACTATGCAGTTGAAGACCCCAATGTAATAGATGCAATAGCCCGTTTTGTAAAAGAGCATGCTTTGGATATGCTTATTGTAGTGCCACACAGGCATGGGTTCTGGCATAGCCTGTTCAACCAAAGCCATACCAGGCAGCTGGCCAAACTGAATAACCTGCCCATGCTGGCGCTGCACGATCAGTAGAGTGAGCAACGGTCATCACTTCAGCGCAAGCTGCATCATGGTCGATAGGGGTGCGGCCCACATGCCATATTCTTTAGCAGAATAGTGTAGCCCGTCGGGCGCCAGCAGTGTAGCATCATTAGCTGCTGCACGGCTCATAGTGGTCACATCCAGGTAGGCTATACCGTTTGCGCTTGTTATCCGTTTGTTGATGCTATTGAATATATCTATCTGCGCGCTGATGCTGGCGTTACCGCCGCCAAATGGGGTTACACCATAGTCGGGTATGGATAATACGATAACATGGGCTTTGTTATTACGCGCCAGCGCTACAGAAGTTTGCAGCAATTGAGTGAAACGTATGGCGTAGGTACCGGTGTCTACACCTTGGTACTGGTCGTTAACCCCTATTAGTAGGGTCACTACGTCAAAAGTGTCTGCCAGGTTTTGTGCCGCTATGGCATTTTGCAGGTTGGCTGTGGTCCATCCCGTAACTGCAATATAATGAACGTCGGGTATATTGAATGTGCCCTTTGCCGTGACCAGTTGTGCGGCTTGTGTAGGGTATCGCCCGGAGGCATCAATGGATTGACCAATGGTATATGAGTCGCCCAACGCCAGGTATGTTTTAGTAACAGCTATAGTAGTAACGTTGCTGTCTTTTGGCGTGATTACACTATCCTTTGTTGCAGGTGTCACCCCTTTTCCGCGGCTGCAACTGACCTCTGATAATAGCGTACACAGTGTGCAGCAAAGCATAACAATATAACCTGGGATCCGCTTCTTCATGATACTATATACGTATAGAAGGGGCAAAACGATGGCATGGACGGTCATAGAACTATCAACTTATCGTAGTTGTTCTTAGAAAGGGTAACCTATAGACAGGTTGAAGATAATATTATTGGCACGCCACGAAGGGTCGTTAAAGTTGATCTGGTTGAAGACAAATCCGGCGTTGCTGCCTATGTAAGGTTTCTTTACCGGCATGGCTACATCCAGTCTCAGCGTAAGGAAGGAGGCAATATCCACACGGGCGCCAGCACCTATATCAGCAGCAATATCCTGTCCCAAGGTGCTTAACTGAAAATCGCCACCGGGGTAGCCAGGGTCTGAATGTGCCAGCCATATATTACCGGCGTCAGCAAATATGGCTCCGTTCAGCTTGGCCGCCCCAGCTACTATATTAGCTATAAAGAAACGGTATTCGCCGTTCCATTCCAGCTTTATATCGCCTGTGCGGTCTATCAGGTTGATGTCTGTTTGGTCGTGGGGGTTGTAGTAACTACCTGGGCCCAGCGAGCGTATACGCCAGCCGCGCAGGCTATAAGGTCCACCTACAAAATACTGTTTGATATAAGGTAAGGTTTGGCTTTGCCCATAAGGAAAACCAACACCACCATCGAAACGGAGTGCTATGGTAGAGTTAGGAAAAGTGAAGTAGTGGCGGACATCAAAATCGAACTTAGTGTACTGGGAATACTTAATGTCATACAGATTGTTGAGGGCGGTGCCTACATTGTTGAGGGCCTGTAGCAAAGCTCCTGCTTCTTCAGCGCCCAGGCGAATGAAAGAATAGTTCTTGCCTCTTTTCTTTTCCAGGTCGGAGTAGGTGTAGCTGATGCTTTCACCTTCTATAAAGGTTTGCTTGTAGCTGTCTTTTAAGAATTGGTTAGAATCGAGGCGCGCTTTGAACGCTGCTGATTCGCTGGGCAAACGTATGATGTTGATGAACGCAGGCGACAGCGACCAGGTAACAGTTTGCGACTGATGCCAGTTGTAGGTAAAGTTGACACTGGTATTGACCAAAGTGAAGTAATCGGCAGAGTCCTTTAATGTGGAGCTTACAGGGGTAAGGCCGGTAAATACACGGTTCATCAGGTTGTATCCCACACCTATCACAGTATGTGGCAGGCTGCTATTGTTGAATAAACTGGACGGGATAGGCGCCAGGAACTTGGGTATATCTATACTGGCATTAAAGCCATAATACTCTGTAATGATATAAAAGTTGTTGAAAAAGCCATTGCCCAGGTTGTTGTTATAAACTGTTTCCAGTCCGCCGTTCACGCTTAAGGTCAGCAGGTTGGCGCCCTTGGCAAAGTTGCGGTCGCGGTAGCTCACGCTTAGGCTGTTACCTAAAGTGTAGGTAGAGCCATTAGATATTTCGAATGTGGTGGAAAAATCGTGTTTCTTGGTCTTGTCCAGTTCTATGGTACAATTAAGCATGTTGTTCTTTATAGAATCTTCGCGAAACAAGATGCGTATATATTGGAAAACCCCCAGCTCGTTCAGCTTAGTAATGGTCTTATCATAGTCGCTCTGCGTGTAGTAATTGCCTGGTTGCAGGTACATGTGCTGCAAGATGACATTGGGATTTATATAGTATTTGTGATAATAAAAATGTATGTCTTTCAGGTGCTTATCTATCAGTGAGGTGTTGTGCAGGTCAGAATTGTTCATAAAATCTGGGAATACGGTGATCCTGTTGATACTATATCGGGTGTATACCAGGCTATCATCCGTAGCACGGATAATAACGTTCACATCAAGGGTAGGTTGTTTTTTGTTTTGTTGTATCTCAAAAAAATCGATAGCTCCTGAAAATGGATTGTCAATATCGTGAAACATGGCTTTGTTCACAGTATCGAGTACAAAGGTCAGGTTGTCCTGGGCAAAGCGGTAATAGCCGTGGTCCCTGATGAGCGTGGTTATGCGGCTTCTTTCATCTTCCAGCATGCTCATGGTGAACTCTTTCTTTTGTTGCAGCACTGTAGACTGTGCATCATCGCGTACTATTTTAGCCACCAGGCTGTCATCAGCATCATAATGCACCTGGTTGATGAGATAGTTCTTGCCGGGTTGCACCGTAAAGGTCAGGTATGCCTTTTTCTTTTTTAAGCGGAAGGTATCTGTAACGCGGGCGTAAAAATAGCCCTGGTTGTACATGTAGCTTTTCATGTCCTGGGCCGAGCGGCGCAGCAGGGAAGTATCAAATATCACTGGTCGCTCGGCCAGTTTCGATCTGGACAATACAATAGTGGTATCGTCGCGGTATCTCTTGTTCTTTGCATTGAATATCCAAAGCTTCACGGGGGCTATACCCAGCAAGCGGCTATTGGGCTTTTGTGCTATTATGTGGCTCAGGTTGTCGTGTATCTCGCTTTTGCGGTCTATCTTAGACTTGATGACCACACTTGTTTTGCGCAGCAAGTACTGCCCATCCTTTACCTGCCTGGTGGTATTGCACCCTATACTGAACAGCACTAAACCGGCAAGGAGGAATAAAATGTAACTTTTGTGTTGAATTGTTTTTATACCCATTTCTTTGGTCCGTGCAAGTTAGTAGCTTTGTAACTGCATGTTATCTAAGGCGCAAAATAAATATATTCGTTCATTAAGTCATCAAAAATACCGTAAAGAGCACAATGTGTTCCTTGCGGAAGGTGATAAGGTGGCACGTGAGTGGTTAAATTCGCAGGCAGCCATACAAATTATAGTGGCGTTGCAGCCCTGGGCAGATGAAAATATTGGGCTGATCAGTAAACATCCTGAGGCTACTGTTCACATTGTGGAGGAGCATGTGCTCGCCGCTATATCTGCACTGCAAACGCCAAATCAGGTACTGCTGGTCGTAAAAAATGCCAGCAGCGCCAGCTAATAGGCCAGATAAGGAATGGTGTATAGCACTCGACGATATACAGGACCCCGGCAACATGGGCACCATTATACGCATAGCCGACTGGTTTGGCATAAAGCACTTAGTATGCTCACCTGGGTGTGTGGATGTATATAACCCTAAGGTAGTGCAAGCCACTATGGGCAGCCACCTGCGTGTGCAGCTGCATCATCAGCTACTTACGCAATTTATAAGTGAAGTGCAAATGCCTGTATTTGCAGCCACGCTGCATGGCCAGAATGTGCACCA
>CBDIBP010000038.1:0-24779 GCA_965276955.1 Flavipsychrobacter sp.
TTTCCTGCAAAATGTTTTTTGAAATATTTTTTAATTTTTTTTGAAGCTCGCTGCCAGTAAGGTTTTGAGCGTCAATTTTTTTAGAATGCGCAAATTATTTTCAGATTGAGCAGGCGCGAGGTAAGCCTGTTTGGCACCGCAAAGTTTTTGCCGGTGGTGAGGTCTTGTATGTAGGAATAGGATAGGGTATTCTGTATGCCCAGCAGGTTGAACACTTCAAGGCTTGCCCATATATTGTGTATATTACTGAAGAAGCTGTTTGAATGGTGCTCCCTACGGGTGGCATCGAGCAGCAAGGCAGAGAAGCCGATATCAACACGCTTGTAGTCGGGCAGGCGCAGCGTATTGTCGAACAAATGCCCATTCGGTGGGCTTGTAGGCAGGCCTGTTGAATAGAGCATGCTGAGGTGCATTTTAAAGTTCTTATTAGACGGAAGGTAATCTTCAAAATACATTCCCAGCATAAATCGCTGATCGTTCGGTAATGGGAAGTAACCGCCGTTGTATAATGTGACGGGCTGACCATTTTTTATGCCGGTAATAACACTGTCTGCCAGCCTTTGTTCAGCTTTCATTATACCTATACTTACCCACGATGTGGCATCTTTCACAATATCGCCATAAAGGCGAAGTTCGCCACCGTATACATGGCCTACGCCATCGTTCTTGCCGGTATATACCAGCTGCACATCATTGTAGTAGTATGGGTCCTGGTCCCAAAGGTATTTGTAGTATGCCTCGACAGTGAGCTTAAAGGGACGATTGTATTTTTTGAAGTTATAATTAAGCCCCAGTACCGTGTGATAAGACTTCTGTGCACGCAGGTCTTTATTAACATCTCCCTCAGGGTCGCGCATCTCCCGGTAAAAAGGGGGCTGGGCATATACGCCGGTAGCAAAACGAAATACTACATCGCGCTCCCATTCAGGTTGGTAGGCAAGCTGCAGGCGGGGGCTAATTACCAGCTCCTTATTCAGGAAGCTATAGTTGTATCGAGCGCCTATTGTGCCAGACAGGCGAGATGAGTCGCTGAAACGGAAATTATCCTGTACAAAACCACTCAGGCGAGTATAGTTGAAATTTGCAGCCGAGTTGAAGAAATAGTTCATGAACAATGCGTTGGGATTGTATGGCTGATTGTAGTTGGACGAGTCACGCATCTCCCACTGGTGCAGGTTGTCGTTGATACTGGTCACATTCACATCAGTACCCCAGGAATAGTAATTGTGTGCGGCGCTGTAAGCACCACGAAATCCTGCATTCACCACGCTAACATCAAGGAAGTTGCGTGCGTAGTCTTGTATAAAACCGGTGCCTTTGGCTGCTATTATTTGCCCGAAGTCGCTCTTGCTTTGGTCTGTCTGTATCTGGCCTATAAGGTATTCCTCGCTCTTGTCGTATGTTTCCTGTTCATGGGTCTCGAAAGCAGATGCGAGAAACTTCCATTTCAATTTATCAGTTGCGCGGTATGTGGCAGATATGCCGCCAAAGTACGAATCGAACTGATCGAGCTCACTGCCAGTGTAGGTAGCCTGCAACTGATAGGCCTGGTTGATGACCCCAAAGCTGGTGACCTGGCTTTCAGGATAAAAGGTAAAACGGTTACGGGCATAGTTGCCTATAGCTTCAACCTCCCACTTGCTGTTGAAACGGTAATTAATGAGGAACTGGAGGTCTGTGAATGACGGATTATATACGCCTTTTATGGGTTGTGATTGCAGCAGATACTGGTTACTTTTTTGGCGCGCGCCCACCAGGTAAGTAAGTTTCTGATTCTTGGAAGCACCTTCCAGGTGCAGACTGGCGCCAAGCAGGCTCAACATAACACTGCCTGAAAATGTAGTCGGCTTTTTATAGGTAACGTCGAGTACGCTGGACATTTTGTCTCCATACTTAGGTTGGAAACCACCTACGGAAAAGTTAACGTTCGACACCAGGTCGGGGTTAATAAAGCTGAGCCCTTCCTGCTGACCCGAGCGTACAAGATAAGGGCGGTATATCTCAAAGTCATTCACATACACAAGGTTCTCGTCGTAGCTGCCGCCGCGTACGCTGTATTGCGATGTCAATTCGTTATTAGAGCCTACCATCAGCTTTAAAATGCTTTCTACACCATCAATAGGTGTAGCCATGAGGTGTGTTTTAGAGGCATCTATACCCACGCTACCGGCTTCGTAGGTAGAACGGTCATCTTTTTTTATAAATTCTTTCAGCGTGTTCGACTGGCCTTTGAGTGTTATGTCCCAGGTCTTGTATTCCCCGGCAGTAAGTAGCACACTTTTCTGCGCTGCTTCATAACCTACATAAGTGGCAACTATAGCAATATTTTTACCTGCCGGTACTTGCAGGGTATAATATCCTTTAGCGTTTGTAAGGGTACTGATATTATTGCCCAGTACCACTATTGAAGCTGCGTCGACCGCAACCCCCTGTTCGTCTTTCACTATACCCGAAATAGTAGCCTGCTGCGCGTAGCACAGCACACAGACAAACATGAACAGGAAGGTGACCACTATCTTTTTTTGGAACATACCCTAAACAAACGTTAATACCAGTTTTTTATTTCTAATGCTGTTTTAAACTTGCAATGGCATCGGTAGGGTTGGCGGCGGAGAACACCGTATTGCCTGCTACCAATACATCTGCACCATCTTTAATGATCGTTGCTGCATTATCAAGAGTGACGCCACCATCTACTTCTATAAGCGTACTGGCGCCTCGGTCTTGTATCATGCGCTTGAGGACACGTAGTTTGTGTGTGGTCTGATCGATGAATTTTTGCCCGCCAAAGCCAGGGTTCACGCTCATTACGCATACCATGTCTATATCGCAGAGCACATCTTCGAGCAAGCTAACGGGGGTATGCGGATTTATAGCAACACCGGCCTTCATACCCAAGGACTTAATGACCTGCAGGTTGCGGTGCAAGTGCGGCGATACCTCGTAGTGTACAGTAAGTATATCGGCGCCTGCTTTTGCAAATGCCTCAAAATATTTTTCTGGCTCTACTATCATCAGGTGCACATCGAAAGGTTTTTTAGCTGCCTTTTTCATAGCGGCTATGATGGGCATACCAAAGGTGATGTTTGGTACGAACCTGCCATCCATCACATCGAGGTGAAACCAATCAGCATCGCTATTGTTTATCATTTCTATTTCCTGTTCCAGTTTCAGGAAGTTGGCAGAGAGCATTGAAGGGGCAATTATTGGCATTGTCGTCTTTTTTTTGTCGTATTAAAATAGGTGATCTGTTCTTATTGAGCGCCCAGTCTTTTCAGGCCTTCCTGTGCATCGGCATATTTACTGTTGAACACAAGGGCCTGTTTATAATCGTTTATGGCGTCTTTATTGTTCTTCATCAGTTCGCTGCACAGCCCCCGGCTGTAGTATGCAATGGCGCTATTGGGCTCTATTTGCGTTACAGTATTGTATTGCCGCCATGCTTTGGCAAAAGAATCTTGCTGCAGCAGTATATAGCCTGTAGCCATGAACGCTTTTGAATATTGGTTGTCACGGATGATACAATCCCTGTATTCTGCCTTGGCCTGTTCATAATCCTTCTTTTCCTGGTAGTACATACCTGTAGCATATAGCGGGAACAGGTCTGTAGTATCCAGTTTAAATGCAGCTTTAAAATACCTGAGTGCGATAGGGTCGTGCTTTGTACTGTACAATTGGCCTAACTGCACGTATGATTCCCTAAACTCAGGCCCTTCCTGTATAGAGGTAAGAAAACTGGAAATAGAATGTGCAGTGTCTTTTAGGTCTCTGTATATAAGCCCTTTTAAATAATAAGGTTCAGGATCGTGTACGTTCTGGCGCAATACCGTATTCAGTTCTGCAAATGCTTTATCGTACTCTTTTATAAAAACGAACAGCTTGGCTACTTTTATACGTGCCCGCGGATCGTTAGGGTTGAGCGCTATTGCTTTTTGTATATAGGGGAGCGAGCCTGTAATGTCCTTATGGTCGAACATCAGGTTGCCTACAGCGCTATAGTATTCTGCTTTAGAAGAGTCGATCGATATAGCTCTTTTATAATCTTTTAGCGCCAGTGTATCTTTTTGCTGCTTGTGGAGCAAATTACCCCTGACGTAGTACAGTGCTGCATTTTTTGGGTCATCCGCTATTTTATCGGATGCCTTTTTAAGTTCCGGGGTCTCTGTAAGGGAGTCAGCTTTGCCATTAGAGGTGGGCGCGTGGCAGGAAACCAGCAGCGCTGCGCATGTGAAAGCAGTGAAAAACCATTTACATAAATTCTTCATGGCGCAAACTTAACTGAAATGTGGGATATACGTAAACGATAGTATGTTAGTTAGCCCCCGGCCTACTTTCATAAGTATAGTTCCTAATGATATGTTAACCACTCTTGAAGCGGTAGTTAACTGCTCCCCAATGGGTGGTTAACCGCTCCTAAAGCTCCGGTTAAGCGGCCTCAAAACTTTCTCTGCTACCGTCTGTAGTGTCATCTTTGTATCACTAAAACAGGAAATTATGTTACAGCGATTGATCATACCGGTAGTAGTTAAGGTTTACATAGGGATGGGTATTGTATTGTACACAGCCCAAAAAGCTAAGCTTGCAGTGCGTAAACTAAAAGCAGACATGAAGCGGCCTGCAGATCTGAAAGCAGGTTACTGATACCTCATTACTTACTAAGCCCTTTGCATATCTTACTCACTATCCCCGGGCCTTCGTATATAAAGCCGGTATAAATTTGCACCAACGCTGCTCCAGCGTCCAGTTTTTCTCTTGCATCCTCTGCTGTAAATATTCCTCCCACTGCTATAACGGGGATGCCGCCTTGGGTCTTTTCATGAATATAACGGATCACTTCTGTAGCCCTTTGGGTAAGTGGTTTGCCACTCAGGCCTCCTGAGCCTATGTTGTCTACTTCGTTTTTGGGTGTTTCTAAACCGCTGCGATCTACAGTAGTATTGGTAGCTACAATACCACTTGTGCCTGTGGTTTTTACTATTTCAATAATATCATCCAGTTGCCCGTCTGTAAGGTCGGGGGCTATTTTTAGTAAGATGGGTTTATTGGCACCTGTTTCCTTATTCAATATTTGCAAGCGTTGCAGGAGTTGGGTAAGCGGTCCTTTGTCCTGGAGGGCACGGAGATTGGGGGTATTCGGGCTGCTGACATTTACCACAAAATAGTCGACCACCTGATAGAGCTCCTTAAAAGAAGCTTCATAGTCATTAATAGCCAGTTCATTAGGGGTGTCTTTATTCTTGCCGATATTACCGCCAATTATTATTTTTTCTTTGCGCTGTTTTAGCCGCTCTGCCGCTGCTGCTGCACCACCGTTATTGAAACCCATTCGGTTGATAAGTGCCTTATCGGCTGGCAACCTGAATAGGCGCGGTTGCGGATTACCAGGTTGTGCCTTTGGGGTAAGTGTACCTATCTCCACAAAGCCAAAGCCCAGGCACGCCAGAGCATCGGTATATTTTGCATCCTTGTCAAAACCAGCAGCAAGGCCAACTGGATTGGGGAATGTGATACCCCACAAAGTACGCTCCAGCGACGGCGCCTTTACTGCGAATTGCGACCGGAGCAAGGAACGAAGGACAGGGACCTTATAAAGGGTGTTCAGGTTTTTCATTACCATATTGTGCACCTTTTCGGGCTCGATGGTAAATAATGCTTTGCGTAACAGATGATACATGGCGTCAAAGATACAATTGAATGCCTTTGGTTATTTTAACAAAATTAAATCTTTGAAAAGACGTGCTATACTGTAATTTAGCAAGCTATGCGCATAAGGGTATCGGTCATTTGCATATTTATATTGGGTTTTATAAATACTCGTTCCCTGGCGCAGTCTATTGTAGGTGTGGTAGTAGATAACCTCACCCGTAAGCCGATAGATAACGTGAATATAGAAAATACGTTCACCGGATTTGGTATGCTGAGCGATGACCAGGGAAAGTTCTTTATTGCAGCATCGCACGGGCAACTGCTTGAGTTTAGGAAGCCTGGGTATAAAGTGGTGCATGTGCGCATACCAGATGGCACCATACCACCATACTTTAAAATAATAATGCAAGCGGGCGCTGTAGAGATACCCCCTTACCAACTGACAAATAAGTACCAGAGAGATAGTATAAAATACCGCCAGCTATATGAACATGAACTGGATGTGCGGCGTATGAGCGGCCTGGATGCGATACAACACCCTTTTGATGCACTGAGCAAGACCAAGCGCGAAGTTTGGGCCTTTCAGGACGACTACAGGGAGACCGAAAAGCAAAAGTTTGTAGATAACTTATTCAGCCCAGAGCTGATAACCCAGCTTACCGGCCTTACCGGCGATAGCCTGAGCTACTATATGCGCAGGTACCGGCCTACATACGAGCAGGCAAGGAACATGAATGAATATAGCTTCTATAACTTTATAAAGCACGAAGCTGAACTCTACCGGTCGCGTGGTAAGAGCTCTCCATACCGCACATCGCACTAAGCAATGGTGGGTGCGGCAAGGTATCTTTCCTTTATGATCTCTATGTGGTGAATGGCATGGCCCACTATGGCAAAGCCCAAAGCCCTTACAGATATCACCGCGTCGCGGGCTGGCCCTTCGCGGTCCAGCATTTCTTCACTCATACCTTCAAAGAAAGAAATACTGGCATTGCGCGCCGTTTGCAATTCCTGCAGCAGGCTTTTTATATCGCGTTCGCTGGCATTACTATTGGCTACGAAGCTGTGCGGGTCATATGCAGGCACAAGTGTTTGATCTTGGCGGGAGATACGCATGGCCCTGTACCCAAAATGCTTTTCGGCATCTATTAAGTGGTTGGCTACTTCTTTTATGTTCCATTTATCTGCTTCGTACCGGTACAAGAGCTTGTCTTCAGGTAGATGGCTAAAAAAAAGATTGACCTCGGTCCAGTTCTCTTTGAACGCGTTGATCAGATCAAGGTGCTTTACCTTAAAAACATAACGGTTGAAAAATCCAAAATCAGAATTAGCGAAAGGAGGTGTTATGGGCATGTACGCTGTTTTTTATTAAAATAAACAGTAAATAGGCTAACTGCCAATTATAATTGTATGGCGTAGCAAATATTAATGACCAATAAGAAAAAATGTAAAAATGAAATTATGCGACCTTTCTCTTAAATATAGAATACTGCTCTTGTAGCGTATCATACAGATCCTCAACTGTTGAGAATGTTCTTATAGCATTTGCAACACCATATAAGTGGCCGCTGAGATTAAAATAGGCAATAGCTGTTTGTGGGGTCTTAATAAAATGCTTTTCGTCTTTAACTGTGTAACCGTCTATTAAAAGATTGATACCATCCAATTCGAACCTCCAAACACCATCGTTATCCTGAACTTTATTAAATCTATACATGATAATAAATGCTGCAATTGAAATGCAAAAATCAGGCTAACATTATCTTAAGATGCTTAATAGATAAAAATAATTTAAAATTCAATACAGGTAGATGTGCTTAGGTGATGATTTTCAATTACTTGCATTAAAAATGATAATCCTCTTTAGGTAGTGGGTCCCGTTGTGTAGAAGTATGCAAGAAGAAGAACTGTTTAATTTTGTAGAAAAAAATACACAGTGGAAATCAACAAACTATAAACATTAATTATTTTTATTGCGTATCGTCTTGTATATCTTGACCGCACTCATTAAAATAAAAATGAATAACACTAATCCTACCAACCCCCAAAACCAGCTCATGCTATCTTTTACAACGGCAAGCATTACAATGGCAATGAGGAAAATGGTGGCTATCTCGTTCCAGATGCGTAGTTGCTGGGATGAATACTTATAAATCCCTTTTGCCTGTTGCTTATAAATGACATGCAGGCTATAATGGTAAATGTATAGCCCTACCACAAAGCATAGCTTAACCGACAGCCAGGAGGGTAGCGCCCACCTGTAGAATGTGTACCATACCAGCGGGCCAAAGATGAGCGTAAGTATTGCCGATGGCCAGGTGATACCGAACCACAGCCGCTTGATCATAATATTGAACTGCGTGTGCATAGCCTCGCGTATGCCATCTGGCGCATCGTTAGCTTCAGTATTGTATATGAACAGGCGGGCATGTAGAACATGCCGCTGAACCACGTGACAATAAAAATGATATGAAGGGCTAAGATGTAATTGTTGTTCATGCTTATTTAGTAAGGGCCATCTGTAAATTGTTCTGCCTGAACTGCTCTATCCAGGCCGATATAGTAGCTACCCATATCGGGTTCACATTAAGGCAAGGTATCAATGTAAGAGACGTGCCCCCTGAACTGATGAATGAATCTTTGCCCTGCATAGCTATCTCCTCCAGTGTTTCCAGGCAGTCGCTTACAAACGCCGGGCATACCACCAGCAGTTTTTTTACTCCCTCCCCCGGCAGCTCGGTAAGTCGTTGCGCTGTATACGGCTTTATCCACTCAGAGCGGCCCAGCCTGGACTGGAAGGATATAGCATACTTGTCTTTAGGGATGTGCAGCATGGCCGCTACCAGGTGGGCAGTTTGGTAGCACTGGTGCCTATAGCAAGTGGCATGCGCCGCTGAGGGCACGTTGCAGCAGTCGGCCACCTTAAGGCAGTGCTGGTGGGTAGTGTCGCTTTTCAGCAGGTGCCGCTCGGGTATGCCGTGGAAGCTGAACAGTACCTGGTCATACTCCTGCTCCAGATGTGGGGCTATGCTATCGCGAAGTGCATTCAGATAGTTTTCCTCGTTATAAAATGGTTTGATGGTTGTTATCTTAAAAGGATACTTGCCTTTGTTGTATATATCTTCAGCATGTACCACAGCAGTTTCGTAGCTGGACATGGCGTAGTGCGGATATAGCGGCAATAGTATCACCTCTTTAGTGCCGGGTTGGCGCTTCAAAATATTATCATACGCTTCCTTCATGCCGGGGTTACCGTATCGCATAGCGATCTCGACCGGTTCTTGCATTTGTGCCTGCACCATTTTTTGCAATTGACGGGTGAGGACAATAAGTGGCGATCCGCTATCTGTCCATACCGAGCGGTATGCATGAGCCGATTTGGGTGACCTGAACGGGACAATGACAGCATTTACAAGTATGTACCGCACCAAGTATGGGCTATCCAGCACTCTTTTGTCCATCAAAAATTCCTTAAGGTATCTACCTACGTCTTTTACATTGGTAGAATCTGGTGAACCCAGGTTCATTAAAATAACAGCGCGTTCTATATTATCGGGCCTTTATAGAGATGTAATTACAGCACATGTACTGGCAAAAAATCACATTGCAAATGCAAAGAAACAGGTTATTCAGACTGATAAAACACGCATGATTGACGTCATATTTTAAAATGACGGAGAGATGACATAGAAATTACCTACCTCGAATATTGGAAACTACCTTTGCGCAAGCATCATACACCGAATAACACCATGGACCGAGGCGACATTATAAACATAAATGACTTCCGAATTGTTGGCATCAGTTACAAAAAAACTGACGCTGCTATAAGGGGGCAATTTTCTGTGAGTAGTGAACAATACGCCCAAATATTATCGCTTGCACCTGCAGCCGGAATAAAGGAGTTATTTATATTATCTACGTGCAATAGGACGGAGATATATGGTTTTGCCTCAAGTGCGGAGCAGTTCATGAACCTGGTATGCAAGGTTACGGATGGAGATCCTGAAGTTTTTTCACAGCTTGCCTATACGCAAAGCGGGGCTGCGGCGATAGCACATCTTTTTAAAGTAAGCGCAGGACTTGACTCCCAGATACTGGGCGATTTTGAGATACTGGGACAGATAAAGACCGCATATAAATTCTCTAAAGATGCAGGCTATATAGGTTCTTTTATGGAGCGCCTGGTGAATAGTGTGCTACAGTCTTCCAAAGCTATAAAAACACATACTGCGCTTAGCGGTGGCACTGTATCGGTAGCATTTGCGGCCATACAGTATATAAAAGAACATGTTGCCGATATAAGGAATAAGAAAATAGTGCTGCTGGGCATAGGTAAAATGGGACGTAATACCTGCAAGAACCTTGTGCATTACCTGGATACTACCAACATTACATTAGTCAACAGAACAGAAGAAAAAGCAGTGCATCTGGCAACGGAACTAAACCTGCACTATGCTCCCTTGGAGCAGGTAGACGAGGAGCTGCGTACTGCTGATATCCTTATAGTATCTACCAACGCCAGCCAGCCTGTAGTGTTAGCATCGCATATTGCCGGCAATGGCAACAAGATAATCATTGACCTTTCGGTGCCCTGCAATGTGGCGCCAGAAGCGCAACAACTGCCCAATGTCACTTTTATAGACATCGACGAACTGTCGCGCATAAAAGATAAGACGCTGGAAATGCGCCAGGCAGAAGTGCCAAAGGCTATACGTATCATCAACGAGCATATAGCGGAGTTTGAAGAATGGTGCAATATGCGCAAGCATGTGCCTATGCTAAAAGAAGTGAAGCACAAACTGAAGCAGCTGAATAACGGTACCAACGTAATATTGCTGGATGCCGGTGGCGAAGACAAGATACAGAAAGTGCTGAATGTAATGGCTATGAAGATGCGTAATAAGAATACGATAGGTTGCCATTATATTGAAGCAATAAATGAATATATAGCGTAATGCGCAAAAAAATAAGGATAGGTACACGGGAGAGCGAACTGGCCGTATGGCAGGCTACCCGGGTAAAAGAACTACTGGAAGATGGCGGGCATGAAGCAGAACTGGTATATATTAAAAGTGAAGGGGACACCGACCTGAAAACCCCGCTATATGAGATAGGAGTGCAAGGCATTTTTACACGCACGCTCGATATTGCACTATTGAATGGAAGTATAGATATAGCGGTACACTCTATGAAGGATGTGCCCACGCAAATGCCAAAAGGTATTGTTACAGCATCTATTTTACCCCGCGCATCCTACAAAGATATTTTGGTTCCCAAGACAAATGTTGCTTTTTTGGACACGGATACTCCTGCTGTAATAGCCACCAGCAGTATACGCCGCAAGGCCCAATGGCTGAACAGGTATCCCGGCCATACGCTGGAGAACCTGCGCGGTAATGTAAATACCCGCTTGCAAAAAGTAAAAGACAACAACTGGAACGGGGCGATATTCGCCTCTGCGGGTCTGGAACGTATAAACCTGCGACCTGCAACTGCTATAGACCTGGACTGGATGCTGCCTGCACCCGCACAAGGCGCCATACTGGTTGCCTGCAGAGAAGCCGATAATTACAGCCTTGATGCCTGCATGGCTTTTCATGATAACGATACCGCGATATGTACCGGTGTGGAGCGTGACTTTTTAAGAGCATTGATGGGTGGGTGTGCTACACCAATAAGTGCACTTGCACAGGTGAACGAAGGGCTGCTGGTGTTTGAAGGGAATATACTGAGCGTGGATGGCAGGCAGAAACTGGAAGTGAAAAGAAATGTGCCTGTTAGCGATGCTGCACAGGTAGGTGCAACAGCTGCGGAAGAATTACTTAGTAGGGGTGCAAAACAAATACTGGAAAGCATAAGAGCGTAATGATCCAATAGCCACCTGCAGCGGTATTTCAATATAATAATGATAAAAAATTGGCTTTAGCCTGAATGGATATAAATATACTAAGTACGTCGCCACTGTATCAGCCTCTGATAGATAAGATGGCAGAAAATAATATAGCTGTAGATGTTTCATCTATGATTGAAACAGAGCCAGTGGGAGCAGATGTGCTTAGTGAACAACTGAAGGACCTGTTCGCGCAGCAGCTCACTGTTGTATTTACCAGTACCAATGCAGTGAGTAGTGTAGTGGCTGCGCTAAAAGGTGCCAAGCCCAACTGGCAGATATATAGCACCAGCAAGGCCACTGCCGATGCGGTGACCAAGTATTTTGGCGCTAAAAGCATAGTAGCTACGGCAGATAACGCATCGAAACTTGCTGATAAAATAATAAAAGCAAAGTGCAAGAACACCATCTTTTTCTGTGGTGATAAGGCCCGGTATGAACTACCGGAGAAGCTGACAAAGGCACGGATAGCCGTGCAGCAGATAACGGTGTACCATACCATAACCACATCTATAAAAGTGGAGAAATTTTATGATGGGATAATGTTCTTTAGTCCGAGTGGGGTAGAGAGCTTTTTAGCAGAGAACGAGTTCGATTCTGAGACCATATTGTTTGGAATAGGCGATACAACCGGTTATGCACTGAGTGATAGGACAAAATTCAGTACCCGTAATAGAATAATAGTAAGCAACACACCTTCAAAAGATAACATGGTAGATATGGTCATTGATTTTTTCAGTGACGACGAAGCCTGATAAATAATAAGAAAATGAGTGAATTGAAAAATGACCTTCTTCTAAGAGCCTTGCATGGCGAAGTAGTAGAACGCCCCCCCGTATGGATGATGCGCCAGGCCGGCAGATACCTGCCCGATTATATAAAACTGCGCAACCAATACGATTTCTTTACGCGTGTGCAAACTCCTGAATTGGCCAGCGCCATTACCCTGCAGCCTGTAGACCAGGTGGGTGTGGATGCCGCTATCATCTTCTCAGACATACTGGTGATACCACAGGCCATGGGTATGACGGTGCTGATGGAAGAAGGTAAGGGACCATTGCTGCCGCAAGTGATAAAAAATAAAGCTGATATAGATAACCTGGTGACCGATGGTGTAGAGCACTCCTTGAAATATGTAATGGATGCTCTTGCGCTGACCAAGAGTGAACTGAACGGACGGGTACCGCTAATAGGGTTTGCCGGAGCGCCATGGACATTGCTATGCTACATGGTAGAAGGCAAGGGCAGTAAGAGCTTTGATAAGGCAAAGCAGTTTTGCTTCACCCAGCCTGAGCTGGCGCACAGCCTGTTGCAGAAAATAACAGACATGACCATTGCATACCTGAAAGCACAGATAAAAGCCGGTGCCGATACGGTGCAGGTATTTGACAGCTGGAGCGGTATGCTGAGCCCGGAACATTTTAAAATATTCTCGCAGCCCTACCTGGTGCAGATAGCTGACGCTGTGAGCCAGGATGCACCTGTGATACTGTTCCCTAAAGGGAGCTGGTATGCGCTGGAAGACTTGAGCAATACAAGCGCAGCAGGCCTGGGTATAGACTGGACGGTAACACCCGCATTGGCAAGAAAGCTGGCCGGCAACAAAATAACCTTACAAGGCAATTTTGACCCGTCTATGCTATTGGCGCCCATACCGGAGATAAAAAAAGCAGTACGCAAAATGATAGATGGTTTCGGTACGCAACGCTACGTGGCCAACCTGGGACATGGCATATTGCCTAATGTGCCCGTAGACCATGCAAAGGCGTTCGTAGATGCAGTGAAAGAATATAGCCTGGTAACAGCATAAGTATAATGGAAGCGAAAGAACAGTTTTTAGACTTCATAAAAGGGTTACAAAACAAGATATGCATCGCGCTGGAGCAAGTAGATGGTAAGGCCCGTTTTATAGAAGACAAATGGCAACGGCCGGAAGGTGGTGGTGGCATATCAAGAGTAATAGCCGATGGTAATGTGTTCGAGAAAGGTGGTGTAAATATCTCTGCAGTGCATGGCGCCCTGCCTGCTGCTATGCAACAGTCATTCGGTGTGCCGGAAAGCGATTTCTTTGCTTGTGGTATATCGCTGGTCATACACCCGCTAAATCCTTTTGTGCCTACTGTGCATGCCAACTGGCGCTACTTTGAGCTCTATAACAAACAAGGCCAAAAGCTGGATAGCTGGTACGGTGGCGGCAGCGACCTTACTCCTTACTATATTTTTGAAGAGGATGGAAAGCATTTCCATACTACGTTGAAGCATGCTATGGATCCTTTTGATGTGAACCATTATCCTAAATTTAAAAAGCAGTGCGATTGTTACTTTGTGAATACGCACAGGAACAACGAGACACGCGGTATAGGCGGTGTGTTTTACGACTACCTGCGCCCCATAGATGAAGCTCATGGGCAAGAGTTGTTCAACTTCCAGAATGCAGTGGGCAGTTCGTTCCTGCCTGCATATTTACCCATAGTAGAGAAGAGAAAAGACACACCGTACACCCAGCGCGAAATAGACTGGCAGGAGATAAGAAGGGGACGCTACGTAGAGTTCAATCTCATACATGATAGGGGCACACTGTTTGGCTTAAAGACCAACGGGCGCACAGAAAGTATATTGATGAGCTTGCCGCCAAGAGCGCAATGGAAGTATGAGTACCATCCTGAGGCAGGTAGTAAAGAGGCAGAACTATTAGGTTATTTGAGACCCAGAGATTGGGTATAGAAGTTAAAAACATTTTATGCATTTAATAAGAAGGAACCGCATACTGCGCCAGTCGCCGGCAATAAGGGCAATGGTATCCGAAAATATATTAAGACCAGCAGACCTGATAACACCACTGTTCATAGTAGAGGGCACAAATGTGCAGGAGCCAATATCATC
The DNA here is from genome assembly GCA_965276955.1 of Flavipsychrobacter sp. Taxonomy (GTDB): domain Bacteria; phylum Bacteroidota; class Bacteroidia; order Chitinophagales; family Chitinophagaceae; genus JABDEZ01. Next base: position 14,423 of record CBDIBP010000038.1, read on the forward strand.
TATGTCAGGTTATTATCGCCGCAGTATAGACCTTACTGTGCAGGAGGTAAAAGCGCTGGCAAAGTTGGGCGTGAAGTGTGTTTTGTTATTCATTAAATGTGCTGATGAACTGAAAGACAACAAAGGAACTGAAGCTGTGAATCCGGATGGATTGATGCAGCGCTCTATAAAAGCGATAAAGGATGCCTGCCCGGATACAGTGATAATGACAGATGTGGCACTGGATCCATTCTCTACCTATGGCCATGATGGTATCGTAGAGGGCAACGAAATAGTGAACGACCCGACGGTGGAAGTGTTGGCTCGTATGAGCCTGAGCCACGCACAGGCCGGGGCCGATTTTGTAGCCCCCAGCGACATGATGGATGGCCGCATAATAGCTATACGCGATATACTGGAACAGAATGGCTTTACAAAGACAGGTATACTGAGTTACAGCGCCAAATATGCTTCGTGCTTCTATGGTCCGTTCAGAGATGCGCTGGATAGTGCACCGGGCTTTGGCGACAAAAAGACTTACCAGATGGACTATGCCAACCGCATAGAAGCTATAAAGGAAACAATGATGGACATAGAAGAAGGTGCCGACATAGTAATGGTGAAACCTGCTATGGCCTACCTCGACATCATTCGCGAAATAAAGAACGAAGTGAACATACCTGTAAGCGCCTACCATGTGAGTGGCGAATATGCTATGATAAAGGCTGCAGCACAAATGGGCTGGCTGGATGAGAACAAAGCAGTGCTGGAATCGCTGACAAGCATAAAGCGTGCCGGTGCAGATCTTATTGCCACTTACTTTGCTAAAGATGCAGCTATACTATTGAATGCTTAAACCTTATTAATTACATTTAAGAAATTACAACTAATGTCAGACACTACTACAGCATATACCACAGCTAAAAGCAAACAGCTATTTGAACGTGCCCAGTTATCTATACCCGGTGGGGTAAATTCGCCGGTACGCGCTTTTAAAAGCGTTGGTGGTACCCCTCTCTTTATGGAGAAAGCTAAAGGGGCGTATATGTACGATGCTGATGGCAACCGGTATATAGACTATATCAACTCGTGGGGGCCAATGATACTGGGACATGCTTACGGGCCCGTTATTGATGCTATAAAAGAGCGTGTGGAGTACTCCACATCATTCGGTGCGCCCACCGAGCTGGAGATAGAAATGGCGGAACTGATAAAAAGCATGGCGCCCAATGTGGATATGGTGCGCATGGTGAGCAGTGGTACAGAAGCGTGCATGAGTGCATTAAGGTTGGCAAGGGGCTACACAGGCCGCAACAAGTTCATCAAATTTGAAGGTTGCTATCATGGCCATGCTGATGCTTTTTTGGTGAAGGCGGGCAGTGGGGTAGCTACATTCAATATTCAAACAGTACCAGGTGTTACCGCAGGGGTATCTGCTGATACGCTTACGGCACCATATAATGATCTGGAAGCAGTAGAGAAGCTGGTAAAGGAGCACAAAGGGGAGATAGCCGCCATAATTATAGAACCCGTTGCAGGCAATATGGGTTGCATTATACCACTCCCTGGTTTCCTGGAAGGATTGCGTACTATCTGCGATCAGGAAGGCATTGTCTTTATTTTTGATGAGGTGATGACCGGGTTTCGCCTGGCCCCTGGTGGTGCACAGGAAAGACTGAATATCAATGCCGACCTGGTTACCTATGGCAAAGTAATAGGTGGGGGTATGCCGGTGGGTGCCTTTGGGGGCAAAAAAGAGATCATGCAGCATATTGCGCCACTGGGCAATGTTTACCAGGCAGGTACACTTAGTGGTAATCCCATAGCTATGATAGCAGGGTATACTATGCTAAAGACATTGAAAGATAACCCATCCATATATACCGACCTTGAAGAAAAAACGTTGCAATTGCATCATGGGTTAGATGATGTTTTGCAAAGATCAGGTACGCCTTATGTCATCAACAGGCTGGGGTCTATGATCAGTGTGCATTTTAGCAAGGTACCTGTGACTAATTTTGCTGATGCAGCAGCTGCTGACAATTTAGTATTTAATAAATATTTCCATGCAATGCTGAATAGTGGTATTTATTTACCACCTTCTGCATACGAAAGTTGGTTTATTAGCAATGCATTATGCATAGATGATATTAATATGACAATAGAAGCCACAGCTGCATTTTTTATTTAGCGTTACCATAAGTTTTTTACATTTCTTGCTTTTTATTATTTAGTATATATTTACTTAAATTAATTAAAATTAATACTGGAATATTATCCAATACCGGTATGATCACAGCTAAAAAGGCAAAACACATAAGTAAAGAAATACTGATCGTGGCAGGGGTTTCTGCATTGATATATCTGCTCGTGCCGTTTATCGTAGATTTAGATATCAGGATAAACATCAACAATGTATTTGAAGTTATAGCCATAACCCTGTGCCTGATTATCTCTTGATAAATTAGTTGCCACATTACATGATTTACTTCACCTAACCTGTTTTTCAAGAATAATATTCTATAACAACCTTAGATAGAATTTTATTTATCAATATTTAAATCTTCATATTGAGATAAGATAATAGTTATTTAATGTTTACAGACTCTGTAGTTTATTAAATTTGTAATAAGAGGCATAGAGAGAAATAGACATTATAATGAACACGCAATTATATAAGGGCCTTGCAAAGGAGTCTATAATTATTATAGTCATAGCAATGGTCACAATTTTATTGTTACCATTGCTGGGTGCTGTAAATGTTATTGTAGATATGAATAGCACGGCCGAAATTTTCTTCATTTGCATTTGCCTGCTTACAGCTTGATCCCTGGCGGGTTTTGACCGCTGTTATACTGATACTTGTTATGTTTATTCTTGTCTTTGGATATTATGGGTGGTACGTGTACCTTTGTGCCCTTATTAAAATGGTTTAAAATCACATCTCACAATGAGTAAAGTAAAAATTGCCATTAATGGTTTTGGCCGTATAGGCCGCCTGGCGTTTCGCCAGATCTACAACATGGATGGTATCGAAGTTGTAGCTATCAATGACCTTACGAAGCCTAATGTACTGGCACACCTGCTGAAATATGATACAGCACAGGGCCGCTTTAATGTACCTGTTACCAATACAGAAGATTCTATTGTTGTTAACGGCAATGAGATAAAGATATACGCTCAGAAAGATCCTGCTCAAATACCATGGGGACAGCATGATGTAGATGTGGTACTGGAGTGCACAGGCTTCTTTACAGATAAAGAGAAAGCTGAAGCACATATTACTGCCGGCGCTAAACGCGTTGTTATTTCTGCGCCCGCTACCGGCGACCTGAAAACTGTGGTCTTTAACGTGAACCATAGTATACTTGATGGCAGCGAAACTATTATCAGTTGCGCATCTTGTACTACCAACTGCCTGGCACCTATGGCCAAGGTACTGAATGACAGCTATGGCATAGTACTTGGTTTCATGACCACGGTACACGCATATACTAACGACCAGAACACACTGGATGCACCACATCCTAAAGGTGATCTGCGCCGTGCACGTGCCGCAGCCGAGAACATAGTTCCTAACTCTACAGGTGCTGCTAAAGCGATAGGTCTGGTGTTACCAGAGCTGAAAGGCAAACTTGACGGTAGCGCACAGCGCGTACCTACAGTTACAGGTTCTTTAACAGAACTGACTACAGTACTTACTAAAAAGGTAACTGTAGAAGAAGTGAATGAAGCGATGAAAGCCGCAGCCAACGAAAGCTTTGGTTACAATGCAGATGAAATAGTGAGCAGCGATATCATAGGTACTACTTATGGTTCATTATTCGATGCTACACAAACTAAAGTGCAAACCGTAGGTGATAACCAATTGGTGAAAACTGTAAGCTGGTACGATAATGAAATGAGCTACGTAAGCCAGTTGGTGAGGACCATGAAATATTTTGCTGGCCTCATTAGTAAATAAAAATTTCTCTTTATAAAAAAAGACCCGTTTATCGGGTCTTTTTTTATTTTTACACACGTCATCATTATGTGTGTTTATCCACCACGAAACCAAAGTTTATATGAGCAAGTTCAAAGATCATGATTTTAAAGGCCAGAAAGCCCTGGTGCGCGTAGATTTTAATGTGCCCATTAAAGATGGGAAGATCACAGACAGCAATCGTATCAAAGCGGCAGTGCCTACCATAAAAAAAATATTGAATGATGGCGGCAGCGTTATTTTGATGAGCCACCTGGGCCGTCCATTAAAAGATATAGAGAAGAAGCCGGAAAAGAAATTGTCTGACTATACACTGCGTGATATACTGCCATATCTATCAGAGGTGCTGGGTGTGCCGGTGCAGTTCGCTGATGATTGTATAGGTGCAGATGCTGTTGCAAAAGCTGCGAACTTGAAAGCGGGCGAGGTGCTGCTGTTAGAGAACCTGCGTTTCTATAAAGAAGAAGAAAAGGGTGATAAAGATTTTGCCGGTAAACTTGCCAAACTTGGCGATGTGTATGTGAACGATGCATTTGGTACAGCACACCGTGCACATGCTTCCACAGCCGTTATAGCTCAGTTCTTTAATAAGGATAAGAAAATGTTCGGTATCCTTATGGATTGTGAGATTATAGCTGCCGAAAAGGTATTACATAGTACCGAGAAGCCTTTTACTGCTATCATAGGCGGGGCTAAAGTATCGGATAAGATAACTATTATAGAGAATCTGCTGGATAAAGCAACTGACATTATAATTGGTGGCGGAATGGCCTATACCTTTTTTAAAGCAGAAGGCGGCCATATCGGCAATTCATTGTGCGAGGATGATAAGCTTGACGTGGCGCTTGCCTTGCTGAAAAAAGCAGAAGAAAAGGGAGTATGCATACATCTGCCTTCAGATAGTATCATAGCTGATAGATTTGCTGCTGATGCCAATACATCATCTGCAAATAACGAGGTGATACCTAATGGCTGGATGGGACTTGACATTGGCGTTATGGCCATTGCTGCCTTCACGAAAGTGATAAAAGATTCTAAGGTTATATTATGGAATGGCCCTATGGGGGTATTTGAAATGGAAAAATTTCAGCACGGCACAAAGGCCATTGCCGATGCAGTGGTTGAAGCTACTGTAAATGGCGCATATAGCCTTGTAGGTGGTGGCGATAGTGTTGCGGCGATCAATAAGTTCGGGCTTGCGGGCAAGGTAAGCTACGTATCTACCGGTGGTGGTGCTATGCTGGAATATTTTGAAGGGAAAGAACTGCCGGGTATTGCAGCTATAAATGACTAACACGTTTTTTTGAATAGTTTGAATGCCCTGGACATCCGGGGCATTTTTGTAGATTATCAGGCACAATTATTTCATTGATCTTTGGAAACACATCCTCCATGGAATTTGGTAAACTACCCGAAGCAGAATTAGACAACGTTGATCTTACCCTCCCAGCCGATCCTGCTGTTACAAAACATGTATTAGCAAAAGGTAAGGGCAATACCAAATTCTACATTGGTTGTGCCAAGTGGGGGCGCAAAGACTGGGTAGGGAAATTGTATCCCCAAGGCACTAAGGAGAAAGACTTCTTTAAAGTGTATGCACAGCAATTCAATGCCATTGAGTTCAATGGGTTCTACTACCAGTTGCATTCTGCAGAGCAGGTGCAAAAATGGAAAAGCATAGTTACTAAAGATTTTAAATTTTGCCCCAAATTCACAGAGTCGATCACCCATTATAAAAGGCTTAAGGATGCACGGGCAGAGGTGGATGCTTACCTTTCGGTCGTCTCTGAATTTAAAGAGAACTTAGGTCCTATATTTCTTATGCCACATCCGCAAATGGGGCTTAAACAATTGCCTTTAATAGAAGATTTCATCAAAGATGTACCTCACGATGTGGAGCTTTTCCTTGAGCTGCGTAGCCCGGACTGGTACAGCACTAACGAAGGATATAATATGGATCTGTACCACTTTCTTGAACAGGAAAGGCGAGGTACCGTAATTACGGATGCAGCGGGCCGCCGGGATTGTGTGCATATGCATTTATCCACCCCGGAAACTTTTATTCGTTTTGTGGGCAATGGCCTGCACCCTACAGACTATACAAGGATAGATGAATGGGTGAAGCGTATTGGCCAATGGATGAAGGAGGGTCTGGAGACCTGCTACTTCTTTATGCACCAGCACGATGAGCTGCATTCGCCAGAGCTTATCAAGTATTTTATACAGGAAATGAACAAACATCACCACACGGACATAAAAGCGCCTGTTATTTATAATGACGGTGGATTGTTCGGGTGATCTATATCATATTCCTAAAATTGGGCGAGAGCAGTTATTGTTTTAAATTTGCAGCCTCATTTAAAAACGGAAGAGCACCATGCCAGTGTTACACAACCGGATATCTAATGAGGAACTGAAGAAGCGCATGCTGGAAGAAACAGAAAAGCGCGTCACGGTATCCTTCTATAAGTATTTCCACATCAATACCCCTGAAACGTTTAGGGATGAGCTGTACAAGCAGTTTTACGCACTAAATGTTTTTGGCCGTATATACATAGCCAATGAAGGTATAAATGCCCAGGCCAGCGTACCCGAAAGCAATTTGGATGCGTTTCGCGACGCCCTCTATGATATGGCACCCGAACTGAATGGTGTCCGATTGAACATTGCAGTAGATGACGATGGTAAGTCGTTTTGGGTGTTGCGTGCCAAAGTTCGCCCCAAAATTGTGGCTGACGGTATAGAAGACCCTGAGTTTGATTCTTCTAAAATGGGTACACACCTCAAAGCTGCTGAATTTAATGAGCTTTCAGCCCAGCCAGACACCATAGTGGTGGATATGCGCAACCACTATGAATATGAGGTGGGGCATTTTGAAAATGCGCTTGAAGTGCCTTCTGATACCTTCAGGGACCAATTGCCTATGGCGGTAGATATGCTGGCCGATAAAAAAGACCAGAACATTATAATGTACTGCACCGGTGGCATACGCTGCGAAAAAGCAAGTGCATACCTGCTGCACAATGGTTTTAAAAATGTTTTTCAACTGGAAGGTGGTATAATAGAATATACCCGCAAAGCAAAAGCGGAAGGGCTGCCATTAAAATTTATTGGAAAGAATTTCGTGTTTGATGACAGGCTGGGGGAGCGCATCACAGACGATATTATATCGAACTGCCACATATGCGGCAAGCCGTGCGATACACATACCAACTGCGCCAACAATGGTTGTCACCTGCTATTTATACAATGCAATGAGTGTGCAAAAGAATATGATGGGTGCTGTAGTGTAGAGTGCCGCGATGAGCACAGACTGCCAGAAGAAGAGCAAAGAGCCAGACGTGCAGGCCGGGAAAATGGTACAATGATCTTTAATAAATCGAAAGACCACTCATTGCGTAAACGGATACGGTAATGCTATTGTTTCTGGAGGATGTTCCAGGTGGTTTGTGGTGTTGTGTAGTTCTCCAGCGTTAATCTGGAACCGTATAAGGATAAAATTCTGGCGGTAATGGTATCGCCGCCGGCAGTGAACATCCGTATGGCAGTAAAATTATTAAGCAGTATCCATTTAAAGTTGAAATCGTTCTTTACGTTGTTTACGGTAATGAAATGGGTGCCGCTGCTATCCTTGTTAAATTTTATAGATTCTACGTCGCCAGCAGGTAGGGGGTACAGTTGATTGCTATCCAACCTGCCTGTATTACTACCATCAAAAGCTTCCTGTGTTATCTTCCAGGTGCCATACAGTGCAGTATACGGAGTGCTGGGTTCACTGGTTTTTTTGCACGATTCCATAAGAGCCGTACACCAAAAACAAAACAGGGAAATTAATATTACTTTTTTCATAGTGGCACATGCCGGTATATCTGCATCCTTATATCTAAATTACTATTAAAACAGATCTGAATTATATAGAAGTATAAACTTTAGTAATCTCCTAAGGTTTCGCCTACTTCTTGCAGTGCTATTGCCAGCTGTGCATCGTTGGGCGCTATACCATGCCATTCATGCGTACCTGCCATAAAAGATACGCCATGTCCCATAATAGTTGTCATAAGTATGCAAACCGGCTTGCCTTTGCCTGTTGCTGCTTTTGCCTCTGCCAGTCCGTGCAGCACGGCGCTCATGTCATTGCCATCCATCTCCAGCACATGCCATCCAAATGCCGTGAATTTGTCAAATAGCGAACCCATTTCCAGTACCTTGGCCGTAGGGCCGTCTATTTGCTGGCCGTTCACGTCTATTGTAGCTATCAGGTTATCTATCTTGTTGTGTGCCGCAAACATTATAGCTTCCCAGTTCTGGCCTTCCTGCAGCTCGCCATCGCCATGCAGTGAATACACAAGGTGGGTGTCATTATTCATTTTCTTAGCCAAGGCCGTGCCTGCAGCCACACTCATGCCCTGGCCCAGTGAGCCGCTGGCCATGCGCACACCTGGCAGGTCATCGTGCGTAGCAGGGTGGCCCTGCAATCTTGAGTTGAGCTTACGGAATGTTGCCAGTTCACTTACCGGAAAATATCCTGAACGGGCCAGTACGCTATAGAATAGTGGAGAGATATGGCCATTAGATAAAAAGAAAAGGTCTTCGCCTACACCATCCATCTGGAAATCAGTTTTGTGTTCCATCACGCTGAAGTATAGAGCCACTAAATAATCTGTACATCCTAAAGAACCACCCGGGTGGCCACTTTGCACTGCATGGACCATGCGTACTATGTCTCTGCGTACCTGTGCCGCTGTATCTTTCAACTGACCGATCTCCATAACTGTTTGAAATTGTGGCGCAAAAATAATTTTTAAAAGCTGAAAACCATGAAAAAAAATAAACTGTGCCCTTTGTGTGGTAAATTTGTAAGGAATGGATATTACAGGCGCGCTCAAAAAAAACTTCACAAAGCAACTGCTGGCGTGGCATAGCACAGATAATGACAGGAGCCTGCCCTGGAAACAAGAGAAAGATACCTACAGGATATGGCTATCTGAAATAATACTGCAACAGACGCGGGCTTTGCAGGGTTTGCCCTATTACTTAAAGTTCATAGAAGCCTATCCTACGGTGACCGATATGGCGAACGCAGCAGATGAAGACGTGTTCCGCATATGGCAGGGCCTGGGCTACTATAACCGATGTAAAAATATGCTGGCAACAGCACGTTACATCTCCACCGAGCTGAATGGTATTTTCCCGGCGTCATACGATGGGCTGCTATCATTAAAAGGAATAGGACCATATACAGCGGCGGCAATAGCATCGTTCTCGTATGGGCTTCCCCATGCAGTGGTAGATGGTAATGTGTACCGGGTGCTGGCCCGGTATTTTGGAATAGAAGAGCCTATAGATACAACCACAGGTAGGGCTATGTTCCAGCAACTGGCGCAAGAACTATTAGATAAGGACAACAGCGCTGCATACAACCAGGGCATAATGGACCTTGGGGCAGTGATATGCACACCCAAGGTGCCTGCCTGCATGCTATGCCCATTGCAGCAGCATTGTGTGGCATACAAAAGCGCTCTCATAGCCTTGCTGCCCGTAAAAAGCAAAAGAACGGAAGTTAAGGAGCGGTATTTTCATTATGTATTCCTTATGACCAATGATAGCGTTTGGATAAGCAAACGCGGCCCCAAAGATATTTGGGAGAATCTGCACGAGCCATATCTTATAGAGCATGACAGCCAGCTTGATATGGCAGGTATTAAAGAGCATAATGATATGATGGCATCAGGGCTTTCTTCTGCACATATCAGTAATGCAGGTAGTCACAGCCAGCGGCTTACACACAGGCTTATTAAGACCTCGTTTTTCATTGCGCACCTCGATGCCGCTATACCAATACCCGGTAGGGCAGGGAAATGGGTTTTATTGCAAGATTTGAAGAATTTTGCATTCCCAAAAACGGTAGTACAATTTTTAGAAAAAAAATTATACTTTTAATAGGCATAAGAATAATTTTTGTTACCAGAAAATTGAATCGTTATGAGAGGCGTCAACAGGGTAATGCTGATAGGCAATTTGGGTAAAGATCCCGATCTGCAATACCTGGAAGGGAATATAGCCGTAGCTAAGTTCCCGCTTGCCACTACAGAAACGTTTAAAGATAAGAGTGGCAATCTGGTTTCGCAAACGGAATGGCATACAGTAGTTTTGTGGCGTGGACTGGCAGAACTGGCTCAAAAATATTTACACAAGGGCAGCCTGGTGTTCATTGAGGGTCGCCTGCGTACACGAAACTGGGAGGATAAAGACAAAAACAAACGTTTCAGCACAGAAATTGTTGGCGACAACCTGGTAATGCTGGATAAACGTAGGGAAAATGGAACAGATCTTCCTGTCCCGGATAGTCATGAAGAAGGCTCAGATATCAATTTTAATACCGGGAGCAGGACCATA
>CBDIBP010000039.1:0-15971 GCA_965276955.1 Flavipsychrobacter sp.
TATGGGCGGTAGTACTTATACTATCCCTCATAAGCTTGCTGGCTGTGTACAGCTCTACAGGTTCGCTTGCATACCGTATGGAGAAGAATGCCAGCTACTACATGGTAAAGCAGGTGATGGTGCTGGCATTTGGGCTGCTCATCATTTACTGGGTGCACCGTATCAACTATACGCGCTTTGCACGCATATCTATGGTGTTGTATACCGTCAGCCTGCCACTGCTTATTTACACATTGTTCTTTGGTACCTCGCTTAATGAAGGTTCGAGGTGGATAAGGCTCCCGGTCATCAACCTTACCTTCCAGACATCAGACCTTGCAAAGCTCGCCTTGTTCATGTTCCTGGCGCGTATGCTCAGCATAAAACAGCCTATAATAAAAGACCTGAAAAAAGGATTTTTACCTGTGCTGATACCTATGTTGCTCACTTGTGCATTCATAGCTCCGGCCAACCTGTCTACAGCTTTGATGTTGGGTGCTACCTGCAGTATACTGTTCTTTATAGGCAGGGTGCGTATGCGCCACCTGGGGTTGCTTGCTTTGGTGGGTATATTCGGCCTGGCCATGTTGTTCACCATTTCAAAACTCACACACTTCGGCAGGGCCAGCACATGGCAGCAGCGTATAGAAGATTTTGCCGGTGGTAAGAAAGAAAGAAGGCAAGCAGGAAGATGTGTACCAGGTGCAGCAGGCTAAAATAGCTATCGCTAATGGTGGCGTCACAGGTCGTGGCCCTGGCAATAGTTTGCAGCGCAACTTTTTACCGCATCCGTATTCAGACTTTATTTATTCCATCATTATAGAAGAGTACGGCTTGATAGGTGGGGGGGTATTGATGTTGCTATACCTGCTGTTCTTATGGCGCAGCATATTGATATTCCGCAGGTGCCCATATGCCTTCGGGGCGTTCCTGGCCGTAGGGCTCAGTATCACACTGGTGTTCCAGGCTATGCTCAATATGGCTGTTAACGTGCACCTGGTGCCGGTTACAGGGTTGACCTTGCCTATGGTAAGTATGGGGGGCTCCTCTATATGGTTCACCAGTATAGCAATAGGCATAGTGTTGAGTGTGAGCCGTTATGTGGATGAAATGGAAGGCAAACAAAAAGATATGGCAAAGGCGGCAGATGCTAAAGAGCATGCAGAAGCTAATACAGATACACAAGAGGAAATGGCAAGTAAATTAATTATAAAAACACCTAAGGCAAAAAAAGTATTGCCAGCATAACATGAGCAAGCGCATCATCATAGCAGGAGGCGGAACGGGAGGGCACATCTTCCCTGCGGTAGCTATAGGCCATGCTTTGCAGCGCCTGCAGCCCGGTACGCAATTGCTGTTCGTAGGTGCTAAGGGCAAAATGGAAATGGAGAAGGTGCCGCAGGAAGGGTTTAATATAATAGGGTTGGATATAGTAGGCTTCAACAGGAGCAGCCTGCTGAAAAATCTGGCGCTGCCTTTCAAACTGCTAAAAAGCTATAGGGATGCCAGATCTATAATTAAAGATTTTAAGCCCGATGCTGTAATAGGTGTAGGTGGGTATGCCAGCTTCCCTGTGCTGAAGATGGCGCAGGGTATGGGTATACCCACCATGATACAGGAGCAGAACTCCTATGCCGGCAAGAGCAACCAGATATTGGGTAAAAAAGCAAAAGCCATTTGCGTGGCTTATGCCAATATGGATAAGTTCTTCCCTAAAGACAAACTGATACTTACGGGCAACCCGGTGCGCAAAAGCATATCGCAGATGAACATCACCCGTGCAGAAGGTCAGGCATGGATGAAAGGCGATGCATCGAAAACAACCATACTGATAGTAGGTGGCAGCCTGGGTGCAAAAACAATAAACGAAGCTATTGATGAGCAACTCGCATCTATCATGGATACAGGTGTGCAGCTGATATGGCAGACAGGTAAACCCTACTTTGCAAAAGCACAGCAAAGCGCTGCACTCTACGGCAACCGTATAAAGGTGTACGATTTTATAAAAGAAATGAATCACGCTTACGGCGCCGCCGATATAGTAATATCAAGGGCAGGTGCATTGGCTATATCAGAATTGTGCATAGCTGCGAAGCCGGTAATTTTTGTGCCATACCCGTATGCCGCAGAAGACCACCAGACCAGCAATGCCAAAGCGCTTACAGACCGCAAAGCAGCGCTCATGATACCCGATACCGCCGCAAAAAGTGAATTGGTAAAGACATTAAAAGCACTGGTATCAGACAGCGCCATGCAGCAGCAGATGACAAACAATCTGCGCGAACTGGCAATAAATGATGCGGATGAGAGAATAGCAAAACAGGTAATAAGCATAATAGAAAACAAATAACAATGGACGTAAGGAACATAAAAAGGATCTACTTTATCGGTATCGGTGGTATCGGTATGAGCGCACTGGCCCGCTTCTTCAGGGCACAGGGAGCGGTAGTGAAGGGTTATGACCGTACCCCATCAGACCTTACTGCTCACCTGGAGCAGGAGGGCATGGAAATACATTTTACAGATGACGTGGAATTACTGTATAAAGACACAGAACTGGTGGTGTACACACCTGCTATTCCTAAGGACCATAAAGAACTAAATTGGTACCAGGACAATAACTATCCCGTATACAAGCGCAGCGATGTCCTGCAATGGATAACACAGGCCATGTTCGCAGTAACAGTGGCTGGTACCCATGGGAAGACCACTATATCTACAATGACTGCCTACTTGCTGCGCGAGACCGGGTATGGCTGCAACGCCTTCCTGGGTGGCATATCTGTGAACTATGACCGTAACTACTGGAGCAGCGATAATGATGTAGCCGTTATAGAAGCCGATGAATATGACCGTAGCTTTTTAAAACTGCATCCCGATGTAGCTGTGCTCACTGCTATGGATGCTGATCATCTGGACATATACGGTACCGTAGAAGAAATGGAAGAAGCGTTCCTGCAGTATACACGTAATATAAAAACAGGTGGCACGCTGTTGGTGAAGTATGGCCTGCATAGAGCTGCAGATATTACCGCACCTCATATCATTACATATAGCCTGCACGATGAGCGTGCAGATATATATGCTACAGGTATAGTACCACAAAATGGTGGTTATATTTTCAATGTAAAAGGGAAGAACTGGGAACTCCAAAATGTGCATTTACCTATAGGTGGTATGCACAATATAGAGAATGCTTTGGCAGCTATTACAGTTACTCAATTGTTAGGGATACATCCTGATAAAGTGATAACTGCCCTAAAGGGTTTCAAAGGAGTAAAGCGAAGATTTGAGTATATAGTGAACACCGAAGATACTGTGTACATAGATGATTATGCACACCATCCGGAAGAGCTTGCCGCTTTAATAAAGAGCGCTAAACATTTGTTCACTGGAAGAAAATGTACCATCGCTTTTCAGCCGCACTTGTTCACCCGTACGCGCGATCTGGCAGATGGTTTTGCACATAGCCTGGATATGGCCGACGATGTGATATTGCTGGACATATATCCTGCAAGGGAGCTTCCTATAGAAGGCGTTACATCGCAGATGATAGCCGACAGGATGACGAACAAGAACCACCGCATATTGTCTAAAGAAGAACTGATAGGGTACATAAAAAAAGCACAGCCGGGTTTGTTCATAACAGCCGGTGCGGGCGATATAGATCATTTGATACAACCAATAAAAGAAATATTAGGATAAGTTAATGAGTGCAAAACGTAAAATATCGATCCGTAAAGTGTTGCAGGTGCTCTTGGGCCTTGCTGCCACGGGCTGCTGTATTACGGGGTTGCTCAGCGCGGCCAATATTGAAGATAACAGGAAGCTGACCGGTGTGGAAGTGAACATAACCAACAGCGATAAGTACAGATTTTTGAATGAAGGGCTGGTCATGGATATGGCCATAAATAACCGGCATATAAACGTATTGAACGAGCCGGTAAAGAGCCTTGATATTCACCAGATGGAGCACATACTTTCTGCTGATCCTTGGGTGGCGAATGCACAGGCTTACATAGATGATCAGCGTGTGCTGCACCTTACGGTCACCCAGCGTGCGCCTATAGTCAGGATCTTTGAGAACAACGGTGGTAGCTTTTATTTAGATACATCGCTGAGCCAGATGCCGCTGTCTACGGTGTATACCTACTACACAACTATTGTTACCAATGTGCCGCAGCTGCATGACGACAGCACAAGCCGACAGATAAAAGGTGAGATTGTTTCGCTGGTAGGTTTTGTAGAGGCAAACCCTTTCTGGCGGGCGCAGATAGCACAGATAGCTATGGACAGCACAGGCAATTTTGTACTGACGCCTGTATTGGGCAGCCACATGATATTGCTGGGCGATACCAGTGATATGAAAGATAAATTCAACAACCTGTTCCAGTTCTATAAAAAGATAATGAACCACATAGGTTGGGACAAATATGAGAAGCTTGATCTGCGCTTCAAAGGCCAGGTAGTTGCATCGCCATCATTACCATGGAAGGGCCCTGTAGATAAAGGAATGAAGACCATGAGCTGGTACAATAGTATAATGGACAGCCTGCGGAGCAAGAACGATGATGGTGTTGTGGCAGCTGCCCCGGTAACAGCAAGTGCAGCGGTCGCAGCACATAAAGCTCCTGTTACACCACAGCGTGTGGCAGCGCCGCCTACTCCACCGCCGGTAAAGGTTGTTAAGACCGCATCAGCTAAGCCAACACATAAAGCGGTCAAACAACAAAAAATATTGCATGGTAAACCACCTGCAAAAACAATAAAGGGGAAATACATTTATAAGAGATCAAATACGCAACAAACACATTAAACACACAGGTTATGAGCAAAAAACAACAACCCATTATTGTAGGCCTTGATATTGGTACCACAAAAGTAGTGGCCATAGCAGGCAGGAAGAACGAGTTTGGGAAAGTGGAGATACTTGGCTTCGGGAAAGCTGAATCGGCGGGTGTGAGCCATGGTGTGGTAATGAACATAGAACAATGTATCCGGTCGATAGAGCAGGCAATAGAAAAGTGTCTGTTGTCTAATGCGCAGTTGCAAATAAAAGATGTATATGTAGGCATAGCAGGCCAGCATATAAAAAGCCTGCAAACGCGTGGCGATAGAGTGCGCCTGAATGTAGAGGATGAAATAAACAAAGAAGATATAGACCTGCTGATACGCGACCAGCACAGAACATATATACCTGCCGGCGATCAGATCATCGATATCATACCGCAAGACTTTACGGTTGATAATACTACACAGGTCGTTGACCCTATTGGTATGAGCGGTATAAAGATCGGCGCTAACTTCCACATCATTACGGGCGATCGTAATGCTATACGCAATATCAAACGTTGTGTAGATAAGTCTTCTTTGACCACTACCGATCTGGTGTTACAACCATTGGCATCTGCCGCGGCTGTAATGAATGAAGAAGACCTGGAAGCAGGTGTGGCCATTGTAGATATAGGTGGCGGTACCACAGATATGGCAGTGTTTTACGATGGTATACTGAAACATACTGCAGTGATACCATACGCTGGTGTCAACATTACTAACGACATCAGGCAAGGATTGGGCGTATTGCGTGCACAGGCCGAGCAAATGAAAGTGCAGTTTGGTATGGCGCTGGCCGATGAGGCTAACACTAATGCCTACATTACTATACCTGGTCTGCGTGGTCTGCCACCTAAAGAGATATCTGTAAAGAACCTGGCGCACATCATACAGGCAAGGATGCAGGAGATACTGGACTATGTAGTGTACCACCTGAAACAGATAGGATTGGATAAGCACCTGCATGGTGGTATCATACTCACCGGTGGTGGCGCACAGCTGCGCAACATCATACAGCTTACCGAATATGTCACCGGGCTGGGAGCACGCATAGGCATGCCAGGCGAGCACCTTGCAGGCGATCATCATTCTGCACTCACTAATCCGGCATACTCTACTTGTATCGGTTTGATACTGCGCGGGTATCATGATTTTGAAAGTGGGAAAATGGCCTTCTCACATACCGGTGGCAATTTTATAAGCCTTGGCGATGCGGGCGAAGTAGAAGCAGTTGTTGAGAATACAGCAGTGCCGCAGGAAGAAGAGACGGAAGAGGACAATGCTTACAATGCCGAAAGAACAAAGAAGCGCAGCGAAACATTCAAGCGCCTGTTCGATGGCTTTAAGGGTAAGTTCATGAGCATATTCGAGGATGTAGAAGATCAGGAAATAAAATAGAACGATAAAAAATTCACAACAACTATAATTCACAACAACCATTTAAAAGCACTAACCCCAAAAACAGTAAACTATGATACATTTTGAAATTCCAAAGAATCAATCATCTATTATCAAGGTAATAGGCGTAGGTGGTGGTGGCAGCAATGCCGTAAATTATATGCACAGTTTAGGCATAGACGGTGTTGACTTTGTAGTGTGCAACACAGACTCACAGGCACTGGCCTTGAGCCCTGTAGCTAATAAGATACAGTTGGGCCCACACCTTACACAGGGGTTGGGTGCAGGTGCTAATCCCGAAATAGGAAAGCAGGCAAGTGAAGAAAGCCTGGAAGATATATCCAAGATATTGAAAGTAAATACCCGCATGGCATTCATTACTGCTGGTATGGGTGGTGGCACCGGTACCGGTGGTGCACCTGTAGTGTCGCAGATATGCCGCGACCTGGGTATACTTACTGTGGGTATCGTTACTACGCCGTTCACTTACGAAGGCCGTAAGCGTATGAAACAAGCTCAGGAAGGTATAGACCGTATGCGCGAGCATGTGGATACTGTGCTTATCATCTCTAACGATAAGTTGCGCCAGCAGTTTGGCAACCTGCCGTTCACACAGGCATTTGCAAAGGCCGATAATATATTGGCTACCGCTGCAAAATGTATCACCGATGTAATAACTACCACAGGGCAGATAAACGTTGACTTTGCTGATGTATGCACCGTTATGAAAAATGGTGGCGTGGCTATATTGGGTAGTGCATCAGTATCGGGCGAACACCGCGCATTGCGTGCAGTAGAAGAGGCGCTCAACTCGCCATTGCTGAATGACAATGATATACGTGGTGCAAAATGGTTGCTGCTTAATATCACATCGGCTGCGGGCGCTAACGAGCATACTATGGATGAGGCTGAAGCTATACAGGCTTATGTGCAGCAGCAGGCGGGCGATAATTGCGATGTGATATTGGGTATGGGTCACGACCCTAACCTGGACGACAGGATATCTGTTACCGTCATAGCTACAGGCTTTAACCACAAAGACCTTGTTATAGAAGCGCCGGCAAGAAATGCTGAACCTGAAAAAATAATTGTAAAGCTGGGCGATTTCACTGCCGTGGAGCAAAAGTTGCCAGATGCTATACCGCACATGGTAGCTACAGACCACATGGCCCCCATGCTGGTAGAAATGCCCCCAGTGAAGAACAGTTATTCTGTAGAGCCGTTGAATACACCAATAGCCTCTTCTAATGAGATATTCCCTAATGAGGAGACTCACGAGACACCACTGATACTGGGTAATACCATATCAGAGAAAAAGGAAGAGCCCATAGCACAGCAGGAAGAAAGTACGCTGAAGCTGATCATAAAAAATGAGGAGCCTGCAAACAGTATCCCTACCCGCATTGGTGAGCACCAGCTTACAGAAGATGAGATACAGGACAGGATACGTTTTGAAGACCAGAAACGCTCGCTGGAGGAACGTGCAGAACGCTTGCGTCGCATGAGCTTTAATATAAAGGGCAATGAAAGCAGCGAAGAGCTGGAGTCGGTACCCGCATACATGCGCCAGAATGTACAAATAGACAATGGTCTTGCATCTGCGGATACCCTTTATAGCGGCTACAGTATAGGCACCAATGACAAGCAGAACGGCCAAGCCTCGATACAGACAAGGAATACTTTTCTTGATGGCAAGAAGCCTGATTGATACTATGTTAAAAAGAACAAAGAGTAAAAAAAGCGCCCCATATAATGGGGCGCTTTTTTGTTGCTGACAAGAATAACTTGCATGTATTAAATAAAAAACGAAACATTTTTATTTTTATTTGAAAAATATTTTTTAACCTTTGCCCAACCTTTTTGCTGGCACCCTCGTCTATGTATATTGCAAAGCATTTACAAACAGTGAGATAGACAAATGGCACTATAAAAGAATATTTGGTCGTTTGGATTTTTTTAACTTTTTTGCACTTGCTTCTATTATAATATAAAACGTACTTCTATAAGATATACTTCTACTTTAATAACTATTGTCAATTTGAACTGACGTGTACGTTACGTTTTAAAAAGTAGGAGATATATGCAACTTACCCAACAATTATCTGAGCTTTCAGATGCCGAACTGATACATTCCTTTCTCAATGGGAGAGACCAGGCACTTGAAGTAATTGTTACCAAGTATAAAGACAAGATATACACAGCCATCTACATGCTTGTAAAGGACAAGTATATAGCGGAAGATATTTTTCAGGATGCCTTCCTGAAAATGATAAAAACAATGCGCGAAGGGCGTTATAGTGAACAAGGTAAATTTTTGCCTTGGGCCATGCGTGTGGCGCACAACCTGTGTATGGATCATTTCCGTCGCACAAAAGTGCAGATACCCATCACCTTGCCTGATGGCCGTGATATAGGTGCCTTGCTTACCCCCGTTGATCATGCTGGCGATGTAATGGAAAAACGCCAGACCCACGATAGCGTGCGCCAGCTGATAGAGCTGCTGCCCGAAGAGCAGCGCGAAGTGATAGTGCTGCGCATATATGGCGACCTGAGCTTTAAAGAGATAGCTGACCTCAGCGATGTAAGTATCAACACCGCGCTGGGCAGAATGCGCTACGCGCTGATAAACCTGCGCAGAATGATAGCTGATAAACAATTGCAACTACGCTAATACGAATTTATTTGGTCATCTTCCTTATATTGCCGGATGACTCCATTACCCCAATTCTATTTTGATGGTGAGCTGAAACATGGCGACACACTGTGGCTCGATGAAGCAACAGTGCGCCATGTGGTGCAGGTGCTGCGCATGAAGGCAGGTGAGCATTTGCAACTGACCAATGGTGCCGGTTATACCGCTATAACTACTATTGCTGTATCAGAAAAGAAGAAGTGCAGCGTTAAGATAGAAAAGGTCACCTATTACGAGCCGGATAAGGTGGCACTGCATATAGCCGTAGCCTTCACCAAGAATACCGCCCGCAACGAGTGGCTGCTGGAAAAAGCTACAGAGCTGGGTGCAGCCAGCATTATACCTCTGCAAACCGCACGCACAGAAAAAGATAAATTCCGATACGACCGTTTCAGGCACATACTCATTTCGGCCATGCTGCAATCGCAGCAATACTACCTGCCCGCCATGCCAGAGGCTTCTACGCTAAAGGAGGTGATAGCTCAGTATCATAGACCACAAAGGCTGATAGCCCATTGCATAGAGGAGATGGAAAGGAAACCACTATCTATAATGTTAAAACCGGGTATGGGAACCATATTATTGATAGGCCCCGAAGGGGATTTTACCCCGGAGGAGGTAAATTTGTGTATGGAGGCAGGCTATAGTGCAGTTTCGTTAGGCATCAAGCGTTTGCGTACCGAAACAGCTGCTATAAGTGTGTGTGCGTTCTTTAATACTATAAACAATGGGTAATATAAAATACATAGCGCTGCTGGTAGGTGTGATGATGTGTAGCACGATAACCAATGCGCAAATGAAACTGGCACTTCTGGTGTACGGTGGTGGGGGAGATTGGTATGCCAACCCCACATCGCTGCCCAACCTGGCTACGTTTTGCAATCAGCAGCTGCATACCAGTTTCGATACCCGTCAGGCCGAGGTAGAGGTCGGTAGCCCCGACATCTTTAATTATCCTTTCATCCACATGACGGGCCACGGCCGGTGGGCGCTTACTGATGATGAGGCGCAGAACCTGCGCAAATATTTGCAAGGTGGCGGCTTTCTGCATATTGATGATAACTACGGGCTTGACCCCTACGTGCGTCCTTCACTAAAAAAAGTATTTCCCGAACTGGAGTTGATAGAATTGCCATTTTCGCATCCCGTATACCACCAGAAATATACTTTTACCAACGGACTTCCTAAGATCCATGAGCACGATAACAAAGCGCCAAAAGGATACGGACTTACCTATAAAGGACGTTTAGTAGTTTTTTACAGCTACGAGACCGACCTCGGCGATGGATGGGAAGACTACGATGTGCACCACGACCCCGCAGAAAAACATATGCAAGCGTTGGAAATGGGCGCTAATCTTATTCAATACGTGTTTGATAACAGCAATAGTTAATGTATTTAGGGGCTACCTTGCCTGGGTACTCTTAAACCAATATTAGAACCTAACAGTATAGGAAAATGATTTTCAGTATCCCGCAAAACCCAAAAATAGATATAGCCATGGAGTTGGCCGACTTTGGAGTTAGCATTATGATACGCAACTAGGAACGGTTCTACGCTGTAGGGTTGGGGGCAGTTCACTGACGAATATAACGGCAAGGCCTGTGATTAGGCCAATCATAGAGATTTATACACTTATGTTAATTGCCATTTCCATATAATGTCCTAAAAGCTTTTTAGTTATATCAAATGACAATGAGCAATAATTATATAATAGCATTGCTTTTTTTAATGCTTTTTCCTATAAGGATATATGCACAAGAACATACAGGCAATATTGATTTATATCATGTTGGTGTGTGTGAAAAACCTTTACCTGAATTGATAATAACATGTGGACTACAGGAAAATATTAGTATATCTGATATCATGAAATTCATAAATAGAGTATACGTATCGCAAACTACTTATTCATATTTGCGTGAATACATTAATTTGCATAAGCAGACTATTCACGATTTAACACAACGAGAAAAATGTCTTAATGGCTACGGAACTTACGCAATCATTGTTAATGGTGATTATTGTGCGGTGCTTGACCAAAAGGAAACAAGTATCTATCTCAAGAAGATGGAGAATATTTTAAGAAGTAATGATAAGCTAAATATAGTTGATGTTGAGAATGTTTGTAATAATTTAGATGAAATAATATATAAGTTTGAGCCAAGAGATAGATTACAGACTAAATAGTGGGTAAGGTTGTGCACGATGCGGTTTTACTTTCTGTTATGCTCTTTGAATACGGCCAGTATGTTCTTCGCAATATTCCCCCAATAGAACATCTCGTAAAATGCCTTGGGTATTTCGGGCTGCACGTTCATCGACTTAATGATATCTTCTGTAAATGCATCCCAGTCATGGTCTGGTGATATCAAAAGGTTATCACCGCATACTTCAGGTACGAGTCCAGCTGCTCCGCTGTGTGCGCTTATCACTGTTTTATTATACCCCAGTGCCTCAATGGCCTTCGTTTTTATACCACCGCCAAGTATCACTGGGTTCAGCATTATATCGCAGGCCTTCAGCAGCTCATTCAGGTCGGGTATAAAGCCTGTGTACAAAATGTTAGGTGTGTGCTCTATACGCGCTTTCAATTCCTCAGAAAGCCCTTTCCCTGCTACCAATATCTGGTAAGGCATACCTTTTTTATTCAACCGGGGCATTATTTCATTCAGTATATATTCTACAGCTTGTGTATTAGGCAGGTAGTCGAGCGCCCCTAAAAAATACAGCCAGGGTACATCTGCATCTATCTGTCTTGCGGCGGCTATGCTTTTCTTGGCTTCCGCATGTCCTGTTGGTGCTTTGTCAAGCGTAGTGCCATATGGTATCAGGTGGCACTTTTTAGGGTCAAGACCATAGTGTCTTTTGGTCCATTCAATATCTTCCGGGGTGATGAGGAAAACACCATCAGCCTGTTTGAAAGCAAACTTTTCGAACGAGCGCATCACCGGCCACCACTTTTTGCCAAATGTTCTGAACCGTTCTGATTCTATATTATGGCTCCTGATGAACCACGGCACCTTTAACCTGCGCGACAATGCCATAGCAGTTAGCGCCATATACGGATGGTCGCAATAAATGTAGTTCACATCATACTGGCGGGCTATACCCAGTAGCTCGCCAAACTTGTAGAAGGGCAGGTAACGTTTGGGCGTATCCGGGAATACCTTGTGCAGTTGGAAGTCGTATTGTTCAGCACTATCATTATCTACAGTACTTACCACATGGTCCTGGCACAGTTTGCCCAGGTAGTGGTGCACATATACAATACCCAGGTGGCCACCGCTTAGTGGCGGCAGTATACGGTAGGGGGCTATACTCAGTATGTTGCAGTTCCGGTGCGGCATAGGTGCTAAAAATAACGCTTCATTTGTAATTATTATAGTTACCATATAGTTTAGCACAGTTTTAAGACAATACCCCCTCTTTTCAATAGTTTTGCAGTGGTTTCAATACACTACAATGCGCATACTAATGGTTTGCCTCGGTAATATTTGCAGATCGCCCATTGCCGAGGGATTAATGCAGGACAAGATCAATAAGAACGGCCTCGACTGGACAGTTGATTCCGCAGGTACAGAATCGTATCATGTGGGCGAGCCACCGCACCAGTATTCTGAGAAAGTGTGTCGTGAGCATGGTATAGATATATCGGGCCAGAGAGCCCGGAAATTTGTCCAGGAAGACCTGCAGCGTTTCGATAAGATATATGCTATGGCTATCGATGTATATAACGAGATAAAAGGGATAGCCGGAAAGAATGCAGACCTGAGTAATGTAGAGCTTTTCCTCAATGAACTCGAGCCCGGCAGCAACCGTTCTGTGCCCGACCCATGGTATGGCCCCGAGGCTGGCTTTGTACCCGTGTACGACCTGATAGACGAGACCTGTAATGCAATAATTGAAAAATACAAATAGCAAGAATGTCAAAACCATCTATACCACAAGGCACACGCGATTTTTCGCCCGAAGAAGTAAGGAAGCGCCAATATATACTGACCACTTTAAGAGGCATATTTGAGACCTATGGATTTCAACCATTAGAGACCCCATCTATGGAAAACCTGGTGACCCTTACAGGCAAGTACGGTGAAGAAGGCGATCGCTTAATATTCAAGGTACTCAACAATGGCCTTCATGAAAAGAAAGACGCCGATAAAGAGAAACTCAATGCGGAATGGGAAAAGATGCTGGCAAAACCATACTCTTCGTCAGCGGTCACAGAGCGTGCTTTACGGTACGATCTGACCATCCCTTTCGCCCGATATGTCGTAATGCACCAGAATGAATTAACATTCCCTTTCCGCCGCTACCAGATGCAGCCGGTATGGCGCGCCGATCGTCCGCAGAAAGGTCGCTACCGCGAGTTTTGGCAGTGCGATGCCGATGTAGTGGGCAGCACATCACTTATAAATGAGGCAGAGCTGTTGTGTATCTACCAAAGTGCATTCCACCAACTCGGTCTGCAGCAGGTAGCTATAAAAATGAACAGCCGTAAACTGCTGGCCGGCCTTGCAGAGATATGCGGCATGCCGGAGCTGATGATGGAGATAACCATAGCACTGGATAAGCTGGACAAAATAGGGTGGGACGGTGTTGCCAACGAACTACAACAGCGAGGTATATCTGATAACGGTATTACCCAAATACAAAAAGTAATAAATGTAACAGGTGATAATGAAGAGAAACTTGCTGAGCTGGAAATCATAATGCACAATAGCAAGACCGGGCTGGAAGGCATACGTGAACTCAGGCAGACCCTGGCATATCATAAGGAGTTGAAGCAGGCTGCATGGGATGCTGCAATAGAGGTCGATATAAGCCTCGCCAGGGGGCTCAACTACTACACAGGTGTGATAGTAGAAGTAGTGTGCCGTGCCGTGCAAATGGGCAGCATAGGCGGTGGTGGCCGCTACGATGACCTTACGGGTCTGTTTGGTCTTAAAGGCTTGTCTGGAGTAGGGGTGTCTTTCGGTATAGACAGGATATACGATGTGCTGGAAGAACTGAAATTGTTCCCTGAGCAATTGGTATCGGGCACACAGGCTGTTATCATCAACTTTGGTGGCGCTAATGAATTGTATGCGCTGGATGTAGTGAAGCAACTGCGCCAGGCAGGCATAGCTGCGGAGGTGTATCCAGATGCTGCAAAGTTTGATAAGCAAATGAAATATGCCAACAAACGCAATGCTGCCTATGTGATATTGCCCGGCGATGAAGAACGCGAAAAGCAAATGGTGAGCCTCAAGAACTACAGCACCGGAGAACAAAAAATGATGTCGATAGCTGAATGTATAGACAACATTAAAACTAACGCGTAATGGCAAAAGAATTAGTACGGTGCCCCTGGCCCGGCGACGATGTGCTGATGCAGCAATACCATGATGAGGAATGGGGCGTGCCGCTGCACGACGATAAAAAGCTGTTCGAGTTCATGGTGCTTGATGCCTTCCAGGCCGGGCTCAGCTGGAAGACCATACTGCACAAGCGCGAAAATTTCCGCAAGGCCTTCAGCGATTTTGATGTAAAAAAGGTGGCTAAGTATACAGAAGAAAAACAGGAAGAACTGATGCAGGATGCAGGCATCATTCGCAATCGGTTAAAGATAAAAGCAACGGTGAACAATGCACACCTGTTCATGGAAGTGCAAAAGGAATTTGGCACTTTTGATAATTACATCTGGCAGTTCACCAACCACAAGACCATAGACCACAAGCGCACAGGCATAGGCCAGGTGCCAGCCAAAAGCCCGGAGTCCGATGCTATGAGCAAAGACCTGCTAAAGCGCGGTTTTAAGTTTGTAGGCTCCACCATATGTTACGCTTTCATGCAGGCCGCCGGTATGGTCAACGACCACCTGGTCACCTGCCATAGGCATAACGTGAAGTAACTATCGAATTGTGAATGACAACAATAAGAAAGGCTGCCCAAAAGCAGCCTTTCTTATTATGTTCAATTATAAACTTTAGTTCCTGTAAAACACCGGGCAACGGCCTTGCAAGTAATCCTTCATATTGCCAAATGCCCTTAGGTAAATAGATACGCTTACATTACCGAACCAGTACCAGTCGTTCTGGCTGCTGTTACCGCGTTGGTTGGTATAGCTTGGCCCTTCAGGAGAGTTGGGGTTAAATTTAGAGCGGTAAGACATTTGTGCAGCAAGCTTGCCACGGTAAGCGGTCAGTGTATCCAGGTTCACGTAGCTTTTGCTCACATCATCCAGGTAGTCTGTAGTAGTGTAGCGGAAACCTAATTCTGTGGTCACCACCAGTGTTCTCCCTATCAGGAATTTCATCCCACCACCTATCGGGAAGCCAACAGCTACGTTGCTATATTGTTTGCGGTCAGGATACTGTGGCAAGCCCTCTCCTTCTGTACTCAATGGGCGCAGAAATACGCGGCCACCTTCGGGGTTTTGGGCATAAGGATTAAAATAAAAAGCAGAGATACCCGCAAATACATATGGGGTTACCTTCATCCTATCTATATCAATAGGCAAAAATTCACTTCCAGTGCACCATGCAGTTCCACTATGTGCGATTCAAAACTGAGGTTCCTCACTTTGTTCACAGACACGTCCGATAGGCTGTCGGCAGCAGTAATGGTAGCATAAGATGCCCCAAAACGCAGGCCTACGTGCGGACTCATGAAATACTTGTAAATGATACCCACCATTGGTTTATACCCATAGCTCGGGAATACTTTATCCTGCAGATCGCCATAATAATTAGCAACCCCCCCGGTAAGTCCGATCTCATGATGTTGCTGTGCTTGAGTGCACATTGGTATTATTAGTGCAAGTGAGAGTAGTATTCGTTTCAAAGCCTTAATATTTTGTTAATAGAAGATACCGAAAGATAGAAAGATTTTTTGAAAAACAAAAGAATGACAAAGTAAATATAGCGTGGCAGCACAATATTAAAAATGTTATGCTATATCTGCTTATTGGTTTGCTTCATAGATAAATATAAAAAGAGCAAGCCGCTCCAGTATGGGCGGCTTGCTCTTTTTATTGTCACTTATCGGTCCACATCTTTTTCCTATAGACTTTCGACCTTATTAAGCC
>CBDIBP010000040.1:0-22459 GCA_965276955.1 Flavipsychrobacter sp.
AGAATGGGGCATGACACCGCCAACTGTAAATGCTTATTACAATCCAGGATTTAACGAGATCGTATTCCCTGCAGGTATCCTGCAGTTCCCATTCTTCGAATTTAAAGCTGACGATGCTGTGAATTACGGTGGTATAGGCGGCGTCATAGGCCACGAAATGACCCATGGTTTTGATGACCAGGGCCGCTTATATGATGCTGACGGTAACTTAAGCAACTGGTGGACACCTGCTGACTCTGCAAATTTTGTAGAAAGAGCTAATGTAGTAGTAGAGCAGTTCAACAAAGCTGTAGTATTGGATACTGTACATGTGAACGGACAACTTACAGAAGGTGAGAACCTGGCAGATCTTGGTGGCTTATCTATAGCATACCAGGCTTTCAAGAAGACCAAAGAAGGCAAGAGCAATGATAAGATCGATGGTTTTACACCAGACCAACGCTTCTTCCTGAGCTGGGCACAGGTGTGGCGCGCTAATACGCGCGACCAGGAACTGGCATCGCGCATCATGACAGATCCACACTCGCCAAGCGAACTGCGTTGCAACATACCTGTAAGCAACCTTGAACCATGGTATAAAGCATTCAATGTACAGCCAACAGACAAGATGTATCGTCCGGTAAGTGAGCGTGCAAAAGTTTGGTAATAATATTATCATCTATCCTTCCTATTACTATATAAAGCTCCCGTAATAAAACACGGGGGCTTTTTTTAAAGATCCATTTTTAATTATATCGCAGGTATTATTCTCCGGTAGCAAACATCATAACATGAAACTTAAAAAGATCGTTTTATCCGTCGCAGCATTGCTCATGCTAGCCTCATATGATAAGGCAGATAAGGGTAGCAAGTTGCTTGACCCTGCAAATATGGACTTGAGCGTGCGCCCGGGTGATAATTTTTATATGTATGCTAATGGCACTTGGCTGAAGAAAAACCCCATACCACCTACAGAGACAGATTGGGGAAGCTTTAATGAAGTACAGGAGTTCAACTACAAAGTATTGCACACCCTGCTGGATTCTGCTATGATGGTAAAGAATGCCGTAAAAGGAAGTATAACGCAAAAAGTGGGCGACTTTTACCGCAGTGGTATGGATACCATAGCTATTGAGCATGCGGGAATAAAACCTCTGGAAAGCGTACTGGCCCGAATAGAAAATATTAAGACCGAAGAGGAGTTGCTGAAAGAGATAGCGCTGGAACATACAGAAGGCGTTGGACCTTTGTTTGGTTTTGGCATTAGCCCAGATGATAAGGACGTAACAAAGGAAATATGCCAGTTCTCGCAAGGCGGCCTGGGCCTGCCAGACAGGGATTATTATTTCAATACCGATGGTAACAGTATTAAAATAAGGGAGGCGTATCAAAAATACGTTCCACTGATGCTTACCCTGATGGGCGAAACTGAAAATGCAGCTGCGAAAAATGGTGCTGCGATATATACATTAGAGACAGGACTAGCCAAGGTATCTATGACCCGTGTAGATATGCGCGACCCATATAAGACCTACAATAAATTTAGTCTGAAAGCGATAACTCAAAAAACACCTGGTATGGACTGGCAGGTATTACTGGACGAATTAAATGTGAAAGGACAGGATTCTATATTGATAGGTATGCCTGAATTTTTTGCAGGTGTAGCTAAGGAATTAAAGACCACTCCACTGCCCGTTTGGAAAGAATACCTGAAATTCAACTTGGTGAACAGCATGTCTGCTTTCCTAAGCAGCAAGTATAACAAACCACACTTTGATTTTTATGGCCGTGTCCTTAGCGGACAACAGGAGCAACGGCCCAGATGGAAACGGGTTTTAAGTATAGTAGATGGTTCAGTTGGTGAACTGCTTGGGCAGATGTACGTGAACAAATACTTTAAGCCAGAAGCGAAAAGCCGCATGCTTCAATTGGTGAATAATTTACAAACAACTTATGCTGACCGCATCCGCAGTAGCGACTGGATGAGTGAAGCGACCAAGGCCAAAGCGATCATTAAACTGAATGCTTTTGTAAAGAAAATAGGCTATCCTGATAAATGGAAGGACTACAGCAAACTGGATATAGTAGGTAACAACTATGTAAAGAACATAATGGCCACCTCTGTTTGGCAATACAATTATGACTTGAACAAATTAGGCCACCAGGTAGACCGTTCTGAATGGGGTATGACACCACCAACAGTAAATGCATATTACAACCCAGGGTTCAATGAGATAGTATTCCCGGCGGGTATACTTCAGTATCCATTCTTCGATTTCAGCGCTGATGATGCTGTGAACTATGGTGGTATAGGTGCGGTAATAGGCCATGAAATGACTCACGGTTTTGATGATCAGGGTCGTCTATATAACGATGTAGGCAACCTGAGCAATTGGTGGACATCAGCTGACTCTGCACACTTTGTAGAAAGAGCAGGTGTGATAGTAAAACAGTTCAACAACTCAGTCGTGTTGGATACGGTACACGTTAATGGGGACCTAACAGAAGGTGAGAACCTGGCAGATCTGGGTGGACTTAATATAGCATACCAGGCATTTAAAAAGACAAAACAAGGCCAAAGCAACGAAAAGATAGATGGTTTTACCCCCGACCAGCGTTTCTTTCTGAGCTGGGCACAAGTATGGCGTGGCAATACCAGGCCAGAGTCTTTGCTGCAACGCCTGATGGTTGACCCACACTCGCCTGAAGAGCTTCGCTGTAACGTGCCATTGAGCAATATAGAGGCTTGGTACAAAGCATTTAATATACAACCTACCGATAAACTATACCGCCCTGCAAATACCAGGGCAAATGTTTGGTAGTCGGAAACAATTTAGTAAAAATACCCCCGGCCATAACAGTCGGGGGTATTTTATTTTTGCAATTTTCTTTCCATGCTGATCTCTTTAGCGGATGCATAACATGGCTATTTTATACTTGTGGGGTAAATTGAGCCAGATCATAAATACCTAAGGTCTTTTCAATATCTGCAATTTTATTGACCATCGTTTGAAATCCATCTTCACCAAATATCTTATGCTCACTTTTTTCGAACTCTTCACCTAATGAATCATATTCATGCTTCGACACTATCTTGCGGAAAGCCGGGAATAACACAGTATCTTCTCTTGCCTCATGTGGACGGTACATATAATTAAAGTCAGTCAAAAGGTTGATAAGCTTGTCTGTTTCTGTGTCCGATCTTAATGGAACTTTGGTGAGTTGTATGATTTGATCTGTTAATACTCTCCCGGCCTGATGCTGCTTGAGTAGCGTTGCTACAAGATCAGTTAGTTGGTTCGCTTTTTGAAAGCGAGGGAACAAATGATTTTCCTCCTGCTTTTCGTGATAGTCCTCTACAAATACTCTTAAGAT
Source organism: Flavipsychrobacter sp. (assembly GCA_965276955.1). Lineage (GTDB taxonomy): Bacteria > Bacteroidota > Bacteroidia > Chitinophagales > Chitinophagaceae > JABDEZ01. The sequence continues at coordinate 3,355 of CBDIBP010000040.1, forward strand.
ACCGGCAGCATTGCCTAACGCTTCTATAGGAAAGCCTTGTTTATTTATGAGATGTCCCCTACAGGTATCATACACAAGTAATATCCTGTTCAATAACCCATGTTCCTGCATTAGATCTTCAGGGGGAGAGACCTTTTTATCTTCCTTTTCTTTGCAGCCGGTAAAGATGCCGATACCAGAAACACTACTAATAGCGGCTATTTTTAGGCTCGTTTCAATAAATTGCCTGCGATCTGCTTTCATATATCGGAAGAATTAGAACATTTGACTTTATTGTACGAAATATATCGTTACAAAATTATGCCCTGTGATCACGAACATATTCGCCAAATGTGAACCGACAAAATAAGCATGGCCTACAACGAATTATATAAAAATTAAATTCAAAATACTTTCATTTCTTAACATTTTATTTCTTTTGTTTTAAATGCGCAGCTTCTATTGGTAAGGGTATAAAGTCTGTTTCGCCGGGTATGTGTGGAAATCTCTGTTCTTTCCAGTTATCTTTTGCCCGGTCTATGGTTTCCATTTCCGATGCTACAAAATTCCAGTATATGTAGCGCTCTTCTTCAAAAGGTTGCCCACCAAATAAATAAACTGTAGTGTGCTCATTCATGGTGAACGAACATAACTTACTGTCGTTTGCCACTAATAATTCTTTAGGGCCAAAAGTATGCCCTTCTGTTTGTATACTCCCTTCCAGTATATACAGCCCACATTCGCCATACAATTCATCACCTATATTTACCTCCCTACTATCATTGCATTTTATCTCTAACAGATATAGTGCGCTATAAACGGGTACTGGCGATGTTCTCCCCATAACTGATCCTGCTACCAATACATACCCTACCCCATCGCTCTCCCAGGCGGGCAGCTGTCCCGCATCGGCATGAAAAAAAGATGGCTCCATTTGCTCCTGCTCCTTGGGTAATGCTACCCATATTTGCAAACCATGTAGGTTCTTTTCCACATTGCGCAGGTATTGCGGTGTTCGTTCGCTATGCACTATACCCTTACCTGCGGTCATCCAGTTCACCTGCCCTGGGCGTATCTCTACTTCGGTACCCAGGCTATCCTTATGCATAACGTTACCTTCGAACAAATACGTAAGCGTGGATAGACCAATATGCGGATGCGGACCTATATCGAGCAGCTCACCTGCAGGCAAATGTGCGGGGCCCATATGGTCTATGAATATGAAAGGTCCTACCATACGCTTACTCTGGAACGGCAGTAACCTGCCTACCATAAAATTGCCAATGTTGCGCGGGCGCTCTTCTATAATAAGATCAATGTTCGACATAGTGTAAAGGTTTAGTGCAAGATAAGGAATAGCAGACCTGAAAAATGTGTGTATCTATGCAAGACAGTCAATGTACTGGCATCATTATTTATCCTTTAATATTGACACCTTCTTTGTATGAAATATAAGAACATCCACTTTATCATTAATCCCGCAGCTGGCAATGAAGTACCTATACTTTCTTATATCAACAAAGTATTTTGCGATACTGATATAACATGGGATGTCTCAATAACTAAAAAGGACAAACCTATTGTTGACATAGTGAATTCGCTAAAAGGGAAGGATATCGATATCATTGCCGTATATGGCGGCGATGGCAGCGTGACCGAAGTAGCAGCTGCACTATGTGGCAGCGATACACCAATGGCCATAATACCCGGCGGCACAGCAAACGTAATGGCTAAGGAACTGGGCCTACCGCTGACCGCGCCGGGGGCGCTCCAATTACTTGTTGGCAATAACACAAGGACAGAACATCTGGATATGGGGACCATGAATGGTAAACCTTTTTTGTTGCGTGTGAACCTGGGCATAATGGCTGATATGATATTGAAAGTGGATAGTACGCAAAAGAATACCTTCGGACAAATGGCATATGGCATCTCTGCCCTCAAAACAATGGTAGATACCCAACCTGTAAAATATACCCTTACGATAGATGGTGAAAGGATAGAGACATCCGGCGTATCGCTGACCGTAACCAATGCTGGCAATGCCGGTATGGGCCAATTTGTTTTGCAACAAGGCATCAGTATCACAGACGGAATGCTTGATGTGCTGCTGCTGCCCAATGCAGACCTTACCACCATATTAAAAGTAGCGGGCAATACCGTAATGAGCAATGATACCGACGTAGTAAAGCACTGGCAATGCAAGAATGTGACCATAGAGATGGAACAAGAGCAACACTTTATATGTGATGATCATGAGGAAACGGCATCGCTAATAGCTATAAAAATATTACCTGCATCTTTAAAAATATTGGTGCCCAACCACGCTTAGCTTATGCTAAAAAAGATAAAGAGCCTACTCATTGTAGTACAAATACTACTGCAACGACTCTATGATAATGTTTACAGACTGATATATGGCCTGCCCACTTTGAAACGAAGCCAGATAACAGCTGACCTGTTCCTGGGCAGTCAATATTCACTTGTGGGTTTAGAAAGGCTGAGAAATCTGGGTGTGACCGCCATTATAAATATGCGTATGCACTCTGTGTACAAGGAGGCTGTGTACAAAGGTATCAAGTACCTGCACCTCGCCACGCCCGACAACACGCCACCACCTATCACTACGCTGATAGAAGGCGCAGACTTTGCAGATGCGGAAATTAAAAAAGGCGGCAAGGTGTACATACACTGCCGCCAGGGCCTGGGGCGCGGCCCCACAATGGCCATTGCCTACCTTATAAGAACCGGACTTACCTACGATGATGCATACGCGCTGATAAAGAAAGTGCGTACATTTATTCATCCACGCTTAAGCCAGGTGGCCCGCCTGAAAGAATTAGAACAATACTACAAGGACCATCCCCAAACTTTATAACACTCAGGAATGTGCTACTACATTTTAGCACATTCTTCGGCACACTTCCTACAGGCATCCGCGCATTCCTTACAATGCTTTGTATCCATTTTGCTGCATTCTTCAGCACAAGCCCTGCACGCTTCAGTGCATATCCTGCACAACTCTTTTGCCTGAGCGCTACCCATACTCATCAACTGCGCTGCGGCATAACATAGTACTGCACACTCCATGTCCAGTTGTATACACCGGGTCATTTTTTCTACATTATCCTCCTGCAGGCAAGACGATGCACAATGGTTGCACAATGCTGCGCATTTAAGGCAGGCTTCTATACATTTTTGATATTCATGGTATCCCATAACGATAGTTTACTATAGCCTTCTACAATACTGTACCAAGACAAACTGTAATTTTCTGAGATAAATTTGTGCAACTAAAAGGTTTCATTACATTTGCAACCTAAAGGTTTCATTTTAAGATCATGAGAAGAGATGTGTTCCAGGCGATAGCAGACCCTACGCGGAGAGAGATATTGAATATGGTAGCCCACGAGCAGCTGAATGTGAACAATGTAGCGGGCCACTTTGATGTAAGCAGGGCTGCTATATACAAGCACATGAAGATACTTGCAGAGTGCGGGCTGATAGTAATGAACCAGAAAGGCAGGGAACGATACTGCGAAGCAAAGCTGGAACGACTGAATGAGGTAGCCGGCTGGGTGGAACAATACCGGAAATTCTGGGATGCCCGTTTCGATTCACTCGAAAATTATCTAAGCGAATTACAAACTAAAAATAAAACACATGACAGCGACAAATGAGCAAAACCCGGTAAAAGAAAGAGAATTTGTAAGTACCCGTACGGTGAACGCCCCAGCGGCTGTGGTATATCAAGCCTGGACAGAACGCGAACACGTGGACAAATGGTGGGGGCCATATGGCTTTGCTACCACCACCAGCGAAATGAACGTGCAGCCCGGCGGTATCTGGCGCTATGTGATGCATGGACCAGATGGAACGGACTACCTAAATAAGATAACGTACCGGGAAGTGGAACCCAATGGACGACTGGTATATCACCACGAAGGAGAAGGCGCTCTTGCCCATATCCACTTTGATGTGACAGTGACCTTTGAGGCTGAAGGGAACAGGACCAAGCTTACTATGCGCATGACGTGCGACACCGTTGCAGATTTTAAACTGATCATGAATGACTTTGCTAAAGCCGGAAACAAACAACACCTGGATAACCTTGAAGCGCACCTTGCAGCAATGAGTGGTAATAAGCAGGACTTTACTATCACCCGAACCTTCAATGCCCCGCGCCAGCTGGTGTATGATGTATTTACCCGGCCTGAGCATATGGCTAAGTGGTGGGGACCAAAGGGCTTTACCATGCTGGTGAACAATATGGACCTGAGACCGGGCGGCAGCTATCACTACTGCATGGCAAGCCCCGAAGGGTACAGGATGTGGGGAAAATTTGTGTATGTCAATATAGATGCACCGCGGAGTATCGTGTTCATTAATTCCTTTAGTGACGAAGAAGGTAACCTGACACGCCACCCCATGGCCCCCACCTGGCCACTGGAGGTATATAATATACTGACCTTGACCGAAGCTGATGGCAAGACCACACTTACCCTGAGCGGACACCCGATAAATGCTACCCAGGAAGAGATAGCCATATTTAATGCGATGCACGAAAGTATGCAGCAAGGCTTCAAGGGCACATTTGACCAACTGGAAGAATATTTGACAACGATATAACACGGCATTAATGGTAGAAGTATTTAAAACGAACGTAGACGCCAAGGAGCATGCAGAGATACTCCTGGAGCGGATACATGCTTTATATACAGGCTGCCGGGCAACGTTTGACCTGGAGGACAGCGACCGTGTGCTGCGCGTGCAATGCGATACGGAAACTGTATGCCCAAACAAACTGATCAGCCTGCTGCAACAGCATGGTTGTTGTGCCAACTTACTGACGGATGACGTGAGTCTATAACCTGTTTGTGCCAAGTTGAACGTTCAAAAAAGACAATAGCAAACCAATAAAACAATAAAAACAGAACAATATGAGAAAAATAATTTCATTTATGCACATATCGATTGATGGTTACGTAGCAGGACCAAATGGCGAAATGAATTGGATAAAAGTTGATCAAGAAATTTTTGACCATGTCGGGAAACGGATAAGCAAAGGCGATACCGCACTATATGGACGGATAACTTACGACATGATGCAAAGCTACTGGCCAAAAGCAGGTGATGCGCCAAACGCGAGCAAGCACGATGTTGAGCATTCCAAGTGGTATAACAATGTTCATAAAGTTGTTTTATCGAAAACCATGAAAGACATGGAACTGGCCAATACCACGATTATCAAAGATAACCTTGTGGACAGAATACATGAATTAAAACAAATGCCAGGTAGTGAGATTTTACTTTTCGGTAGTCCTACAGCAACACATTCACTCATTCAACAAGACTTAATAGATGGTTACTGGCTATTTGTAAATCCAATTATCCTGGGACAAGGCATTCCATTGTTTGCAGACATAAAGGACAAAATAAAGCTGAACCTATTGACCACTCGACCATTTACAAATGGTGTAACTGAACTGAATTATGTAGTAGATAGACAATGATCTTGCGCATATATTACAAATTAAAAAGCACACAACAATGAAAAAGATCAACATTGCTTACTGGGTTCTTACCATATTGATGGCCATACTGATGACCATATCATCTATACCTGACATTTTGAAGGTGCCTGATGCGGTGACCCTGGTGACCAACCACTTGGGCTACCCATCCTACTTCCTGCAGTTCATAGGTGTGGCTAAAGCTTTGGGAGTTATTGCCATTTTAGTACCAGGCTTTCCGCGCCTGAAGGAATGGGCATATGCAGGTTTTACTTTCGACCTTATTGCAGCGGTATACTCCAGCATCTGTGTTGGTGACCCTTTGAGCCAGTGGTTACCGATCATCATCATGGGGATGATCATTGTGGGGGGCTCTTACTTTTTTTACCATAAGAGGCTGAAGGCAAAGTCACAACAAGCAGCAGCGTAGTAACCGCAAACAGATTAGCGCAAAAGCAAAGAACCCGGACACTGTATCGTATCCGGGTTCTTTATTATCATTAAGTATGAACGTTAGTTCATGCTATACTAAGCATTTTCTTCAGTACCTGTAGCTTCAGCTGCTGGCGCTTCCGGTGTAGCTGGAGTTTCAGCAACTTCAGCGGCAGGGGTTGTTGTAGCTTCTGCAGCAGGAGCTGCAGTTGTAGTGGCAGCTTTAGCACCACCAGCACGGCGGCTACGGCGTGTTTTCTTGCCTTCTTTTTCTGCGCTATCCTTAGTGTACAGTTCATTGAAGTCAACCAGTTCTATCATAGCCATTTCTGCAGCATCACCCGCACGGAATGGTAACTTGATGATACGGGTATAACCACCTGGACGGTCAGCTATTTTATCGCTGATAACACCAAAAAGCTCTTTTATAGCTTCTTTGTCCTGTAGTTTGCTGAACACGATACGGCGATTGTGCATGTTATCGGTCTTGCTGCGATTGATAAGCGGCTCAGCATAAACACGCAAAGCTTTAGCTTTAGCCTGAGTAGTAACGATACGCTTGTGCTCAATAAGCTGGCAGGTAAGGTTGGACATCAACGCTGCCCTGTGGGCCATTGTGCGGCCTAAATTCTTGATCTTGTCTCCGTGACGCATGACTGTTTGTTTTTGTTACCGTTTTTGCGGTAGGTGCTGCTGCACCGTGTCAAGGAATGCAGCAACTTGTGATAAAAAAAGAAGGTCAGCAGATATGGAGAACCATACGTGCTGACCTTAGAATATTAGTTTAGTCTTCTCCGCGGCGAAATTTGCTGATATCCATACCGAAGTGCAAGCCGCGTTCGTGCAACACTTGTTCGATCTCAGAAAGTGATTTCTGACCGAAGTTGCGGAATTTCATCAGTTCTTCCTGGGTGTATTGTACCAGTTCGCTAAGTGAGTTTATCTTAGCTGCCTTCAGGCAGTTGAACGCACGTACAGAAAGTTCCAGATCCTCAAGCGGTGTATGAAGCACTTTACGCAGTTGCAAAGTTTCTTCGTCCACTATAGTTTCTTTTTCTTCACGTTTAGTATCCAGGCTTATGTTCTCATCAGTGATGATCATCAGGTGCTGGATAAGGATGCGTGATGCTTCCTTTACGGCTTCTTCAGGATGAATGGTACCATCGGTAACCACTTCCATTATTAGTTTTTCGAAATCGGTACGTTGCTCTACACGGGTATTTTCGATCGTGTATTTAACGTTCTTTATCGGCGTGTATATAGAGTCGATAGCTATGATACCAACTGCACCGTCTTTAGGACGGTTCTCTTCGCTGGGAACATAACCACGGCCTTTACCAACAAATACTTCTATAATGAAGTTGGTATTAGGCTCCATGTTGGCATATGATGAGCTCAGGGTTCATTACCTCAAAATTAGGTAATGCCTCGCCTATCATACCGGCAGTGAATATTTCCTGGCCTTTGATGTTCAGCTCTACTCTGTCGCCATTAACGTCACTTTCACCTATCGCCTTAAAACGTACTTGTTTCAGGTTCAGTATGATCTCTGTTACATCTTCCAAAACCCCCTTGATAGTAGCAAATTCATGGTCGGCACCTGCTATTTTGATAGCAGTTATTGCATATCCTTCCAGGGAAGAAAGCAATACGCGACGCAATGCATTACCAATAGTAACACCGTAACCTGGTTCAAGTGGACGGAACTCGAATTGTGCTTCAAACTCAGTAGTTTTCTGCAGAGCAATTTTATCCGGCTTTTGAAAATTCAATATGGCCATATTGATATTTAGTTTATTTTTTTGAAAATTGTTATTGACAGCAAAAAGACTTTACGAATAAAACAGGTTAAGCCCCTTGTGATAAGGGGCTTAAAATTACTATTTAGAATAAAGCTCTACTATCAGTTGTTCCTTAATATTCTCAGGTACATAGTCCCTTTCAGGATGGGTAATGTAAATACCCTTCATATCCTTTTCGTTCCAGTCTACCCAGTTTATCTTAGGATTTTTACCGCGTATCATACCAACTACAGTAATGTTCACTTTACTCTTTGGCTTCAGTTCTATCACATCACCAGGTTTCAGGCTGTAAGAAGGTATGTTCACTATCTCGCCATTCACCATCAGGTGTTTGTGAGATACCAGCTGACGAGCAGCAGGGCGTGTAGGCGCTATACCCATACGGTAAACCGTATTGTCCAAACGCGCTTCCAGCAGTTTTATCAAGTTCTCACCAGTTGCACCTTTCAAACGGCTTGCTTCTACATATGTATTAGCGAACTGTTTTTCAAGCAAACCGTAAGTGTACTTTGCTTTTTGTTTTTCCTTCAGCTGTATAGCGTACTCACTTGGCGCCTTGCGCTTGCGTGTGCCACCATGCTGGCCTGGAGGGTTGCTCTGCTTCTGCAGGCTTTTGCCTGATCCCAGGATAGGCTCGCCGAATATGCGGCAGATTCTGTTCTTTGGTCCTGTATAACGTGCCATTGTGTACCGATCTTTTTTATTAACCTGCTTCGTCTCCTATAAAGATCGTGAAAGCTGATACGGAGCAGGGAACTATGAATAAATAATTGTTGCTTATTGATGCCTGTATAAATTATACACGACGTTTTTTAGCCGGACGGCAACCATTGTGTGGCAATGGAGTAATATCCTTGATCGAAGTGATCTCGATACCATTGTTGCTGAGACCACGGATAGCGCTTTCGCGGCCTGAACCCGGACCTTTTACAAAAACATCCACTTTTTTCAGACCTGCATCTGTTGCTACTTTTGCACAGTCCTGTGCTGCAAGCTGTGCAGCGTATGGAGTGTTCTTTTTGCTGCCACGGAAACCCATTTTACCTGCAGAAGACCAGGATATTACCTGACCTGTTTTGTTAGTGATGCTGATGATGATGTTGTTGAAGGTAGCACTGATGTGCACATCGCCATGAGTATCAACTTTTACGATCCGCTTTTTAGCGGCGGTTTTAGCAGCTGATTGCGCTTTTGCCATTTCTTTTAAAAATAAGGTAGTCAAAAATGATTAACTGCGAGTTCTTTACGCAGCTCTCAGCCATCCCTCCCCGGTGCACCAAACGACCGGATCCAGCAATGGCTTAAGATTATTTCTTAGGTGCTTTTTTCTTCCCTGCAACTGTCTTACGCTTACCTTTACGGGTACGGCTGTTGGTACGGGTGCGCTGGCCACGTAAAGGCAGACCTTTACGGTGACGTACACCACGGTAACAAGCAATATCCATCAGGCGCTTAATGTTCATTTGCACTTCAGAACGGAGCTGACCTTCTACTTTGAACTCATTGTTGATGATAGTACGGATCGCGGTCTGCTCATCATCGTTCCATTCGAAGGCTTTCTTGTCATAAGAAATGCCAGCCTTATCGAGGATGTACTGTGCAGTTGTTGGTCCAATACCAAAAATGTAAGTGAGAGCTATCTCACCACGTTTGTTCTTAGGAAGATCAATACCAGCTATACGAGCCATTAATATTGAATGTTTAGATTAAAAATTAAAAAATAATTTATCCTTGTCTTTGTTTGAAGCGTGGGTTCTTCTTGTTGATGATAAACAATACACCTTTACGGCGTACGATCTTACAATCAGCGCTGCGCTTCTTGATAGCTGCTCTAACCTTCATAACCGGTTATTTTGTTTTTATTTATAACGATATATAATACGCCCCCTACTCAAATCGTAAGGGCTCATTTCTACTCCTACTTTATCTCCGGGTAGTATACGTATGTAGTGCATACGCATCTTGCCAGAGATGGTGGCTAATATTTCGTGACCGTTTTCGAGGCGCACACGAAACATAGCATTTGACAAAGCATCGACGATTGTCCCGTCTTGTTTAATTAAAGACTGTTTAGCCATATTTAAGGAGTGCAAAGGTAATGAAAATATTTTATCCAAATAAACATATTTTCACAAAAAAATAATTATTCTGTCTTTGCTGCTATTTATGCATCGTTAGATGAGTGTTATTTGAAACACAGAATGGATAAAAGAATTGCTTACAGTGATCATTGACTAAAAAATCTTACCCTACTACATGTGTAGCTACCAGCGTATCTGACCATGCCTGTAATGAGGTGTACTGCTCGTCGATAAGATCATGTGGTAATGTGACTGTTTCGTGCTTAGTGGTCAAAAATACGGTGTGCATACCCAGGCGTTTACCAAATTCCATGTCGCTCATGGTATTTCCTACCATTACAGAATGCTTAAAGTCTATATGGGGGAAGTCTTCTTTAGCCTGCATACCCATACCCGTATTAGGCTTGCGGTTATGATCGAGGTCTGATACCGATGTGCAGGAATATACCTTGTCTATATGGCCACCAGCATCTTTTACCGCCTGCAGCATATTGGTAGATATTTCTTTAAGCGCTTCCATATCCATAATGCCGCGCCCTACCCCACGTTGATTGGTGACTACTACAATAGTATCAAACAGTTTGCTTAGTGTATTTAACGAAGGAAGTACACCCTCGTGAAATTCAAACTCTTTCCACGATGTAATGTAGGAACCTACACTCTCCACATTTATTACTCCATCTCTATCCAAAAACAAGGTGCGGCTTTTTTTGATGCCGTCCTCTATATTATAGGGGTTCATCTTACAAAATTTAAAAAAGTTCCTGCTCTACCAACTGGCATACTATATGGCCTATCATTATATGTGCTTCCTGTATCCTTGGTGTATCGTTGCTCGGTACATTTACCAGGTGGTCGCATATGTTTTTCATCTTTCCGCCGTTGTCACCTGTAAATGCTACACTTATCATACCATTTTCTTTGGCCTGCTCCATTGCTTTGATAATATTAACAGAATTACCAGACGTACTTAAGCCTATCAATACATCGCCAGACTTGCCAATGCCTTTTATCATGCGGCTGTACACCACATCGTAACCGTAATCATTAGCAACAGCCGTCAGATACGATGAATTGCAGTGCAAGGCTTCTGATGGCAATGGATCCCTATCTGTATAAAAACGGCCACTGAACTCTGCGGCAAGGTGCTGGGCATCGGCGGCACTACCACCATTACCACAGAAGAGCACCTTATTGCCATTCTTAAAGGCATCTGTTATTATTGTAGTTATATTCTCTATGGTATTTAGTAATACCGGGTTTCCCAGTATCTGTTGCTTAGTATCAATAGACGCGGTAATAATATTTTTAATTGATGTCTGCATATGGTTGAGAAAAGTGTCCAAAAATACAAAAGCGCACATAATGCGTGCGCTTGTAAAACGTTTTTCTTTTGTTATTTATTGCAAATGAACGTATTATAATATCAACATAGCATCGCCGTAGCTAAAAAAGCGATACTTTTCTTTGATAGCGGTCTGGTAAGCTTCCATTGTAAGATCGTAACCTGCAAATGCACATACCATTATCAGCAAGCTGGTCTTTGGCAGATGAAAGTTGGTGACCAGTGAATTGGCTATAGAGAAATTGTATGGCGGATGGATGAACAGGTTGGTCCACCCTTCTTCTGGTTTCAGCAGGCCCTGTGCAGTTACAGAGCTCTCCAAAGCACGCATACTGGTAGTACCTATAGAGCATATATTTCGGTGCTCTATTTTGGCTTTGTTCACTATTTTAGTAGCGTAGTCGGTCACGTTAAAGTATTCCGCATCCATTTTGTGCTTGCTCAGGTCTTCTACTTCTATAGGGCGGAAGGTACCGAGGCCGGTATGTAGGGTCACTTCTGCAAAGTTCACACCTACTATCTCCAGGCGCTTGATGAGCTCACGGCTAAAGTGCAGGCCGGCAGTAGGTGCAGCCACAGCACCTTCGTACTTGGCATATACCGTTTGGTAGCGTTCTTTATCTTCTTCTTCTGGTTTGCGCTTTATGTACTTAGGTAGTGGTGTTTCACCCAGGGTCTCCAGCATGTCTTTAAAATCCTGCTCACTGCCATCGAACAAGAAACGGATGGTACGGCCACGCGATGTTGTATTGTCTATTACTTCTGCAACCAGTTCATCATTATCGCCAAAGTACAGTTTGTTGCCCACGCGTATCTTACGTGCAGGATCAACTATCACATCCCAAAGGTGGTTGGCTTTGTTCAATTCGCGAAGCAGGAACACCTCGATCTTAGCGCCGGTCTTTTCCTTACGGCCATAAAGGCGTGCAGGGAATACCTTGGTGTTGTTCACTACCATTACATCTTTGTCATTGTAATAACCTAAGATATCCCGGAATGTCTTATGCTCTATCTTGCCGGTATCGCGATGAACGATCATGAGACGGCTTTCTTCACGAGTTTTGGTGGGATGTTGCGCTATTAGATTTAATGGTAATTCGAATTTGAATTGCGACAACTTCATATTTGGAAATGTAGTTTTAAAAGTTGGCGAAGATAGGAATAAAGATCTCCTTATCCAATTAATAAATTTCAGGACAATAAAGCAATGGGTTATATTAGAACAAAAACATCAAGATCGGCCGTATCACAAGGTATGGTGATGACCTTAGTGATAACTTATAGGAAAACACTGCCACTTTTGTGACTTACATTAAAAACTAAGCGTTAAAAACGACTTTAGTATATAGTATGATGTACCTAACTATATTAGACTGTACCCTCCTGTTTCAATTTCTTTTTGATCTTAGATAATTTGATAAGCCCCATGATCATAATGCCTATACCCGTGCCTTCTAAAAAACCTTTCGGAAAATCGGGTAGCGATGGGAACAACTGTACCATTAGAATACTGGCAGAAATAAGTAATATACCTATTGCCATAATGATCCTTATATTTTTAGGTACTTTCATAACGATAAAATTGAACTTAAAGTTACTGAAATATACAATAAAGTCAAAAAAATGCACCAGCTACCATGCCAGTGCTGCGGCACCCAGTATAGCAGCATCTGCATCGGGCAAGGCTGAATGGAGCAGGGCTACTTTATTCTTATAGATCTTTAGCAAGTTGCCTTCCATATGTTTTCTAACGGGGTTCATCAGGAGCTCCCCCGCCTTTGCCAGCCCACCAAAGAATATGAATGTCTGCGGCGAAGTAATGGCGACAACATCAGCCAGCGTTTGCCCCAATATACGGCCTGTGTATTCAAAAAGGTCCAGCGCCAAGGCATCTCCATTATTAGCCGCTTCTGATATTGATGCTGATGTAACAACATTCAGGTCCCTGAGTGTGCTATTGGTCTCCTGTTCATCCAGCCACTCCCTGGCGGTGCGCACTATACCCGTGGCCGAGGCATAGGTCTCCAGGCACCCCTTCCGGCCGCAACCGCAGGTACGCCCGTCGCGTACAGCTATCACATGCCCCAGCTCGCCGGCAAAACCGTCGTGGCCATATATCAATTGCCCGTTGGCTACAAATCCGCTTCCCAGGCCGGTACCCAGTGTTACCAGCACAAAGTCTTTCATTCCCTTTGCTGCACCATATGTCATTTCTCCTAAAGCAGCTGCATTGGCATCGTTGGTAATGGTCACTTTCAGGCGCATTGCTTCTGCTACCAGCTTTGCCAGTGGTATCACACCCTCCCATGGCAGGTTGGGCGCATACGCTATCTCCCCTGTATAAAAATTGGCATTCGGTGCACCTATCCCTACCCCGACTATCCTTTCCCGACCTACTTGTTTCATCATTATTTCGGCCTGCTTTGCCAAGGCATCAATAAAGTTATATACCGTATCATGGCCTGTGGTCGGCATCTCGTTTTGGGCCACTATCGTGCCCCGCCTGTCGGCTATGCCCAGCGCTGTACTGGTACCACCTATATCTATCCCTAACACCAATGGTTCTGTCATATACCTTATATTTTATTGCACACAGCAAAATAGATAATTCACAGCATTTACAAGTGAAAATATTTGTGTACAATTACTGTATATTAGTGCCGATCGATGATCTTTCATAACAGTATACATAGCAAACAATAACCAGCAACGCTCCCTTACCTCATCCTTGTTTTTTAGTAGGTTGTCTCTTTTTTATCTTTGGTTTTACTACGTGGCTGAATGGCACATTAATACCTTTTTTAAAGACCATTTGCGAGCTCAATGATACACAGGCCTACCTGGTCACTTCTGCTACATTTATTTCCTACCTCTTCATGGCATTACCGGCATCTGCCATTTTAAGGAAGACAGGGTTTAAGAATGGCATGAGCCTGGGGCTGCTTATTATGGCAGTGGGCACACTTGTGTTCTTACCTGCTGCCCACCAGCGCAACTATCCGTTCTTCCTTACCGGCTTGTTCATACAAGGCCTGGGCATTACCATATTGCAAACAGCTGTTAATCCGTATGTGACCATACTGGGGCCACGGGAATCAGCAGCGCGCCGCATCAGCTTTATGGGTGCAGCACACAAGCTGGCAGGTATCTCCATACCCTATGTGATAGGCGGAGTATTACTCAATAACCTGGACAATATACATCAGCAATTGAACACCTCTACTGACCCTGCCGTAAAAAATGCTTTACTGAATGAGCTTTCTCTGCGCATCGTGAACCCGTACATCATTGTTACCGTGATACTCGTTATAGTAGCTATACTGGTGAAGCTGTCTCCACTGCCAGAGATGCATGAGGAAGAGGTGAACCCCGACATAGAACAGGTAACAACATCGGATACAAAAACATCTATTTTTCATCATCCTTATCTGTTCCTGGGCGCACTTACCATTTTTGTATATGTAGGTGCAGAAGTTATAGCAGGTGATACGATCATCAACTATGGCAAGTATTGGAACATACCTATGGACAATGCCAAATTCTTTACATCAATAACACTTAGCTGTATGATGGCAGGGTACACACTGGGCATACTGCTGATGCCGAAGATAATATCGCAGGAAAATGCATTGAAGGTATGTGCTATACTGGGAGTTCTACTTACAGTAGGAGTAATGGCCACTTCTGGCATGACCTCAGTGATACTGGTAGCCTCTCTTGGCTTTGCCAATGCTATTATGTGGCCGGCTATATGGCCACTATCGCTGAAAGGCTTAGGGAAGTTCACCAAGCTGGGGTCGGCCATACTTATTATGGGTGTGGTAGGCGGGGGCATATTACCACCACTGTATGGCTATATTTCAGACATGCTGCACAATAACCGTCTTGCGTATATAATACTTATACCCTGCTATTTATACATACTTTTCTTTGCGGCAAAAGGCAACAGGATAGGCTATAAGGAAACAATAAACGGATAGGATAATGGCTAAAATGCATGGACAGGGACAAATAGACCAAAAGATATCGAACAAGAAACTGGTTTATATAATCAAAGACCCTCTAAGGAGATATTTAACAGAGCATAGCCGCGAGATACCATTGCCCGTAAAATATGAAGACCTGCTGCGGTTCGATAAGGCGTTCCCATTATACGACAAAAACAATAAAGATTCCCTGTGGGAAACTGCTATCTATGACGCCAACCAGGCCCATATACTGCACGAGGGCCTGAAAGAAATATACTCTATACTAAAAACCGAAGGCGATAGCCGCGTGCATCGCCACCTGCATGTGGAGCGGATAGATTTTTGCACCTTTGGCAATACCAATCCCTTCCGCATAAAAATAGTGAACAACCTGAATGACAACTATGACTATTTCTATGTAAAGCGTGCCGATGCCAGCCGGGTATATGGACTGGAGCTGGAGCACATACTCTCCCCTGCCCGCATCAATTTCTTTGTTGATGATAATACGCTTATTGAAGAGCATATAGCCGGGGTGCCGGCGATGCCTTCATTACTGGCTACCTGCACAATCCGGAGTTCAACCAGGTGCGTATAGCCAAGGAGTTCGTGAAGTTCAATGAGCGTTGCTTTGTACGCCTGCTGGGCGATATGCGGGCATACAATTATGTCTTCGATATCACTCCCGATTTTGAGGAAGTGCAGTTCAGGATACGAGCCATAGACTTCGACCAGCAGAGCTACGAAGGACAGATAAATATGTACTTGCCACAATTTTTCAAAGAGAACTATCCCTTTGTGAAGCTGGTGCAGGAAAAGCTAACTCCTGAAAGTGTAGAACAATACCAGCACGAGGAGCGTACCAACATCGCTCGCCGCAGTATAAGCGACAGCATAAGGCTGAACGCACTGCTGGACGTGATGGGACAAGACGAGGTATCGCCGCCAGAAAAGGTGACCAGGTTAAAAGAATCGCTTGCCGCTCACTATAAAGACGATTCTTTCCTTACCCTTACCAAAATGGGAGAACTGGTGCAGCACTCGCTATCTATTTTACAGACAATGGTAAAGAACCGATAGCAGATCTTATCCGGGTATCCTGGCTATATACTTCTGCATTTCCTTTATCTGCTCAACGACCTGTTCATTCTTCGCCTTAAATGATTTGGCCTTATTGAAGTATATTTTTGCGCTCTTAAAATCTCTGCGTTGTATGCAGATGCTGGATAGCTGTAAGTAGGCTGTCGCAGAATTATCTGCATCAGGCAATCCTATCTTCACTGCATGACGTAGGTGTTCGTAAGCTTCCTTGGTGTTCCCTTTTTTATAGGCTATAGCACCCAATTGCAGGTAAGCCGTCCCTTCAAACTCTTTCTCCGGCATACCAGACGATAAGCTTTTTTTCAGGTCAGCTTCTGCCTTGTCCAGGTCATCGCCTATAGAAGAGAAGTTGGCACGCAGCATGTAATAAGAGGAACGGATGGGCTTGTATAGCAAGTCGGGGTACTTCACGCTATTCATCAGCTTTTGGGCGCCTTCCATGTCGCCATCTTCTATATAGCCCTGTATCAGGGTCATTGGGCCCAGCAGGTAGTGCGCTGTTACCATCAGTATAGCAGCCAGGAAAGGTATCCAAGCCATCCACCAGCCGTGCGGCACTTCAAAACCTATGAGAAAGCCTAAAAGCAAAAGAGCTATCGCTACCGGCAAACGGTAAGCAACTATAAAACGACGAAATCCTATATTTTTCATTGGGGTGCAAATATAAGCACTTTGGGCGCAAGTGCATATTATCGTTAAAAGTCTTCTTCCCGCTCTACCATGAGTATGCTATGCTGGGGTAATATGAAGTATTTCTCGCCCTGATACACTACCTCTGTACTGCCGTTCATCAGGAAGATGGCCAGGTCACCCTCCTGCACTTGTAGCGGCACATATTTTATTTTATCGCCGCTGCCTTTCCACTGTTCGTCTTCCTCGTTCACAGCAGGTATTGGGAAACCGGGACCTACCTTTATTACATAGCCCTGCTGCACTTTTTCTTTCTCCTGCACACCCGGTGGCAGGTATAGGCCACTGTTGGTGCGCTCTTCAGGCTTTGACGGTCGTACCAATATCCTATCCCCTACTATGATCAGCTTTTTCCACCTTGCTATCCGATGACATACTTACCATGAGATGCAAAATTAAGCTTTACGATAGTAAATAAAAATGGCCGGTTTTGTCAATTTGACATTAAATTAGGTGCGGACGCCTTATTGTTGATACCCGTATATACATTCATCTACACCACTATAAACAAATAAACTTCATCCATATCCCCCACATACGTACTTTTGCGCATTCGCAAGCAAGCGTTATGGAACATATTGATTGGTTTGAGAACTGGTTCGCATCACCTTATTACAATATCCTGTACCAGAACAGGGATATAAAAGAGGCACAGGCTTTCGTAGAGACATTAGTGCAATATCTGCACCCCCCTGCCGGAAGCCGTATGCTGGACATAGCCTGTGGCGAAGGCCGGTATGCCATACAGCTTGCGGATAAGGGATACGATGTAACAGGTATAGACCTCTCTCATACCAGTATACTGAAAGCTCAAAAAAGTGAAAGCGACAACCTGCATTTTTATGTGCACGATATGCGGTTCCCGTTCTACATTAACTATTTCGACTACGCTTTCAATTTCTTTACCAGCTTTGGCTATTTTGCCACCCGTCTCGACCATGTGAATGCTGCCAAGGCATTTGCAGCCGCACTAAAAAAAGATGGTATACTTGTTATTGATTACCTAAACAAAAGTTTTGTACTGGGCTGCTACAAGCCAGAAGATACAGTAGAGCGCGGAGGATTCACCTTCCACATTAAAAAACACTGCGACAACGGGCACATTGTAAAAGAGATCTCTTTTATTGATTCCGGTAATAAAGAGCGTAAATATACAGAGCACGTTGCCACCTTCACACTGAGCGATTTCATATCGATATTTAACGAAGCAGGCTTAACCCTTACCCATACCTTTGGCGATTACAACCTCAATACATACGATGAGGTCACATCCCCCCGTATGGTAATGGTGTTTACAAAACTTCGCTTTAACTATCTGCCTAACGTTGGTTCTGGCTATTGATGTAGCTATCCAACTCGTAGCGGTTATTGTTCTCTGAGAATTGTGTACGCTCCAGGTTTGCAAAGTTGTTCTTATCTGTAGTGTGTGCATATGCCCACTTAGCCAGCTCCAGCTTGCTTTCTTCAAAGGTCAGCCAGCTCATCATCAGCCCTAATTGGTCTGTATTGAAAGATTTTTTCTTCAATGACGATTGCAGTATTTTCAGCTTATCCGTATCAGTTATTTTTTCTTTCACCTTCGCTTCGGTCTTAGAAATATTATCTGCTGTTACCGGTGTGTACTCAGACGCTGTAGGCGGATATTGCTTTACCGCTGGTGGTGGAGGCGGAGGCGGTGCCTGCTCATTACTATTAATATTGTTCTGGTAATTGTTGTTGTTGCCCTCCATTTGTTGTTGTCCCCTATTGTCATTATATGCCTGTCCGTTATTGCCTTGCTGCATATTGGGCATTGGAGCATCTTCTACGCGCTCATCCAGGTAGCCGGCATTTACGTCCAGCACAGCATCGGTCATCTTGTCTTTATGCACCTTCACAACACCTTCATATACCACATTGAGATGGCGTTGGGCATTTTCATTATATTCAAATATCCTTATGTAGTGCCGGCCCTTAGGCAGATCGCCCACCAGGAGCGATGAGCCGTGTTTAGGAAAACTTCTGTTATCGATCTCTATTTTTATAGGACTATTGTCACTTAGACGCACTCTTAGCGCACCAACCTTATCGTACTGATCAGGTTGGGCATTTGCAAAAGGCAGTGCACACAGGGTGAGCAGCAAAAAGAACAATATATTTTTCATGATCAGGAGATTTCGATTTCTTATTAATTACGACTCAACCATTATACCAA
>CBDIBP010000041.1:0-110000 GCA_965276955.1 Flavipsychrobacter sp.
TTAAATAAGCATAGAGATGACAATGCGTTAAGAAAACACGTAATAGAAAATACAATAAAGGATATTCCCCAGCTAATTTCGAAAGACCTTTTCAACCTTTTTACTTCAATCCAAGATATACCGTTGTTAACCGAATAATTTATATCGTTGCCAGTTCATGTCAAAATCGTACAAGCATGCCGTCACCTGCCCACCGTTATATAACACAACTAAACCTCACCGCCCATATAGAAGGCGGTGCCTTCAAAGAAATATACCGCTCGCCGCTGGTGTTGCCGGAAGAGGTGCTGACGCCTGAGCATGGCGGGGACAGGAATGCCATGACGAGTATTTACTTCCTGCTGCAATATGGGGAGTTCTCGGCTTTTCACAGGATAGCGAGTGATGAGTTGTGGCATTTTTATTATGGTGGGGTGCTGTGCATTTATGAGATAGATAAAAGCGGTGTACTGACCAAGCACTTACTGGGTAAGGATATTGCTGCGGGTGAACGGCCGATGGTGTGTATAAAAGCGGGGAGTTGGTTCGGGTCGCGGGTAGAGGAGGCTGGTGGCTATACGCTGTGTGGGTGCACTGTGGCGCCGGGGTTTGACTTTGCCGATTTTGAACTTGCGGCAAGGGCGGCTTTGATGGAATTGTATCCGCAGCATGGTGGTATCATTAGGGAGCTGACGAGGTAGTGACTTGTTAGCATAGACCCTTATTATGTGAACTGCGCGAGGGGTGCAAGCGTGGACGCTTGCACCGGCGGTGAGGTCTCTGCTATTTGGTGAGGATAAAATAATTGTCTGATCTTGAAGGGGCAATTCCGTTCGCAGTAACGTCGGGAGACTGTGTAAATCCGCGCGCTCTGCAGCCAGGCTCATTCTGCTGCCAGGTGACCACGTATGGAGCGGCATAAACTGCATGTAGGCGGAATATGCTTTTAGCCGAAGGTAACTCGATCTTAAGGTCTCTCGTATCATCTACATTGATCGTATGTACTGAGGAGTCGTAATAGGGTGACAGATAACCATTACTAACACCAACAACCGGAGCTATGAGCGTATCTGTAGATAATATTTTTGAAAAGGTACTGTCGGGGGTATAATTGGTAAGATATATTGTATCGAGATCGGATCGTATGAATCCAGAAAATAGCAGTTGAGCAGGTATCTGCACTGTAGGCTCTGAGCAAGTATACTGGGGCTGTTTCTGGGCCTTACTGCAACTGCCTAGTAGGATGATGGCGATAATAAATAACTGTTTGTTCATAGGTATCGGTTTATTCCTTTACTATTTTCCTGCTAAGTATGGTTTGTTCATAGTCATTGGTGATCGTGATAAAGTATACACCTGTAGGCCAGTTAGCTGTTGCGATGACGTTCCTGTTATTTAAAGGGGCAGAGTAAATTGTAGCACCAACTGCATTGACGATCCTTACTTCTGCATTGCCTGTAAGTTCGCCATCCAGGATAATATGGTCGCTGAAAGGGTTAGGGTAAATATTTATGGTGGGCTGTGAGATCCCAGCAACACCGGTCCTGTTCTTATGTAGTATAGTTGTGCTGTCTGTAACTATGCAGTTGTTGCTGTCGGTGATCTGTATATAGTATTTGCCGGCGCATAAGCCTGATGTAGTGGCTGTTGTGGCTGCATTGCTCCAGAGGTAAGCATATGCGCCTGTGCCGCCAGTTATCTGCGCCACCGCTACGCCCGTGCAATTGCCGGAATCGGGGAGGTTGGATATCTGAATAATGATCTGTGGGGGCTGGTAGATGATAACGGTATCTACAGCCAGGCAATTGTTGACATCAACAAAGCGGACAGGATGGATACCTGCGTAGAGGCCCGTAGCAGTATCGCCACCCGTGATAGGGTTGAGCCACTGTACATGATAGGGTGGTGTGCCGCCATAAGGGAATACAATACCAGAGCCCGTGGGCTGGCCGAAACAAGTAAGGTTGGTATGTGTGGTGCTATCGGCCAACGGAGGTGGCTGGCTAAGGGTGATGGTATCGTGTACCGTGCAATTATAGTGGTCAGTAATAGTAATGATGTGGGGGCCGGCGCTAAGGTATCTTGCCAATGATGTGGCTTGTATCGGAGTAGTGTTCCAGCTATAGGTATATGGGGGCGTACCGCCTGTTGCAATGGCATTTATAACGCCATTAGATGAATTGAAGCAAGTAGGGGGTAGCGCAAGCAGGCTATCTACAGTGATGGGTGTTGCCTGGCCTACATAGGCGGTGTCGGCAACTATGCAATGGGTGGAATCAGTAACTATTAGTATGTGCATACCCGCAGCTGCGTGGCCAAGTGTACCGCTATTGAGGGTGGTATCGCCGTCCCACTCGTATCTATAGGGCGGTATGCCACCAATAACTGCTGTAGTGATGGCCCCGCTGCTGCTATCGTAACACAAAGTATTATAGGTGGTGTTATTGACCTTTATTTCTATGGGCTGGTGGATGGTGAAGGTGTCTGTGGCCATGCAGCCATAAGCATCGGTAGTGGTAACGGTGTTGGCGCCCAAGGGTAAATTGTATGCGAAACGGGAGGTGGTGACCATGCCACTATTCCACATATACGTGAACGGCGCTAAGGCCGAGTGGGCAGAGACGCTTGCTGTATCCACACCATAGTTACTACAATGCAGGTCGGTATGGGTAACGGTGGTATGAACCGAATCGTTGACAATAGTAACATTGCTAATAGTAGAATGATTATTTGCATCTAATATGGTGACCTGATAGTTGCCGGGACACATATTAGTAGCACTGACCGTAGACTGCACGGGCGTAGTGTTCCATATGATATTGTATGGCGGTACTCCGCCTGTTATCCTGACATGCGCATAGCCATCGCATAGGCCGTTGCAGGAAGGGTGTACCGTATCAATATAGGAAGATGGATTTTGAGCAAGTACGAGATGGGCACAAAAAATAAATAGAATTAATAGTAAATGTTTTCGCATCGATAGTGGGGTTACCTAAATATAGGAAAATAGTCCGGTAAAAAAACGGGCACTGCAAATGACCGTTAATTTTCACTTCCCTGCAAATATTTGAATCTATCTACACCAGATACATGCATCATTGTGACGCTATATAACTATTTCGTTAAGAATGGCAAATTACGCCTCATGAAAATTTAGTTACGCCACATAGTTATAATTTTGCAGGGTCACCGATTTATTTTTACTTCTAAAGGAATAGTAATATTCTTACAACTCTATATTTAATGAAAAGCAAGTATCTGGCTTTTATCCTATTCTTTTTCCTGGTGACAGGTGCATCAAAAATATATGCCAGCCATATAGCAGGTGGTGAATTGGTGTATACATGGGTGAGTGGTTCTAAATATCACTTTATTTTTAAGCTGTATAGAGATTGCACCGGGGTTAACGTGAGTAGCACAGTACAATTGTGTTATAAAAATGCCTGCAATACTACCACCGGGCAGGTGATATTACAAGAGTCTGCTACCATTAATGGCGGTGCACCTAATGGTTCGCAAGTAAGTTCAGGTTGTGCAGGCTATTCCACCACATGTACCAGCCCGCGCTCCACCATCTACGGTTTTGAGGAATATTGGTATGAGGGAGATGTGACATTGCCCTCAAAGTGTTCTAAATGGACGTTCTCTGTAACACAAAGTGCGCGAAATACCAATAGCAATCTTAACATAGGCGGTGGAGGTGGCTTTTATGTGGAAGCTACTCTGAATAACCTTGTAGCTGAGGGCAACAGCTCGGCACAATTTACAGTGAAGCCGGTGCCATATGTGTGTGTGAACCAGCCATATGTGTATAACAATGGCGCTTTTGATCTGAATAATGATTCGCTGGGATACCAGGTGATGCAGCCGGAAACAGAGAGTGGTTGTAATACGGTACCCACCGATATACCCTTTTCTTCAACAATATATAATCTTGTAAATAACCCTATAGCCACCAACAACACTTTTGTGCTGGACACTATTACCGGGCAACTGAACTTTACTCCCGCCACTTTAGGCCATTATACTCTGGCATTGCGCGTAACGGAGTACCGCAACCATATAGCTATCAGCACTACTATGCGCGACATACAGGTGTATGTGATAGCATGTGGCATATCGGCGCCTGTAGTGCAGCCAGATACTGCGACCATACACCTGGTAAATGGACAGATACACGATTGTGGCGGACATCCTTTACATTTTTGTTTCAATGCATCGTC
Source organism: Flavipsychrobacter sp. (assembly GCA_965276955.1). Taxonomy (GTDB): domain Bacteria; phylum Bacteroidota; class Bacteroidia; order Chitinophagales; family Chitinophagaceae; genus JABDEZ01. The sequence continues at coordinate 4,203 of CBDIBP010000041.1, forward strand.
CACTGATACAACTTCGGTGCTGGTAGCATCTGATAATCATAATATAGTGGCACCGGGATCTACACTTATTTATTCTGGTATATTCTCTCATGCGCTGTACGGCTGTTTTACATGGTCGCCAGGCACTGCAGATACAGGGGTGAGGATACTAACCGTCACTGTATCAGATTCTTCCTGCAAACCACCTGGCGTTATAGAGTCTAACACCTTTACGCTGCCGTTGTATATATTCCCTGCATATCATACTAACATAGATACTTTTGCGTGCCTGGGCGGAAGGATAACGCTTACTGCAAATGGAACAGGACCATATATGTGGACCGCGCTACCTGGCGGCGGCCCGCTAAGCGCTTTAAGCTATACTACATGCCAGTATCCAACTGATAGCATTACCCCAGCGAGCGTTACGACAACGTTTGTGTCTACCACTACTACTGCGTTTGGGTGTACCATTACCGATACTGTGACCGTGATACCAGCGGCGCTGCCGCCAACACCTACAGTAACAGGTACTACACTACTTTGCCAGCATGATACCCTAAAGCTATATGGTGGGGTAGCAGCGCCCAAGTATACCTGGAAAGGCCCGGCGGGGTTCATTGACTCGGTACAAAACCCAATATTGGTGAATTTTCTGGAGGTAGACACAGGTATGTACTATGCGACAACTAAAAATACCCATTGCATATCGCCGCCAGATAGTATAAAGATCTCGATCTTCCCTCCTACCTACGATCTTAATACCGATACTACGATATGCCAGGGCAGTAGTGTGCAATTGCGTGGGGTGGGCAATACCTATGTATGGTCTGTATTGCCGGGAGGTAGTATGATCGCTACATTAAGTTGTGTGGCCTGCCTAAACCCTGTAGCCACTCCTACAGTCTCCACATCGTATATGATATCATCGGTACAGACGGGGTGTAATACTCATGATACTGTTATGATAACGGTAGTGGATTATCCGGCTACGCCTGCTCCCAGTGGTAATTCAACACTTTGCGTAGGCGATACGCTGAAACTGCTTGCAGGTACTTATGCACAAACCTATACGTGGACCGGTCCTAATGGGTTTAGTGCAATTGCACAAGATCCGGTTACTGCAAATATGCAAGTAGTGAATAGTGGTACGTACCATATAATGGCCGCAAATGGTGCATGTGCTACTACAAGCAGTGCTATACAGGTAAATGTTATTGCCATTGCGCCCACTCCGACTATCACAACCAACAGCCCGTTATGTACGGGTTCCGTACTCCAATTGTCTGGGCACGATAGCCTTCCCGTTAACTATTACTGGACAGGGCCGAATGGATTTACCAACTATGCACAAAATATTGCCATAGCTAATGTGAACCTGCAGTATGCAGGACTGTATACGTTAAGAGCAGCATTTGCTGCCGACCCAAGCTGCCTGAGCCCGGTAGATAGCTACCGAGTAGAAGTGAAGCCCAAAGTGTTCGCTAACTTCCAGTTTGCCAGCGACAGTATATGCCAGTACTATCCTGTAGCCATTAATTACAGCACCCCTGGGGCTGACTCGGTAGTGTGGGCATTAGCGAGTGGCACTGCACAGAACCTGAGCGCACAACCTTTAGTGGTCACTTTTTCTGCCCCAGGTACGCAAACAGTGGTACTGAACGCTTACAATGACGTTTGCGGAGATACTGCAATACATAAAATTTATGTATTGACCACGCCACCCAATGAATTTACTGCTACGCCAATAACGTGCCCCGGCGTAGCAGTTGATGTAACTGTAGTACACGATTATGGTACAGATGTACGATTTAACTGGGACTTTGGCACCGCAACTGTGGCCAGCGGTGCAGGGGAGGGACCTTACAAATTGCTATACAACCCACCGGGTAGCTATTTGATCAGTCTTGTGACACAAAACGATTACTGCACTTCTTATCCTTTTTACGATACTGTAACGGCACAACCATATCCTGATGCTTCTATTGTATCGTCGACCATCAGTAATATATGCAGTGAAGATAGTGTGCATTTTGAAGGTGTAAGCGTACCGGGTAACCATTACCAATGGAAACAACCTATCTATTTTGCTAATGATACCCTGGACAATACTTATGCGCTGATACGCAATAGCGGCTATATATACTTACGTGTGACGGACGCTTATGGCTGCACGGCTGAAGACAGTCTTTACATTGCCCCGCACCCATGCTGTAACATATACTTTCCTAATTCATTTACTCCTAATGGGGATGGGAAGAATGATGTGTTCAGACCTATAACCATAGGACACCATGAAATTGGTTATTTTGATATTTTTAACCGCTGGGGTCAAATCATATATTCTTCAGTAAATGAAAAGGCAGGATGGAACGGTACTATAGACGGCGCACCAGCAGATGCAGGAACCTATTTTTATACCATACGATATAAGTGTATCAATGATCAGTATTTTTCTGAAAAGGGCGAGGTAATACTAATTAGATAATAGCAGATAAAGTATGTGGTGTTCTTTGTAACGAATAACGACTTCGCAATAGACGAATAAGTAAAGGCCACCCAATTGGGATGGCCTTTACTTTTACTGATGCAGTTAATGGATCAATATCTTTCTTTAACTTTTTCTTTATCGCCTTTTTCTTTTATTTTTTCCTGGTCTGTCTTTATTTTTATATCACCATTGGCTTTTTGCTTGTATTTGCCACGGGTAGCGGTAGTCGTTGCCGCATCGGCAGTTGTGGTAGTAGCTGAATTATCGTTTGCTGCAGGTGTTGCTGTATTATCGGTAGTAGTTGTTGAGGCCGGGTTAGCATCGCTATTGCTGCTTGCCCAGTTTGGATCTACATTATAATTACCATTCGCATCGTGTATGATATATTTATTTGCGACATTGCCATTTTGACCATATATAGTATCGGTTCCCGCTACGAAAAGATCTAAAGGTTCGCTGGTCTCGCTATTCACCAGAGTACCGGTAGTGGTATCGATGCGTACACTTACCTGTTTCCTGGTCTTCAGGTCAAGGTATCTCATATTGCTTTGTGGTTGGAAACGGCCAGTATAAGTGTGGCGGGTAACCGTTGTAGTGGTAGTTGTTACAGATGAATTGCCCATGTTGGCAGTACTGTCTGTGGTGCTGGTGGTACTGGTTGTGTTGGTGCAAGAGGTTGCCGATGCCAGTAGCAAGACACAGCCGACCTGAAGTAGTAATCTGTTCATTTTATGTTTTTTTAGTTATTGCTACTATATAATAATAGTGCCAATGTTATTTTATAACTAAAATTATTATTTAGTTGCATGTATTTAGTAGTTAATCGGTCAGTTGTACATAAGTCGCATTTATTTTCTATTTTGTTAACCAATCACTGAATTTGATCAGAGCTTTTTCCATATTGATCCTTGTTGTTTTGGGGCTAAGCATCTTTGGCGTATATCCTGTGCTAAAGGTGATGCAATACCATGCGGAAGTGTGCATGGAAGATAGCTTAAAACAAAACCTTCCTGCCAGCAAGCTTACTGTTTTTGAGAACGCAGCAGATAATAAGCAAGTAGAATGGGAGCGTGCCGATAAAGAGTTTAGATATAAAGGAAGTATGTATGATGTGGTGCGGGTGGAAAAGAAAAATGGCAAGCAGATATACTATTGCCTGAGCGACGTGGCCGAAGCGCAAGTATACACATTGATACAAAAACTGGTAAATGTGCAATTGGGGAGTGATACACCGCTGCACTCAAATGTCCAAAAGATACTAAAGCTATTTGTACAGGTCTTTATGCCTTGTGAGCGATACCGCTATGATGTAGCAAATGTGAAAGAAAGTATTTGTTTATTTTATCCGACGCAGGACAGCAATTACAGCTGTTGCTTTATCAGCAATACCGCGCCGCCGCCCAGGCAGAGTGCGTAATAATACATTGGATTTTTCCAGTCTTTTTGCAAAACAGAGGCATTGTGATACTTGTATAAAGTATTGTCATAGCGTTTGCAATAATATTTTTTACATATTAAGAAATTGAAATGAGCTATAAATATATACTCCTAATGGCGTTGTTGCTGGGCGTAACCCCAACAATGCAGGCACAGGAGGAAGAAGAAACTACTGCAATAGCAAAGGAACATACCCGAAATGAACTTACCGGCAGTGTGACCGCTAACCATAGCGGGATACAAGTACCGGGAGCGGAAGTGTATATAACTGACTTAAAAATAGGCACTGTTGCCGATGAACACGGTGAATATAAACTGAAAAATATACCGGCGGGTACCTACGTGATATCTGTGCAGGCGGTAGGGTTTGGTACCATGTTGCAGACAGTGAAGGTGGCAGAAAAAGGATCAACGACCGTGAATTTTGTAATGTCGCACACTACATATACCGGTAATGAGATAGTAGTGACCGGCAACTCTATAGCCACCCAACAAAAGACCGACCCGCAACCGATAGCTGTGATACCTAACAGCTACCTGGTACAAAATGCATCGACGAACATCATTGATGCCATATCGCTGGTGCCGGGGGTGTCTGGTATCACGGACGGACAAAGCATTGCCAAGCCAGTGATACGCGGCCTGGGCTACAACCGTGTAGTAGTAGTGAATGACGGTGTGCGCCAGGAAGGCCAGCAGTGGGGCGATGAGTTTGGCATAGAAGTAGACCAGAACTCTGTGGACCACATAGAGATATTGAAGGGGCCTGGATCACTTATATACGGATCTGACGCACTGAACGGTGTCATCAACTTTTTGCCGGAAGAAACTTTGCCTGAAGGACAGATAAAGGGAGACATCCTTTTTAACTACCAAACCAATAACGGGCTTATAAACAATACTGCCCACATAGCAGGTAATGTAAAGGGCATCACCTTTAGTGCGCGTGTGAGCAATATAATGGCACATGCATACCAAAACAAGTATGATGGATATGTACTCAACTCCCAGTTCAGCAATTTTAGCTGGGATGGCACGGTGGGGCTGCACCGCAGCTGGGGCTTTTCTCAACTGCACTATAGTTACTTTGACCTGAGAACGGGTATAGTAGAAGGTGTACGCGACAGCGCTACCGGCGCATTTGAAAAGCAAGTAGTAGATGCCAATGGTAACCCAGGCACACAGATAGCTACTAACCAGGATCTGAGGTCTTACACCCCACTGCTCATCAACCAGCGTGTGCGCCATTTTAAACTGGTGTGGGATAACAGTATAGCCCTGGGTGAAAACAAACTGATAGCCCGTGTGGCATGGCAGCAGAACCGCAGGCAGGAAAATAATGATATTACCCAGCCTAATACAAGTAACATATACTATGTGCTGAATACCGCTAACTATGACTTTAGGTTCGTATCTAAAACAAAGAATGACTTTGACTTTTCTGCTGGTGTGAATGGTATGTACCAAACCAGTGAGAATAAGGGCACACTGCTGCTGATACCGGAGTATAACCTATTTGATCTTGGTGCATTTGCCATAGCTAATAAAAAGATAGGCAAACTGAACATAAGCGGTGGCTTGCGATATGATACCCGAAAATTCAGAGGGTATGATGACTATGTGGACATAAATGGTAGCCATGTAGCGGCAGGGGATAGTAGCGCCATCCATCAGTTCCAAGGGTATAATTCTAATTTTAATGGGGTATCCGGAAGTATAGGCGCTACCTACCAGCTGCCACACGGTTTTTATATAAAGGCAAATGTGGCCCGTGGTTTCCGCGCACCGAATGTTGCAGAAACGGGATCGAACGGTGTGCATGATGGTACCGTAGTATATGAGATAGGCAGCCCGGGATTGAAACCTGAGAATAGCCTGGAGTTTGACGTGTCGCCCGGAGTGCAGACAAAGGACTTCTCTGTAGAAGTAGATCTGTATAGCAATACTATTAACAACTATATATTCCCTAAACAATTGCAGAGCGCACTTGGTGGAGACTCCATACGCAACAATGTACCCGGATATGCATCTGCGCCCGTATTTGCCTACGAGCAGGGCAATGCCAGCCTGACCGGTATGGAAGCTATGCTGGACATACATCCATCGGCATGGAAATGGTTCGACCTATATGCTGCATATAGTGGTGTTAATGCGTTCCTGAAGAACGTACCAGATACTGCAAAATACCTGCCGTTCACCCCGCCATCAAAATTGATCTCTTACCTGACCGTATCGCTCACGAAAAAGAGTAAAGTATTTGCCAATGCATATGCACGCTTTGGTGTGGTATATACTTTTGAGCAGAGCCATATCTACAATGCCAGCAGTATTTACAATGGCTCGGCAGACCCTGTGCAGATACAGGCTGCCATGTCTTCTACGCCAAGTTATTTCCTTATGAACGCCGGGGCAGGGACCGACATACTGAAAAAAGGTCGTAAAATGTTATCGCTGTATGTATCTGTGAACAACATAGCAGATGTTGCCTATGTAGACTATATGAGCCGCTTTAAATACTACAGCACCAACTTTGCGAATGGTGTGAACCGCAGCGGGGTATACAACATGGGACGCAATATTAGTTTCAAAGTGATAATACCACTGGACTTTAGGAATTAAATGTTTTTTTGAGGTGTTGAAGAGTCCCGGAACAATAAACAGTTCCGGGCTTTTTGCTTTTAAATATTCAGTTTATAAAAACTTAATTTTTGAATTAAAAACTAATGTGTATTTTGTTATTGGTCAATCGGTAAAAATTGAATAATAATATAAATACTGTAGTTGACGTGCCCTGGAAGGTGGCACAAAAGAAGTTGCTCGTGCTTTCTTTTTTTGAGGGGGCATGCGTAATGGTGGCCGAACTTGCAGGCGGCAAGATGCTGGCTCCGTTCTACGGCACTTCATTGTACGTATGGGCATCTACACTTGCTGTGACTCTTGGGGGGCTAACCGCAGGCTATTACTTTGGCGGGGAACTGAGCAGAAAAGCACTTGCTGAACGTACCCGTTCCTTGTTCCTGATACTTTGCATAGCTGCAGGGTTGGTGATAGTGATGCCTGTTGTTGCCAACTTTGTAATGCAGCAAACTATGAGCCTAAGCTTTTTGACAGGGGTAGTGATATCGCAATTGCTTTTCCTGATGCCACCCATATTGTGTATGGGCATGGTAAGCCCACTACTAATAAGCCTGATAGCAGAAAATAATAATTCGGGAAAGGCTGCGGGGATGGTATATGCCATAAGTACAATGGGCGGGGTAATAGCCACATTGCTAACTGGCTTCTGGCTGGTGCCGCTTATTGGCATATCGTGGCCCTGTACGGTAACAGGCGGTATATTATTCCTGCTCACTATACTGATACTGCGACCACAAAAAAAGATAGCTATTGGTATACTTGTTCTCTTACTATTTCCATCGCTATACGTTATTGCCGGGAAACAAAATACAAAGACCTCTAAATACAATGTATTGTACCAAAGTGAAGGTATGCTGGGACAAGTGAAGGTGGTAGATTTTGAATATACCAATAAGGGTAACAATGCACGTAAAATACAGACCCGCGTGATGCTGGTGAACCACAACTGGCAAACGTGGATAGACCGGAACGATAAGAATTTCAGCTTTTTGTACTATACCCGTTTCACGCGAGCTGTTATATCTGCTATGCCGGCGCACAGCACAGCATTGCTGATAGGCCTAGGTGGTGGTACAGTGGCCAACCAGCTTGAAAACTATAATGTGACCTATGATGCTGTAGAGATAGATGGCCGGCTGCCAATGCTTGCCGAAAAGTATTTTGGACTGAAGAAGGCTGTGGCCAGTACTGTAGTGGATGATGGCAGGCACTATGTGAACATATGTAAGAAAAAATATGACCTGGTAATAATAGATGCTCTGTTGGGAGAGAATATACCATCGCACCTGCTGAGTGTAGAGTGCTTCAGCAAAATAAAAAAAATGCTGAACGACAACGGTAAAATATGCATTGAGTTTGATGGGATAGAGGAGGGAGAAGACGGTAAAGCACAGCAAATGATATACCGGAGTTTACAGCAGGCAGGACTTAATTGCCGGGTGTTCACAATAATACCTGGCAGCCCGACAGATGACATCATGTTCGTTGCTACAAAAGGCGTGGGTATGAACTACGATACTACGGAAGTGCTCAATGATTTTTACTTCAACATACCCGGTAACATGAAGAAATTTGAGGTGACAGACATTTTAAATGTAGCCGGCACACAGGTAATAACAGATGACTACCCGGTGCTGGATATATACCTGAGAAATAAAATGGTAGCCTTTCGCGAAAAGACGTTAGCAGAATTCAACATTGATTTTATGGATGATAATATGTCGTTCTTTCATTAAGGTCAGGCCGCTTCTTCATCCCACTTGCCAATGATGTTAGTTACCCAGTTCAGCGCATAGTGCCTTTCGTGTACTACGCCGGGGCTAAGGCCTGCCGGAATAGGGTTCTCATTCTCCTCGGCATCGCTTACTGCCCAGTGCAGCGTGTATACCATATCGAGCATGTTTAATATCTCTGTTGCAGGCCTGGTAGTAGCGCTGTTCACGAATGGGTCTATGCTTTCTTCGAAGGAGGGAAGTAGTTTCAATATCTCATTTACATCGCATTCTTCTGTGGGCAATATTGCGATCTCTACCTTATTGATGGACCATAATAGCATCCACGCAGCTTCAGACTGCCATGAAATGTATGCTTTGTCCTGATCAGAAAGTTCTTTTTTGAGTAGTAATAGTTTCTCGTTGCCGGATACATCGTCCCAAAGTCCCTTATTTTTTAATGATGCTACTACCTGTGCGCGAAAGCTTTCTACTTGCGCAACGATGTTGAGATAAGTGAGAATGAGTACCCGCTTTGCTATGTCGGAAGCACTGCGGATGGTAGTATCACTTTCTTCCGGGGTAAGCTGAAGTTCACTGCCCAATGGTATATTCAGTTGTTTTAGAATGGTCTCGGTATTGGCTCTTCTTTCTATTGCAGTCATCATTGTCTGATACTTTAAAAACTGTATGTATTACTCCTCAACGCCTACTATCTTGCCCCCACCCGTATATTTCGCCTGCCAATAGGGTTCATCGAGACTGCTGATCATCACACCTTCAGAAGTAGATGCGTGTACGAAATGCCTGTTGCCCAGGTATATACCTACATGGGTAATGTGTTTTCTGCTACCGAAGAATACCAGATCGCCTTCATGCAGTTTATCAGCATTACTAACACGTTTGCACTGGCTAAATTGCTCGAATGCCGTACGGACAAGATCGATACCATATACCTCGGCATATAGCTTTTGCGCAAAGCCCGAGCAGTCTATACCATCCATATCTGTACCGCCTAACTGGTAGGGCACGCCATACCATTGGTTTATGAAAGTGTATAAAGAAAGGTTCTGTATCTTTTTATCGGGCAAACCTACCTTTGCAGCGAATTTTTCCTGTAGTTCTACACGTTCCTTTTTAGTTATCACAATAGTACCATCGGGCTCGCGATAAGCATGGGCCCCTTCTATAACGTGCATCTGGATATTGTTACTGCTTTTGCCGCCAATGCTGACATGCTCTATGAATTTAGGGTTCTTGGCAGTATGTGCAGCGATCTGTGTTGTTCTTTTAGCTGTATGACACGACGGCAAGATGAGCAAGGAACATGCCGCAGCAATAAGTATTGGTACAAGTTTCCGCATTATGACCATCGTGTGCGTAAAAGTAAGCACACTCTGTATGTAAACAAATGAAGTGGCATTTTATTTATATGAAGAGCTGTATGAAAATAACGTGTATAGGGGGTGTATGTTGCCTTGTTTATTTAATACTTTTGCCCTTTGCAGTATATTTATAACAAAATAATATTCATTGATGAGAAAAGTATTACTGGTACTGATAGCCATATGTATGACAGGTGTGGTACGTGCCGATGAGGGCATGTGGATACCTATGCTGATAGGAAAGAACTACGACGAGATGCAAAGGCTGGGCCTGAAGCTGAGCAAGGAAGACCTGTACAGCATAAACCACAGCAGCATGAAGGATGCCATAGTGCAGTTTGCCGGCGGGTGCACTGCTGAAATGATAAGTGATAAAGGACTGCTGCTGACCAACCACCACTGCGGATATGATGCCATAGCTACACTGAGCACCGTGCAGCACAACTACCTTGATAATGGGTTCTGGGCGCATAGCATGGCTGAGGAACTACCGGCACAAGGTGTGACGGTAATATACCTGCAATATGTGAAAGACGTGACCGCCGAGGTAAACGCAGCCGTAGGCAATGCTACAGGTGCAGACTACAACAAAAAGTTTGAGACCGTAGCCAAGCAAATAGAGAAAAGAGAGAATGCTGATGGCAAGCTGGTAGCCAACGTACGTGAGTTCTTTAACGGTAACCAGATATTAGTACTGGTGTATAAAAGATATACGGATGTGCGCCTGGTAGGCACCCCCCCCAAATCGCTGGGTAAGTTTGGTGGCGATACGGATAACTGGATGTGGCCAAGGCATACATCAGACTTCTCTATGTTTCGCGTGTATGCGGGTAAGGATAATGAGCCAGCTGCATATGCTGCAGACAATGTGCCATATAAGCCTAAGAAATTTTTGCCCATATCTATAAAAGGAGAACACCAGAACGACTTTGCTATGATATATGGCTACCCAGGCCGTACCAACCGCTACGAGGTGAGTAATGGTGTGAGCCTTGCTGTGAACACAGTGAACCCAGCGATAGTGAAGATACGCGACCTGCGCCTGAGCATTATGCGTAAGCACATGGATAGTGATAAGACGGTGTACTTAAAGATAACATCGCTGTATGCACGTATAGCCAACTACTGGAAATATTTCATAGGCCAGACCGAACAACTGAAAAGGCTGAATGTGGTTGAAGAAAAGAAAGCAGAGGAAATTAAATTTACAGCATGGGCCAGGGAAAATGCGCCGCAAGATGCAGGACTTATGGATAAATATGCCAGCGTATTTAATGACTACACACCATATGCCATACCTGCCACTTATTATGCCGAATGTTTCCGCACATCTTCTTTAGGGCGGCTGGGTGCTGCGCTTGAGCCATTGCAACGCCTGCTGGAAGAAAAGAAAGATGATTCTGTAAAAATATACATCAAACAACTGAAAGCAGGCAGAAGCGCTATAATGAAGGAATTTGACTATGGAACAGAACGAGACCTGACCGCAGCTATGACCCAACTATACTACGAGCAGGTGCCAAAGGATATGATGCCTACCGTATATGAAGAGGTGATATTCAAGAAATTTGGTAAGGACAAGAAAGGTAACAGTCGGGGTAGTGCGATGTATACTGAGTATGCTGACCATATGATGAAGAACACCTTTTTCATAGACAGCAACAAGTTCAACGCGTTCTGCGACTCGCCAACACTGGCCAAGATAAAGAATGATGCTGCCGCACAGTACGGTATCAGCTTTGCTAAAATGTACCTGACCCGTGTGCTGCCTAAGGTAGAAGAATATAACAACAACAAAAAAGAACTGGCCAAGACCTACCTGCACGAGCTGATGGTATGGAAGAAGGATAAAATGTTTTACCCTGATGCTAACAGCACTATGCGCATAACCTACGGGCAAGTAAAAAGCTACGACCCGGTAGATGGGGTACACTACAAATACTATACTACGCTGGATGGCCTAATGGCGAAATACAAACCGGGTAGTGACGAGTTTGACGTGCCTGCAGACCTTATAACGCTGTATAAGAACAAAGACTATGGCCGCTATGCGGATGCTGACGGCACACTGCATACGTGCTTCATTACCAATAATGATATAACCGGCGGCAACTCTGGCAGCCCTTGTATAAACGGCAATGGTGAGCTGATAGGTGCGGCATTTGATGGCAACTGGGAAGCTATGAGCGGTGATATAGCCTTTGACAAGAAATATAAAAGGACCATAGTTTGCGATGTGCGCTACATATTGTTCCTGATAGACAAAATGGGACATGCCGATAACCTGATAAGCGAGATGGAGATACACGCTAATAAGAACTAAGAGATAACGTTTTTTATAGAATGGTGTGGGGTGTAACAACTCTACACCATTTCTTTTTGTAATACATTGTACTTAATGTAAACTATTGAAGATGATGGCTAAGAATGAAATAGATCAGTTCCCTTAAAAAACATGATCTTACAATAAGGTACATGAAAGGCCGGTCAATGAATATATAAAGATGCTTCTCCCTATCTTTATATTGCCCCAAATAACCTACCATGGTCCATATAGCTGAATACAGAATAGGAAACATCATATGCTGGAACCCGGCCCTGAAGGATCCGTCCATCACTTTGCCTGCATTGAATGTGGAAATAACAGCGATACTACCTGATAAAATAGGCTATATATCTCCCAACATAGAGCACAGGGTAGAATTTTTTGAAGATGGACCAGTACAAAAAGGAATTGCTTACAGAGGCCTTGATGAGGTAGAGCCGGTATTATTGACACCGGAAATAATAAAGGAGGTAGGCTTTGTAGCTTCGCGACTTGATATTAGGGATGAACAAGGATATCACAGTTTTACACACGCTACTGATGTAGTAACATATGCAAGCGATGGCAGTGAATTTCAATTTAAATGTAAATACCTGCACCAGTTGCAAAACATTTACTACTTGCTAAAAGGAATAGAACTGGATGTGAGCGGCGTGAGTATTATGCCCTAATTTGCTTAATATAAAAAGTCTTCGCGTCGCGTGCCTGTATTGGATGTTACGTAACTGGTAGTGAGTGTAATAGTGCAACCCTCGCCAACATCGGAGCGGATGTCGAGTTGGCCATTGAGGTGTTTAGCCCTATTGAACATGTTAATGAAACCAATACCGTCAAAAGAAAATATCTTTTCTTTTTCAAAGCCAGTACCATTGTCTGTAATTGACATTACAAGCGCATCTGTGCCAAAATTGAGAGTGATAGATAAAGTAGTTGCCTTAGAATGTTTTACTGCGTTGTGAATAGCTTCCTGAGCTATGCGATAAACGACCAATTGTTTTTCAGCGCTTAAGAGTGTTGAAGTACCTACCATTTCAACGGTACATGCTATCTTTTTTGTGGCATTAAGATAGTCCAGCTCTTTTTTTAGTATCTCATGCAGGCCCTGGCCTTTTATATAGTCGCCATTGAGTGTATGGCTAATGTTTTTTATACCACTTATCACTTGCGTCAAAAGGTCGTTGTGCCTTTCGAGCAAAGAGATCTGTTCTTCATTGTATGCCAGCTTCCGTATTACAGCTGTATCCATTTTAAGGAAACTGAGTATTTGACCTACATTGTCATGTATCTCTTTTGATATTTGCTCCATTATCAGTTCCTGTTCATCGACCTTTATGTGCAGTAGTTTGTTTTGATGATCGTAGATCATCCGCTGCTTTTCGAGATGGAACGTATTTTGTTTGTTCTTTTGTACCAACAGGTATGCGATAAGGAAAAATACAAACAATACGAATAGTATGGTACCGCAAATGAACACTACTATTATGTACTTGTCGGTCAGCATTTCTCTTTCATTTTAGGGTAATATAAGAAAAGGAAGCCGATAGCGCTGTAAGTCAATATATTGGTAGTAGTGACCACAACTTCTATTATCCAAATATCCTTTACACCTGCGTGCTGGAAGTAACCGTAGAGAGACCAGCAGAAAAAGGTAACACTCCAGAAAAACACAAGGCAAGTAGGCAGCCAAAAATGGAAATAATATTTTATCCGTAATTGCTCGTGCATGAGCAGTAACCTGAAAAAAGAGAATAAAGCCATTGAAATGATGCATAAACATTCGAACACCAAGTAATAGTTATTGAGGGCATTGAGCGACTGCAAGTAAATAATGTTCAATATCCCCACAACGATCGATATGCCGGCAAAGTGATACCCCAGATTGCGTTTGTAGAATACATCTACACTATAATTGAAGTACAGGCACGTCAATACCATTTGCACGACACTAAAAACGGTATAGATAGCTATATTGTTATGGTAGTAATGGGAACAGTACAACGATGCACATTCTGTAATGCTGGTGGTGACTATCAACAAGCTAAATATCTTACCCGCGAGGTCCAAGGTCTTGAACCTGTACAGCGCGATAACAGCAACGATGAACAGTAAAAATGTGTAGGTATAAGAATAGAAAAATAATAGCTTCACTTTTTGTTTTTACTCGGGGTTGTAACTATCATGTTATTCGATGCATTTCCTGATCTGGGGCAATAGGCAGGACATGGCATCCCATGATCGAGCAACGTATTGCCGCTGGCTACTATGTAGTTGCCCTGGGCATCGTAACCAGCAATGAGAAGGGTAAGTGCGCCAGGCTGGTAGCCACAATACACACCAGCATTGCCATTATTGATATAGTCGAGCGTATGGGCAAGCATGAGTTTCACTTTTGCTATCTTTCCGTTGCAACTATCATCAAGATAGGCCCTAAGCATATCAGCATCTACAATGATACAATCAAGCGCTGTATCGCTGGCATATCCATTTATACTCATCAGGTAGCTGTTTATCATTTTATTGGCAGAGTCTACAGGTATGAACTGCGAGGTCTCACCACCCTTATGGCCATTGCCTTTATTACGCTCCATTACATTTTCATTAGCGCTGCAATTAGCAGGGCCATGCTGGCAGCAAGATGCCGTAAAAAGCGTGCCTGCAATAAAGAGCAAACGTAGTGTGTTCTTCATACTGTATGCATTTATATTTTATTGACCATTTCGGTCTTTACTATACCTAACTGAACAGCAAGTAAAGCCAGATTGGTACGGCTTTTCATTTCAAATTTTTTATAAAGATCCTCTCTATATTTATCAAGAAGTGATGTGGTAGTTCCCATTGCTTCCGCTATCTCTATATAGCTTTTTTCAGAGCATGCGTGTTCCAGGAACAGTGCTTCCTGAGGGGTTATGACCGGCATTTCCCTTTTCTGGTCGCGTACTTGTTGCATCAAGGTATTGGTGTTGGCATCAGAATAGTAAAAGCCAGTATTACAAGATGCTATCAAGGCTTTTTTCAACTCTTCCGGATCGCTGCTTTTAAGCATGTAGCCTATCGCACCATATGTGATCATGCGAATGATATATAGTTCAGAGTCAAATATGGTAAGTATGAGGATCTTTATGTTCGGCCATCTTTCCTTTATGGCCAACGTGGTATCAAAACCATCCATTTCTGGCATGTTAATATCTATCATGCATACGTCAGGAAGCTCTGTAGCATCTTCTAACTGTCGTAGTAGTTCTTTTCCTGTGCCGGCTTGTATTATGATCTTTATTTCACTGAAGGAGTTGAGAAAGGAGCTGATACCTTCTCTCACCATCGTATGGTCATCAGCATAAGCTACTGTTACTGATCGTTGTTGCATGCGATAAAAAAAGGTATATTTATTGGCAATATAACGGTCAAATATACGCACGTAGGTGTGAAAATAGCTACTCTTTAATAATAAAAATATTTTTAAAAGGGTGATGGTCTTTTTTTTATCTTATTGCCACTTCTTTACGCTCGCCTATTTGCTGGCGCCACATGGCATAGTAAAGGCCCTTTTCGGCCAGCAGGTCCTGATGAGTTCCGGTCTCGATAACGTTGCCTTTTTCCAGCACATAGATACGGTCTGCATGCATAATGGTAGATAACCTGTGCGCTATCATAATAGTTATGTGCTCGCGCTGTTCGGTTATCTGGCGGATGGTCTGCGATATTTCTTCTTCGGTAAGAGAATCAAGTGCAGAGGTGGCTTCGTCAAATATCATTAGCTTAGGGAATCGCAGTAATGCACGGGCTATGGATAGCCTTTGTCTTTCGCCGCCTGATAGCTTAAGACCACCTTCTCCTATCAT
Source organism: Flavipsychrobacter sp. (assembly GCA_965276955.1). Lineage (GTDB taxonomy): Bacteria > Bacteroidota > Bacteroidia > Chitinophagales > Chitinophagaceae > JABDEZ01. The sequence continues at coordinate 20,009 of CBDIBP010000041.1, forward strand.
GGTGTTGATACCATTCTCGGCACGCGCCAGCAGGGTCTCGCAGGCGGCCTTGTGCAGGGTGCTTGTTATTTGTTCATCGGTAGCGGAAGGATTGACGAACAATAGATTTTCTTTGATAGTGCCAGAGAATAACTGTGTGTCTTGCGTAACGAAACCTATCTGGTGGCGCAGCTCATCAAAGTCTATCTCATTGTTATTGAATTTATTATAGAAAACGTTGCCCTGTACCGGGTGATACAAGCCTACAAGCAGCTTTACCAAAGTGGTCTTGCCTGAACCTGATGGGCCAACAAATGCAATTGTTTCTCCTCTTTTTACCTCGAAAGAGATACTTTCCAGGGCAGGGCGGGTGGCGCTCTGATGCTGAAACTTCACCATATCGAAACGGATATCCTGGATGTCGTCTATGTGTATAGGGTGTTCTGGTTTTACCTCAACCGGGCGTGACATGAGTTCCTGCAAATTGTTCAGCGATGCTTCGGCTTCCCTATAAGACAAAATAACGTTCCCAATTTCCTGCAATGGGCCGAAGATGAAGAACATGTAGAACTGCATAGTGATGAGCTGGCCTACAGTAATGGTTTTATGGAATACAAAGTACAGCAGGGCAAACATGATGCATTGCTGCAGAAAGTTCACAAATGTGCCTTGTATGAAGCTAATGGTACGAATACTTTTGACCTTACTGAGTTCCAGTTTTAGTATCCTATATGTTGTGGTATTCAACCTTCTTATTTCCTGCTGGGTAAGCCCAAGGCTTTTTACCAACTCTATATTACGCAGAGATTCTGTAGTAGAGCCGGCAAGGGCATTGGTCTCTGTAACTATCTTTTTCTGGGTGACCTTTATTTTCTTACTTAATGTAGTAGTAAGGAAGCTGAGTATTGCTGCACCACCAACATAAATAACAGGTAATAGCGGGCTTAAAGTAAAAGAATAGAACAGTACAAATACAAGGCCTACCGCAGTTACAAAAAATACATTCACAAAATTCATAATGAACTTTTCGCAATCTGCACGCACTTTTTGCAAAACTGAAAGCGTTTCTCCGCTACGCTGGTCCTCAAAGTCTTGATAGGGCAGGCGCAGGGCATGCTTAAGGCCATCTGTATATATGTTGGCTCCAAATTTTTGTATCACAACATTTACTGTATAATCCTGGAAAGCCTTAGCAATCCTGGAAACCATTGCTGCGCCTATAATGAGACCCAAAGCACCAAGAATGCCGGGGAAGAAAACGTTGGCAGTGAGCGTGTCTGCATGGCGGGCATATTTATCTATAAGGAAATGGCCCAGGAACCATGGATTAAATAAAGAAAATACCTGATTGACGGTAGCAAGCAGTAGAGAAAGAAAGACCAACCATTTATACTTGCTTAAATAATGTAGGAGTAATTTCATAAAGTAAGGTAAAAGCGTTGCAAAGGTACGGCTATTAGATAATCATGTATTAACAACAACTTAAGTATATTCTATAACCTTATCAGGCATCTTTCATTTGTATCTTTCTTTTATCATTCCTGCCACAATTTTATCGGCCGGGAGGGTGAAAGTTTCTGAACTTATTTCTGCTATGTCTATCCAATAGCTGCGCTCACCTGCCACATTGTTGACAATAGGAGTGTTTTTCTGCATGGTCACTAAGTAATAAATGCTTATAAGCTGAGAATCGTCTAACCACGACTTGATGAAATGATCGGTAGTATAAAAATGTTCTGTTATCTCTATATCGATGTCGAGTTCTTCTTTCCATTCCCGCTTGAGGCAATCTATAGTTCCCTCTCCCCATTCCAGACCGCCGCCAGGTAGCTTGGTGACCAGGTTGCCATTAAATGGCTCCTCACTAACCAGTAGTTCGTTGTTGGCTATACAGATACCATATACCCGAATATTAAAGCGTTTGTTCATTTTGCGGTAGTGTTTAAAATGGGTAACTAAAACCAGCGCTTTTTATTGAAGTACCAGCTTGTGGCAAATGATACTATGACCGCAAGAGTTATGGCCAGGTAAAAGCCCTTGACCGTATTTTGCATGGGGAAGGTAACATTCATACTGAAGAATGCCATCACCAGGTTGGGTACTGCAAGTATAATGGTAATGGCTGTAAGCCGCTTCATCACAATATTCATATTGTTGTTGATGATGCTGGCAAATGCATCCATAGTACTGCTGAGGATGTTGGTATAGTTGTTCGCCATTTCAAGGGCCTGTGAGAACTCTACTACAAGATCTGAAAGAAATTCCAGTTCATCATCGTTGCATTGAATGTAGTTGGTGCGTTCTATTTTCATAAGCAGCAGCTCATTACTGCGCAGGGCATTTACAAAATATACCAGGCTTTTTTGCACCCGCATTATCTGCAGTAGTTCGTAGTTGCGGTTAGAGTCATACAGCTTCTGCTCCAGCTGGTCGCGCTTGTGGTTGATATCTTTGAGGACGTGTATATAATCCCAGATCACTTTTTCAAAGATCTTAAGCACCATCATATTTGGCTTTTCCGGGTGGCGCTTGGCGAACGACCCGAGGAATAAATGAATGGCCGCGTTGTCGAAAGAATTGACCGTTATGATCTGGTTGTTTGCGGTAATAATGATAGATATAGGGATGGTGAGGTAGTAAGCATCGCTCGTATTCACAGACCTATTCTCGACAGGTGTTTTTATGATGATCATTTTTACACCGTCCTGGGTCTCATACCTTGATTTCTCCTCTATATCCAATGTGTCGTTCAGGAAGTCGCGAGGCACATTTAGTGCATTGCTGAGGTTGTTTATCTCATCCTGTTCGAATGGCGGGGTAACATTTATCCAGTTCGCTCCCTCCGGCTTATCTATTTGTATGGTTTGTTTATCTACATTTTTATAATAGTGAAGCATGGATAGGTTGTGTTACGATCCCGAAATGAAAAGGCAGAATACCAATAAAGACGTTGTATTTACCCCGATAAGTTGCCAAAGATAACGCAGAGTTTTCCACACATCTTTATTACTTTTGTATTAAATAGTAATACAGCAGATCTAAATATATAATTATAAACACATTTTTAATGGCAGCACCTAATAAGTTACTGACACTTGATGAATTTACGATACAGGAAACCAGGAAATTCCCTTTGGCAACAGGTGAGCTTTCCTCACTGCTGCGCGATATAGGGCTGGCATCGAAGATGATAAACAAGCAGGTGCGCAAAGCAGGGCTGGGAGATGTGCTGGGCAAGCATGGTGCAACTAATGTGCAGGGCGAAGAGCAGATGAAACTGGATGTGTATGCCAATGAGGTGCTGATAAACATACTGAGGAACGGTATGGATTGTGCCGGTATAGCATCGGAAGAGAATGATGATATTGTATGTTATGATGATGAATTTTCAGCTAATTCAAAATACGTAGTTCTTTTTGACCCGCTGGATGGCTCATCTAATATTGATGTGAATGCACCGATAGGTACCATATTTGCCATATACCGCCGTATAAGCGAGCTGGGCAAACCGTGTACCAAGGCCGATTTTCTACAGCCCGGTAACAGACTGATGGCCGCCGGATATGTGATATACGGATCGAGCACGATGATGGTATATGCTACCCGCCTGAGCGTGAACGGGTTTACACTGGAACCTTCTATAGGCGAGTTCTGCCTGTCTCACCCCAATATGGTGTGCCCGGACAAAGGAAAGATCTACTCCATAAACCAAGGCAACAGCGCCTATTATGATGATAACCTGCGTGCCTACCTTAACTATTGCATGGAAAACAAACCGGAAGAGGGCCGCCCATATTCACACAGGTATATAGGCTCTATGGTGGCAGACATGCACCGTACCCTTATAAAAGGTGGCATATTCATGTATCCTGCAGATAGCTCGTCGCCAAAAGGAAAGTTGCGCCTGCAATACGAATGCAACCCTATGGCCTTCCTGATAGAGGCCGCCAGGGGAAAAGCAATGTATGGTGATGGTAATATACTGGATATAATGCCTAAAGAACTGCACCAACGCACACCAGTATTTATAGGCTCTAAGAGCATGGTGAACAAGGCGATGGAATTTATGAAACAGAAACAAACTGAAACAGTTGTATAGTAGTTATGCTGCTACATACGTTTATAATAAAGGCTGCGGATACGTAGCCTTTATTATAAATAGTATTTAATAAGAACGTGATGGTGCAGATGAGATATATCTTTTTTCTTTTATTGTTGCTTATTGTGCATACTGCATGGGCCGGTGTGCCTGATACCGCGCAAAAGAAAAACATAGCCATTACCGGCAACGGGTTCATATTCACTTTGAAAGCACCAGCAGGATGGGTATGCAATACTAAACTGGCTACAGAATATAAAGCCAATGCTATACTATATGCCAATGAAGATAGCATAAAGGGTGGGGGAGCACTGATACAGTTATCAGTGTTTTATAAGCAGGACGAGTTCACTGATAAAGACCTTGAAGAAAACATAAACAGCTACAAAGAAGCATATAGCAACCTGCAAGAGAGTAATATAGACATTACACACCCCAAGTACAGAATATATGGGAAGCTGGAGTACGTGCCGGGAGACTTTTACCAATATATAGTATATCTGAATCCGGGATATAACTACAAATACGGGTTGGCAGCGGCCATGAATGTATATAAACGCCCTGCAACAAGTGAGGAACTGCAAACATTCAAGGAAATAGTTTCCTCACTATTGATGCTGAAGGGATAGAGATAGAGGGGGGCCAGCTTATTTTATGTTTTGCAAAAATAAAGTACATTCTTATTTTAGTTTTGTATAACATAAAGCACATTATATCTGTAATGTGCTCTTATTGTAAAGCTTATTGTACGGATAGCCAAGTGAGCCGTAGATCAAACATTAATTAATTATTATGTCTAATTAAAATAAAATTTAATGGCACGTTTGTTTTATGAAATAAATCAAACAATTATTTTATGAAACACGAACATCACGAAAAAGCAGCACAGCATCACGAAGAAGCTGCAAAGAATCATCGTAGCGCACACAAAGCTCACCAGGAAGGTAACGATGAAAAAGCTGCATCGCATGCACATGCTGCTGATGGCCATGCAGAACATGCAAAAGACCATTCAAAAGAAGCTGCTAAGAAACATTCTGAAAAAACAAAAGGCCACTAAGATCTTTTTGATCAAAGGGCTTTTTTTATATGGGAACACCAAAGGTGTTCCCATATATTTTTAGTGCGATAGCACATGTATCATCTCCAGCATATCCTTGCTGATGGGTGTATTTTCCTTTATCGCATTTTTAAAGGGGGTAAAAGTCAATTCACCGTTCACTATACCGGCCATTACCTGGGTACGGTCTTCCCTAAGCGCATTTACCGCAGCAAAGCCCAGCCTGCTGGCCAGCACCCTGTCGGCATAGCTGGGAGGCCCACCACGCTGTATGTGGCCCAGAATGCAAGTGCGCGTATCCAGCAAAGGGAAGCGTTCTTTTATACGGGCAAATATCTCTCTGGCGCCCCCGCCGGCATAGTCGCCCTCGGCAACAACTAATATATGTACTGTTTTTTTGCGGCGCTCATCCTGGTCTATGCGGTTGAGCACATCATCTATATTATGTACCTGCTCAGGTATCAATATATCTTCTGCTCCGCAAGATATGCCACTGTTAAGCGCTATGTAGCCAGCATCGCGGCCCATCACTTCTATTACAAACAGGCGGTCATGCGCTTCCGCAGTATCGCGTACTTTATCTATTGCCTCTACCGCAGTGTTCACCGCGGTATCAAAACCTATGGTATAGTCAGTACCCGCAAGGTCGTTATCTATAGTGCCGGGTATGCCAATTGCCGGTATGGTGTGCTGCTCAAAAAACGCTACAGCACCCCGAAAAGTGCCATCGCCACCTATAAGCACCAGCGCTTCTATGCCATGTTTTTGCAGCTGGTCGTAAGCTTTTTGCATACCTTCATTAGTGAGAAATTCCTTGCTGCGTGCTGTTTTTAGTATAGTGCCACCCCTGTTGATGATATTTGAAACATCAGTTGTCCTCATCTTAAAAATGTCACCTTCTATCATGCCTTGGTAACCTCGTTTTATCCCGTATATCTCCATGCCATGATACAAGCCGGTGCGTACTACTGCCCTTATTGCCGCATTCATACCCGGGCTATCGCCACCCGATGTCATTATGCCAATTTTATGGATGCTATTGCTCATGATGTCAATTTATGGAAAAGTACAAAAATGTATGGGTGCATATCTTATTTATAAATTATCAATTCCTATACAGATATCTAAAAACTGCGCCACATAGCCCATTCGATCGCCTTTAAATGGCTTGGTATGCTAATGCTGAAAAAACTAAATTTGCAACATGGTATACAAAGTAATAGGCCTTATGTCTGGCAGCTCAATGGACGGACTTGATATAGTATATACACAACTGGAAGAAGTACGCGGCGCCTGGAAATTTGAGATATTGCATGCAGACTGCATACCATATACCGATGAGTGGGTGAACGCACTGGAATATGCAGCCACCAAACCGGTGCAGGAATTTTTGCGCCTGCATACAAAGTATGGCAAGTACCTTGGCGACCAGGTGAATGCCTTTATAGAAAGATATGGTATAGACCACAAGGTACATTTTATAGCAAGTCATGGGCATACCATAATGCATGAGCCTGCAAACAGCACCACTTGCCAGATAGGCAATGGGGCCATGATAGCAGCACTTACCGGTTTGCCGGTAATAGACAACCTGCGTGCGCTGGATGTGGCGCTGGGGGGGCAGGGTGCGCCTATAGTGCCTATTGGCGATAAGCTGCTGTTCGGCAATTATGAATACTGTTTGAACATTGGCGGCATATGCAACATTACTATACAGAGCCACGGCAAGCTGCAGGCATATGATATATGCCCTGCCAACCAGGTACTGAACCGCCTGGCCAAAAATGATGGTAAAGAAATGGATGAGGATGGGCTGATAGCCGCACAGGGCAGTGTGTTGCTGGACGTGCTAACGGAACTGAACGACCAGGCCTATTATAAACGACCTGCGCCAAAATCGCTAAGCAATGAAGATGCCCAGAGCCTGGTATACCCAATGCTCTTTCAGAGTGCGCACAGCAATGCTGACCTTTTGCGCACTATTGTGGCCCATATAGCCGACCAGGTGACCGGGGCAGTGAAGCAACACCCCGCACAAGGCGATGCCCATATGCTGGTGACAGGTGGTGGCGCCTTTAACAAGTTTTTGGTAGCCCAGCTGAAAAGCAGCCTTGCCCCATTAGGGGTAACTGTGGAAGTACCGGACGACAGCATTGTAAAATATAAAGAAGGGCTGGTGATGGCACTGATAGGTGCGCTAAGGTGGCGTGAAGAGAACACAGTACTGAGCAGTGTGACCGGGGCAGCCAAGGATAGCATAGGTGGTACCATATGGATGGGGCATAGCTACAGTGCAGAGTAACAGGCTAAGAGACCTGTTCTTTTACTATCCTGTTAGCATCTACCCAATAGGCCAGCAGTATGTATATCCATTGGTATTGTGCTGCCCAGCCTAATGCATGTACAGAGGTGGGCACTGGCGAGAACTTGCCGGCTATATGGCCGAGTACCAATAATACTACCAGTGTCCACAGCCCCCATTTACCTGCACCATTTTTAGCCTTCGTGGTTTGGAGGTAAAACATTAACCCGACCACAAACAGTATGCCTTCAACTATTGCTGTAAGTACAGGCCAGTTCCACAGGCCAAGCCCTGCTTTTTCTGAATCGCCCAAAAATAAGGGTAGGTCGGGATGGTGTACTACCAGGTCAAGTACCCAGTGGCTGAGTACACATATGCCCAATACGAGGGCAGAACGGAAGTCTTTTTTTATTAACCAGTAAATGAAGCCGAATAAGGCTCCCCATACCGCCAGCATGAACAAGCTGTGCGAAAAAGGATAATAAATAAAATTGAATGGGAATTTGCTATTGCCGGGTTGCGGTGCAACCTTCTCTATATCCAGCAACAGCAGAAAGGGCCAAAGCAGATCAGCGAACTGTACTGCAATGAATATTGTACCTAATGACAGCTTTGGCGCAAACTTTTTAGCTCCTAACCCGAACCCAAAATGACCGATGACCATATAGAAATGATTTTTGTGATGAATTATGGTAAAAGTATTTGGGATATAATTGTCAAAACTTGATATTTGATAAGAAATACTTTTACTTATGGAGGATCTGAAGCAATATATACGTATGTACATGAATATTACAGACGAAGATCTGGATATTTTCGCGTCCTACTTTCATGTTACAATTCTTGCCAAAGGAGACTTTTTTTTGAAGGCTGGTAAGGTAAGTGACAAGTTCAGCTTCCAGAATTCGGGGCTGATGCGCGTATTTGCTTTTCATGAAGAAAAGGAAGTGACCCAATGGATATCTTACAAAGGCAATATAATAACGGACATAAACAGCTTTGTGTTTGACGAGCCCAGTACTTTTAACATACAGGCGCTCAACGCATGCGAACTATATACGATCAGTAAAAAGGATCACGATGAACTGCGTGTTGTAATGCCTAATTGGGCCGAGTTGGAGCGGCGATTATTGACGAGGTGCTTTGGCTTTATGGAGAAAAGGGTCTTCTCCCTGCTTGCCCTAACAGCTGAAGAGCGATATAAATATATGTTCGCGCAAAATCCTGCATTATTTACAGAGGTGCCATTAAAATACCTGGCGTCTATGATGGGAATGACGCCAGAGTCGCTAAGTAGGATCAGGAAAAGTATGGACCTTTATGCGCTGCCCCTGATCAACTAATATTGGCCGGTGCTGAGCATCACCAGCGTACAAGATTCCAGCACGTTTATACCTTCTTTTGCAGCCATGCGTTCCAGTTCTTCATTCTCTGTACCGGGGTTGAAGATGATGCGCTTAGGCTTAAGCCCTATAATATAATCGTAGTAAGGTTTTTGGTTGGTGGGGTTCAGGTACAGGGTCACTGTTTCCACCTCGGTAAGTGGTAAATGTTCTGTAGTTATCTCTATTCCATTCACAGTGCCATTTTTATTGCCTATCGCTACTACATCATAGCCTTTTTCCTTCAAGCGACGCATGGCCATATTGCTGTACCGGCCTGGGTTCTCTGATGCTCCTAACACAAGTGTTCTTCCTTTTTCCATAATGCTAAATTTACAAAGTTACTGATAGCGTACAGCTATAAAGACATTGAAAAATGATGCCACAATAGAGTGTGCCTATCGAATATGAGTTAAAAATCATGAAGGGATACCGTTTCATTAAGTACCTTTCGTTAACTTTAATATCCTTACAAGGTCAATTATTCGTAGCATATGCAAACAGCGTATATAGTGGCAGGTTTCCGCACAGCAGTTGGTAAGTCAAAACGTGGTGGTTTTCGTTTTTATCGCCCCGAAGACCTTGCTGTAGATGTAATAAAGGGCTTATTAGCAAGTGTGCCGCAACTGGATCCGCAACTGGTAGACGATGTGCTGGTAGGAAATGCAGTGCCAGAGGCAGAGCAGGGATTGCAGGTGGGCCGTATAATAGCCAACAAAGCTGTGGGCGAGTGGGCTGCCGGCCTTACTGTGAACCGCTATTGCGGCAGCGGGCTGGAGACGATAGCCATAGCTACCGCAAAAATACAAACAGGACAGGCAGAATGCATTATAGCAGGTGGCACAGAGAGCATGAGCTTAGTGCCCACTGCGGGCTGGCGCACAATGCCTAATTACGAATACGCCAAGGATACGCCAGACTACTACTTGAGCATGGGCCTTACTGCCGAACAAGTGGCACAGGACTATAAAATAAGCAGGGAAGACCAGGATGCATTCGCATACCGTTCGCATCAAAGGGCTATAAACGCTATAAAGGAAGGTTACTTTAAGGACGGAATACTGCCCATAACGGTGAAAGAGATATATGTGAATGAGAAAGGCAAAAAAGCAGAACGTGAATATATAGTAGATACAGATGAAGGACCACGTGCAGATACATCGATAGAAGCACTGGCAAAACTACCGCCTGTGTTCGCACAGGGAGGGAGTGTAACAGCAGGCAATTCCAGCCAAACATCGGACGGGGCTGCTTTTGTATTGGTGATGAGCGAGCGGTTGATGAACCAATTAGGGTTAACACCTATAGGAAGGCTGGTAGCCTGCACCAGTGCCGGGGTAGACCCACGCATAATGGGCATAGGGCCTATCAAGGCCGTTCCCAAAACATTGAAAGCCGCCGGTATGACACTGGACCAAATAGACCTGATAGAACTGAACGAGGCTTTTGCATCACAATCCATAGCTGTAGTGCGCAACCTGGGGATAGATGAGAATAGGTTGAATATAAATGGTGGAGCTATAGCGCTTGGCCATCCATTGGGTTGCAGTGGCGCTAAACTTACTGTGCAAATACTCCACGACCTGAAACGCCTGGATAAAAAATATGGTATCGTTACTGCATGTATTGGTGGAGGGCAGGGTATAGCAGGGATAATAGAAAGAATGTAATTTTTATATAGGCTATGTGATAAAACGGCGCAAAAAAGGTGCGCCGTTTTTTTATGCAGAAATGCTACGGATGGCTGACTTCATAAATTCCTGTAAAATTTTCTATCTATTTACCACACCCTTTATCCTTGCAGGTAAATTCTATTACCTTTGGAAGTAATAACCTTCAAAGTTATCCATGAAGAAAAATATTGCCTTGCTTGCAGGCGGCTACTCAGGAGAATATGCCATTTCGATACAGACCGCTGAAACCATAGCCCAGAACCTGGACAGTACCCTGTACAATACCTATAAGATAATTGTGACCCGCGATGACTGGTGGCACGAAGCCAAGAAAGGGAAAATATCTGTAGATAAGAATGATTTCTCGCTTACCATAAATGGAGAAAAGATAGTATTCGATGCTGTGTTCATTGCCATACATGGCACGCCTGGAGAAGATGGCCGGATGCAGGGCTACCTGGATATGCTGCAGATACCGTACACATCCTGCAACGCCATAGTATCAGCACTTACCTTTAATAAGAGCTATTGCAATAAAGTGGTGAAGTCCTTTAATGTGGTACATATCGCTAATTCGGTTCACCTGATAAAGAGCGAACCTTACTCTATGGGCGCTGTGCTGGATGAACTGCGCTTGCCGGTATTTGTGAAGCCTAATGAAAGCGGCAGCAGCCTGGGTGTGAGTAAGGTGAAATCGGTAGAGGATCTTTTCCCTGCTATAGAAAAGGCATTTAAGGAAGATGACCAGGTATTGATAGAGGAATTTATAGAAGGCCGGGAGCTGACCATAGGTGTATACAAAGTGGGTGGATACCTGTACACCCTGCCGGCTACTGAAATAGAAAGCAAAAATGAGTTCTTTGATTACGAGGCCAAGTATACGCCCGGTGTGACCAAGGAAATAACGCCTGCCTTGATAGATGACAATATGAGGGAGCAACTGGAAAATAAAGCATCGTACATATACAGGCACCTGAACTGCCGTGGAGTGGTGCGTATGGATTTTATATTGCAGAAAGGAACGGATAAGCTATATTTTCTTGAAGTGAACACTATGCCCGGCCAAAGTGAGAACAGCATTGTGCCGCAGCAGGTAAGAGCATCAGGACGGTCGCTGCAGGATTTTTATGGTACAATACTTGAGGATTGCCTGAAGACCCAGGCAAAGGTGCAACCAACTACATAAAAAATATACTTTTGGCAGCAATGGCTATGAAAAGTCCGATGAGAAAAACTTTTGCATTTAACCTGGTGGTGGTATTGCTGCTTTGTGCTACACTATATATGTTGTTCTTTGCCAGCCTGCGGTGGATAACGCGGCATGGTGAAGAAGTGGCCATACCAGGAGAATGCGGGAAGAATGCAAGCAGAGCAATGGCAGACCTGAAGAATGCCGGCTTTGATGTGTACCTGGATTCAACATATGACCCTAAGTTGCAACCATTCATGGTTCTGTCGCAAATGCCAGATAGTGGGTCGATAGTCAAGAAGGGCCGCACCGTGTTTCTGACCATAAATAAAGCCGTAGCACCGGGTACGCCGATGCCCAACCTGGTGAGCCTATCGTTTCGCAGTGCTGAAATGATATTAAGGAACAACAAATTGTTCCTGGGCGATACTACTATGAAGCCTGATATAGCTAAAGGTGCAGTACTGGCGCAACTATATAATGGTAAAGAAGTAAAACCGGGAGATGTAGTGCCGCAGGGCAGCAGAATAAGCCTGGTGATAGGTGATGGCCTGGGTATAACCGAGCTGAGCGTGCCAGATGTGATAGGGTATAGTGTGGATGAAGGAGTGAACAACCTGACCGGCAATGGACTGCAATATGTGCTAATAACCGATGGCGCTATAACCGACACTGCAACCGCGGTGATATACAACCAAAGCCCTAAAGCTATTAATGAGGTGGGGGCGCCTACCCGAATGAAGCAAGGCGATGTGATAAGTGTGTATGTGAAGCAAAACCCGACGCCCGAAGAGATACAAATGAATAAAAACCCGCCAAGAGCAGCAAATGACCCTGGAACGATAAATGACAATACTAATCAGGGTAGCCAGGACGTTAATAACGGGAGCGGACAAAATGAACCACCACAGTGAAAATAATAAAGTGTCTCATATATATCCTTTTTATAGCTGGGCTTAACGAAGTAACGGCGCAGGAACACCTGGCGCCCCTGCGCAGTAACGAGGCGCTGCGGCACACCCGGCCACAAATAAAAAATGCCCTTGCTAAAACAACAGCGCTGACGCTACCTTTTTTCGAGGATTTCACCGGCTACGGCCCATATCCCGATAGTACCAAGTGGGTGGACAATGAAGTGTATATCAATAACACTATGTGTGTAAGCCCTATAAGCAGGGGTGTAGCCACCTTTGATGCGCTGAATAGCATAGGTATACCCTACGATTCTTTTAGCAATTATAATTTCAGATTTGCAGATAGCCTAACCTCACAGGTCATAGACCTAAGCACATATACACCTGCCGATAGTCTTTACCTGAGCTTCTTTTACCAGCCGGGGGGTAATGGTTTTTCGCCTACTCCTGCCGATTCTTTTATGCTGCTCCTTCATAAAAATAATAACGACTGGGAGGTGGTATGGTCGGCACCAGGTTCTTCACTTTTGCCTTTTCAGCAGGTAATGGTACCCATTACAGATAGCAATGTGTTTTTCAGTGGGTTTCAGTTCCGGTTCGTGAATATTGCTGCGCTTAATTACAGCGATGCAGTATGGAACATAGACTACATACGGCTGAATAGTGGCAGGAACGTGTATGATACCGCAGTGAACGATGTGGCTTTCACTGCAAACCCTACCTACTTGCTCAATGATTATACGTACATGCCCTACAGGCAGTTCATGGCCAACCCTGGCGGCGAGCGGGCTGGCTCATTTTCAGATAGCCTGCGGAATAATTATACAACACCCCAACCCATAACATATGGGTACACAGCCACTGAACTCACAACGAATATACCGTTATATACAAGCCCTGTCAGCAGTACTGTAGGTGCTCCGCAGCAAACACAGCAGCTAAGCTACAATACCTATATTAACACTATACCTCTTACCGGTTTGTATAATAAGGTGGTGTTCGAGAATAAGTATTTTATAGGGCCGGTAAATGCAACGGACCCAAGGCCTAATGACACCATAGTATGCGACCAGGTGTTTGACAATTATCTTGCCTATGATGATGGCAGTGCAGAATTGAGTTATTATCTCGATCTGTCGCAGAACTATCCCGGCAGCCTGGCTGTTGAATATCACCTGAACAGGCCTGATACCTTAAGAGGCGTGGCCATCTATTTTGGACGGCAGGCACCGCCGCCTGCATATAAGCAGTTCTCTATTCTGGTTTATAGTTCGCTTGCCGGGGTTAACGCGAATTATGTAGACCATAAACTGTACGAGCAGGATTATTTGACCCCGGCCTATTCTGATACGCTGGGTGGTTTCTGGACATATAGTCTGGATACGCCAGTGGTGCTGTCGGCAGGTGTATTTTACCTGAGTACAAGGCAGCCCGCCTATAGCGATACCCTGTATTTTGGCTTTGATGCCAATAGGGTGGGCGGTAACCATGCTTATTTTAATGTGCTGGGGCAATGGGCATCATCGCAGTACAGCGGAGCTATAATGATGAGGCCACTGCTGGGCCAACCGGTATGGAGCAGCGCAGTACAGAATGTACTAACAGGCGCTACACCTGAATGGAGCATATTCCCAAACCCTGCACAGAATAACATAAAGCTGAGGTTCGCGAACAATACTTATGCAGCGTATGTAATTACAGACATTGCCGGGCGCACGGTAAAACAAGGTATATCAGCTAATGATAGTACCATAGATATAACAACATTATCGCCAGGCATGTATTTTGTGCGTATAGCTATAAACGGTGTATTGGGAGTACCCAAAAAGCTCGTGAAGGATTGATCATTTGATAATATAAGCGTGGACAGATGCACGAAATAGAACCATTTTTTAACTGGAGACATTTATATATGGCTGAAGAAGATGAGCTATCCCCTTTTTATGGCAGGGAGTATAGCGAATTTGAATTCAGCAATACCGTTTACAATTATTACATACATCCCCAATGGGACGAGTTCGGGTCGAAGACACTATACCTGAAAATATTATTTGTGGACTATGAACTGAACTTTGCTATAATAGAACTGATAGGTGAGTGGAACGATGCAGTGGAGAACGACATAATGCAACTAAAAAGGTCTGTTATAGACCTAATGATAGCAGAAAAGATAGATAAATACATTTTGGTATGTGAGAATGTTTTGAATTTTCACAGCAGTGAGGATGATTATTATGAGGAATGGTACGAGGATATAAAGGAAGAAGGTGGCTGGATAGCAGCCGTGAATATGCCCGTGCAAACCCAATATGATTTTAATCGATCGCACATAGACAGATATGTAAAATTGTTCGAAGTGGATAACTGGCGTACGTTCCAGCCCAATCTTTTCTTTCAACTTATAGACAACAGGATGCTGCGGCTGGGCGATGGAGACTAAAATATTCCCGAATGTGAAAACGTGTTTTGTAACAGTGTCAACTATTTAGTTATCTTATTTGTTGGTTATTATAACTTTTCAACGTTAGCGTATTATCTTTGCGGAGATCTTACAAAACCGTTACACTTCTAACATTTCCGGATTTTATGAATTGGAAAAATTCTTTTTCTACATCTATCGGTAAAAAGCTGCAAATGGCTTTTACCGGCTTATTCCTTATTATATTTCTTGTAGTGCATTGCTACGTGAACGCCCAGATATTCTGGAACGACGGTGGCAAACAGTTTGATGAAGCTGCGCATTTTATGGGTAATAATCCGGTGATACGTATCACGGAAATCGGGTTGTTCGCATTTTTGATACTGCACATTGTGCAGGGGCTGTTGCTTTGGGCAAGGAACAGGTCTCGCCGCACCGTAAAGTATGCGGTAATGCCCGGTAATAAAACAAGCCCATGGTATAGCCGCTCTATGGCATTGCTGGGGACTTTAGTATTGCTTTTCCTTGTCGTGCATCTTGCCCAGTTCTGGGCGCCAAACCGTTTCTCACAAACAACAGGTAACGGTGAGCTGGACCTTTATACAAAGATGAAAGAAACTTTTGCTATGCCGTGGGTAGTTGTAGTATACCTTTTAGGTTGCTTCGCGTTGGCATGGCACCTGGTACATGGCTTTTATAGCGCTTTCCAAACCCTGGGACTGGGCAGGCAGCGTTATAAAGGAATGATAAAGACCATAGGTGTGGCCTTTGCTATCATAGTACCTGTCATTTTTGCATTGATGCCTATTTGTTTTGCAGCAGGCTGGTTAAATTAATTTTTTTAAAACATCCGATTTTCCTCTTATGCCACTTAATTCTAAAATACCGGCTGGTCCGTTAGAGTCGAAATGGAAAACATATAAATCTACCTGCAAGCTGGTAAATCCTGCCAACAAGCGCCAGTTAGAGATAATAGTTATTGGTACAGGGCTTGCGGGGGCATCTGCTGCCGCATCGCTGGGCGAGATGGGCTACAAAGTGAAGGCATTCTGCTTTCAGGACAGTCCGCGCCGTGCGCACTCTATTGCTGCGCAAGGTGGTATCAATGCCGCAAAGAATTACCAGAATGATGGTGATAGTACATTCCGCCTGTTTTACGACACAGTAAAAGGTGGTGATTATCGTGCCCGTGAAGGGAATGTATATCGCCTTGCCGAAGTGAGTGCGAGTATCATTGACCAGTGCGTAGCGCAGGGTGTACCGTTTGCACGTGAATATGGTGGATTGCTCAGTAACAGGTCTTTTGGTGGTACACAGGTACAACGTACCTTTTACGCAGCAGGGCAGACCGGCCAGCAATTGCTGATAGGCGCTTACCAGGCTCTGGAGCGCCAGGTAGCCTTGGGCAATGTAGAAATGTATTCGCGCCATGAAATGATGGACGTGGTAAAAATAGATGGTGTAGCACGTGGTATCATAGCCCGTAACCTGGTGACGGGTGAGCTGGAGCGCCATTTTGGGCATGCGGTATTGCTGTGCAGCGGTGGGTATGGTAACGTATTCTACCTGTCAACCAATGCTATGGGGTCTAACGTATCCGCAGCGTGGAAAGCACACAAACAAGGTGCATACTTTGGTAACCCTTGCTTCACACAGATACACCCTACGTGTATACCTGTAAGTGGTGATCACCAAAGTAAACTGACCCTGATGTCTGAATCATTGAGAAATGACGGGCGTATATGGGTACCTAAACAAAAGAATGACACCCGCAAGGCAAGTGAAATACCAGAAGAAGAACGCGACTACTACCTGGAAAGGAGGTACCCTGCGTTTGGTAACCTGGTACCGAGAGATGTAGCCAGCCGTGCAGCTAAAGAGCGTTGTGATGAAGGTTATGGCGTAGGTGCATCTAAGATGGCAGTTTATCTTGATTTTGCCGCAGCTATAATGCGTTACGGTAAGATCGAAGCGAACAAACAAGGTCAGCACAATGCAGATGCTACTGCGATACGTGCACTTGGAGAAGCTGTGGTAAAAGAGAAATATGGCAACCTGTTCGAGATGTATGAAAAGATAACAGGCGAGGATCCATACAAAATGCCTATGCGCATATATCCCGCGGTACACTATACAATGGGTGGCCTGTGGGTAGATTATGAGCTGATGACCACTGTTCCTGGATTGTATGCATTAGGTGAGGCCAACTTCAGCGACCACGGCGCCAACCGCCTGGGTGCATCTGCACTGATGCAGGGGCTGGCTGATGGTTACTTCGTGATACCGTACACAATGGGTAATAACCTTGCTGACGATATTCGCACTAAGGCTATACCTACTGACCACGCTGCATTCGTTGCTGCTGAAAAAGAAGTAAGCGACCGCATCAACAAGCTGATGAGCATAAAGGGTAAGACCAGTGTAGAGGCCTTCCATAAAAGGCTGGGCAAGATAATGTGGGAGAAGTGTGGGATGGCCCGCAACGAAAAAGGGCTTAAAGAAGCTATTGCCGAGATACAGGCATTGAAGAAAGAATTCTGGAGCGATGTACGAGTGCCGGGCGATATAAATGAATTTAACCCTGAGCTGGACAAGGCTGGCCGTGTGGCTGACTTTATAGAGCTGGGCGAACTGATGTGCCTGGATGCGCTGAACCGTAACGAAAGTTGTGGCGGCCACTTCCGCGAAGAGTACCAAACGCCCGATGGTGAGGCGATGAGACAGGATGACCTATACAGCTATGTAGCTGCATGGGAATACAAAGGCGACAGCCAGGAAGAACTGCACAAAGAAGAACTGATATTTGATGTGGTGCACCCAAGCCAGAGGAGTTATAAATAATTTATTCATTTTCAATTTACCATAATTGCTATGGAACACAATACAATGAATTTGACCCTGAAAGTTTGGCGTCAAAAGAACAATAAAGCAAAGGGTAGTTTTGAAACGTTCCAGGTAAAAAATATTTCTTCTGAAATGTCTTTCCTGGAGATGTTCGATGTACTGAACGAGCAACTTGTAGCTGAAAATAAAGAGCCTGTGGCATTTGACCATGACTGTCGTGAGGGTATATGTGGCGCTTGCAGCATGTACATCAACGGTCGCGCCCATGGCCCTTGGCACCACAATACTACCTGCCAGTTGCACATGCGCGAATACAAGGATGGAGATACCATTGTGGTAGAGCCATGGCGTGCCAATTCTTTCCCGGTCATTAAAGACCTCGTAGTAGACCGTTCTGCATTCGACCGTATCATACAAGCTGGCGGTTACATATCAGTGAACACTGGTAATGCAGTAGATGCAAACTCGTTGCCTATTGATAAACAAAGAGCTGATGAATCTTTTGCAGCTGCTACCTGTATAGGTTGTGGCGCATGTGTTGCAGCCTGCCCTAATACATCTGCAATGCTGTTCGTATCAGCTAAAGTATCGCACCTGGCATTGCTGCCACAGGGCGAACCTGAGCGCAATAGCCGTGCCGTGAACATGATACAGCAGATGGATACCGAAGGCTTTGGCAGTTGCACCAATATTGGCGCCTGTGAAGCTGAATGCCCTAAAGGCATATCGCTGGAGAACATTGCCCGCCTCAACCGCGAATACATTTCTTCCGTGTTTGCCGGTGAAGAACCAGCAGCATAAAAGATGTTGATATAAAATTGAAATTGAGGCTGCCACATGTTGGCAGCCTTTTGTTATTTTTGACCATGCTAAGAAAACTGTTCCTTGTTTTTATCTCCTTGCATATATGCGCAGCCTCCTATGCACAGGCCGATAGCAGCCACCTACGTATCAGCCTGCTTACCTGTGGCGCAGGCGATGAGATATGGGAAACCTTCGGGCACGATGCGGTGCGCATTATAGACAGCCAGCGCCATACGGATATGGTGTTTAACTACGGCACCTTTAACGGCTTTGATAAAGGCTTTGAGCTGGCTTTTATGCGGGGCAAATTACCTTACTTTCTTTCATACGGTCCGTTCAACGAGTTCATGCCTGAATATGTGGATGCCCACAGAAGTGTGCAGGAGCAGGTGTTTGACATGACAGGTGCTCAAAAGCAGCAGGTTTATGCTTTCTTGCAAAACAACGCGCTGGATGAGAATAAATATTACAAGTACGATTTCTTTTTCGATAACTGCGCTACCCGCATCCGCGATATATTGCCCGATGAAAAAGTGTTTGGCGCTAAGTTCCACTATGCAGCAGTGCTGCCACCCGATAGTAAGATGACGTTTCGCGATATCATCAATAGATATTTTTACCGGCAGCTATGGGAGCGTTTCGGGATAAACATACTATTGGGCAGCAGGATAGATAAGGTGATGACCAATAAGGACGTGATGTTCCTTCCCGATTTTTTAAGGGACGGATTAGAGAACGCCACCGTAGATGGGAAACATGTAGTGACCCCTGCAAAACTAATATTGCCCGGTAGCCCAGTGAAACCACCAGTACCCGATGGCCCGCTGATGCTTACCACTGTTATAGCAATACTTACCATTTCTGGTCTTTTTGTAAAAAGGTTGAGAGTGTTGGGTATGATCATGTCTTCTTTACTGCTTTTGATAACCGGCCTGCTGGGATGTTTGGTAATAGTAATGTGGTTTGGAACAGACCACCAGGGATGCCAGAATAACTATAGCTTGCTTTGGGCATTGCCTACAAACCTTATTCTGGCATTCACTTTCAATAGGGGGAAAAGCAAGGATAGGTATGCAGTTATAGCTATCGTGCTGCTGCTGGCATCTTTGATAGTGCATATACTGCGTATACAGCAAATGTTGCTGTTGGAGATGTCTCCACTGCTGTTGTCGCTGTTGTGTGTATATGGCAGCATATATAATAGGAAAGGACAGGCAGGTAATCCGAAAAAGGTAGCGTCTATTGCATCAGAAGAGGTGGTACCTGCATAATATCTAAGAGAATATTAAGATCCTGCAAAAAAAGCATTGCTCGCCACATGGACAGCACTTTGCAAATGCCATTGTTTTAATTTTACATAAAAATATAGTATCAAAAAAAGCAATTCTACGTCTTTAGTATATCGCAAGTTTGGCCAGGGGCCACCAGTTGTTCTGCTACATGGTTTTCCGGCCGATGGCACATTGTGGGAGCAAGTATATAATAGCTTGTCTGGGTTTACTATGATAGTGCCCGATCTTGCAAGTGCCGGTGGTGATGAAGTTGCTACAGAAGAAGTGACCATTGCGGGACTTGCAGATAAGATATATACTATTCTGCAGGAAGAGCATATAGAACAGGCTGTGTTAGCAGGCCACTCTATGGGTGGCTACGTTGCAGCTGCATTTGCAGAAAAATATCCTGCTACAGTAAAGGGACTCAACATGGTGCACTCTACTACGGCTGCAGATGATGAGGAGAAGAAAGCGACAAGGAAGAAGGTGATAGATATCATACGAAAGGGAGGGCGGGAAGCGTTCATTATGCAAATGGTACCCAATCTTTTCTCTCCTGCATTTAGAAAAGTGCATCCTGAAGGCGTAGCCAAGCAAACAGAGAAAAGTTTGCAAGTACCGGCGGTGGCACTCATAGGTTTTTATACTGCTATGATGAAGCGCAGGGATACGACAGGTATACTGGAGCACGCGAAGTTTCCTGTACAATGGATATTAGGTGAAGTAGATACCGTATTGCCGGTAGCGAAGATGACAAAAGAATGTAGTATAGCCCCGATTAATTTTGTAAATTTATATAAGAATTGTGGGCACATGAGTATGATAGAGTATCCACAGCAGCTTGTAGTTGACCTTGGTATGTTTTTTAGTTATTGCTACGGTAGATAAGGTAAATATATAATGAAGCATAAATTATTTCTGGTACTGTTGTTATTAATTGTCTCATTTCGTGCCAGTGCTTCACATATTGTGGGTGGCGAGGTTACCTATACGTGTTCTGGAAATAATGTATATACTGTCTCTATCACCATTTACGAAGATTGTCTCAATGGTCTTCCGGAAGCAATAGCAGAGGATAACCCTGCAATATTCAGAGCCTATGATGGTGAGGGACGAGTTTTCAACACTCAGGGGCAAATAGTGAACGTAAGCAGTGACCCAGGTTATCATGATTCGGCATTCTTCCTGCCCGATGATAACATCCTTGTACCAACTAACTTTAATAATGCATGCATAGACCATGCACCTGCCACCTGCCTGCGCAAAAAAACATTCCGTATAAAATATTCTCTGCCACCAAATACTACAGGATACAAGATCGTATATCAGCGGTGCTGCCGCAATGCCAGCATCATAAACCTGGTAAATCCCAGCCAGATAGGTGCTACATATTATTGTGATATACCACCAGCCAGTGTAGCAATATGTAATAATAGCGCTGTATACAAAAATTTTCCGCCCCAGATCATTTGTATCAACAACCCGCTGTATTATGATAACTCAGCTACCGACGCCGATGGCGACTCGCTCAGCTACCAGTTTTGTGATACTTATATAGGCGGCGCAGAAACCGATGCTGTGCCTACACCAGCGCCACCACCTTATACACCGGTCGCCTATGTGGCGCCGTTCTCTTATTCAAAACCAATGGCTGGAGTGCCCCCAATACAGATAGACCCGGTCTCTGGTCTAATAACAGGTACACCAAGCCTGCTGGGCAGGTACGTGGTCACAGTTTGCTGTCTGGAGTGGCGCAATGGGGTCAATATCAATACAGTTAAACGCGAGTTCCAGTTTGTGGTCACCAATTGCTCAAAAGCAGTGGTAGCCAATATACCTCAGTTATCAGCAGAATTTAATACTTACTTGGTCAACTGTACCAACTTCAACGTGCATTTTATCAATACCAGTATTGGTGGGTTTGCGTATAATTGGAACTTTGGCTTTCCTGGTGGCACATCTACAGAGTTTGAGCCTACCGTCACATTCCCAGATACCGGAACTTATAGCGTAACACTTGTTGTGAACAATAAGTCTACCTGCCCTGATAGTATAACCCGGCTGGTAAAGGTGTATCCTACTTTCAAAGCTAATTTCGGGCTCAGTGGTCTGCAATGTCCTGGGTCGCCTGTTACGTTCACCGATCAGACCTTTTCTACTTACAAACCTATAAGCGGTTATTTGTATAGTTTTGGTGATGGCACTACATCGGATAGTGGAACGGTGGCACATAGTTATGCACGCGGTGGTATTTATTATGCTTCTCTTGCTGCTACTAATGTGAAAGGATGCGTGGACACTGCCATAAAACAAATAGCTATAGAGCAGTTCACACCTTTTGCCGGTAACGACACTACGATAGTAAAGGGCGAGCATATTTACTTTAATGCTACGGGGGGAAGCCAATATACGTGGTTGCCCGGCACTAATTTGAGCGACAGCAGTATACCGAACCCTATTGGATATTATCCTGATACCGGTCATTATAGCTACAATGTTCATATTGTGAGCGCATTTGGGTGTGTAAGTGATGCTGGTGTAAAAGTGTATGTAGTAGGGCAGCCTGCATTCTTTATACCTACAGCATTCACACCAAATGGCGATGGCAAGAATGATATATTCAAGCCGACCACTATAGGGTATGGCTCTATCAATTATTTCCGCATATACAACCGCTGGGGTCAGCTCATATATAATTCCCATTCCCTGGAAGTTGGTTGGGATGGAACATTTGGGGGAGCAAAGGTAGATATGGATACCTATTATTGGGTGTTGAGCACTGTAGACCGTAATGGGAAAACAGAGAACTTTAAAGGTAATGTGACCCTTATCCGCTAACTCCCATTTTTTACTAAGAATCTTTACAGCATACTGGCTGGCGTAGCAAAGCGTATTATCTTTACGCTGCGATCTGAATCATCAATAACATGAAAACAATACTCATTACCGGCGCCACGTCGGGTTTTGGAAAGGCTATAGCAACCTTGTTCGCACAGCATAAATATACGGTATGCATAACGGGCCGCCGCGCAGACCGCCTGCAGCAAATAAAAGGAGAACTGGAAAGCTACGGTGCGAAGGTAATAGCGCTGCAATTTGATATCAGGGACAGGCAGCAAACAGAAGAAGCTATTGCCGTGCTAAAAACACAGGTAGAACGAATAGATATACTGGTGAACAATGCAGGCCTTGCTGCAGGCATATCTTCTATAGAGCAGGGCGATGTAGATGACTGGGAGGCTATGATAGACACCAATGTAAAAGGTTTGCTATACATTACCCGACAGGTAGCGCCTATGATGAAAGAACAAATGAGCGGGCATATCATCAACATCAGCTCCACCGCAGGTAAGGTAGTATACAAGAACGGGAATGTGTACTGTGCTACAAAATATGCTGTAGATGCACTCACGCAGTCTATGCGTATCGACCTGCTGCCTTATGGTATAAAGGTAACATCTGTAAATCCTGGTATGGCAGAGACCGAGTTTTCTATAGTACGTTTTAAAGGCGATGAGGCGAGGGCAAAGACAGTATATGAGGGTATGGACGCACTACGCCCTGAAGATATTGCTGATACGGTTTTTTACTGTGCCACGCTGCCCGCGCATGTATGCATCAATGATGTAACAGTTACGTGCCTGAAGCAGGCCAACAGCGTCTATAACATAAAGAATATTTAGCGCTGCTATTTATTCAGCATTGCAGTTACGCTTGGGTATATATCTACGTACACATTACTATCCATTAAAAAAATGTACACAACAACAACACAGATAAGGGTGAGATATGGTGAGACCGACCAGATGGGCTATCTCTACTATGGCAACTATGCACTATACTACGAGGTAGGGCGTACCGATGCCATTCGTCAACTTGGGCTTACCTACAGGCAACTGGAAGAAATGGGGGTAATGCTGCCCGTGGTAGAATTGCAGGCTAACTATTTGAGACCGGCGCTGTATGATGACCTGATAACGGTAAAAACATCGTTGCGGGAATTGAACCAGGGATCCAAGATCGTGTTCCATTCAGAACTGTATAATGAGCAGGAGCAATTGCTGAATAAAGCGGTGGTGACCCTTGTTTTTTACAGCGGCAAAGAGCGCAAAAAAACGAACATGCCCGAGGAATTGTTTAACAGATTGGAGCCGTATTTTAGAAAAGAAAGTTATGAATAATACACAGGCGTGCCTGGTGACCATAGGTGATGAACTGCTGATAGGCCAGGTGATAGACACCAACTCTGCATGGATAGCCCAAAAGCTAAATGAGATAGGTATAGATGTGATCAAACGCATAGCGGTAGGGGATACAGATGCCGACATACGCCTGGCGCTGGATGAAGAGATATCACGTGCCGACATAGTAGTGATAACGGGTGGCTTGGGCCCAACATCAGACGACATAACCAAGCCATTGCTGTGCGATTATTTTGGTGGTAAGCTGGTAGTAGATGAAACGGTAAAGGCACATCTTATAAATATATTTACCCACCGTAACCGACCCATACTGGAGCGCAATATGAAGCAGGCAGAAGTGCCTGATAACTGCACTGTGCTCTTTAATAAAATGGGTACTGCACCCGGTATGTGGTTCGATAAGGACGGGACGGTGATCATATCGCTGCCTGGAGTTCCGTTCGAGATGATGAGCATCATGGCAGATGAGGTGCTACCCCGGTTGAAAGATAAGTTCGCAGGTGGAGCTATAGTACACCGTACTATATTCACTGCCGGGCAGGGAGAAAGCGTTATAGCCGAAAAAATAATAGATATAGAAGAAGGCCTTCCCCGGCATATAAAACTTGCGTACCTGCCTAATGCAGGTATGGTGAGGTTACGCCTTACCGGCAGAGGCACCAATACAGAGGCACTGGGCATAGAGGTGGAACACTACCAGCTGGAACTTGCCCAACGCCTGGGGGATATGGTGATAGCGCTTGAAGACCTGCCACTGCAAGAAATTTTAGCCAGATCGATAAAGGAAAAAGGATTAACACTTGGGCTCGCCGAAAGTTGTACCGGTGGCTATCTTGGTCATTATATGACACAGGTGCCCGGGGCATCAGCCTGGTTCAACGGTAGTATGGTATGCTATCAGGAGCGTATAAAGGAAAGTGTACTGGGGGTGAAAGCCGAAACACTGCAGCAGTACACAGCCATTAGCGAGCAAACAGCTATAGAAATGGCACAAGGTGCACAGCGTTTGCTGCATGCAGATGTTACTTTGTCTGTGACCGGGGTGCTTGGCCCTTTTGAGCAGGGCACAAAGTCGGGCATAGTATGGATGGCAGTCGCATATAATGGTGACATAACGACGAGGGAATTTACTTTTCATTACGATAGGCCGAGAAATAAGGAAATGGCAGTGCAAATGGCCATGCTGCTGATGTGGAAAGTGATAAACGGAAGGTCATGAGCCGGATGTTCCTGGTGGGTATGCCCGGTGTCGGCAAGTCTTATTGGGCCAGGGAAGTCGCAGCTGCTTATGGCAGACCGCTTGTAGACATGGATGAATATATAGAACAGCGGGCGGGAATCACAATAGCGCAACTGTTCGAGCAGCAAGGTGAAACTGCTTTCAGAACACTGGAAAGAAATACTCTGGAGCAAATAATACAGAACATACCTGACTCCATTGTGGCATGCGGTGGAGGCACGCCATGTTACTTTGATAATATGGAGTTGATGAAAAAAAGTGGCAGGGTGGTGTACCTGCGGTCAACGATACCAGTGCTTATAGACCATCTGCAACACGTGGCCCACAAGCGCCCTTTGCTTGCCGGAAAGCCACACCTGGATAGCTATCTTCATGACATGCTCGCCAAGCGCTCTGCTTTTTACGAAAAAGCCCATCACATCGTTGATATAGACACTATTTCCGTCACTACCTTTGCGCAAATCTTAGATCATGTATAGACCGGCACTTACTACCGGCGCGTTATGCGCTGCAATAGCAGTTATTTTGGGCGCCTTTGGTGCGCATGCACTAAAAATTATCATGGCACCAGACCAGCTGCTGGTATTTGACACCGGTGTGCGTTACCAGTTCTATCATAGCATCGCATTGCTCCTTACCGGGATCGTATACGCTGCATTTCCGCTTAAAAGTATCAGGCTGGCAAGCACATTCTTCTTTGTTGGTATCCTTCTTTTTAGTGGGTCATTGTATGCAATGACTTTACTCAGTATTTCCCACATCACTCTTGGGCCTGTAGGGGTCATCACACCGATAGGTGGTTTATTCTTTATTATTGGGTGGTGTCTGTTGGCAGCAGGTTTTATTAAAGGCGACAAATAACTTTAGCAATTCATTTGCTTTAGCCAAGGTGTAAATTGCCAAACCATTACGCATAAGTGTTGTTTGTATTTGATGTTTTTATGGTTTGTTTACTGTGTAGTTAGTGATCCTTATAAATTGTATCGCTTCTTTTTCATTACTTTCGTTCCTGAATGAAGAACAAGTTTACTATATATTCTACTGTTCTGCGATCGTTGTGGCTTATCATGGCAGTGTTTGTCATGGTGATTTGCGGCCCGGTAAAAAAACTTATTGAACTTAAGGTCGATAGGTCAGGCTCTTCTTCATTACAATACGTTGATAAGAAATTAAAGACCTGGTACAGGGAAAAGCGAGATATTGTTTCTCCTGTCAAGGTGGTAGCTCCCCATCAAGTTCCGGGCGATGGCACACCGTTACTTGCATCATCTTCGTTCATCTCCATCCCATTTGTACATAGGCAGGGTCATCTTGCCAAATTGCGATACATACGTCCCGCAATAGTGCCGGAACTCCCGTTGTATTTGCATATCAGCAGATTACAGGTATGATTTTTATGGTCGTTATCTCTTGACGCGACAGTTTTTATTGGCTTTATAGCCGGTATAGATCATTGTAATTCTGCACACCTGTTATCTGTATACAAATGCCATTACAGCACCCCACAAAACGAGGAGGATATATTTTATATATTCCTTGCAAGCGTTCTGCATTTAAACGACTTATGTTGTTTATTGCCGTTCTTACACTAAGCCTCCGGGCTGGCGCACAGGAAAACACCGGCGACTCCATGACACTGGAAGATTGCATAGATTATGCCCTGTTGCACCATCCGGGTATCAATCAGTCGCTTATCAGCGTATCTATAGTAAAGACCACCAATGCTATAAACCTGTCGGGTTGGTTGCCACAAGTAACAGCATCAGCCAACGCGGTGCATTATTACCAGTTGCCCACCAGTCTGGTTTCTGACTCTACTGGTGTACGGTCGGCCAATCCTACACCGGTACATACAGGTGTCACCAATACGGTGATACCTGAACTATCTGCCACGCAAAATATTTTTAATCCACAACTGCTATATGCTGCCAAAACAGCGAACCTGTATGTGCAACAGGCCAGGCAGGTGACCGACAGTGAGAAGATATACGTGGTCACCAACGTGAGCAAAGCATTTTACAACCTCTTGCTCACCCTGGCACAGATAAAAGTACTGAGGGAAGACACAGCCAGGCTGGACCGCAATGTACTGGATACCCGCCACCAATTTGAGGGGGGCATAGTAGATGAAACTGATTATGACCAGGCTATCATTACATTGAACAATTCTAAAACACAGTTGAGGCAGCAGATAGAAAATGTAGCACCACTATATGCCCAGCTGAAACAATATATGGGGTACCCGCCTAAAAAGCAATTTGATGTGGTGATAGATACCGTGCAAATGATGCAGGATATAGCATTCGATACTACTGAAGAATTACAGTTTGCCAAACGGATAGAGTACCAGCAGCTCCAAACAGCAAAAAAGCTACAGCACGAACTTACCGGGTATTACGGATCGTCCTTTTTACCTACCATATCAGCTTACTACAATTACTATTTTGAGTACGAAGGCAATACCTCAGCGGGCATTTTCAACAACTCATATCCGTATAACAATATAGGGTTGTCCCTGAATATTCCCATTTTTACCGGCTTCTCCAGACTGGAGAGCGTACATAAGGCAAGGCTGCAGGAAGAATTGCTGACCTGGGCACAGATGGGTTTGAAGTCGGAAATATATACCGAATACACTACTGCCCTGGCCAACTACAAAAGCGACCTGTACACCCTGCAATTACTTGCCGACAATGTGAAGCGGGCAAGGAATGTGTACCGTATAGTGAACCTGCAATACAAGCAGGGTATTGTTGCTTACCTGAACATGATCATCGCGGAATCGAGCCTGATAACGGCGGAAACAGGCTACACCAATGCACTGTACCAGCTACTATCCAGCAAGGTAGACCTGCAAAAAGCAATGGGTGATATTACTTACAATCATTAATGAATGAAAATGAAAGACCTTAAGAATACCGTGGTATCGGGAATGATATGTATCAGTTGCTTGCTTATGTTCTCCTGTGGCAAAAAACAGCCACCGCCCACACCGCCCACACCGGTGAACCTGGATACGGTAAAGGCAGAGGTGGTCACCTACTACGACCGCTACCCATCTACCACGCAGGCGCTGAGCCAGGTGAATCTGCTGGCGCAGGTGCAAGGGTACTTAACTGGTATCTTCTTTAAAGAGGGTACTCATGTAACCAAAGGACAGAAGCTATATGAAATAGACAGCCGCATATACCAGGATAATTATAACCAGGCACTGGCCAACCTGAAAGTAGCCCAGGGTACACTCACCCAATCGAAACAGGATGCGGATAGGTATACCTTCCTGAACAACGAAAAGGCTGTTGCCAAACAATTGTACGACCATGCCATTATCACTTATCAAAATTCTGTTGCTTCAGTAACGGCTGCCCAGCAAACAGTAAAGTCTGCGAAGACCAACCTGAACTATTCAGTTATCACAGCTCCTTTCGATGGTACTATAGGCTTTAGCCAGGTGAAACTTGGTGACCTGATGACCGTAGGCCAAACAGTACTTAATACCGTTTCTACAGACGACCCTATGGCGGTAGATTTTCTCATCAACGAAAAGCAATTACCACATTTCGAAGACCTGCTGGCAGGGAAAGGTGACAATGTGGATTCCCTGTTCACAATAATGCTGCCCAATGGTGTACTATACAGCAGTTTGGGTAAAATATCGGTGATAGACAGGGCGGTTGACGCACAGACCGGTTCTATACGAGTGCGGCTGGTGTTCCCGAACCAGGCACATTATCTGCGTGCAGGTATGAGTTGCGTGGTGCGTGTGCATAATCAGGATGCCATACCACAGATAGTGGTGCCGAGTAAAGCAATTGTAGAGCAAATGGGCGAATACTTTGTATTCGTGGCAAAAGATACCGTGATGCCAATATCCAGCGACACTTCTATTAAAAAGCATGAAAGTGCAAATACATCTGATACTTCTAAATACCGTCACGGCCTGTTCGCATTCCAGAAAAAGGTGCAGGAAGGTGCTACCGTGGGACCTACGGTAATTATTAAAAGTGGTTTGACAGAAGGAGAGATCGTGATCGTTGACGGCATACAATCCCTGCACGATGGCTCGCCAATAACAGCATCCAATAAAGGCGGTGGCACAGGTGCTGATAAAGGTAAGCAGGCCAAGGAAGGGCACGCGGGTGCCACGCAAGAGAAGCCGTAGAGGCCGCGCGAATGGGCTGAAAATAATATTAAATTCTTGTTATAAGATGATGCAAAAATGATCGCCAATACTTTTATAAAAAGGCCGGTAACTGCCATTGTCATATCTATAGTACTGGCTATCACAGGTATCATATGTATAGTTAACCTGCCTATAGACCAGTACCCGGATATAACACCACCGGTAGTGCAGGTGAATGGTCAGTTCACCGGGGCTGATGCACAAACGGTGGAGCAGACCGTGGCCACGCCTATAGAGCAGCAGGTGAATGGTACGCCCGGCATGGAATACATGCAGAGCAACAATACCAACAACGGGCTGATGCAGATGAATGTGACCTTTAAAATAGGTACGGACATAGACATAGCTACGCTGGATGTGCAGAATCGCGTAAGTATAGCCTCACCGTTGTTGCCTGCTGTAGTAAGTCGTTTGGGCCTTACTGTACGTGCGGTGAACCCCAGCATGCTGATGATGGTAGCCATATATGCCCCCAAGAGCAGCCATGATATTACGTTCCTCGATAACTATACCAACATATTTGTACAGGATGCCTTGCTGCGTGTGCCGGGTGTAGGCAGTATCAATAGGTTCACAGACGATTTTAGTATGCGTATCTGGATGAATCCGGAGAAGATGGCTGCGTACAGCCTTACCCCGTCGGATGTGATCACCGCCCTCAACGCACAGAATGTACAGGTAGCTGCAGGGTCTGCAGGAGTACCTCCACAATCAAAAACACAGGCATTTGAATTAGGGATATTGGTAAATGGCCGCTTGAGCAAGGTGCCTGATTTTGAGAAAGTAGTAGTGAAGACCATACCTGCCACCGGAGAGCTGGTGTACCTGAAAGATGTAGCGCGTGTAGAGCTGGGTAAATTTACTTTCTCCAGCAATTCGTTCGTAGATGGCAAGCGGGCATCGTACCTGCAGATATACCAGGCACCCGGCAGCAATGCCCTTGAAACAGCCAATGGCGTATATGCAGCGCTGGCACAACTGAAAAGAACTTTCCCTACAGATGTGGATTATAGTGTACCGTTCGAAGCAGTAACGGTGGTAAAAGTTTCGATGAGCGATGTGGTGAATACATTGCTGATGACACTGGGATTGGTGGCTATAGTGGTATTTCTATTCCTGCAGAACTGGCGGTCTACACTTATACCGGTACTTGCTATACCTGTATCTATATTGGGCACATTCATTTTCTTTATACCGCTTGGCTTCACTATCAATACACTCACCATGTTCGGTTTTGTACTGGCCATAGGTATAGTGGTTGATGATGCCATCATTGTGGTAGAGGCTGTGCAGCACTATATAGATGAGCAGGGCAT
Source organism: Flavipsychrobacter sp. (assembly GCA_965276955.1). Lineage (GTDB taxonomy): Bacteria > Bacteroidota > Bacteroidia > Chitinophagales > Chitinophagaceae > JABDEZ01. Next base: position 50,889 of record CBDIBP010000041.1, read on the forward strand.
GAGCGCCAAAGAGGCCACCTACAACGCTATGAAAGATATATCTGCCCCGGTGGTGGCTATCGCTTTGATACTGGCGGCAGTGTTCGTTCCGGTAGGGTTCATACCCGGTATAGTAGGCCGTTTATACCAGCAGTTCGCTATTACCATCGCTATATCTGTTATGCTTTCTGCATTTATTGCGTTGTCGCTAACCCCGGCATTGTGTACCCTGCTGCTCAAACCATCGCCTAAAGAATCGGACAAGAAACTGAACTGGATGGACAGGTTCTTCATGCGCTTCAACAAGTGGTTCGATAAGATAACCGAAAAGTATTCAGAAGGTGTAAAGTGGAGCATTAAAGCATCACGACTTATCGTAGTGATACTGGTATGCATATGTGTAGGCACATTCTTTCTCTTCAAAGATAAGCCTACCGGTTTCATACCTTCTGAGGACGATGGCAACTTGTATGTTACCTTCCAGTTGCCACCAGCATCTGCCACCACACAGTCAGTTGCAGTGATGCAGCAGATCATGAAAGTGGTGGGTTCTACTCCGGGCGTGGCACACTATGCTGCTTTATCAGGGCTAAATGTCATTACCAACGCTACCAACTCTAATTGTGGTACTGTATACTGTCAGCTAAAACCGTGGGATGAACGCCACAGTTCAAGCGAGCAGGTGCCTGGAATAATTAGTGTGATGCAAAAGCGTATTGCAGATGCAGGCATAAAAGGGGCCAATGTGCAGGTGATCCAACCATCACCCATACCTGGGGTAGGGTCTACGGTAGGTTTTAGTTTCCAGATAGAACAGCGCAGCAGTAATGATGATCTTCATCAGTTCGAGGCAGTTGTTTCCAAATTCATTGCAGAGGCCAATAAGAACCCGGCCATATCCAAAGCGTTTACCTACTATACTTCCCGCACACCAAACATGAGCCTTACAGTAGACCGGGATAAGTGCGAAAAACTGGGCGTGAACATAGCAGATGTGTTCACTACCATACAGGCATATATGGGTAGTTTATACATCAACGACTTCACCACGTACAACCGAACCTTTCACGTAGTGATACAGGCCGATACAGCGTATCGCGCACTGGTGTCTGACATGAATAAATATTATGTGCGCAACCAGGCAGGGCAAATGCTTCCGTTAGGTACACTTATCAGTTATAAACCTGTTGAGACTGCACCGCTGATATCTCACTTCAATATCTTCCGCTCTGCGGAGATAGATGGCGCATCGGGAGAGGGGTATAGCAGCACACAAACATTGGATGCACTTAAAGATGTAGCAGATAAGGTATTGCCACAAGGGTACGCATATGAATACTCAGGCCTGAGCTATGAAGAAATAAAAGCAGGCTCTACTACTATATACATCTTCATTTTCTCCATCACATTTGTATTCCTGTTCCTCGCAGCTTTGTACGAAAGCTGGTCGGTACCGTTCTCTGTATTACTGGCGGTGCCTATTGGTGCATTTGGGGCTATAGTGGCGTTGATATTCTTGCCGAAGATATCGAACAACGTATATGCACAAATAGGGTTGATAACGCTAATAGGACTTGCAGCCAAAAATGCCATCCTGATTGTAGAGTTTGCCAAGGTGCGTGTAGATCGTGGAGAAGATCTGCTCGGGTCTACCATTGAAGCTGTGAAACTGCGTTTACGTCCTATTATCATGACCTCACTTGCCTTTATATTGGGTGTTATGCCACTGGTATTTGCTACCGGGGCGGGTGCAGTGGCACGCCGTACCATAGGGTTCACTGTATTAGGCGGTATGCTATCTGCTTCCAGCCTGGCCATATTCATAGTGCCCGTGTTGTTCGTTATCATCACCCGTGCCTCATACGGCAAGAAGAAATTGGAATACCTGAAAGCGCACCATGAGCAATTGATGGAGAAAGCCAAGAAAGTAGAAGAGCAGGATATAGATCCGGAATTAGAATACGAGATACAGAAGTCGCGTGAATTGCAAAAACCTGATGCCGAATGATAGCTAATACATTTATCAAACGGCCGGTCACTGCTATTGTGATATCTATTGTACTCATGATATCGGGTGCTATATGCATCAATAATCTGGCCGTAGATCAGTATCCTAATATTACTCCGCCTGCGGTATCTGTATCGGGACAGTATACTGGTGCTGATGCACAGACCGTAGAGCAAACGGTCGCCACACCTATAGAAGAGCAGGTGAACGGCACACCCGGCATGGAGTACATACAAAGTACCAACACCAATACAGGTGGTATGAACCTGAATGTTACCTTCAAAGTAGGTACCAATGTACACATTGCCGCGCTCAATGTGCAGAACAGGGTAGGGATAGCTACGCCATTGCTGCCCACGGTAGTGAGCAGGCTCGGGCTTACCGTGCGTGCGCGCAACCCCAGTATGCTTTTGATGGTAGCCATCTTTTCGCCTAAGGGAACGCACAACGTCACCTTTCTTGATAACTATACTAATATTTTTATTGAAGATGCCATACTGCGCGTGCCGGGTGTAGGGGATGTGACCACCCGTACCGATCCCTTTAGTATGCGCATATGGATGAACCCGGAAAAGATGGCTTCCTATAGCCTTACCCCCGGCGATGTGATAGCAGCACTGAATGCCCAGAATGTGCAGGTAGCAGCAGGTTCAGCCGGCGGCCCGCCACAAAGCGCCGACCAGTCTTATGAATTGGGGATATTGGTGAACGGTATGCTGCAAAAGCCAGCCGACTTTGAGAAGGTTGTCGTAAAGACCATCCCTAAAACCGGCGAGCTTGTATATCTTAGAGATGTGGCCCGTATTGAGCTGGGTAAATTTACCTTCTCCAGCAATTCTTTCGTAGATGGCAAACGGGCATCTTATATGCAGATATTTCAGTCTCCGGGTAGTAATGCATTAGAGACGGCTAAAAATGTATACGCTGCATTGGAACAGTTGAAGAAGACCTTCCCTTCAGATGTGGATTATACAGTACCTTTTGAGTCTATAACCATTATTAAAGTGTCTATGCACGAGGTTGTAGATACGCTCATAAAGGCGCTGGCCCTTGTAGCTATCGTTGTTTTCCTCTTTCTTCAAAACCTGCGCTCCACGCTTATTCCTATACTGGCTATACCTGTATCTATATTGGGTACTTTCATTTTCTTTATACCACTTGGTTTTACCATCAATACCCTTACCATGTTTGGTTTTGTGCTGGCCATAGGTATAGTGGTCGATGATGCCATTATAGTGGTAGAGGCCGTGCAGCACTATATAGATGAGAAGGGCATGAGCGCCAAAGAAGCCACTTACAATGCCATGAAAGATATATCTGCCCCGGTGGTAGCTATCGCTTTGATACTGGCGGCAGTGTTCGTGCCGGTAGGGTTCATACCTGGCATAGTGGGGCGCTTGTACCAGCAGTTCGCTATTACCATTGCTATATCTGTAATGCTTTCGGCATTTATTGCATTGTCCCTTACTCCGGCATTGTGTACCCTGCTATTAAAGCCTACAAATAAGGATAAGAAAAAGAACATCATTGAGCGATTCTTTGCAGCCTTTAATGCGTGGTTCGATCGGTTCACCAATAGCTATTCCAATGGCGTAAAGCGCAGCATCAAAGGCTCCAGGTACATTATCCTGCTTCTGGTTTGTATCTGTGTGGCAACTGTTTTCTTATTCAAAAATAAACCTTCGGGATTTATACCTTCTGAAGATGATGGGCGGTTGTATGTTACTTATCAGTTGCCCGAGGCATCTTCCGTTACCCGGTCGGTAGAGGTGATCACCAAGTTGATGAAGATAGTAGGCGAAACTCCTGGGGTGAAGCACTACGCAGCACTGTCTGGGCTGAACATTCTTAACGGAGGCAACAACTCTAATAATGGCACCATATTCGTTACGCTGCAGCCGTGGGACGAACGTACAACGCCAGAACAGCGCATACCCGGTATCATGGCCGTCATTAATAAGCGTATTGCAAAGGCTGGTATAAAGAATGCTGATGTAAAAGTGATACCGCCGCCGCCTATACGCGGTATAGGCCAGGCAGCGGGCTTTAGTATGCAGATAGAGCAGGGTAACACCAGCGACGACGTGCATGCCTTTGAAAAAGTAGTGAAGAAGTTTGTAGCCGCAGCCCATAAGAACCCGGCCATATCCACAGCATTCAGTTATTACTCTGCTCACACCCCAAGCTTTGATGTGACCGTAGACCGCGACAAATGTGAAAAGATGGGTGTAAATATCTCCGATGTTTTTACCACTATGCAAGCCTACATGGGCAGCTTGTTCGTGAATAACCTCACGTTATATAATCGTACATTCCACGTCGTGGTGCAGGCCGATACTACCTTCCGTGCACTCATATCAGATCTGGATAAGTTTTACGTACGTAACTCAAAAGGACAGATGCTGCCATTGAGTACCCTCATCACCTACAAGGCAACAGAAGCTCCGCCGCTCATTACCCACTTTAATATATTCCGCTCTGCTGAGGTTGATGGTTCTACACCTCCCGGATACAGCACAGGTGAGGGTATAGCCGCGCTGAAAGAAACAGCTCAGAAGGTGTTGCCGCAAGGTTACACCTATGAGTTCTCGGGGCTGAGTTATGAGGAGATCAAGGCGGGTTCTACTACCATCTACATCTTTATATTCTCTATAACGTTCGTATTCTTATTCCTGGCAGCGCTTTATGAGAGCTGGTCTGTACCTTTTTCTGTTATGCTTGCCGTGCCCATCAGTGCATTTGGCGCCATTCTCATGCTCATTTGTATACCACCACTTACCAATAATGTGTATGCACAAATAGGACTTATAACGCTCATAGGGCTATCAGCAAAGAACGCTATCCTTATAGTGGAATTTGCCAAGATACGTGTAGACCGTGGTGAGGAATTAGTAGCATCTACCCTTGAGGCGGTACGCCTGCGTTTGCGGCCTATCATCATGACATCGCTCGCGTTCATACTCGGTGTGATGCCGTTGGTATTTGCATCTGGCGCGGGTGCTGTAGCCCGCAAAACTATTGGGTTTACAGTCTTAGGCGGCATGCTGGCCGCATCGTCCCTTGCTATTTTTATAGTACCGGTATTATTTGTGGTCATTACCCGGTTTTCTTACGGTAAGAAACAACTGGCCTACCTGCAGGAGCACCACGATGAATTGATGGAAAAAGCTAAAAAAGCAGAACAGCAAAATATAGATCCTGAACTGGAATATGAGATAGAACAGGATAATGCCGATAAAAAGGAAAATGAAAAGAACAAAGATCAACAAGACAATAAGAAGTAGCCTGTACTGGGGTATTCGGCCTATTTTAAATAAAAAGAGCAAAGCTTAAGCTTTGCTCTTTTTATTTAATGTCGTTAACGTAAGTCTTTTATATATGCCCTATAAGGTTTTTCAGGTAAGCGCCATAGCCACTCTTCATGTATGTCTTGGCCAGCTTTTCCATTTGCTCATCATTTATCCAGCCATTGCGGTAGGCGATCTCTTCTATACAACCTATCTTCAATCCCTGCCTTTTTTCTATTACTTCAATGAACTGCCCGGCCTGGATCAATGAATCGAAGGTGCCGGTATCCAGCCATGCTGTACCGCGGTCCAATACACCCACTTCCAGCTTATTGTTCTCCAGGTATATTTTATTGATGTCAGTTATTTCCAGTTCGCCACGAGGTGATGGTTTCATGTTCTTAGCATACTCCACCACGGTGTTATCATAAAAGTAAAGGCCCGGCACCGCGTAGTTAGATTTTGGATTTACGGGCTTCTCTTCTATGCTTAGTGCTTTAAATTCTTTGTCAAACTCTACCACACCATACCTTTCCGGGTCGGTCACCTGATAGGCAAATACTACTGCACCATCCGGGTTTGCCTTTTTCTTCAGCATAGTGCCCATACCAGAGCCGTGAAATATATTGTCGCCAAGTACCAGTGCTACAGGGTCTTTCCCTATAAAATCAGCCCCCAGTATAAAAGCCTGTGCAAGGCCATCGGGGCTGGGCTGCACTACATATTCGAAAGAACAACCAATGGAAGATCCATCGCCCAGCAGCTTTTTAAAACCTTCCTGGTCGGCCGGAGTAGTAATGATCAATATTTCCCTGATACCAGCCAGCAGCAAGGTAGACAACGGATAATAGATCATTGGCTTATCGTAAACAGGCATCAGCTGCTTGCTTACTGCAATTGTCAACGGGTAAAGCCGTGTGCCAGATCCTCCTGCCAATATTATTCCTTTCATAGTATTTATGGTCGTAAGTAGTGAGTTGTGGTAGTGTGCGTTATCCTGTGTATTGTTCGCTATAGTATTTTTGATAATCACCACTGGTCACGTGGTTCAGCCATTCTTCATTTTGCAGATACCAGTCTATAGTTTTGCTTAGTCCTTCTTCAAACGTAACTGAAGGATACCAGCCCAGTTCTTTATTTATCTTGTTTGCGTCTATTGCGTAGCGGCGGTCATGACCTGGACGGTCTTTTATGTAGCTTATCAGCTGTTCTGATGTGCCTGGTTCCCTGCCCAGTTTCTCATCCATTTCTTTGCACAGCAGCTTCACCAGTTCTATGTTCTGCCATTCATTGAAGCCACCTACATTGTAGCACTCCCCGTTTTTCCCCTCGTGAAATGCTACATCAATAGCCCTTGCATGGTCTATTACATATAGCCAGTCGCGGGTGTACTTACCATCGCCATATACAGGTAGTGGCTTATTATTCCTGATATTATTGATGAACAACGGTATCAGCTTTTCAGGGAAGTGGTTAGGCCCGTAGTTGTTAGAGCAGTTAGTGATAACGAATGGCAAATGATATGTGTTACCATACGCGCGCACCAGGTGGTCTGACGCTGCTTTGGAAGCAGAGTATGGAGATTGTGGATCGTAAGGGGTTGTTTCGAGAAAGAAACCTTCATCACCCAAAGAGCCAAAAACTTCATCAGTAGATACATGATGAAAGCGTTTACCCTCTTCTTTGCCCTTCCATATAGTACGTGCAGCATTCAGCAAGTTGGCTGTGCCCATCACATTGGTCTGGATAAAAGCATTTGGATCTGTGATAGATCGGTCCACATGGCTTTCTGCGGCCAGGTGTACTACACCGTCAAACTGATGCGTCTGGAACAATTCATTGATAGCGGCAGCATCATTGATATCTGCTTTTATGAATGTATAGTTAGGTGCATCTTCAATATCGGTCAGGTTCTCTAGGTTGCCCGCATAGGTAAGCGCATCCAGGTTAAATATCTGGTCCTCAGGATATTTGTTCACGAAAAGGCGTACCACATGTGAGCCTATAAAGCCGGCACCGCCTGTTATTAAGATCTTTTTGCTCATTGCGCGAAAGTATATCTTTAAATTACTTTTTAATTGTTTTCAGTGTTATTTTACTAATAACCAGTTGTATCATAAGGATAAAACGTATCAACAATATTCTTCTTTTTTAATAGAAATTGTAGACTATTCTTCTCTTTATAAATTGTATCCCCAATATCAGCAAAGTCATAACAATACCCAAGATCATTCACTGCAAAAACTGTAGCTATACCATTTTTATCAACAACAAATGATTTACTAGCATGATTGCTGTTGTCAATAAATTTATTTAAGACCCTATAATTAAACCGCTCTTTTTTTATTGTCGTAATGTACTTTGTATGACTCGCAAAGATCGAGAAATATAAAACTATCAATACCATTATTAAGACACCAATCCCAATTAATATTCTATTCTGTTTTCGTTCAAGAATATTGGGTGGCGTTACATCATTCATTATACCAGGTGAAAGCTTTCTATGAACTTAGTGGTAAAGTTACCTTTCCTGAATTCTTCGTTCTTCATCAGTTGTATATGGAAAGGTATGGTAGTCTTCACACCTTCTATCACATATTCACTTAATGCACGTTCCATAGTATTGATGGCTTCTTCCCTGGTCTGCGCTACGGTTATGATCTTAGCTATCATAGAATCGTAGTAGGGTGGTATGGTGTAGCCTGCATAAATATGAGAGTCTATGCGCACACCGTGTCCACCTGGCGTGTGCAGGGTGGTTATCCTGCCCGGGCTTGGTCTAAAGTCGTTATAAGGGTCTTCAGCGTTTATACGGCATTCTATGGCGTGCATCACAGGCTCGTAGTTTCGCCCGCTTATCGGCACACCAGCCGCTATCTTTATTTGTTCTTTTATCAGGTCGTAGCTGATCACTTCTTCCGTCACTCCATGTTCTACCTGTATACGAGTGTTCATCTCCATAAAGTAGAAGTTGCGGTGCTTATCTACCAGGAACTCCACAGTACCCACACTTTCGTAGTTGATGGCCGATGCTGCTTTTATAGCAGCTTCACCCATACGGTGGCGCAGTTCAGGCGTCATGAAGGGCGAAGGGGATTCCTCTACCAGTTTCTGGTGGCGGCGCTGTATAGAACAATCGCGCTCGCTCAGGTGGCACACGGTACCAAACTGGTCGCCTGCTACCTGTATCTCTATATGTCGTGGCTCTTCTACAAATTTTTCCATGTAGATGCCGTCATTTTTAAATGATGCACCCGCTTCTGCTTTTGCCTGATCATAAGCCCTTTCCAGCTCACTTTCTTCCCATACCACACGCATACCCTTGCCACCACCACCAGCAGTAGCCTTTAATATGATAGGGTAGCCCATTTCTTTAGCTATGCCTTTTGCTTCTGCCACACTGGTAAGCAACCCTTCAGAACCAGGTATTACAGGCACTTTGGCACGTATCATGGTCTCTTTGGCGGTCATTTTATCGCCCATTGAGCGTATCATAGTAGGTGTGGGGCCAATGAATTTGATGTTATATTGAGCGCATATTTCAGCAAAGTGCGCATTCTCGGCAAGGAAACCGTATCCCGGGTGTATGGCATCAGCATTGGTTATTTCTGCTGCCGCCATCAGGTGCTGTATATTCAGGTAGCTTTCGCTGCTTTGCGCCTTGCCTATACATACTGCCTCATCGGCAAACCGTACATGCAGGCTGTCTTTATCGGCCGTAGAGTATACTGCTACTGTTTTTATACCCATCTCGCGGCAGGTACGTATAATGCGCAATGCTATTTCTCCACGGTTGGCGATCAGTATTTTTCTAAACATCTGTATAATATTGCCTGGCAAACTCCTCAATAGCAGGACCGTTCACCAGTGTTTTAACTTGAAATGTTTTTATTTATTAGTTATATGGAGTACAAAATGAACGAACATAAAGCACCCCAATAGAAAATGGCCCAAAGCGCAGTGAAGGACAATGATCGGTGAGAAAATTGAACCACAAAGCTATTTGAGCCAGTAAATATCTTATGCGATCTCCACAAGGAAAAGCGGCTGGTCGTACTCTACAGGCGATGCATCGTCTATAAGCACTTTCACTATCTTTCCTTTTACTTCGCTTTCTATTTCGTTGAATAGTTTCATAGCCTCTATGATACACAGTACCTGGCCTACATTTATTTCATCACCTATATTTACAAACACAGGTTTTTCAGGAGTAGGGCTGCGGTAAAAGGTACCTATCATAGGCGATTTTATGGTTACCAGCTTATCATTTGCCGGGGCTGGTGCAGGCGCTGCAGCAGGTGTCGCCGCCTGTGGGGCCGGTGCAGCAGCCTGTTGCGCTGGTGCAGGAATATATTGCTGCTGAGGAGGCATTACATAATGTGCCTCACTTGTTTGCTCTTGTTTTATAGTGATCTTAAAATCACCTTCCTCAATGGTCAACTCGCTGATGTTCGACTTGTTGATCACCTTTATCAGTTCTTGTATTTGCTTATACTCCATAATAAATGTTTTGAGTGAATAAAAAAGTGACGCTTATGCCTTTACACGTTCTATATATGCACCTGTTTTACTATCAACTTTTATTAGTTCGTCAGTATCTACGAACAATGGTACCATTACAGTAGCTCCCGTTTCTACGGTAGCAGCCTTCATAGCGCGGGTAGCAGTGTCACCTTTTACACCTGGCTCAGAATAAGTAACACGCAGGGTCACGTTTGGTGGCAGCTCTACGCCCATTGGCACTTCTGTTTCTGTGTTCACCACCACAAAGCATTCCTGGCCATCTTTGTAAAGATCGGCACGTTCTACCATGCTTTCGCTCATTACTATTTGTTCAAAGCTGTTTATATCCATCAGGTTAAAACCGCTTTCGTCTTTGTATAAGAACTGGTATGGACGGCGTTCAACACGTACCGGGAATATAGTATCACCAGAGTTCCATGTATGTTCTATAGAACGGTTGTTATCTACACCTTTTAATTTTGCCCACACCTTTGCTGCTGCACGTGCGGTTTTGTTCTGTCCGAATTCTACTACTGAGTAAAGGCTGCCATCCAATTTCAGGATCAAACCATTACGCATGTCTGCTGTATTAGCCATGTATTGTTTTTTTGTACGGACTGCAAAAGTAATCATTAAAGGCAAAAACTGAAACTTCCTTTAAGAATAGATCTAAACCATTTTGCCCCCTAAAAGCATCTTTTCAACAGGATTATTACCAAAATCGTATGGAATGTAGGCCAATGAAGGTATTTTTCGCGTGATGATGAGATTCGCCTTTTTACCCTTCTTTATGGTCCCCAACTGATGTTCCAGTTCCATAGCTGCTGCTCCATTTATAGTTACAGCATTTACCGCTTCTTCGGGTGTCATCTTTAATTGGGTACAAGCTATTGATAATAGTAAAGGCACATTGCCTGATGGGCAAGAACCAGGGTTATAGTCAGTAGCTAGGCACACAGGTAGCCCCGCATCTATCATTTTGCGCGCAGGCTGGTACTTAATACCTAGGAAAAAGGCTGCACCAGGTAGTAATGTTGGTATTGTATTGCTTCCTGTAAGCGATGCAATTTCTTCATTATCAACACATTCTAAATGGTCTACACTAATAGCGTTACACTTCACACCTACTTGCACACCTCCTGAATGGTGCAATTGGTTGGCATGTATCTTTGGTTTTAGGCCATACTTCCATCCGGCATCCAAAAGTTGTTCTGTAACATCTACATCAAAAAAGCCTTTTTCGCAAAATACATCCATATAGTCAGCAAGACCTTCCCCAGCAACTACAGGTAATATCTTTTCTATGATATACTTTATGTATTCTGGTTTATTCTGTTGGTATTCAACCGGATAAGCGTGTGCAGCCAATAGTGTTGCTTTAATTGATACTGTAGAATTTTCTTTCAATTTGCGTATCACACGCAGCATTTTCAGTTCAGCTTCCAGGTTCAGCCCATAGCCACTTTTTATCTCTATAGCGCCGGTTCCGCTTGCAACTACTTCGCGGAGACGTTTTTGCGCCTGCTCATATAAAACTTCTTCCGAGGTCTCATTCAGTTTTCGGGCAGAGTTTAAGATGCCGCCACCGCGGCGTGCTATTTCTTCATAGCTCAACCCCTTAATGCGATCTACGAACTCACCATCTCTTGGTCCCGCATATACCAAGTGGGTATGCGAATCGCACCAGGCAGGTAGCACACTCTGTCCTGTACAATCAATGATACTGTCCATTGTTGCTTCAGGTAGCGAGGTCATATCACCGAAGCTATCTATGATATCATTCTCTATCAGCAACCAGGCATCAGCTAAGGATGGTATATTGTCCATATCCTTTCCATATACTCGTGTTCTATTCTCGTTAGAACCTTCTGTTTGGTATAGGTTTTGGATATTAGTGAGTAGCAAGCGCATAATGAATTTTGTAAATATATTTTATTGAAGTGTTACTTTAGGTATAGGTCAAAGTAATCGGTTATTTTTTGCATTAGGTGCACCCTGTCCTTACCTCGCACATTATGCTCATGCCCAGGATATACGAAGTAGTCGACCTGCACAGCTTCATCTATGCTTTTCTTAATAAAGTCTATACTGTGCTGCCATACTACTGTATTATCTGCCGTACCATGTATTAGCAATAGCTTGCCTTTCAGGTTTTTCACTTTGTCCAGCAGATTGGCGTTTGCATAGCCCTCCGGGTTTTGTTGTGGCGTACTCATGTATCGTTCGGTATACATTACCTCATACATTTTCCAGTCCATTACCGGGCCACCTGCTACAGCAGCTTTAAAAATATCCGGGTGCTTCAGCATGATGGATGTGGTCATGAACCCTCCAAAACTCCATCCATGCAGGCCCATACGGTCAGCATCCAGATAGGGTAGGCTTTTCAGGTACTTTACACCTACAAGCTGATCTTTTATTTCCACATCACCCAAGTGCTTATATGTTGCCTGTTCAAATTTCAAACCCCTGTTCCAACTGCCCCGTCCATCCATAGTGAATACTATATAGCCTTTCTGTGCCATATACTCATACCACAGGTTGCCACTTTCCGGGAACGAATTGTGTACCAACTGCACATTAGGCCCGTTGTACAGATAAACTATAACAGGGTATTTCTTGTTCTTATCAAAATTTATGGGAAGTATCAATTTGCCATACAGTGGCGTCCCGTCATCAGCTTTCAATGTTATATTCTTTATCTCAGGACGGTCGTAGTCTTTTAAAGGGTCACTTGAGGTAAGTAAAGTTTTTGCATAGTTACCATTCGTTTCCCTTACCACAGTTTTCCTTGGCGTACCGGGGCCATTATATACGTCAAGCACATACTTACCGTCTTCGCTACATATTGCAGTATGCATACCTTGTCCTTTATCTACACGCTCCATTCTGCCATTTTTTAGGCTCACTGTATAGATATGTTTTTCCAATGGAGACTCTTTCGCTGTTGTTATAATGAGTTGATCTTCAGCTTTGTTATAACCTGTTATCTCATTCACTACCCAATCCCCTGAGGTTAGCTTTCGTACCAGTTTGCCATTTGTATGATATAGATACAAATGTTCATACCCATCACGCTCGCTCCACCAAACAAATTCATTATTATGCCCCGGTAAAAAGTATAGCGGGTGTGTCGGGTGCACATACTTGTTGCTGGTCTCATCAAACAAGGTCTCTACAAATGCTCCATTCTCCGCATTATACTTGTTGAGCCACAAATGGTTCTGGTCCCTGTTCAATATTGCTATGTAGATATATTTCTCATCCGGGCTCCAGGTCACCGCCGTCAGGTATTGGTCCTTGGGTGTGCCCGTCTTTAATGTCACTGTGCTACCTGTGCTCAGGTTATACACGCACAGTGTCACTTGGTGAGACGTTCCTCCCGCCATAGGATACTTTATAATATCGGCGTGCGCAGGTACAGTATCCCATTTTACAATGGGGTAGTCGTTCACCATACTTTGGTCCATGCGGTAGTAAGCCAGGTAGCTGCCCATGGGCGAGAAAAATATACCGGTCTCTATACCAAATTCATTTCTGTGCACAGCTTGTCCGTTCACTATATCCTTATTTCCCTCGTTGGTTACCTGTACTGCTTTTTTGTTTTTGTCTACCATCCACAGATTATTGTCTACGGTATATGCAATAAGGCGATGTTTGTCGTAGGTAACATTCTCTGCATTGGCAGGCAGGGTTGCCCAAGAGCTCCAGTTAAAACCTCCGGCAGTTTGCAGTCCCAGCGTTACGTTATTGTCTTTGGTAAAATACACGTAGTCTTCGTCCAGCCACTTTATTGCAGGCAGGGCTTTGTACTTCCCGTTCAGTGAGCTGGCCAAACCGTTCACCGTCAATACAGTATCTTTTTTATTAGAAGGGAAAGTTATGGAGGTCCATATATCACCATCAGGGCTTTTTTCTATCTGGTATAGTTTGTCTTTTACCGGCTGCCACGATGGTTGTTTTATGCTTTGCGGGGCAAGCGTAGTGCTCATGCCATTAGTGGCCTCCGTAATAGTAAATAGTTTTTTTTGTGCGAGCGCTGAAGTAGTAACTATAAATACTGCGCAGGCGGGTAACAATATGTGCTTCATGTTGGCTCCCGTTATGTATTTGGTTGGGATAGCAAACATAAAGTTTATAGCGCATAATATCTATTGCCTGTTCATGGCCAGGTAATTTTTCTGGGACACCGGAAGCATAACAATGAACGTAGTCCCCATGCCCGGTTTGCTATGTGCGGTAATGGTGCCATGGTGTATATCTGCAACCTTCTTGCATACTGCCAGCCCTATACCCGTACCCTCGTACTCTGTTTTAGTGTGCAGCCGCTGGAATATCATGAATATCCTATCCAGGTATACCTCGTCAAATCCTATTCCATTATCCTGCACTGTTATTTTACAGAATATCTCATTTTCCCAATAGCGTGGGTCGCCTAATACAGAAAATTTACGACCAGGTATATTTAAAGGGTCGGCCGGAAGGTCTTTCCCTTTTACATATACTGATGAGATATGCACTTCTGGTATGGCATCCGGTTTCCTGAACTTTATGGCATTTGCCAAAAGGTTGAAGAACAATTGGCCTAACTGGCTGGCATTTGCTTCTATAACGGGCAGCCTGTCTGTACGTACTTGTGCGTGTGTGGTTATGATAAGCACTTCCAGGTCAGATAGTACGCCATTCACAACTTCATTCACATCTACCTTTGCAAATGCAGTTTGGTCGGTGGTCAGCTTTGAGAGGTCAAGGATGTCATCTATCAGCTTTTGCATGCGTACAGATGCGTTCTGTATCTTTTCAAGATATAATTTGCCTTTGTCGTTGAGCACATGCTTTTGTTCCGCATCCAGCATGGACGAGAATGTACTTATTTTCCTCAACGGTTCCCGCAGGTCATGCGATGCTATAGATGCAAATTTTTCAAGTTCTTTGTTCGTGGCTTCAAGCGCTTGTGTTTTGATAAGTAGCTCCTGCTCCGCCTTTTTTATTTCTGTTACATCCTGGGCTGTGCCTATCAGTGTCATCTCACCTCTGGCGTTGGTCAGTACCTGGCCTTTGGCATGGTTGCCATTTTTTAAAATGATCCTGTGGTAGAATTCAGGGAATTTCTTTGTGGCGATAGCCTGGTCTATCATTTGCTGCAGGTATTCTTTGTCTTCAGGGTGTATCAGGTCCAGGTAGGTTTGATACATTAGTGGCACATCGTTGTCCACATCAAATACTTCTCGCAGTGTTTGCGACCAGGTCACTTCATTTTTCAGCATGTCCCATTGCCAGTTTCCCAATCGTGCTATGCTTTGCGATTCTGAAAGCAGTTCATTATTTATAAGTAATTGTTCCTCCACCTTTTTTCTGCGCTCCACTTCATCTTCAAGTTGTGCAGAGGTCTTTAAGGAAAAGGCAATAGGCATCATCTTGATAAGATAGTATACAGTGACCCAACTAATGATACCTGTCCCGAACCTAATAAGTGCGCTAACCCGATAGTAGGGATACCAGAAGATGATGGCATCAACGAGGTGCGTAGTGCCGCAGGCGAGAATGAATGCGGCAAATAAAAAGTAAATACGCTCGAAACGGACGTTCTGTTTCTTTGCTATATACCTGACAATGATAACAGGCATGGCAAAATAGGCCGACCAAATGAGCAGATCGCTAATAATATAAAGCCATCCGTGAAAGTCGGTCCAGTGCCCGCAATGCCACCGGGGTGGAAAATCTGCAGTGCTGAACAAATTATTGAAAAATTCCGCAACTTGGCCCATCACTTAAAATTATGGAAACCGCGAAAAAAAATGTTCAAAAAAGAGCACTTTTTTTTAGCATTCGCTCAAACTTATAGGCAATTGCAGTGCAAGTCCGCCTTCTGCGGTCTCCTTATATTTGTGATTCATGTCCAGTGCGGTCTCCCACATAGTGTTCACAACTGCATCAAGGGAAACACGGGCATTTTCAGGGTCGCTTTGTAATGCAAGTTGCGAGGCTGTTATAGCCTTGATGGCCCCCATAGTATTGCGCTCTATACATGGTACTTGTACCAGGCCTCCTATAGGGTCGCAGGTTAGGCCCAGGTGATGCTCCATAGCTATTTCTGCAGCCATAAGGCATTGCTGTACTGTGCCACCCATGCTTTCTGTAAGTGCCGCAGCAGCCATTGATGATGATACACCAATTTCAGCCTGGCAGCCACCCATAGCAGCTGATAGGGTAGCGCCCTTTTTAAATATACTGCCTATCTCCGATGCCGTGAGCAGGAACTTTACGATCTTGTCATCATCATTACCATCGCAAAACGCAATAAAATATTGCAGCACTGCTGGTACTACGCCTGCAGCGCCATTGGTTGGTGCCGTTACCACCCGGCTAAAGGAGGCGTTCTCTTCATTTACCGCCAGCGCAAAACAGCTCACCCAGTCCAGGGTGTAGCTAAATGTTGGGTTACCGCTTTTTATCACTTCCAGCCATTCGCTATGGTTACTATATGTTTTATCTTTCGTCAGGCGTTTATTCAGCAGCGATGCTCTGCGGGTCACGTTCAGGCCGCCGGGCAGTTGGCCACCTATGTGCACACCCCTGTATATACAATCGCGCATGGTATGCCATATGTTCAGTACGCCTTTCTTTGTTTCTTCTTCGCTGCGCCATGTTTTTTCATTCTCCATCACTACGCCAGAGATGTTCAGTCCCGATACTTTGGTCCAGTTCAGCAACTCGTCCGCATTTTCTATGGGGTAGGGCAGCCCCTTGGCATCGGTACCGCCAGCTGTTTCGCCTTCTTTTACTACAAAGCCACCTCCAATAGAGTAAAAAGTTTCGGCCACTTCCATCCCATCTTCAAAGGTGCATAAAAATGTAAGCGCATTAGGATGGTAAGGCAGACTTTCATTGAACAAGAAAACCACATCTTCGTCCGGGATAAAGCGTATTTCTTGTGTTCCGCCCAGCAGTAGTTTTTGTTCTGCAGCTATTTGCTGCAGGCGCGGCGTTATTTGCGCCACGTCAAATGTTACAGGGTCCTCGCCACATATGCCCAGTATCACAGCTACATCGGTACCATGGCCTTTGCCGGTCTTTGCTAAAGAGCCATAGAGCAATATTTTTACTGATCTTACCTTTGCCGAACTATACTGTTGCAAGCCCGATACAAATCTCTGGGCTGCCCGCCATGGGCCAAGGGTATGCGAACTGCTGGGACCAATACCAATTTTGAAGATATCGAATACTGAAATGCTTTCTCGTGCCACTACTATATATATTGAAAAAAAGAAGGGTGGAGATAAACTCCACCCTTCAAAGATACTATGATCGATCTATAATTTAAGGCATCAATACTTTATCAATTACGTGTATCACACCGTTGCTCTGGTATACGTCCTTGATAGTTACTTTAGCAACGCCGCCTTTTGAATCTTTGATCTCCAGGTACTTGCCTTTCATCATTACTGTAAGTGATTCGCCATTTACAGTGGTAAGCATTGCACTGCCGCCACCTGCTTTTATTTTGGCCGCAATAGCTTTAGAATCCATTTTGCCGGCCACTACATGGTAAGTAAGTATAGATGTAAGTGTAGCCTTGTTCTCTGGTTTTACAAGGTTGTCTACGGTACCTTTTGGCAGTTTGTTAAAAGCTTCATTGGTTGGTGCAAATACGGTAAATGGTCCGGCGCCTTCCAGTGTTTCTACCAGGCCTGCTGCCTTTACTGCTGCTACCAGTGTAGTGTGGTCTTTTGAGTTTACCGCATTCTCTACGATGTTCTTACTTGGGTACATTGCTGCGCCACCTACCATTACAGTTTTTTGTGCAAAGGTAGTTGCACTGTTACCAGCTATCAGGGCTATTGCCATTACCGGTATTAAAAAGATACGTTTCATAAAACTTAGGTTTTGTTTGGTTAGTTAATTGTTTTGACACTATTACTAACGTAGGGTTGTGATATTTGGATTTGCACTTTGTAATTTTTTTTGTGACAAACCACTTACTTCCATAAATATCAACGATCCTGATCAGTGCATCAAAGGTTTACCAACAGACCTATGTCTATTGCACGCTTATTAAGAACGGCATAGCCATCATAGCTTTCCCATTCATCTTGCGCAAATTGGCTACTTGTTTGTACCAGTCATAGTCTGTACCAAGTTCTTTCTGCACTGCAGCACTCAAAGCTGCCGATGCTCTGTTCCCTTTGAACCTGCGCATGAGTGCATCCAGCTTGTCTCCTGGTTCTGGGTAGGTCACTACTCTGTAGTCGCTCACTTTCGCCAGTTTTGATGCACTTACTAAGGCACGGTCCAGGTTGCCAAGCGCATCTACCAGGTGTATGGCCAATGCTGCTTTACCTGTCCATACTCGGCCCTGCGCTATGCTGTCCACATCGGCCACGCTTATCTTACGGCCAGTGCTTACCCTGCTTTTGAACATAGAATAGAAGGTATCTATCGATGCCTGCATACGTGTAGCTTCATTGGCTGTAAGCGGCCTTGTTGCTGTAGGGAAGTCGGCATAGGGTGCAGTTTTTACCTCATCAAAAGACACACCCAGTTTATTTTTCAATAACCCTTCAAAGTTGAATAGTACGCTGAAAACGCCTATGCTCCCGGTTATAGTGTTTGGCAAGGCAAACACACTATCAGCATGGCAGGCTATGAAGTATCCGCCCGATGCTGCATAGTCGCCCATAGATACTACTACGGGTTTCTTTTTGCGCAGCAGGTCCAGTTCGCGCAGTATCACATCGCTGGCAAGGCCACTGCCCCCAGGGCTGTTCACACGCAGTACCACAGCTTTTATCTTATCATTGTTCTTTAGTTTCCTTATCGATTCTACCAGTGTTTTCGAGCCTATCTCGTAGTCATCGTCTGCCTCGCCATCACTTATCTCACCTTCTGCAAATAGTATAGCTATTTTGTTCTCATTTAGTTCATTCACTGCAGCTTTCACAGTGCTGGTATAGTCATCTACGCTCACATACTTCAGTTCGTCTTTTTCTTTCTGTCCTGTTTTTGTGCGCAGGCGCTGCTCCACCTCATCCCAGTACAGCAAACCATCAACCAGTTTGTATTTCAGCGCATCCTGTGGGAACTGTATGGCCCCTGTAGCTGTCCAATTATTGAAGGTGGCAGTATCCGTATGTGCATGCATTGCAGCAGCGCTGGCAAATTCGCTCCATAGATCGTGCTGGTAAGCTTGTATCTGCAGGCGATTAGGCTCACTTATTTTATCGGCCCTGAAGGGTTCGGTTGCGCTTTTGAATTTACCGGCATAGTATATCTCTGGTTGCACTTCCAGTTTTTCAAGTGTTGTTTTAAAGAAAGGCATTACTGTAGCAAAGCCTTTTATTTCTATACCACCTACCGGGTTCAGGTAAATACTATCTGCAACCGATGCTATATAATATGCCCCTTGAGATATGCCTTCTCCATAGGCGTATATCGTTTTGCCCGATGTTTTAAAATCGGCAAGGGCCATGCGCAACTGCTGTAAAGTGGCCCAGCCGTTGGGGCTGCCACCCAGCTTTATAAGAATGGCTTTTATCTTATCGTCCGTTTTAGCATGTTCAATAGCTTGGGTAAGGTCGTACAACCCTGCAGCATATGCCGCCTCGTTGTTCAGTGCCGCAAATGAATTGCTCATTCCTTGTTCGTGGTACTTCCGCGCTACATCTACCACAAGTATACTTGAGGCGTTTATCTTAGCCTCTTTTCCTTCAGAAGAGGAGGCTTTTGATACCAGGCCTATAACTACACCCATGATAAGCCCCACTACTATCACCCCGGCAATGATCATAGCCAGCAATGAAGCGAAAAACATTTTAAAGAATTGTTTCATGATATTTGTTTCGCATTTTAATGCGGAACAAATATACATTGCATAATAGTAAAGCCACTAATTAGTTGCACTAATGATCAGGGGATTTAAAAGGTTATTTTTCTCCGTTACCTTTGCCCGTCAAAATGAATAAAGTATACTTACTACTGGGCAGCAATGCCGGGCATAGGGAAGCCCTTTTAGACGATGCTGAAGTGCAGATAACGGCTACGTGTGGCGCTATTACCGCCAGCTCCTCTACCTACCAAACGGCCGCATGGGGTATGGAGAACCAGGAACCATTTTTAAATAAAGTGATCCTTATAGAAACTCCTTTGCTACCCTTACCACTTTTAGCAGCTATACAGCAGATAGAAGATAACCTGGGGCGCCAGCGCAGTATACTATGGGGCCCACGCACATTGGATATTGATATATTGTTTTATAATGACGATATCATATCCCTGCCCGATCTTAAAGTGCCGCATCCGTTCTTGCAGAAACGCCGCTTTACCCTGGTACCAATGGCAGAAATAGCGGCAGACATGCTGCACCCCTTACTGCATAAGACCATAGCACAACTTTTGGCAACATGCGAGGATACACTTGAGGTGAGTATCAAGCCTTAGTCGAAGTTGTAATATTTTTTGAGAATTGCATAAGGGCCAAAACTTACCATTTAAACCTTCCATAGGGTGTTATTGTTAAAAGTAATAAGCAGATAAAGTTGAATTAACACCTTTGCATGATATTTGCATAAAGTAACGGATCCTACTGTAAAGGCAGGAAAAATATAGTAATATGAAAATAGGGATCGTTTGTTATCCAACGTTTGGCGGAAGTGGTGTACTGGCTACAGAATTAGGTATGGCACTTTCCGAAAAAGGTTATGAGGTACATTTCATCACCTATGAGCAGCCCGTAAGGCTCAACTTCCATCCCAATATATATTACCACGAAGTAGCGGTACCACCATATCCGCTGTTCGATTTTCCGCCATACGAGACCGCTCTTGCCAGCAAAATGGTAAATGTCATCACCAACAATCAGCTTGATCTGCTGCATGTACACTATGCGATACCGCATGCATCGGCTGCCTACTTCGCCCGGCAGATATTGAAAAAGGACGGTCTTGATATTCCATTTATAACCACTTTGCATGGTACCGACATTACCCTTGTAGGTCGCGATCAGACATACGCTCCTGTGGTTACGTTCTCTATAAACGAATCAGATGCCATAACTGCAGTATCGGCCAATCTTCGAGAAGAGACCTTCAAGTCGTTCAAAATTGAGAAAGACATTCATGTGATCCCCAATTTTGTAGATATACAGCGCTTTCACCAAACAGATAAAGAGCATTTTAAAAAGATGCTGGCGCCCAATGGCGAACGTATACTGGCGCATGTATCCAACTTTCGTAAGGTGAAAAGGGTAGAGGATGTAGTGCATATATTTAAGAACGTACGCGACGTTATTCCTTCCAAGTTGTTGATGATAGGCGACGGCCCCGAACGTCAGGCAGCAGAAGATCTGTGCCGGGCCCTGCACCTCGATCATGATACACGTTTCCTGGGCAAGCAGGAGAATATCAATGAGATATTCAACATCACCGACCTGTTCCTGCTGCCATCGCAAAATGAAAGTTTTGGTCTGTCAGCATTAGAGGCAATGGCATGTGGAGTACCTGTTATCTCTACAAATTCCGGAGGCTTACCAGAGGTAAATGTAAATGGGGAGACCGGCTTCCTGAGTGAAGTTGGCGATGTAGACCATATGTCTCAGAATGCTATTCACATACTTAGCGATGAAGAGCGACTCAAAAAATTCAAAGTTGCAGCCTTAAATAATGCAAAGCGATTCGACAAAAAGAATATCATTCCTATGTACGAAGAACTGTACAAGGATGTGATAGCTGCCTACGCCGAGCAGAAACACCTCACGGTTTAGCCTTCCTGTAGTGCTTCCCAATACTCTGCCGCTCTGCGTGTATGTGGTATCACTATGGTACCGCCTACTATATTGGCCACTGCAAATATTTCGTACATCTCATCAGTGCTTATGCCTTCGTCCTTGCACTTGCCCAGGTGATACTTGATGCAGTCGTCGCAACGCAGCACCATACTGGCTACTAATCCCAGCATTTCTTTTGTCTTCACTGGCAACGCACCTTCGGCATAAGTATTGGTATCCAGGTTGAAGAGACGGTTGATCACCTTGTTCTGCTTGCCCAGTATCACCTCGTTCATCTGCTGCCTGTATTCATTAAATTCTGCTATTTGCTGATTCATGACTTTTATTTTATGTACACAAATGTAGTAATGAAAGATTATTGACAGAAGGCTGTTACATACTATCACCCTCAACTACTTTTTTATGTTATCACCTTCTTATCATCCTATCCTTCAATATCTCTTTCATCACATCTTCCTGCATGGCCTGGCTTATGATCACTTTTGCCTTACCCATATTTACTTCATTGCCTTCTATGCTTTTTACTTTATTGATGTTGATAATGGTCGATTTATGAATTTTCAGGAATTGCTGCGTTGGCAGTTGTTCTGCAATACTTTTCATGGTCAGGTACACCATCAGTTTCTGTGTCTCTGTATGCAATACTATATAGTTCAGCATAGCCTCCACGTATATAAGTTCTTCATAAAAGACCTTTTCTATTCGCCCGTTACATTTCACAAAGAAGAACGTGGGCATTGGTATATGGGCGGCTTCATTATTTTGCCCGTGTTGCAGGTCCACATATTCCCTGGCCTTATTACAGGCCTTTAAAAAGCGCTCAAAAGAGAACGGCTTCACTATGTAGTCCAGCACATCCAGTTCAAAACCCTCTATAGCATATTCGGTGTAGGCGGTAGTAAGTATGGTAAGTGGCAACGCAGTAGCAGTGCGTAAAAAGTCTATGCCGTTCATTCTCGGCATATTTATATCCAGCAGCATCAGGTCTATTGGCTGGCTATTCAGCAGTACGATAGCCTTCATAGGGTGTTCCGCTTTCCCCACCAGCTGCAAAAAGGGTATATCTTCAATATATTCTTCCAGCACTTTTCTCGCTACCGGCTCATCATCTACTATTATACATTTTAGTTTCATGAAAGGTCAAGTTTTAATGCCACTTCATAGGTATGCTCTTCTTCTTTTATGCTAAGTTCATGCTTGCCGGGGTAGAGGAGGGCCATGCGGCGCCTGGCATTGGCAATGCCAATGCCTTTGTGCAATATGGTATCCACGTTGTTCCTTTCCCTGGTATTAAAACATGTGAACAACAATGTGTCATCATTTTTCTCAAAAGAGATACACACTTTATGCTTCATGTCCTCGCTATTGCTCACATACTTGAAGGCGTTCTCTATAAAGGCAACAAAGAGCAAAGGGGCAATGGTACATCCGGTTACTTGCTCTGCTATATATAGCTCAATGATCAGGCTCTCTTCCTTGCGTGTTTGCTGCATGGCCACATAGTTCTTCACATAGTGCATTTCTTTATTGATAGCTATCGCATTGGTATTACAATCGTATAATTGGTATCGCAGCATGTCTGAAAAGGTCAGCAGCATATTCCTGGCCGTGGTGTTGTTCTTATCAATATGCCCGTATATGGAATTGATAGAATTGAACAGAAAGTGAGGATTGAATTGTGCATTTAGAAAATCAAGCTCGGCCTTTGCTTTTTCCTGCTCCATAGCTTCCACATATTGTTGAAAACGGAAACGGTCCCGTGCCAGCCTTAAAGCAATTATACCTACTACCCATATAAAAATATTGAGGAAGGAGTTATAAAATATCTCTGCGGTACCGGGCTGTGGCTTATTCACCAGGAAATAATGCAGGTTCAGATACAATACCAGCGGCACGCGCAAACATGCCGAAACAAATATGCCGGCTACCATGCTACCTGCAAATGCAGCATATTGCTTTTTGTATAGCAGCAATGGTATAAAAAAGTAAGTGTTGAAATAGAAATTGGCGGCAATGAAAATAAGGTAGCAAAACTGTACGGTCAGGGTTTGGGAAAAAGCGAAGGCCCTTTTCTGGAAAACCATTACCCAGAAAATATATAGCGCGGCCCACCATAATATTTGCATCCATTTGTGCTGCTTGGTCACCTGCTTTGTTCGCATAGCTAAAGTTACAAACTGTTGTGGCCAGTTAAAAAAGCTTTTACATTAAACCCCAAAAGATCTTGATGAAATGGGAATTTTGTGCGCTTATCAAGAATTTATCATGCTTCATGTAAATGATTTTATGAAGGCGTGAAGGTATCCTTGTTTTGTACCCATATCAATGTAACCACTAAAAACAGAACAATGAAAAAAGCAATTATCTGGCTAAGCGATCCACCGGTCAGGGGCCCGTCAGCTACCCTTATACTTCGCCTTATGGCAGGTGGCGTATTCTTTTGGGAGGGTATTTTGAAGTTTGTGTACGTTAATCAGGGTGTAGGCCGGTTCACCAAACTGGGCTTCCCTATGCCGGAGCTTACCGCCAATTTTGTAGCCACCACAGAAATAGTTGGTGGGCTGTTTCTCATCTTTGGCATACTTACCCGGTTCACTGCACTTTATTTTATTGCCGAAATGATAGTGGCTATCCTCAGCACCAAAATATCCCTCTACCTGGGCACCAGCCCTTTACCGCTTCCACCTGCACCACCCAAAGTGGGTATCTGGGCTGTGTTGCACGAGATCAGGTCAGACTATGCGCAGCTATTGACCTGCCTGTTCTTGTTGCTGGAAGGTGCGGGCAGAATATCACTTGATCATAGGCGTTATCGACAAAGCAAAGGGCCGCTTGCTCTTTAATATCACTTACTCATTGGGTGTATATAGTACTAATAAAAAAGAACCGGCATATAGCCGGTTCTTTCATTTACTATCTGTTATTTATATTAAGCTTTCTTCTTACGGTTTGTAGCTTTTTCTTCAGCCATCTCGTTAAAAACTTCAGCAGTTTCTTTATTCTCCACAGCTTCGTTAGCGGCTACTTCATCAAAGTTCATAGACCTTTCCAGTTCACGCACTTGTTTTTTAAGTTCGTAGATGGTCTTGTACAGCTCGTCCATTTCGCTGCGTGTAGCTACAGGTATACCCACCAGGCTCTTTTCTACTTGGTTCTCTATGTCCTTGCGCAGTCGCAGTTGCATAGCGCTAACTTCAGCCATTAGTTTGCTGTACTCATCGCTTTCAAAAAGAGATACATAAACTTTATCGCTTAGGTTTAGCCATTCCTGGTACAGCGCCATGATGCTGTTTATTTCTTCGCCTTTTTCTATTTTGCCTACTACATTTTCAGCCAGTTTGTCCATTACAGATGTACCTTGGTTGTATATCATGTATTGCAGCTCAGCATTCTTAATATTGTATCACCCATGATGCGGTTAGAGATATCGCTCCACTCGGTCATTGATTTAGTGTACTGGTTTGGCGTCATCATTTTAGTAAGTGGCGCTACAGCATCGTTCATCATACCGGTCATGGGTATTATAGGAGTTCAGCAGGTTGCCAAATATTTCGTTACTGCCCATACCAGGCATGCTGCTCATCATGTTGCGCATCTGGTTGTATTGGCTCATACCATCGCGACCCATGTGCTTAAAGTTATTGTTCATTACATCGCTTACATTCTGTAGGTGGTGGCGTACATTGTCTGGTACAAAACCAAAATATTTATCCATCAGCTCTTTGTAAACGCCTGGGTTAGCCCATTGTTTGTAACCATCCATGTTGAATGTTTTGTCCTGTATAGACTTGAACATTGGTGTCCACAGTTCGTAGAACTTGCTGAAACCTTCTGTTACGTTCACCATGTTGCGATAAGCATCCTGTATATTGTTCGACTTCATATTCTTCTGCAACTCTGCAAAAGTATTGGTCATTATCTCATTGTACTGATTGAAAAAAGAAGTTGATGATTCATTTGCTTTTTTAAAAGCATCCATGTTGAATGGATTTGCATTTTGGAACTGTGTGAAGAAATTACTCATCGTTTGGTTCCAGTTGTTTGCAGTGTTCATGTTGTTCATCCAGCTATTCCACTGGTTCATTCCATTGTTGAAAAAGTTAGCTGGGTTTGTGCCGGCAGTGTTTGTAGCATTTTCGGTAGCATTCTTTACCCAGTTAGTGTTCATCTCCCACATTTGGCGGGCGGTGTTCATCTGGTTGTCCATCCAATGCTGGTAATAGTCATTCATTTTCGAAACGTTCTCTTTAGCTGTTTCAGTAGTAGCACTTGCTTTTTCACTGCTTTGGGTAAAAATGTTCTTCTGGTTTTCCAGCCAGTTCTTGTACCACTCGCTACCTTTCTGTACCGTGTCATTTACTATAGTATTGCTACCAGTAATTTTTTTGGTGTTCTCTACTACAGAGTCTACCACTTTCTTTTGTGCATCCAACATGCTGTCTACAATGCTTTTGCTTTCTTGACTCATTTTTTGTGTCTTTAAAAGTTCTAAAATTTTACAAGAAAGATCTCATTTTACAGAGAAAAAGGTTTTTTCTCCAACTTTCTACAACGCGGCAAAGATAACACCGTTTTGCCAAAGAGGTGTATTTTTTATATATTTTCCTTTTACCTAACACTACCTTAACAATTTCTTAAAACACCTAAATTCATATTTTTTATACTTCGTTTTTTAGTATATATATTTATAATGCTATTAAAGACTAAGGTTTTTAGAAGAATATGTTACTTTTCGGCAAAAAACTGAGATGATACAAATAGGAGATGAGTTCCGTCATAGATTCAGCTATACACAAGACGACGTCGATCTTTACGCACGCATCAGCGGCGATAGCAATCCACTCCATACTGATCCGCAGGTAGGTAAAGAGAGTATGTTTGGCCGCAATATCATGCACGGATTCCTGGGTGCCAGTGTATTTACCAAAGTATTTGGTTCGCTTTATCATGCAGACGGTCATGTATACCTGAGCCAAAACCTAAAATGGCTCCGTCCTATGTTTGTAGATACCGAGTATGAAGCTGTAGTGAAAGTGAAAGAGATATTCCCTGAAAAGAATAGGGTCACTTATGAATGCAGCGTTTTTGAAGTTTCGTCCGGCACACAGACCATAACTGGCGAAGCCACGCTGATGAACAAGAAAGAATATGTTTGGTAATTAACAACGCCAGTATTTGCTTTATAAATACTACCAAAGCCACGACATCAAATTGTCGTGGCTTAATTATAATGTAATATTGAAACCCGAAACGAAATAAAGGCTCTCGCGAATACAACGATACAAGAAACTGTCAAACAACAGGAGCTGTTGCACTTTGCCGCAACCGTTTATGGTACAATGCATAAACCATAAGGGCTACAAATACCATTACCCCGCCACCTATAGCAAACGCGGTCCAGCCATTCAGTTTCCACAAGAACAATCCAAGCGATGAGCCACCTGCCGCGCCAAGGAAGGTTGATGTCATGTAGATCGTATTCAGCCGGTTCCTGGCTTCGGGCACCAGGGCATAAACTCTTGTTTGGTTAGAGATATGAACAGCCTGCACACCAAAATCGAGTATGATGATGCCTATTATGAATACGATAATAGAGCTGCGGAACACGTAGAACATAGCATAGCTCAGTAACACCATCATAAGTCCTACCAGAATAACAAGGCGTGGGTCCCGCTTATCGCCAATGCGCCCGGCAATGGGCGCTGCAAGTGCGCCAGCTGCCCCCACAAGCCCGAACAGGCCAATTTGCCCACCGCTCATATTGAACGGTGCGCCCCCAAGGTACAATACCATGGTAGCCCAGAAAGCCGCAAAAGTACCGAACGATAATGCATTGATGATACAAGCCTCCTGCAGTGCGGGCAGAGGCAGTAATTGCAGCATAGACTTGTATATCGACCCATATGTACCCTTGTATTGCGGACTGCTTTTGGGCAAGCGCACAGCCATGACCAATAACAGCATAGAACAAACTGCGGCAGCTATCCAGTACATGGCCCTCCAGCCCAGTCTATCGCCTACCAGCCCGCTTATAGTGCGCGATAGCAATATACCCAGCAGCAAACCACTCATTATAGAGCCTATCACTTTACCTCTGCGCTCAGGGTTGGCCAGGTGGGCGGCCAGGGGCAATATCAGTTGTGGTACTATAGTAGTGAAACCCAGGCAGAAAGAAGTTATTTGCAATACTGCGAACGTTGGGGCCAGCGCAGCGCCTATCAATGATATTATGGTAAGGCTATTTACCAGCAATATCTGTTTCTTACGCTCAAAAAGATCGCCCAGCGGCACTATGAAGAGCAGGCCAGCCGCATAGCCCAGCTGGGTTATGTAGTTAAGGCTGCCAGCCTTGGCTGGTGTCACATTAAGGTCTTTCGCTATCAGCAATATCAGCGGCTGGCAGTAGTAAAGGTTTGCCACAATGAGCCCGGTGCACATAGCCATTATGGCTATGTCGATTTTCTTCAAATGCATGCGCAAAAGTATATCAACGCACTAATCTGATGTATCAACACTATAGATAGGAGCATAAGGAAACTAACTTTTCAGCTTACTATGCCTTATGCCATACAGAAAATAGATGACCATCCCAATAGCCAGCCACAGCAAAAAGCGCTCCCAGTTAGATGTACCTGACTCGCACAATAGATAGGTGCAGCAAAGGAAACCAATGACCGGTATCAGTGAGAAATTTTTAATGAAGCCAAGCACCGTAGTAGCCAGGAATACTAAACCAAATACCACGAACGGTATACGTTCGCGTGCTATATCATAAGAAACAACGCCCTTGGCATTGGTAAAGTTGAAATACCCTGCAACGCCCCCAGGATAGTATTTTACGAAAAGCACTACCGCCACAATAAATGCTACCGGCATTATCCACTTGCTGTTCAGATACGGTGTCTTGAACTTACTTTCCATTTTGTTAGGGCTGCTTTGCAGTTTCAATATGCCACCACACACCAGTACAAAAGCAAATAAAGTACCTACACTACACAGGTCTACCACTACATTCAGGTTCAGGAAGAGCGCAGGTATGCCTACTACAAAGCCGGTAAGCACGGTAGAGAAAGATGGTGTCTTATACTTAGGGTGTAGTTTGGAGAATACTGGAGGTAAAAGCCCATCACGGCTCATGCTCATCCATATGCGGGGTTGCCCCAGCTGAAATACCAGTAGCACACTGGCCGTTGCTATTACTGCACTTACCGATACCAGGCCCGCTATCCAGTTCACATGCACAGCTTTGAATACGTAAGCAAGCGGGTCGCCCACCCCCAGCTGTTTATAGCTTACCATACCTGTAAGCACCAGCGCCACTAATACATAAATTATCGTACAAGCTATAAGCGAGTAGAACATCCCTTTGGGCAGGTCGCGCTGCGGGTCCTTACATTCCTCGGCCGTGGTAGATATAGCATCAAAGCCAATATAAGCAAAGAATACAGCGGCAGTGCCGCTAAGCACGCCACTTATACCATTAGGCAAGAAAGGATGCCAGTTTGCTGGTTGCACATAAAAAGCACCGGCAACTATCACTACCGCTATGATGGCAATTTTCAGTATCACCATAGCATTCGTAGCCTTCCGCGATTCCTGTATGCCTATATATATGACCCACGTAATGATGCCTGTGATAAGGAAAGCCGGCAGGTTGCAAATAAATTTGATGTCACCAGCTATCACCGGGGCATGTTCCCATGCCAGTTTCGCCTGTTTGGTAAGCATAGCTTTGGCTGTCCAGTAGTCCGTGGCCAGGTATTCGGGCGTGTGTATGCCCAGCCCGTCGAGCAGTGTCACAAAGTAGTTACTCCACGATATGGCTACGGCTATGTTACCTATCGCATATTCAAAAAGCAGGTCCCAGCCTATTATCCAGGCCACTATCTCACCAAATGCCACATAAGAATAGGTATATGCACTGCCGCTTACCGGTATCATACTGGCAAACTCTGCATAGCAAATAGCTGAGAACCCACATGCCACAGACACGAACAGGAACAATAACACCACCCCTGGGCCACCCTTCATGCTTGCCTCACCAATAGTAGAAAATATACCTGCGCCTACTATAGCGGCTATCCCCATAAAGGTAAGATCGCGTACGGTAAGCACTTTGTTCATACCGCCATGTTTTTCCGTTTCCAAAACGCCATCTGCAACCTCTTTCTTTATTATCTCCGCCGTTTTTTTACGAAAAATATCCTGTGCCATGTATATGTGCTATAGTGCCAAAGTAATGAATAATTATTTACACATTACCCCGCAGGTTTATTGCGCTATCAATTTAGTGTTTTGTTGCGTTTTTTTATAACTATAGGTTGTTATCTTTACCCGCATAGTTTATAACTATGGTGCTATAAGGCTGTACTTTTAAAACAACCAAATGAGAATATTAGAAAAGATAAAGCTGGCCCACAGGGCATATACTTATAAAACAAGGTACGACATAGGCGGTATAAAGTTTGCGTTGGCATCAGTAAAGAAGTATGATACTGTTATGGACATCGGTTCGCACAAAGCGGGCTATCTCTATTATTTTCAGCAATTAGTAGGTGCACAGGGTAAAGTATATGCCTTCGAGCCGCAGACGGTATTGTTCCAGTACCTCACCAAAATAAGGAACCTTTTTGGTTGGGATAATGTGACCGTTGAGCACTTAGCCCTCTCAGACCAGCAAGGCAATGTTACCCTATACGTGCCATGCAACAAGCACGGCGACTCATCACCGGGCGCTACAATAGTGAACAACCTAGACAGGAAGGACATCAGTATCACACAGGAAATAGGCACTAATACCCTCGACCTTTATTGCAAGGCTCATAACCTAACCCCTAATTTTCTGAAAATAGATGTGGAGGGCAATGAACTAAAAGTATTCAAAGGTGGAGTAGACACCCTTAAAAAACACAAGCCTAAAATACTTTTCGAATGCGAGGCCCAGCACGTAGGCCGCGAGCAGGTACTGGAAACGTTCAAATATCTGGAAGACTTGGGCTACACCGGCCGTTTCATCCTCGGCGATAAGTTCTTACCCCTATTAGAGTTTACCTTTGAGAAATACCAGGACCTCAACAAGAAAGATACTTATTGCAATAACTTCATTTTTGAGTAGCCATATCGTTTACATTTACTTGAGTAAGTAAGGATGGCGTGCCCCTGTAGCGGCTAAAGCTTTGTAGGAAATTATCAATATACAATAATGCGCTTCGTAGATGCGCCACGTACTCATCTACCTCAGCTGAGCCCATATTCAGCCACCTTTTTGCCTGCCCGTCATAGCTGTCAAAGTTGGGGAACCATTCAGGCAAAACCAGTGGCCCATGATCACGGCTTGCGCTAATACGCCGTAGAGCTATCTTTTTTGAACGCGGGCTATTTCAAAAAAGTGGCCTTTTTTCTTTGCTTCGTTTCTTTTTTGGCCAAGCAAAAAAGAAATGAAGGTTCTCGCGAATGCTATTTGAACTGTAGGAATATTACATCAGTATACACGTCAACCCTACACCACCACCAAACCATACTTATACATCGTATTCACCGGCTTGTTATCCCAGAATAGCTCAAAGTCTTCCAGGCCGGCGGCCTCGTAGCTGTCCTTTACTTCCTGGTAAGTGTATGTTTTTATATTGCTGATGCTCAGCAATTGCAATATGTCGGCCAGCCAGGTACCCTGCTCGCGACTCACCTGTATGGTAGCCGTTTCCTGCAGGCTTTGTATGGTAAGTGCAGTCATTTCCCACTGCATCCCTTTCTTCGATTTGGTGTAGTGTTCCACCGCTGGTTGCCTTCCCAGCCACACTACTTTGGCTGTAGGCTTAGGGGCCACATATTCATCTGCTGTCAGGGCGGCCACTATAAAGTCGGGTGCCACCCTTGTCTTTGGCACTTTGAACTCGAACCATTTCTGCAGCGGGTAGTCCAGGCAGGTGCCGTGCATATAGTTGAGCAGCGATTTCTTTAAGCCGTAGCTAAAGGTCTCATGCTCGGCGCCTGTAGGGTCTACGTGTTCTATATCATTGTTGGCAAAAGCGCCTATCAGTTCTGTTTTTTTCTGCACCTTATATTTTGCGGGGTCCATACCCACAGGGCTATGTGCGGTCATGGCAAACTGGTGCCAGAAAGCGCTTTGCAGTATACCTGCGGCAAACATCTGCCGCACCATCTCCAGGCTGTCTACGGTCTCCTGCTCCGTTTGTGTGGGGAACCCATACATCAGGTAGGCATGCACCATTATACCCGCCTCGGTAAAGTGTTTGTTCACCCTTGCTACCTGCGCTACGGTTATTCCTTTTTGTATCAGCTCCAGCAACCTGTCGCTGGCTACTTCCAGCCCGCCGCTTACCGCTATGCACCCACTTGCTTTCAGCAGCAGACACAGGTCTCGCGTAAAGGCTTTCTCAAAGCGCACATTTGTCCACCAGCTCACTACCAGTCTGCGGCGCAGTATCTCTATGGCCAGCGCCCGCATCAGCGCGGGTGGGGCAGCCTCATCCACAAAGTGGAAGCCATTTTGCCCTGTCTGGGCTATTATTTCCTCCATACGGTCGCACAGCAGGCTGGCCGTTATGGGTTCATATACTTTTATATAGTCCAGGCTTATGTCGCAAAAAGTACACTTGCCCCAGTAGCAGCCATGCGCCATTGTCAGCTTGTTCCAGCGTCCATCGCTCCACAAGCTGTGCATCGGGTTCACTACCTCTATGGCGCTTATGTATTGGTCCAGCAGCAGGTCACTATAGTCTGGCGTGCCCACCTGGCCTTGCTTGTAGTCGCTACAGGCCGGGTTGTTCATATAAGCCACCTGCCCATCGGTATACACAAAGGTGCGTTTCAGTTCCGTTTCCGGTATATGGCCTTCTATATACTGCACCAGGTTCTCAATAGGGCTCTCACCGTCATCCAGCGTTATATAGTCCACACACTCGAATACTCGTGCATCCTTCAGCTGTCGCAGTTCAGTATTAGGAAAACCGCCGCCCATGGCCACTTTGGCCTGTGGGTACTTTTGTTTTATATATTGCCCGCAGCGCAGCCCTGCATACAGGTTGCCGGGGAAGGGTACCGATATGGCCACCAGTCGTGGCTGCACCTCCTGCATGTACTTATCCAGTATATCCAGCAGTATAGTATCTATATAGGTGTAGGGTGCCTGTAGCGCCGTATACAGCTCGTCAAAACTGTTAGCGCTGCGCGACAGCCGCTCTGCATACCTGCTCAGCCCAAAGTGCGCATCTATGCAGCCGGTGATGAAGTCCGTAAGGTCCTCCAGGTACATGGTGGCTATGTGCTTGGCCTTGTCTTGCAGGCCCATAGTGCCAAAAGCAAGGTTCAGGTCATCTATCTGCGCAAATCTGTCCGCCTCTGGCAGCCAGTTCCTTTTGGCTATGCGGTGTGCCAGAGTAGGGTTCTTTCCTTGCAGGAATAGTACCACATCGTCCACCGTACCTATATAATCATCGCGCAGGGCTAAAATTCGTTTTATGTTTTCTGTTCTGTCTGTCTGTTCACTCGCCTGGGCAAACAACTCCGTAAGCCCTTGTTTAGAGAACAGGCGTAAAGTTACCTCTATTCCCAGGTCGGCCTGGAAAGACGTGATATTGCGGGTATTTAAAAATCCTTTTAGGTATGCGGTTGCAGGGTAGGGGGTGTTCAGCTGGGTGAAGGGGGGCGTAAATAAGAAAACAGATGAACTCATTATGTATGCAAAATTACAGGATCCAAGGGATAATATTCCCCGGAAATATCTGGTAAATGTTGAGATTATTCTACACAAATTAAAAATATTTTAATGTAATTATAAATGTAATAATAAATATTTGAAAAATTGGATCATTCTATTCATTAAATAGTATTTTTGTGGCCATATATAATTTGTTCTCAATTAAAACCATATAAAAGAAGTTTTTAGCACATGCAAATAAATAAATTAATTACAATTAAGTAATTTATTATATGGCATGGTGTTTTTTTATCAAAATACATGAATTTGCGCGGCCGGACCTATCTGAAACAATTACACTTGCCTTTTTTACAGAATTTCTATTACATCCCTAAACTTCAAAATTTAGTAGCTGATAAGGGGAATACATATTTTAGGCAACTTACAGGCCTCAGAGCTATAGCAGCATACATGGTGTTTACCTGCCACTATATATATGTGTATCAAAACAGGCTTCCGGGTACATTATATGCTATGCTGGGCGAAACCCATGTAGGTGTAACTGTATTTTTTGTTTTAAGTGGTTTTTTGATAGCGCATCGGTACCTCGATAAAGTGGAGCGTTCCGCAAAATGGTTGTGGCAATATATGGTAAATAGAGTAGCCAGGATATACCCTATGTACTTCCTTGTCACTACCTTTACATTCATATGCTTTTATTTTGCTCCGTCTTTAATGGAAGAAGGGCAGGTAAAAGAAGTATCACCATTCTCTGTTTACTTATTGAACATAACTTTTCTACGTGGCTTTTTCAACGATTTTCGGTTTACAGGAGTAGGTCAGGGTTGGTCATTGACCGTAGAGGAATGTTTTTATGTACTGGCGCCCGCTATATTTCTATTACGTAAAAAAATAAAGCTGTGGCTAATGCCTGTCCTATTCGTTTCAATAGCAACTATTCTGTTGTTGATCTTTAAGAATGTGAATTTCTATGGCTTTTTTCACACCGCTTTCTTTGTGTATTATTATACTTTTTTTGGCAGGTGTATTGAGTTTTTTATAGGCATACAAATAGCAATAACCTTAAAAAAGCGTGCGTATATTGCACATGCAGGGTGGTGGTACACCTTTGTCGGTACCTTGGGAATAACACTGTGCCTGTATGCATATACCTTCTTTAAGTACAGCGAGACAGACCTTCATATTGTATTTTACCGCACAGTGCTGAACAATATTTTCTGTGCAGTATCTGTTGGCCTCCTGCTTTATGGCCTGCTTACTGAGCAGACCGCACTACGCCGCATGTTATCTACATCCATATTTAAGACTCTGGGCAAAAGTTCCTACATATTTTATCTCATACACCTTGGTGTCCCTTTCGAGTTGTTGGCCAGCATATTTGCACCATCGTGGTACAAAATGTCTTTGATGTTCGTTATTCTAAATATAATAGCTGTGCTATTGTACAGATTTGTAGAGCAGCCATTGAATATCTATTTGCGCACCCACCTGTCTCCGAGAAAGGACAGTAAACCCTTGCGCACTACACGCATGCCTCACCTTACTATTATACCTACTGCCACTGCGTCATCTGCTCATTGATTCATCTACAGTAGGAGAAGCGGAACATATAAATTCTGCCAATGCTCAGAAACGGGAATAAAACAGAAGAGTTGCCTTTGATGATTTCTTAACTCGAGCGGAACTCAAACTAAATGCCTATCATAAAACTAATTTATACTTTTCTCTATGGCGGATGTGCATGATATGAATACGCGAAGTTATAACATGAGTCGGATTAGGAGCAAAAACACAAAACCGGAATTGCTGGTAAGGAAATTTTTATTTTCACAAGGTTATAGATTTAGAGTCCATCAAAAAGAATTACCAGGGAAACCCGATATTGTTTTGAAAAAATATAAAACAATTGTTCTTATACACGGATGTTTCTGGCACCAACATGATAATTGTAAATATGCAGCAATTCCACAAACCCGGACTGATTACTGGCTGCCAAAGCTGAAAAAAAACAAAGAAAATGATATTATTAACAATGCTAAGCTTGTAGATTTAGGATGGGATGTTATTACAATATATGAATGTCAACTAAAGAAAAATAATGTTGAAAATACATTCATAGAATTAACTAAACGACTATACAACAAATTATACTTTAAATGTGAGGCCCTAAAAATTTATCTCCGTTAAAATGTATAAGATGTTCTGGATTATCCGCTGTCCATACCTCACTTTCCCAAGCAATATCGAGTATATACTTCTTGAAATCCGTTTTTGAGGTAAATGCCGTTACAAATATTAGATCAGCAGTACAAGTCTTTAATAATTTCTTAAGCTCAAAAATCCTTTCTTCACTCATCGGACCAGAACTATAAACAGCCTCAATTAAGTATAACCAATTTTTATCCTTCTGATAAGCAACAATATCAGGAAGCTCGTCATGCATTAATTCGAAAAAGTTTAATTCTTTTAAAAGTTCGTCATTACGATAAAGCATTTTATTACTTGTGTCCCCAATATAAAGTATTTCACAGCCGTGTCCGAAACGAGGAAGAAACTCTTCGATGATTTCTCTTTGCAATTGATTGTGGCCACCTTGTGAAAACTCTAATGTTTTACCATCAGGCATCTTTATCGGTATCTTAGGCATGTCTTTTTTGCGCACTAATATTTCGGTTAGAGACGGTCTGTTCTTTAGGAAAAGCTTGAGTTTAATATCCCATTGAGGCCCCCCATAGTTTAAAAGTAAATTTCTGAACTCCGAATTCAACGTGTATCCCCTAGTTGGGTCATTGGTTGCTGCATTGGGATTTTTTGCGCTATTTAAAATAAGATCACTTAGAATTAACAACTTTAAGTGTTTCCTTCTTACATCATCATATGAGCCAGATGAGATATTTTCTTCATAATGTTCATTTTCGAATTTAATGATATCTCTTGTTTTTAAATGTCTGTTCTCATTTTGTCCTTTTGCTTCTTTCCACGATTTGGTTACACCTGCAACTGCAAGAAAGCACATAGCCATACTTTGTAGTCCTTTCTCGGTTTTTTTATCAAATGGGATGCCGACTTGTTGCAATATATCAATTGCTTCATTGATCAGTTTTTGATTTAAAACGCTTTTAGTTGACTTAGAGATAAAAACCTTCATTAAGTATAAATTAAAACAGCAGATTATTTACTTTATAGGATACTGTTTGCGGGTTATGATAACATTCTTTTACAGACATTGCAATTTTATATGCTAACAATGGTGGGACCGCATTTCCCACCTGATTGAACTTGCTTGTTTCATTACCTACAAATTCAAACCAATCAGGAAAACTTTGTAACCTTGATGCTTCTTCTAATAGCAGTCTGCGTCTTCGCCCATCTGGTAGTCGTACCCGATGCATATCGCCTGTTGCTCCAGCTAAATTACGACAGGTTAATGTCCTTGCAGGCTTATGAGGATATAGGTCTCTTGGATTAACACAGTCAGAGGCTTTCTCATATTTTGCAATATATGTATCCTGTGCAGCATTTAGGAATTTACTGTTTTCGGGGACAGTACACATAATGTCACCTATAGCTTCACCCACTGTCGTTTTAATACTATTCTCTATAGGAAACTTAAATCCAGATTTATGGCCAATAACAAATAGACGTTCTCTATTTTGTGGCACACCATATTTTACAGCGTTTAATAACTTATAGTCTATATCATATCCTAGCGTTGAAAGTTCCTGGATTACAATTTCAAAATACCACTTGTTACTATACAACAATCCTCTTACGTTTTCAAAGACGAAAATTTCGGGTTTCACTTTTTTTACGGCATCAATATATATAGGAAAACCATTTCTCGAATCATCAACTCCTTTCTGATGGCCGCCAACACTAAAAGGCTGACAAGGTGGCCCCCCAATTATTATTTGTGCATCCGGATAAATATAAGTTTGATCAAGTTTAATATTATAGCACTCTCCTTGTAAATTATGATTATATGTTTCGGAAGCAGATTTGTCCATTTCAAAGCCTATCGTTTTATATCCTGCTGCTTCAAAACCTAATGATAGTCCGCCACACCCGGCAAATAGGTCAAGTACTATTTCTTTTTCTGTAATTTTTGGTCTTAATAATTTATTGATATGTTCAACATATTTCATCATTGTAAAGCTATACTACTTTGTTTTAAAACGTCCATCTCCTAAATTAATTTTATCCACTTTTTGTTGATACTTGATGTTTATATTAGCTTAATACACACAAGGCCATTTGTGTCTATCAAAACTGCCGGTCTCTAACCGGAATTAGAGGACCTAATGCTGAATATTAGTTAATGAACAGTATTCCCCAGCTCAGTAAACATAACATCTCGCGTCGTAGGCCTCCCAATTGCCAGCAACACCATATTTCATTTAAAACATGTGTATATCTCCTCAGGTTATTGCCCCAGCCATTATAAATTGCATCCTTAGATCATAGACCAAAACAACACGCTATGGACTTAATATAAAATGGGAGCAGAATATCTTCCGCTCCCATTTTATATTTGTAAACCTATTGATATGGTAACAAGCCTATTTTATATTATTTGGCAGGCTCCTGCTGGTTCAGCGAACGTTGTTGGCTATTCATCTTTCGTTGTTTCTTATGCATTTTACGTTGCTTTTTATCCATTTTGGCCTGCCTGTTGTCTATTTTTTCCTGGTGTTTATCGGCACGCATCTCTGTACGTTCGTCTTTTTTGCTTTGTACCTGCTCTTGTGCAAAAGATGACGTGCATCCTATAGTAGCAACTAACGCTATGATCATGTATTTTCTCATACAGTGTTACAAACAATAACCGTTCCATAAAACATTTTTATATTTCAAAACTAAAGATTAACAATGAATAACATATTTACACATCTCTTAACATTTATATTCTTATCTTCATAGGGTTACAAAAATGTAGCATTTTAATTTTATCGCGTCTGTATTGATCTCTCACCCTTATCGGTTCTCGTTTGTAATTTCTGGTTGGTTTTTTTGCACTTCTCTTTAGTAGCTTTTATTAGTGTTCATATCACATACTGGTGCCTGCAAGTTTCCTTCCGATCAGGTTCATTCTCATTTTTTTAAATAACAGTTATGTTTATCCTGCTTTTTTTTATTGCCATCTGGTACCTGTCGCTATTCTCGCAAACTTTTTTTCATCATCGCTATGCCTCTCACAATGCCTTTAAAATGAGCAAAGGGTGGGAGCGTTTTTTCTTTGTGTTCACTTACATCACACAAGGCTCCCACTACATGAGCCCTCGCGCCTATGCTATCATGCACCGCCTGCACCATGCCTATACCGATACTGATCAGGATCCGCACTCGCCAAATTTCTCATCAAATATCTTTTCTATGATGTGGCGCACCCGCAACATTTATAAAAGCATTTTCAAAGGGCAACTCCCTGTAGAGGACAAGTTCCTCAAGAACCTGCCAGAGTGGTCTGCATTCGACCGTTGGGCCAATTCAGCCATATCACGCTTATTGTGGGCGGCCGTATATATTGGCATCTTTATAGTTTTTTCTACTTCACCGTGGCAGTATCTGTTACTGCCTGTCATCCTTACAATGGGGGCTTTTCATGGCGCCATCATCAACTGGTTCGCACATAAGTTCGGTTATAAGAATTTTATACTCAAAAACACTTCAGAGAACCTTATATCGGTAGATTTTCTGATGCTGGGCGAATCATATCACAACAATCACCACAAGCACCCCTCTGCCATCAACTTTGGTGTTAGGTGGCACGAACTGGATCCCGTATACCCGGTCATCCTTTTTCTCAACTGGCTGCACGTTATAAAGATACCCAAGCTGACCCCGGTGGTGAGTACACCGTTAGTAACCCGGCGTAGCAGGTGATTTGTGCACGCGAGGGCGGCCCTTCCTGCTTCATTTAGGTTTGCCTGAAGATATACCTTAATAGAGTAAAACCATTTTAATAAAGCGTTTTTAAATAAAAAAGGGTATTTACAACCTTTTTTATTTAAAAATATATTTTTATGTTTGTTGTGACATTGTGAATCGAACTCACGCTTTTACAGTCACTAACGATCTAAAATAATTTTTATGGGAGTGCTATGGTACTTTGTAATTCTCGCATTAGCAGTTACTGCAGTTGTTATCATGTGCCAAACTGAAATGCTACGCGATGAGATAACAGATATGGCTGCATTCCAGGCCGCACGCGTCTTAAGGGCAAAGAACAAAAATGTGAGTATTGATAAAATAAGTAACCACGCTTCTTTTAGCCTGGGTAGGACCCAGCTTGCCTTCTGGACCATTATCATTATCAGTTCATTTTTATTTGTGTGGGTGAATAGTGGGTTTACTAAGGTGCCCAATATTACAGAAGTAACACTGGCATTACTGGGTATTGCGGCTGGTACTACCATAGTGGCAAAAATGGTTGATAAGAATCAGGCCGATGGCGGCCAAAGCGCCAATAGTCCTTCTGTCGACTTTTTGTCTGACATCGTATCAGATGAAAAGGGACCCAGTATACACCGAATGCAAAATGTGTTGTGGACCCTTGTAGTAGGTGCTGTATATATAGTATATGTTGCCGACCACTCCATGCTACCAGATCAGGATACTATCACCCCTCATTTATTAGCCCTTATGGGCATCAGTTCAGGAGCATACCTAAGCCTGAAGGTGGGGGAAAACAAACCTGTTAATGCTACTAATAACATTAACGATACACCTCCACCACCTCCCGTGGCCCAAGCACCCGCACCCAATGGCAATGTGGTAGGTGTAGTTCCCGATGGTTCCCTTCAAAATATTGGATAGTATGAAAAGGTGACAGGATGGTGCAATTCCTTAATTCTTTATCCAGAATTTCAGGTCGCCATTTTCCAATTTATTCACAATGGTATAGGTCTTGGGTATCTCTTGCAGGCGGGCATGGTATGTAACTAACCTTGTAGCGGAGGGCATCTTTTTCAAGCCTTCGTATAGGTAACGTTCATAGTGTACATACTGCTCTGTAGAGTGTTCCACCTTTTCGTCTATCCTGTCCTGCTTATCTACATTCTCGTAAAATGAGTTGAAGAAATAAAAATGGTCAAAGTCGTGCAGGTTCAGTTGTGTGAAATTGCCATTTAGAAAAGAAACGTTTTGTAGACCAAGTGTGCGTTGCGCGCGCAGGCCATGCTTTATTAAATTGCTGCGCTGCTCTATTCCAATGAACTCAGCCTCATTGTGGAAAGCTGCACCCACAATACAGAACTTGCCTGCACCGCTACCAATATCTAATATCTTGCTCCCCGGTGTTGTTAAGAAATCTGCCGCAAGCTTTGCTATACGTACGGGTGTAAAGTGGCGGGCAGCCACCCGCTGCATATTGGCCGGGTACAGCTCGTTGAAGTCTTCGTCGCTTTGAAAGTATTTTGCGTTTGTATCGGAGGTGGTCATTTGGGTTTTTAAGGTACAATTTCCAGTTGGTAAGACAAAAAAATTAGTTACAATGATGAGCAGTGGCAAAGCAATACTTCGGCTGTAGTGAACATAAAAATGAATTTCACTTTATTCATTAAGTTTATGAACGTGTAGTGATTATCTTTATTACCCATGATCGTACTACTACCCATGAAGAAAATAATATCGACGTTACTTTTCATTTTTGCAGTAACAGGTGAGCTCCATGCCCAGTTTTCCTTTGGTCCTGAAGTTGGGATCGATATATCAACTATAAAGATCAAGAAGAATAATAATTCCGGCTATTATTATTCTATCCCATCACAATCGTCTATAGTAGGATTTAAAGGTGGTGGTGTCATAGATTGCCGCTTGGGCCCCAATTCCGGCTTTCATTTTCAGTCAGGTGTGTTCTTTTCCAGCGAGGGGGCTGGTTTTGGTAACGGTCAGCAACTGGTGGTCAATTATCTGCAAATACCAGCTAATTTGGTGTACAAATTTTCAACTGGGCCGGACGATTATTTTTTTATAGGCGCCGGACCATTTACAGGTTTCGTTGTTGGTGGCAGTATAACTTCCTATGGCACCACACACCATATCAAAACCGGTTCAGATCCCAATAGCGATGATGTAGAGCCCAATGACTGGGGACTGGGTTTTCAGGCAGGGTATCAGTTTGGCTTTGGCCTGTTCCTTCGCGGACAATACCTGACAAGTGGCACAAGCGTCATCCCTAACGAAAATAATGACATCGCTGGATTTAACCATGTATTCAGCATAACGACAGGTTGGCTTTTTGGGGGTAAACAAGAGCGATCGCGATATCCACATTACCGGAATGGATATTAATATAGGTCATAGTTTGTCCCAAAAGGATCCTGGCTCTTTATGCCATACAAGCGCGCAGTCGCAATTTTGCCTGTCGCCATATTTCATATTAAGAATGTGTATATCTTCTCGGGTTATTAATTTAACTTTAGCTAAATTGCCTTGTCAAACACCAAGGCATTAACATCCTCGTTGACAAAAGGAAATTACCACCATAGGTAAAAACCGGAAATTTATCGGTAAGATACGAGATTTTATATTCTGCAATAAGTATTGTCCAGCTTGCGTTTCAAGCTACGACCCCAGAAAAATTACCGATTTTTATTTTTACTTGCAGACCGGAAATTTTGGAACTACAATATAAATAAATACCTAATAAATACATTGCGGTTATTTGTGTTTTGTTAGCGGCAGTATATATATAAGACATAGATGTAGCATGTACCATACTGCAAGAGCACCATTCGTTACTCGCTTAATGACCACAAAAAAGATTAGCCTACCTTCGCAGCCAATTTCAATACTATGACCTTTAGAGAACTGAACCTGAATACCTCTTTGCTGAATGCGCTGGACGATATGGGCCTTACTACCCCTACCACCATACAGCACAAGGTATTTAGTGTAGTGATGGGCGGGCGCGATGTGTGCGGTATAGCACAAACAGGTACTGGTAAAACATTTGCCTACCTGCTGCCATGCATGCGTATGTGGAAGTATAGTAAAGACCGCAACCCACAGGTGCTGATACTGGTGCCAACCCGCGAGCTGGTAGTGCAGGTAGTAGAGGCCGTAAAGAGCCTGGCCAAGTACATGACGCTGGAAGTGGTGGGTGTGTATGGTGGGGTGAACATGAAGCCACAGATAGCCAGTATAGAGAATGGGGCAGATATAATAGTGGCTACGCCTGGCAGGCTGATAGATATAGTGTTTAATGGCAACCTGAAGTTGAAGAACGTAAAACAACTGGTGATAGATGAAATGGATGAGATGCTGAACCTGGGTTTCCGCACACAGATAAACACCATATTTGAGATGTTGCCGGCAAAGAGGCAGAATCTGCTGTTTAGCGCCACTATACCTGAAGAAGTAGAGGCTACAATAGCCAAGAACTTTAATAACCCTATAATGATAGAAGCGGCGCCTACCGGTACACCGCTGGATAATATAAGCCAGGAAGTATATGAGGTGCCCAACTTCAATACCAAGATAAACCTGCTGAAATTGCTGCTGAATGAGAACGAGGACATGAACAGGGTACTGGTATTTGTAGGTACCAAAGGTCTTGCCGATGATGTTTATGAGCAAATGGAGCCTGCCTTTGAAGGTGTGGCCGGTGTAATGCACAACAATAAAGACCAGAACTATAGGTTCAACGTGGTGAACAGTTTCCAGGCAGGTACGTACCGTT
The DNA here is from genome assembly GCA_965276955.1 of Flavipsychrobacter sp. GTDB lineage: Bacteria > Bacteroidota > Bacteroidia > Chitinophagales > Chitinophagaceae > JABDEZ01. The sequence continues at coordinate 93,810 of CBDIBP010000041.1, forward strand.
TTATAATAGCTACAGACATCATAGCCCGCGGGCTCGACATCAGCGACGTGAGCCACGTGGTGAACTTTGACGTACCCGATGTGCCGGAGCAATACATACACCGTATAGGCCGTACAGGCCGTGCTGATAAAAAAGGAACGTCTATCACCTTTGTAACAGAAAAGGAACAACCGTTGATGACCGACATAGAGGGCCTCATGAACTATAAAGTGCCTCGTATACCATTACCAGCTAATCTGGAAATAAGCGATGTACTGACCCGTGATGAGCTGCCAGTGGTATTTATGAAGGCCCCGCAAATAAAGCTACCGGAAATGTATAGCGGGGGTGGCGCCTTTCATGAAAAGAAAGAGAAGAACCGCCGCGAACCCACAAAGAAGATAAGCCACAAAGATAAAATGATGAAGAAGTACGGCAAACCCAAGACGAGGGGGCAGAAGAAGTAGATCTATAGGTTTACATAGATGCTTTCAGCATTCTGGTGTTGCCGTGCATATCGTCCTTTATTTCTACATGCAAGTATCCCATTTGTTTGAACAACTCACCAGTTTGCTGTGCGTGGTCTATGTGGAGTTCGCAGTATATGATACCGTTAGGGTTGAGATGGTTTTTGCCAAATCTTGCAATTGCTTTGTAAAACAGTAGCGGATCGTCATTGGGTACGAATAGGGCAAGTCCAGGTTCATGGTCCTTTACATTAGTATGCATGTTGGCTTGTTCTGATACTGGAATATAGGGTGGGTTGGATACGATGATATCGTACTTTTCAGTTGGCCACTGTTGCTCATCGAGAAAGTCAAGCTGATGAAAAGTGACATCGGCATGCAGGTTAGCAGCATTGCGTTGGGCTACACCAAGGGCGTCCGGGCTGATATCAAATGCATGTGCACTGCCCTGTAACCCCAATTGTAGCGAAATAGCAATGCATCCACTGCCGGTACCGACATCAGCTATTGTTAGCTGTTGTTTCCCTTTATGGTCTTTTATTATCCAGTCCGCCAACTCTTCTGTTTCCGGGCGGGGTATCAGCACATGTTCATTTACAAAGAATGCATGACCCATGAACCATGTGGTGCCAGTTATGTATTGCAGTGGTGTGCCGGTAGCCAGCTTGTCCTTGGCTTGCAGCCACTGGGTTTGTTGTTCCGGGGTAAGCAGCGTATCTCGCTGCACAATGCGGTCCAGCTTGGTCGCATCTGTAAGGTAGGTGAGGTATTGGTCTGCAATAGCTACGGCTTCCCGGGCATCATACATAGGTTGTAGTGCCTGTTGCAGCTGGTGAAAAGCCTCGGTATAAGTGAGCATAAGTAAAGATATAAAGGTTTGCAGGCGTAAAGAAGGATTTCACTAATTTAGTACCCGCATGGAGCATGATGAATTGTATATGAGGCGCTGCCTGGAACTGGCACAACGGGCTAAAGGGTTTACGGCTCCTAACCCTATGGTGGGGGCAGTGCTGGTGCATGACGGCCGTATTATAGGGGAGGGGTGGCACCACTTCTACGGGGCGGCACACGCAGAGGGGAACTGTATAGACAGTGTGCAGCCGCAAGACCGACACCTGCTGCCGGAAAGCACTATGTACGTGAGCCTGGAGCCATGCGCGCACTATGGCAACACGCCGCCATGTGCTGTGCGACTGGTAGAAGAAAAGATCAAGAAAGTAGTGATAGCCAATATAGACCCGTTCGAAAAAGTTGAGGGTAGGGGTATTGGTATACTGGAAGAATATGGAGTGCAGGTGCAGCAGAACGTGCTGCAACAAGAAGGTCTTTGGATGAACCGTCGTTTTTTTTGCTTTCACACGCAGAAGCGGCCATACATCATACTCAAGTGGGCGCAAACACGTGAAGGGTACATAGCCCCTACGGATGGCAGCCGGCTACAGATAAGCAATATACACAGCCAAACATTGGTGCACAAGTGGCGTACCGAGGAAGGGGCCATATTGGTGGGAACCAATACAGCGCTAAATGACAACCCCGAACTGACCGCCCGACTGTGGAAAGGAAAGCAACCACTGCGCATATTGCTGGATAAGGGCCTAAGGGTGCCCCACACCCACAAGTTGCTTAACGAGGCTGCAGCAACGTGGATATTCAACGAAGAAAAAGATACATTGCAGGGCAACCTGCATTATATACAAACGCCATTTGATCTGGACGTATTGCAATATGTTTTGCTACGGTTGTATGATGCACGCATATTATCAGTGATCATAGAAGGAGGCGCTGCGGTGCTGGATAGTTTTATAACTTCCGGCCTGTGGGATGAGGCACGCGTGTTTACCGGGCAAGTATCTTTACCAGATGGTATTGCCGCACCATTGATACAAAACGGTATCCCAGCATTCACAACACAACTGCAAGGCGACCAACTGCAGGTATGGACGAACAAGCACGCTACGCCATATGCGCCAGGCATGGAATTATAATCACCACTGCGATGTTCTACTTAATAGCTACTATTTTATTGAATACAGTACTATCTGTCATCTTCAAGCTGATGCCCAGGTACAAGGTAGATGTGCTGCAGGCAATAGTAGTGAACTATTGGGTATGTGTGGTCACAGGCAGCCTTTTCATCGGTCACTTTCCCATCAATAGCACGGGAGTACAGGAGCCATGGTTCCCCTGGGCATTGCTGACGGGGGCTTGCTTTATAACGATATTCAACCTTATTGGGTTTCGCACACGGGTAGATGGTATTACTACTACTACCATAGCCAATAAACTATCGCTGGTAATACCGGTGTTGCTGGCCATAGTATTTTATAACGAAAAGGCTGGCTTGCTGAATATAGCTGGTATAGTACTGGCATTCCCTGCGGTGTACCTTACGAGCAGGGTGAAGGAAGATAAAACTAATAAAGCGCCATCGCTGGGCTGGCTGGCTTTATTGTTCATAGGCAGTGGTCTGCTGGACGCACTGGTGAACTATGTGCAGCACACACAGTTGCTTACATCAGAAGCTCAATCGTTGTTCACTATCTACACTTTTGCTGCTGCAGGGTGTATAGGTATTGTGCTGGTCGCGGTGCTGGTGATATTGAAACGCATACAACTTAATATACAAAGCGTTGTAGCAGGCATTTGTTTAGGAGTGCCCAATTACTTTTCCATATACTACTTTATACGGCTGCTGCATTCCGGCTTCTTACATAGCTCTGCCGCTATACCGGTGAATAATATTGGGATACTGGTGTCATCTGCTGTGGCTGCCTTATTGCTGTTTAGGGAGCGCATAACATGGCTCAGGTTCATAGGATTGGTATTGTCGGTAACGGCTATTTTACTGATCGCATTCGGGGATAAGTATGGAGGAATATAAATGTGCCACAATAGCCGGCGCCACTACTGCGGAGTTCAAAGACCGTGGTAGCAGGTTCATAGCATATGCGTATCCTGTAACTACACTGCAGGAGGCGAAGGAGAAAGTGCAGCTGTTGAAAAAGGAACACCCTAAGGCCAACCATCACTGTGTAGCCTTCAGGATGGGTACCGACGGCACGCAGTATAGGGCCAGCGATGATGGCGAACCTGCGGGAAGCGCCGGTAAACCTATGCTGGGACAAATAGACAGCGCCAACCTTACCAATGTGCTGGTGGTGGTAGTGCGGTACTTTGGCGGTACGCTATTGGGTGTTCCCGGACTTATTAATGCGTATAAGACCGTAACAGCTAATGTGCTGGCACTGGCAACAAGGGTGGAGCGGTGGATAGAAAATAAAGTAGAGATATCGTTTGACTATCCGGCCATGGGCGAGGTGCTGAATCTGCTGAAACAAAGCGAGGCAACCACTTATAAGCAAGACCTGCAATTGTTTTGCCTGGTTGTAGCAGGTATACCACGCAAATATTCTAATGCCTATCTTCACAAGCTTTCCGAAATTCGTAGCGTTACTATTAAGCCTGTCAAGGAAACGGAATAAGATGTCATCTATAGCTCAACAGCATACTGATCTGATAAAAACTGAGGCTGCGCGCCTGGGGTTCATGTCGTGCGGTATAGCAAAGGCTGTGCAGCTTGACGATGATGCCCGGCGGCTGGAGCAGTGGTTGAACAATGGTTACCAGGCAGGTATGCACTATATGGAGCGCAACTTTGACCTGAGGATAGACCCGCGCAAGCTGGTGCCAGGGGCAAAGTCAGTGATAACAGTGCTGCTTAATTATTATCCTGAAGCGGTGCAACAGTCCCAGGCTCCGCGTGTGGCTAAATATGCGTGGGGTACCGATTATCACTACGTGATAAGGGACAAACTGAATGAATTGCTGGACGTGATGAGACAGCAGATAGGCGAGGTGGATGGGCGTGGATTTGTAGATAGCGCACCGGTATTGGAGCGCAGCTGGGCAGTACGCAGCGGACTGGGCTGGATAGGAAAGAATGCTAATTTACTAACTAAACAAACTGGGTCCTTTTTCTTTATTGCCACACTCATTACCGACCTGGAACTGATACCTGATGCGCCTTTTGCTACAGACCACTGTGGTACCTGTACACGATGTATAGATGTATGCCCTACCGATGCAATTATAGCTCCCGGAAAGATAGATGCGAACCGCTGCATCTCTTACCTTACCATAGAGCTAAAGGATGCCATGACACCCGCAGGTTTTGAGGGTAAGATGGATAACTGGATGTTTGGTTGCGATGTGTGCCAGGATGTGTGCCCGTGGAACAGGTTCTCCAAACCCAATACCGAGAGTGCTTTTACGCCTATCCCCGAAATTTTGAACTTATCGTTGGGGGAATGGGAGGAAATGAGCGAGACACAATTCAAAGCGATATTCAAAAACTCGCCTATTAAGCGCGCAAAGCATAGTGGTGTGCTGCGGAATTTGAAAATGCTGAGGGTCGACAGACCATTGCCTCCTGAGTTCGACACTTAAGCACTGGTGGTGTCAAGCCCGCCATAATACTTTCTTTTACTTGTTCTTCCCTTCCAGCATAGGGACAAAGGAGGCATCGCCAAGTTCTTCTTCGTGTACCTGGCCTTGGGCATCTTTGCGGATACGGAGCATTTTCTGACCGTTATCGTCGCCTACAGGTATTACCATGAAGCCGCCGGGTTTCAATTGTTCTACCAGTTTTGGGGGTACGAAAGGAGCGCCACAAGTGATGATGATCTTATCGAATGGGCCGTATGATGGGAGGCCTTCAAATCCATCGCCATAAAAACGTTTTATGCTGGTATAATTCTTTAGAAAGAAGAACTGGCCTACAAAATCGTACAGCGCTTTTTGACGCTCTATGCTGAATACAGTTGCACCGACTTCTGCTAATACACAGGATTGGTAGGCACTACCGGTGCCTATTTCCAGCACCTTATCGTATTTCTTTATTTCAAGTAGCTGTGTCTGGAAGGCAACGGTATATGGCTGAGAAATGGTTTGCCCGGCTGTGATAGGGAACGCACGGTCCTCGTACGCAATGCGCTCGAAAGCAGGGTCAAGAAAAAAGTGGCGTGGAATGGCTTCAATGGCAGACAACACTTTTTCATCCTTTATCCCTTTCTCTCTAAGTGTTTGTACCAGTTGTTTTCTTAGTCCCTTGTGCAGGTAATTATCATCTTTAGGCTTGCTATGGAGCATGCAGTAAAGTTACTACAGGAATAGGGTAATTAAAAGGCGTGGGGATATCTTTAAAAAGACGCCGTAAGCATCTACACTAAAATGTAGATGGCACGTATTTAGGCGGGTCCTTTACATTCAGCACCAGCCCAAAGCCTATACCATTGGGCAAAACAACGGGCCGCATTTTAAGTGAGAGGTCACGGGATATGTCAAAATCTTTGAGGTGGGCTGCAGCAACAGCATCAAGTATCTGTATCATGTAACCTGCCCCTGCCAGCAGTACTGTGAAATCGAGGTACCGCTCAAAATCATCCCTTATCTGTTGTAACTGCGACTGAGTGTATTTGGCCCCATAAGTATCGTTAGGGTAGTCTATGTATGCCTTGCGGTAGCTGTTGTAGTTGGTGAGATTGTAAGCAAAATAATAGGCAGACACCCCAATGCCTGCATATATGACCGGTATCTTCCAATACTGGCCATTGTAGAGCTGACCCAGGCCCGGAAGTATGGCAGAGTACATACCGGCACGCTTGGGAATGGGGTTATGGGTCCTGAATCTGAACTTTTTTGTAGTATCAATGATGGGTACAGGATGCGCCACTGCCACCGCTTTCATACTGTCATCGGTCTTCTTCGCTTGTATAGCATCATTGATCTTAGTGGTGTCCCTGAATACCGTGTTCAATGAGGTATCGGGTACGGCCTGTGCCCACACTTTGCCCATCGGCAATGCTGTGAAAAGAGCAAATGCAAAAACAAATGCAACAATAAGACTTTTGCTATTTGATGGGTGTGATGACATATAACGCGCTCAAAGGTAACACAAACAACGAACCCTGCCAATGGCAGGGTTCGTGATATTATTTTGCAGGTCGTTTATTTCATACCTGTGGTATTATTCAGCTTCATGCTGCTTTTTACCATATCGTTAATGATATTTACAGTTTCTGATATGTAAATATCTTTCTTCAGGTTTTTCAACCAATTAGTATTATTTGTCATCGAAAGACTATCTGCACTGATGCGTGCCTGATCATCTTTCAGGTTGGTGTATTCCAGAGGATTGGTCTTCTTCTGTAATTCGTCCAGCTTTTTAGTAGTTGCATTGGCTTCGTCCAGTTCTTTCCTGTAGCCGGCTTCTGTAAGAGAATAAGTATTGTCCTCTTCCTGTTTTTTCAGGCGCTTAGCATTTTCCTGTATCAATGCAAATGTAGGGTTGGCCTGTACACGGGTCTTGCTCATATTGGCCAGCTCTGCAGTATTTACGCTATTGGCTACAGGTGCATAGTTAGCTTTAGCTATCTCATCCCATTTCAGTGCTGCTTTGTCATGGCGTTCACCTTGGTTTATCAGCTCATAAGGGTCAGGAAGCGGTACATCGGGTGTTACACCTTTTAATTGGGTAGAGCCACCATTCACACGATAAAATTTTTGTACGGTCACCTTCAGTGAACCCAGTGAGCCACCGCCTTCTGCACTACCGGTACCACCATTGGTAACACCTTCGGTCTGCATCTGCATTCTTTTCAGTGGATCTACAAATTCATCAAGTGGTATCACCTTCTGTACGGTACCCTTACCATAAGAATTGGAGCCTACTATCACGGCACGTTTATAATCCTGCAAGGCCGCGGCCATTATCTCTGATGCTGATGCACTGTTCTCATTGATCATTACAGCCATAGGACCATCATATATAGCGCCTTTATTTGTAGCGCTAAGCGTCATTGGGGCAGCATCGCTGCTTTTTACTTGCACTACAGGGCCACTGCCTGTAAATATGCCAGCCATATCAACCACATCGCTAAGTGAGCCGCCACCGTTGTTGCGGAGGTCAAGTATGATACCTACTACACCGGCGGTCTTCAACTTTATAACCTCTTTTGCTACATCTTCTCCACTTCTGCGGCCGTTGTTGTGCTGAAAATCGCTATAGAATTCTGGCAGGTAGATATAACCTACAGGGCCAGCCTGACTTTTTATAATAGCTGACTTTGCAAATACATCGGCCATTAGTACCTCACCCCTGATGATAGGGATCACTTTGATAGAGCCATTCACTTTTTTTACTGTCAGGCGCACTTCTGTGCCTTTTTTACCGCGTATCAGAGTTACCGCATCTTCTATTTGGTACCCACTTATGTCTACAGGTTCGCCGCTGCCCTGTGCCACTTTGGTAATAACATCGCCAGCTTTCAGCTCACCTTGTTTCCAGCAAGGACTACCAGTAATTACTGCAGCTATCTTTATAGTCCCTGCATCTTCCCGCAGTTGTGCACCTATACCGAAGAACGTACCAGACATTGCTACATCAAACTCTTCTTTTTCTTTAGGTGGGAAATAGTCTGTGTGCGGGTCTTCGCTGGTGGTAATAGCATCTATGTAATAAGTAAAGCGCTCGTTGCTTTTTAGCTTGTGCAGGCGTTTGAAGGTATACTCCATGTTCTTGCGCACACTCTCGCGCGCATCTGCTTCAAGTTCTGCATCTGTTTTGTGCTTTGTTGCAGGCTTTGTATCGGCAGCAGGTGCAGCAGCATCAGCTTCATCCTCTTCATCAGCAAGGTTCTTATTGGTACCTTCGCCTTTCTTTACCTTACCTTCTGCTTTATCTTGTGCGTTCTTCAGTTCCACATACTTGCCTAAGACCCTGAATTTCAATATTTTTCTCCAATGGTCCTTCAGCTGTGCTTCGTCAGCAGCATAAGTTGTGTGTTCTCCATTGAGTTGTATCTGCTCATCCACGTTAAAATGGAAGGGCTCTTTCAATAATTCTTTGTAAAAACCTTCTGTCTGATCGATGCGTTTGGCATAGATAGCATCCATCTTGTCGAAAAACTCTACTGAACCATTACGTATCTCGTCATCAATAGAAAATTCATACTTGCTCAGTGCATTGATATCCTGTTGGGTAAAGAACTTCTTTTCGTAATCCAGTTCTTCTAAGACCTTATGATATACACGGTCTGAAAACGTGTCATTCAATTCCCTTGGTGCGAAGTGTACTTCTTTAATAGCCTTAGCAATAGTTTCCTGTACCAATACCTTTCTTCCATCTCCTGTTTTGTCATCTCCACCGCTGTATTTAAAGGAGAAAAAGGCTGCAAGCGCCCCTACGATAACAAGCGGTATGAGGATCTTATTCTTCATGAATCGCAACATAATATTAATAATTAAATAATTGTAACAAATGTAATGGATCTGCTGTTAATAAAAAGCCAATCAAAAAGCATACCTGTGGTATTATTGAGGGGATTTTTCAGTATGTAAAATCGTAAATTGCACCTGAATTAGCGCAATATGCAAGATATACATTTTCAGGACCTTGGCGTGGCAGAATATGGGGCTGTTTGGCAGATACAAGAGGCAATGATGCAGGAAGGGCTGACCGCGAAAGCAGATTGGTATGGCACACAAGAGACCGAACGTGTAGGCCAGCCACGAACAAAGAACTATTTGTTGTTTTGTGAACACCCGGCAGTATACACACTGGGTAAGAGCGGCCATATGGAAAACCTGCTGGTGAATGACCAGCGGCTGAAGGAGCTTAAGGTATCGTTCTATAAAACGAACAGGGGAGGGGATATTACCTTTCACGGACCGGGCCAGATAGTTGGCTACCCGATACTGGACCTGGAACTATTTTTTACAGACCTGGGGAAATATATGCGCAGCCTTGAAGAAGTGGTGATACGTACCCTTGCTCATTATGGCATAGCTGGTGGACGGCTGCAGGGCTCTACCGGTGTGTGGCTGGATGCTGATGATGCCCGCAAGGCGCGTAAAATATGTGCTATGGGTGTACGCTGTAGCCGGTGGATAACGATACACGGCTTCGCGCTGAATGTAAATACAGATCTGCGTTACTTCGACCATATAGTACCCTGTGGTATCACTGATAAGAGCGTGACATCTATGCAAAAGGAATTGGGAGTAGCAGTAGATGAGCAAGAGGTAAGAGAAGTGCTGCTGAAAGAGTTTGGTACAGTATTTAGTGCAAACATTATTCCTGCATTAATTACTGAAATTGCGTAACTTGACCATACCAAATGAAGAAAGATATTACATATAGCTGGGGAGAGGACCACCTGCTTATATCCTTAGGTAACCGCATACAGCCGGGTATAAGGGTGTTTTTTATCATTGAGTTCATCTTTACCGTAGCATTGGCTACTATCTTTCTGGTGCAGTCTTTGCCTTTCTCGGTGGGCTTTACTCATCTTTTTGCCGGCATTTGTTCTATGCTTATCTACCCACTTGCTATATACCGTTTTCTTTCACGTGTCTTCTTTAACGAGCAGTTGCTTGTGGAGGCCCGTGGCCTCACCATCATCAGGCGCACTCCTTTTTATCGCGACATGAAATCTTATTACTGGAGCAGTATAGGCCCCATACACTACGAAGGCCGGAATAAGAAAACAGACCATCCGCTGAAAGGTAAATACTACGACTACTTTGGCTTTGAAGCTCAGGAACACCTGATACAAAGCCTGCATCGCAATGGTAACCTATACTTTGTTTGTGGCCGCAACCAGGTGCATTTTGCCCGCGATGTTTACTCCTGGGATGCCGAAAAGCTGGTGCACATGATGAAGATATACGTAGGTAAAAGTATGCAGCTGGGTCCTGAATGGGAGCAAATGTTACAAGAACATGAGATGGATCACTAATTTAATCCAAACTTACCGATACATTGCCGCTCTCAAACTCCTTATTATCGCGCTTTATAGTGAATTTGTACAACCCGCTTTGGTGAAAGTTGCGCTTGTCTAAAATGATAGGCGAGGCAGTGAATCGCGGAATATCCATTATCATCTTATTCCCATTGTATATCCTCATGGAGTAGGAATGGAACTTGACATCGGGAAGTGTTATATTAATGTTGCCTGTCAGGTCATCTGAAGATACATATTGTGAGCGTACATAATTGTACGGATCCAGATCTGTTACGTTCGTAGTGAGCCTTATGATTATCTTAGGTTGTTTCTTTACAAGCGAGTCGTTCGAGATAAGTAATCTCTTTTGAGAAGAATCTAAAGAGGTGACCACATCGGCATCTTTTGTGCCTACAACTATCACCGTCTTTTTCTTCTTTGCATTTATAGAGCCGTATGGGGAATACGTTGCTGTATCTGTTGCTGCATTCACCACATTGTTGTTAGTCACTGTTCCAGGATGACTTTTTTTCTTCTCTTCCTCAGGTTCTTTATTACCAATAGTTGTGGTCAGATATCTTTGTAGAGAATCATTAGAAGGCAGTTTTATTCGCCTGTTCTTTATAAGCGTGCTGTCCACATATAGTTTTATGTGATTGCCGGTCCAGGAAAGGTCTGAATTGAAAACAATGAATAGCTGGTAGTAATTGTTCCCCGGCAATGGATGCCCATCGGCAAATACCTGTACCCCCTTTTTTAGGTTTTTTACATACCCAACAGTAGCAAAGTTCATTGTGCTGTCTGCAGAGCGCTGCACTGCTATAGACTTTATACCATCGTACTGACATGTCCAGGTAAGGAAGTTAACGCCTCTGTCTGATATGCCTGCCATGTCTGGCAATAGTGGCTGTGCCTGTGCAGAGGTGTAAAATAAAAATATTAATATAGAGAGTGCCGCTCTTATACCGGCCGGTTTACCGATCATTTGCCAAACATACTGCAAAAAACGGGCAACGTAATGTAAGCGTTATCATTTTTTGATAGATCTCACAAATTGGCATCCCGCATTTTATTTTGCGAACCTCACTTTGACCGTTATATTTATATCTTTAACTCCACTACAATACACAACATGAAGGGAATATTCAAAAAAAAATCACTAAGTAAACTTGTCCTTGATTCGGGCGATGGGGTAAATACCCTGAAACGGACCCTTGGTGCAGGCAACCTTGTAGCGCTGGGGGTAGGCGCTATAATAGGTGCAGGTCTTTTTGTGCGTACAGCTGCAGCTGCTGCTAATAACGCAGGCCCGTCTGTAACGCTTGGATTTATAGTAGCAGCTGTTGGCTGTGCCTTTGCGGGTTTGTGCTACGCTGAGTTCGCATCTATGATACCTATTGCAGGCAGCGCTTACACTTATTCTTATGCCACAATGGGAGAACTTGTAGCCTGGATAATAGGGTGGGACCTGGTACTTGAATACGCGGTAGGCGCGGCGACAGTGGGTATAGCATGGAGCGAATACCTGAACAAACTTTTAGAAATATTTCACCTGCACATACCGGAAGAGTGGTGCCACTCTCCGTTCGAGACGTTTAAAGATGCCGCAGGTGTGGCCCACCATGCCTATATGAATGTACCTGCGCTTTTCATCATCTTTATGCTCACGCTACTGTTGATAAGGGGTACCAAAGAATCTGCGTTCGTTAATGGACTTATAGTTATAACAAAGGTGACGATAGTAGTGCTTTTCATTATATTCGGATGGCATTTTATAGTTCCTGCAAATCATACACCATATATACCTGCAGCAACTACCTATACAGATACACAAGGTGTGGCCCATAACTATGGTGGTATTTGGGGTATACTGGGCGCCGCTGGTACCGTTTTCTTTGCCTTCATTGGGTTTGATGCTGTATCAACTGCAGCACAAGAGGCTAAAAACCCGAGACGCGATATGCCCATTGGCATATTAGGTTCGTTGGTTATCTGTACTATATTGTACATATTGTTTGCCCATGTGCTGACCGGTGTGGCCAGTGTGAACGATTTCCGTACGCAGGGCAGGGAAGCGTCAGTAACCTACGCCATTAGGACCTATATGACAGGCTATGGCTGGCTGGCCAACTTTGTGACGGTAGCTATATTGTTTGGCTTCTCTTCTGTGATACTGGTAATGTTGATGGGGCAATCCAGAGTATTCTACTCTATGAGTCGTGATGGTCTGGTACCAAAACTTTTCTCAGATCTGCACCCGAAATTTCAGACACCATACAAAAGTAACTGGATCTTCCTGGTGCTTGTGGGTGCTTTTGCCGCTTTTGTGCCTGGTGACATAGTAGGGGATATGACCAGTATTGGCACTCTGTTCGCATTTGTATTAGTTTGTGCAGGCGTATGGATCATGCGGGTAAAAAACCCTGAGATCCCTCGTCAATTCAAAACGCCGTTGGTGCCCCTCGTTCCGATATTGGGCATATTGGTTTGTGTATCGATGATGGCTGGCCTTGGCAAGTTAAATTGGGAACGTTTAGGTGGTTGGCTGGTTATTGGACTTGTAGTTTACTTTGGCTACAGCCGCAAGCACAGCAAACTGAATAACGAAGAATAGCTGCTCTAAGATTAAAAGTAAAAGGGTGTTGTTTCGAGCGAAACAACACCCTTTTTTATAAAAGCTAATTGCCAAAACCACCGCCACCGGGTGGTGGGCCGCCCATCCCGCCTCCGCCGGGTCCACCACCAGGACCGCCATGCATGTGCATGCCGCCATCATCAGGGCGGTTTTGAGGCTGGTCGGGCAGGGCACCTTTGAAATTGCGAATAGTATAGGTGAGGGTGAACATGAAGTATTGTTTCAGTACTTGTGTGGTGCTGTTCTCTATGTAAGTATCTGTTACTGTACGGCTGATACTTTTGTTCTGGTTCAACATATCGTAAGCAGTTACACGTGCTTCAAGCGCTTTATTCTTCAGAAATTTGTACCCAAGGTACGTGGTCCATAATATATAGTTCTCATTGGCGCTGGTGTTGTTTAGAGTACTGTAGTACGTCTCTGCTATGTTCGAGTTCAGTACTATTCCCTTCAGTAATATGATATTTACCTTGCCCGAAACTACATGGCTGTAATAGTTATTGGTGGCTTGGCTTTGCAGTGTATTGTTCACGAAATTGTAGTTGCCCGTGTAGGATAGCGTGAAATCCACATTTTCGCTTATGTTGCTGCTCACCACTATACCTGCAGTTGGCGCATAATTATTTGAAAAAGACTCCTGGCCACCTATTTTCCCTGGGCTACGGGAATAGTTTATGCCTCCATTCAAGTTGATGTTGCTTTTTATAAAGTCGGCAGGAATGCCGTAGGTTAGGAACGCCCTGGTATTCCAGTATCCATTCAGGTTTACCGGGTAGGTAAGCTGGCTGCCTTTATTGATCTTCACGCCGTCAGGCAACACAGAGTCTTTGTTGAACAGAACGGTAGCGTTGGCTATGTAGTGACTGATATTTTGTGCGTATAGGTATAGCAGGAACGTACGGGCGCTTTTTGCTTTGGTGAGTCCGTAACGTACCGTTAGTGTTTGCTCAAAATCCTGTCTTAAATCCTGGTTACCTGTAGTGAGTAGTAGTGGGTTACTGATATTGATAACATTTTGCAGTTGAGATATACCGGGCGCGACGGTATTGGTGCGGTACATGATACGCAGGTTGCGTCCATCGGCGAACCGGTAATTGAAGAAGGCATTGGGCAGTATGCTTTCAAATGGCTTGGGGTTGGTTGAAGTGTCGTATGGATAATATTGTTGACCTTGCAATGTTGCACTTTGGAAATTGACACCAATAGCAAAATTCAGTTTCCGGTCGCCTATACGATAACTAACACCCGCTTTTTGCGTCATGTAAGTATTATCATACTTGTTGGAGAGTAGGTCATCGTGAAGGAATACCGATGTTGTGCTGTCCTGCCTCTTCGTTTCCTGGTCGGCCCTGCTTTTGGTATATGAGGGGTTATAGCTGAACATGAGTTGTCCTTTCTTGCCTATGGGCTCGGTGTAGCCTAAGTTGGCAGAGTAGGATGCTGAGTTATTGTATATAGTAGAGCTGTCATTAAGTATTGAGGGTACTTCTCCTATGGGGCCGTTGGATGAAAATGTATATCCACTGCCAGACTTTTCATTCAGCGAATTGCTCAGGTTCAGCGATATGGTCCTACGTGGTTTATGGAATTTGTGCTGAAAAAGTATGTTGTTAGAAGAGCTATAACCGGAGTAATTATTGCCATTTACGTTATTGCCAACCAATTGAGACAGCGTGGTGCCAGCAGCATTGGTCACACTTGTGTTGGATGTATCCACCTGCGATGTAGAGCTATTATTATTCTGGAAGCTAATATTGGGCGTTATAATGATGCTGTTGAACGAATCGATGGTATATTCAAAACGGAAGTTCACCCTGTGGTTCAGGTTCTTTGTTTCAGAATGGTCCTTTTCCCCGTAGGTCAGTGTGCTGTCTGCGTTGCCTGTAAAGTAGTCTCTATCCAGCTGAGTATTATTGGTGTTATCTGTAGAGTTGAAGAAGTAGCTGCCTGTTACTTTTATCTTCTTGCCCCAATTATCGCTGTAGTTCAGTCCTATAGAGTTGGTATTCGTTATACCGCCTTGCTGGCCTACCAGGAAGTTGTTGGCACTGCTACCGCCACGACCACCAGAGCCGCCCCTGTTGCCACCACCGCCACCTGTAACGCCCAGTATGTCTTGAGAGCTGAAGTTTTGCTGGTTGATGTTGTTGGACAGGCCTATCAGCGATATGCGCCTGTCGCCATTAAAATAGTTGATGGTTTCTCCGGCAATATATCGGTCATCAGTGCCGTAGCCGGCATATATTTTTCCGAACTCGCCGTTACTTTTGTTCTTCTTGGTAATGATGTTGATGGTTTTCTGCGAGTTACCATCATCAAAGCCTGTGAATTGGGCCTGGTCGCTTAATTTGTCAAACACCTGTATCTTATCTATCACTTCCGATGGCAGGTTGCGTAGGGCAAGTGTAGGGTCGGTACCAAAGAAGGGTTTACCGTCTACATACACCTGCTGCACGCTTTCACCATTCACCTTCACACCGCTGTTGTCACTTGTTACACCTGGCATCTTGGTCACCAGGTCTTCTGCAGTGGCATCCGGATGGGTTTTGAAGGCATCCGCATTGAATTGAGTAGTGTCACCAAGCTGTGTGGCACGTATTTGTGTGCTTTTTATTGTCACATCGCTTAGTACATTATTGCTGGTCTTCATCTTTAAAGTGCCCAGGCTCACATTCGCACCCTTGATGGTCACGTTTTGTTTAATGGTCTCGTAGCCTATGTACAGCGCCTTAAAAACATATGTGCCAGGCCTCAGGCCATCTATAGAGAAGAGTCCATTAGCATCAGTAGATCCGCCTGTTTTATTGTTGCTATCGTTAATGGGATATGCAAAAACGGTTACCCCTATCAGTGTAGAGTTGTCTTTGTTGTCCAGCAGGGTGCCGGTCACACTATATGTTTGTGCTGCTACCACAGAGGGTACCAGGGCTATAAAACAATATAGCGCTAATTTGCAAAGGAGGTGTTTCATGGCGGTATCGTGGCCGTTTAGATACAAGTAATGCCGGATAGTTTAATAGCTACCACGCATTATTGAGCGTACATCAAAATGGGTTCGTTTCGTTTACTAATATGGCTTATAAAGTACGGTAACACTGACCGTGCTGTGGCCATCAGTACGCTTATTTATTGCTTTTGCGGAGGCTATCTATATTAATAGGGATGATCTTTGCTGCGGTCCTGTCTACTACCGTGCTTTTTTCGTCATCCGATATTACCAGTGTGCCTTTATCAATATCTGTATTTTTAGGGAACAAGTGCACTGCCATTATACCCATTTCGGTAGCTTCCTGCTGTTGTTTAGAGGCATCAGCTTTGAAGAGGT
>CBDIBP010000041.1:115000-150430 GCA_965276955.1 Flavipsychrobacter sp.
CGGGACGAAAAGACCCCGTGAACCTTCACTACAACTTTGCATTGATTTTGAGTAACAGATGTGTAGCATAGTTGGGAGGCTATGAAGCAGGTGCGCCAGCATTTGTGGAGCCAACGTTGAAATACCAACCTTCTGTTACTTAGAGTCTAATCCCGCAAGGGAGACATTGCATGGTGGGTAGTTTGACTGGGGTGGTCGCCTCCTAAAGAGTAACGGAGGCTCGCAAAGGTACCCTCAGTACGGTTGGTAATCGTACGTAGAGCGCATTAGTATAAGGGTGCTTGACTGTGAGACTGACTAGTCGAGCAGGTGCGAAAGCAGGCTAAAGTGATCCGGTGGTTTCCGAATGGAAGGGCCATCGCTCAAAGGATAAAAGGTACTCCGGGGATAACAGGCTGATCTCCCCCAAGAGCTCATATCGACGGGGAGGTTTGGCACCTCGATGTCGGTTCGTCACATCCTGGGGCTGGAGAAGGTCCCAAGGGTTGGGCTGTTCGCCCATTAAAGTGGCACGTGAACTGGGTTCAGAACGTCGCAAGACAGTTCGGTCTCTATCTGTGGTGGGCGTTAGTAAATTGCGGGGACATGCTCTTAGTACGAGAGGACCGGAGCGTATGTGCCGCTGGTGTATCGGTTGTGCCGCCAGGTGCAGTGCCGAGTAGCTATGCACAGTCAGGATAAGCGCTGAAAGCATCTAAGCGCGAAACCTTCCTCAAGATGAGTTTACTTTTAAGGGCCGTCAAAGACTATGACGTCGATAGGCTATAGGTGTAAAGGTGGTAACATCAAAGCCGAGTAGTACTAATTGCCCGTAAGCTTTAACATTTTTTTATTCTGCGGTCCACGCAAGTGAACCAAGGAGATCTTACTATATACAATTTTGCTTCACCCAATATGTCTCGATATTTTAGTACCGGACCACCTGAACAAGGTCCGACCGCTAATGACCATCTTATGGTGGTATTGCCGGGGGTGTTCACCTCTTCCCATTCCGAACAGAGAAGTTAAGCCCCCCATGGCCGATGGTACTGCATATCGCGGGAGAGTAGGTAGCTAATTCTGCTCTGTGTTGTTGTGAGGGTGTCCATTTGCCTTGATGTTTGAATAAAAGATACCTGCTTCTGGCAAGTAATTGCTTCAAAGTATCTCCATTGCTTAATACCTCAGCAACGAAGGGTTCTTTATTTTGTTTAGCCAATGCTATAAGTTCATTTTCCAGCTACAATGCCTGCCATCGGTATTTTATCCTAAGTTCCTGTACTGCTTCAAAAGCCAGTTGCTGCACATGGAACCGATCTATAACAAGGT
Source organism: Flavipsychrobacter sp. (assembly GCA_965276955.1). Lineage (GTDB taxonomy): Bacteria > Bacteroidota > Bacteroidia > Chitinophagales > Chitinophagaceae > JABDEZ01. The sequence goes on from CBDIBP010000041.1 coordinate 116,309, forward strand.
GGGCATGTGGGAAGCAACGCCTTATGGCAAAACCCATATTGGCAGCCATATCCAGGGTTACTTCAGTAACGGTTTACGGATGCGTTCCGGTATTTTATGGAGCACAGCTATTATATTCTCTGCCTGCTATGCTTAAGTAAGCGCCTGTATTATGTTCAAAGACCATCCAGTCACTGGCATGTGCCCGTTGGTCCCAGCCCTTGAAATCACTGATATGTTCCTTGTATTGCTGTTGCAGCTGCTTGCCATCAATTTGAAAATACTCCCCAAGCTGAAAACAGCTTATCGGCTTACTATCCAAATATCCCTTTTAAAAAAAGACCGAATTCGGTGGTCATCCGGGTGCCTGCGCGTACAAGTGTCCAGTCTCTACTTACGATAGCGGAGGTAGATTGTACTTCCCACCGCCTGCGTTTGATACATAGCTGTACTTTTTTGCCCCTGATAGGGAAATCCTGGACCTTTATCTCAGGATAGAAGCCTTTTGAGTGCAATACTTCTGTCTTGTACTCTTCGGGGGAAATGTTTTTTTCTTCGAGGCTTATCTTAAATCCTTCTGAATCTTTGACGCCACTAACCAACTCAAAATATTCCAATATCCCTTCTGGCAGAAATAACTCAATCAAACTACGGTAGGTCGATTCCAATTTGTTCCACAATTAAAATATCTGCGAAACAAATACTTTCCTACCAATCCCCCAACTTTTCAACTTGATCCAGTATGAAATGTTGAATTTTATTTATTGTAATACCGTTATCGTGGTCAACTAACATATCTGCGCAGGGACATGCATCCACCTTGGTTTATAACGGCCATAAGTAGATATCTATATTGTGCATTATCCTGCCGAACATCTAAGAATGTTCTGGAGAGACAGCAGAAAACAAAACTTATTAGTATTGGCAATTTTAAAAAGCAATTAGAGCACGATAACCACCAGCTAATGTTTGCTATTAATGCCGGTATGTATTACATCATACAAATGCTCCTAAAGGATTATTTATAGAAGATGGAATGGTGTTGATGCATGTAGACTTGGCTTTGAATTGCAAAAATGCGCTTTATCTGGATGGTGCTATATCCAAAATGTACCTGCCCGCACTTAACCGATTTGATACGACCAATAATTTTGGGGCAATGATAGGTGTAATAAAATAAATAATAATTAACTACCTCGCCTGATATATGGCCCATATATTAGAGCGCTCCTCCCAGTTATTTATATTGAACTTAAGCACCAGGTCCGGGAACATGCAATAGGTCTTCTTAAGTTCGTATTGCTTTAATAGGGAGGAGGAGAGTAATGTTTTGCTGAGGAACACTGCATGTTGTTTATCGTCTTTTAATGCTGAAATAACAGTAGAAAGGTCTGGCGCTACAAAGATGTCCAGGTCTTTGGGTTTGAAAAAGTTTACAGCGGTACCATTCAGGCAATACGGCGATTCATTCAGAGACCAAAGCACCACATCCTCTTTCTTAGAGAGGTCGTATAAGTACCGGTAGCAATCAAATGCCTCTTGTGCCGGTGTCAATATCTTGAATAACAACAAGACTATATTCATTGCCGCCAGTACGCGGAATGTATTGATGAATGCCAGCCTGATATGATAACGGGATATAAGTATATCTGCTCCAATAGATACAAGGAACAGAAAGGCCATGTTCACCGGGAAGAGAAAGCGCAGTTCTTTATGTGCTACAAAGGAGTGTCCAACAACAAAAATTATACATACAATAGCGAAGAGGTGTGTAGGTTTTTTAATGACACCCGTAATGAAGAATAGCAACAATATAATGCTGATAGGTATCACTGCATTCTGCAGGAAAAGCGGTAAGTACCACCACCAGGGGAATACGCCCCACTGCACAGCAATATTGTTAGTTACATTTACTACATAGTAATTATAGGGTGTGAGCACAAATGAGCCATAGAACCAATGGTCAATGCCAATGCATAATGCTATACTCAATAAAGCTCCGGGAAGCATCAGAAAATAGGTTTGCCACTTGTACTTTTTAATAAACAGCATCCACACCCCAAGTCCCAAAATAGCGAACGCCATCTGCAGGCGTATGAAGAAAGCTATGCCTAATAAAAGCCCCGCTAATAATAGGAAACATGTATTTTTTGGGGCAGTATATCTGTCAGATAAAAGCAGCAATATGATGCTCTGGAAAAATAAAAGGCCTGCAAGATTTTCTGCTGAGAAACGTACACCAGTATAAGGTACATACCAAAGCAACATGCTAAGGAGTACAAAGATGTTTCGCCCTTGCTGAGTGCTGAACTCTGGGAGTAATAACCTTATAAGCTGGCAGGATACCGTCCATGTAAATAGGCCCATGCATAGCCTTAAGATGAAGGAAACAGTTATTGGGTCAAAGAGATGTAAGTAGATGAGGCTTTTTGATATCACAAAGGCCAGGAATGGCAGAACGGCAGAACGGCATTGTGCCAGGAACTCCCATTCCAGATCAGATGGGGTAGAGTAGCCCAGCTTGTAGTTGCAAAACTCCAGTATCTGGTAGTATTCATCAGGATGGTGATAACCTATACTGAACCAGGCAGCAATAACCTGCACTACCAGGCCAAATATAAGCCACTTACGATAATTACTTGGTGGAAGTAATGTCATTAACTACATACCTGTTTAACTGTCAAAATACTAATGAGATCTGCACGACAATAAAAAACCGTCCCAAAATTTCTTTTGAGACGGCTATTATACTTTAAAGAATAGAACTAAGCTATTTCAACTTCAGCGCCAGCTTCTTTCAGCTTGCCAGCCAGGTCATCAGCTTCAGCTTTGCTTACGCCTTCTTTCACTGCTTTAGGAGCGCCATCTACCAGTTCTTTAGCTTCTTTCAGACCAAGACCTGTAAGGTCCTTAACTGTTTTTACTACGTTCAGCTTGTTAGGGCCTGCAGCTTTCAGGATAACGTCGAAAGCAGTTTTCTCAGCAGCAGCAGGTGCAGCAGCGCCACCACCAGCAGCAGGTGCAGCAGCAGCTACAGCAGCTGGCTCAATGCCGTATTCGTCTTTCAGTATTGTAGCTAATTCGTTAACTTCTTTTACAGTAAGGTTAACCAGTTGTTCTGCGAATGATTTAAGATCTGCCATTGTTATGATTTTTTAAAATGTTTTTAATGTTTTTAATTGGTATTCTTTTATAGTTGGACTTGGAAGCCTTGTTTTGTAGGGTCCCGACAGTTGTTGGGACCGGGTATTTACTTATGCAGCGCGCTCTTCCAGGGCTTTTACAAGGCCTGCCAGTTTGCTTCCTGCATTCAATCCGCTCATCACGTTGTTCATTGGTGATTGTAGCAAACCAATGATCTCGCCAATAAGTTCGTTCTTGCCCTTCAGTGTTTTCAGTGCTTCCAGCTGTGCATCGCCTACAAAGATGTCGCCATCAATGAATGCAGCTTTCAGTTCTGGTTTACCTTTAGTATTGGTGCTCTGGCGGAAAGAGCTCAGTATCATTGCAGGCTCTTTTGCATTTTCAGAGAACATCAATGCAGTAACACCGTGCAGTGAATCGAAAGACGATTGGAAACGTTCTGTATCCAGTTGTTCCATTGCCTTCCTTATCAGTGTATTCTTAGCTACTTTCAGTTCCACGTTCTTTTCAAAGCATACGCGGCGCAGCTTGCTCACCTGGTCTACCGTTAAAGATTCGGTATTGGTGATGTAAAAATTATTGTACTGGGTAAATTTCCCTTTTAGTACTTCTATTGCTTCAGCTTTTTGAGCAGGTGTCATTTTTTTAATTTTTTTGTCCTCCCTGTTCTACCAGAACAGTTGTGCGGAGGCTGTGATCAAATGATTGTTATCACATCTTTTCCGGGTCAGCGAAAAAGATCTACGCTACAGATTTAGTATCTATGATCAAGCCAGGGCTCATTGTAGTGGCCAGGCTCACACCTTTTAAATACGTGCCCTTTGCAGTAGCTGGTTTCATACGGATAAGTGTATTTATCAGCTCTTGTGCGTTCTCGGCAAGTTTAGCAGGTTCAAAAGATACACGACCTATAGAAGCGTGTATGATACCTGCCTTATCTATCTTAAAGGCAATTTTACCACCTTTTACTTCGTTCACAGCGTTGGCCACATCGTTGGTTACCGTACCGGTCTTAGGGTTTGGCATCAGGTTACGTGGCCCCAGTATTTTACCCAGGCGGCCTATTTTAGGCATCACAGATGGCGTAGCTACTATTACGTCCACATCTGTCCATCCGCCTTCTATTTTGCTTACAAATTCATCAAGGCCTACAAAATCGGCACCTGCTGCTCTTGCTTCTGCTTCTTTTTCTGGTGTGCAAAGTACCAGTACGCGTTTTGTTTTACCGGTGCCATGTGGCAGGGTCACTGTGCCGCGTATGGCCTGGTCAGCCTTCTTAGGGTCTACACCCAGGCGTATGTGTACGTCTACAGAGCTATCGAACTTGGTAAGGTTGATGCCCTTTACGGTAGCTGCAGCTTCAGCCAGCGTATATACTTTATTTTTATCGAGTTTAGCCTCTACAGCTTTTCTTTGTTTAGTGATCGCCATCGCTTCAATAATTTTGAATAAGGTGAATGAATCAGGGATGCGAATTACGCTTTATCTCCCCATGGAGCAGTGCCTTCTACAGTGAAGCCCATGCTGCGTGCAGTACCGGCAACCATTTTCATGGCGCTTTCTTGTGTAAAGCAGTTCAGGTCGGCCATCTTGTCCTTGGCTATTTCTTCTACCTGCGCCCATGTTACCTTACCTACCTTTACACGGTTAGGCTCTTTAGAACCTTTCTGTTGCTTGGCGGCATCCATAAGTTGTATAGCTGCGGGTGGTGTCTTGATGACGAACTCAAAAGACTTGTCAGTGAACACTGTAAGTGTCACAGGTAATACCTTACCGATCTTGTCCTGGGTACGTGCGTTGAATTGTTTGCAGAATTCCATGATGTTAACACCCTTGGAACCTAATGCCGGGCCTATTGGGGGCGCCGGGTTGGCTTGGCCGCCTTTTACTTGCAGCTTTACAAAGCCAGAGATTTCTTTAGCCATTTTTACTATTTTTGGTTTTAGCGAATCCCGGTAGCATTCCTCGCGTCCTGCCCCGGTTTATTCTCCCAAATGCAACCTTATTATAAGAGCAATATGAGAATTGGACGGCAAAGGTATGCACTTTTTAATATGCAGCAAAAAAAATTTTAAGCATATTTGCATCAGGCTGACATGTGTTTTCGGGATAACTTATATCCGGGGAAGAAACAGGAGCATTTATTTGATGTACTTTGCACAGATCTGAATACACAATGGGGATAAAAACAAGGTATCTATGCAGAACAATGATAGTAATGACATCGTTCATTCTATGTGTCATACATGCTATAGCTCAGAACCGATTCTTTCTTGACAAAACACTGCAGCGTCTGCCGGATACAGTACATGCTGCATATTATATCACGTCGGCCACCGTAAGCGACAATTATTATAGAATTGAAGGGTACTATCTGAGCGGCAAATTGTGGATGACGGGTTATTCCTTATATCCTGACTCTATTGCAGCTAACGGGTATTGTGTATATTACGACTCCGCCGGGCACAAGATCAGTGAAGGCAGATACATAGCAGGTAAGCAAAAAGGTATATATTGGCTATTATAAAGATACCAATGCGGTACACTATAAATATGAAACTAAGGACAATGGTGATTATGACCTCGAAAGTTATTATTTGAGCGGTACGCTAAAAAGAAAGCAAATACAAAGAAACAAAGATAAGGTAACTGGTACATGCTATACATCAGAAGGAAAGGAAATGGATTTTACACCTTATGAACAAGTACCAGTGCCTATGGCAGCCATCAACTTGTATATAGCATCGGCCCTGAAATATCCATGGAAAGCAAGGCGTAGGAATATAGAGGGAAGAGTAATAGTAGGCTTTACAATTGCTGAGGATGGAAAGGTGACAAATGTGCATGTTGTAAAGGCTGTAAACGATCTTCTGGATGACGAAGCAGTACGCGTAATGCAAGAAATGCCAGCGTGGAAGCCGGGAAAAGAAGATGATGTGCCAGTAAAAGTAGCATATATCCAACCAATTATATTTAAATTAAGATGATGCAGCCATACACCATAATAGAGATATTCCCCAACGGGCGCACTACCCCGCAGATAGAAGAAGATACCGAAGTGATACTAATACAGGATGGTGGTGCCACGGTAGGCATGCTCACCTACGATGTAGAGAACGACTTCACAACACTGGCCATAGAAAGCCCGGTGAATGAAGGAGTCCTCAACCCGGAAGCAACAGCATTGATAACACAGTTACATCCGGAGTATTTAAAGACAGATACTTCTATTGTAGTAGCTGCACCACCCGAGTTGGCAGAAAAAATGGAATGGTAACGACAGGAAATTACGGATTAAACACATTTCGCTCAAAATCGAATCCTTTATCTTGCCGGTGAGCATTAAATGCTTCAGGGTCCCCGTATGGGCCTAAGTATTTATCCTTGTTCAACCCTAATATCATATAAAAGATAAAAGGCAAAAAAACCAAGCCTACCGTAAACCCCTCGTCTTTACCAAAACTCTTAGAGAGCATATTCAATATCCATACATGCCAGATAAAACCAATGTAAGGTATGAACATAAGGAATATCCACCACCAGGGTTTGCCCACTATTTTTAGCATGATGATGATGTTGTAAAATGGTATCATACATTTCCAGCCCTCTTCTCCTGCCTTTTCATATACTTTATATGCACCCACTATCATTAGGATGAGCATGGGCAAAATAATGATAAGCATAAAAATGAATACCATACCGAGCATAAGTTGATTTTGTTCCATCTTATATAGCGTTTTATAGGATGCAATGATAGTTATTGCAGCGTGTATTGGCAAATTATTTTTATAAAAAGAGCGCTGCATATATGCAGCGCTCTTTTCTATTCTAAGCGGGAGAATTAAATTACAATTTTACAACCGGCAGCACGCGCTCTGCACCGTTCTGGCTTATTTGCACAGCGTAGTTGCCCTTGCTCCAGTTGCTGCAATTAATAGCAGTTTGTGTTGTACTGCCAGCAGCATTAATAACACTGGTGTATACTTTACGGCCTGTTATATCAAATACGTTTATAGCGTAAGTGCCCATAGCGTTGCCCATTTTTATGTTCAGTAAGCTGGTGGTTGGGTTGGGGTATGCAGTTATCTCTATGTTGTTAGCCAGTTCTGGCACACCCACGTAGCCTTCACTCAAAGTGATAGAGGTATTGCCATTAACATCAGGCGCATCAGCGCCACTATTGCCGTTAACAGCATTGAGTGTACAGTACATAGTAACAGTACCCTTCCCGGCAGCAGGTGCTGTCCATGGTATAGAAACGGTATAAGTGCCCGATGTTCCTGAAAGCGGTGCACTATGTTCTACAATGTTTATAGAACCAATAGTTTTAGTGTGAGAACCGCTTGGTGCAGTAGGCGTACCAGCAGCTACCTGGCTGGGGCTACTACCCGTTACTGCTGCGAACTGGTAGCCAAACTTAGACAGGCTCGATGTGTTGTGCCCGGTTATCACCACGGTGTACGAGCCACCTGGTTTGTACTTGGTTACAGCGCCGCCTCCCACTGTATCAACTACAATGGACACGGTAGTGTTTGCATTCGTGCCGCCATGGCAGCCACCACCGCCGCAACTGGTAGATGTGCCATTAGCGCCTGTTAGGCTAAGGCTACCGACAGATGCGGGGCCATTCTCATAGCTTGATAAGGATAAAATACCTATGCTTGCTGATAGTGTAAATAGTAAAATTCTTTTTTTCATAAAATTTATTTGGTCATGAGAGTGTAATATAAATATTTTATAAAAAATGAGAAAGATCTTTTTTCTATAGACTGATAAAATTTACGAACATTATTCTTTTGATAGGTAACTGAAAATAATAAAAGACGGAAATAAACAATTCAATATACATTGCTTAAAGATGTTATTTTTGTAACAATGAAAAAATTGATTTTTATTGTTGTTGCAGTAATTATAGTTCAGGCATGTAAGAAAGATAGCACATCCGCTACCTTATCTTATAAACCTACACCCTACAATTTACAATATCCATCGTTTCTTGCAAATGATCCTTTGCCGCTCATACCTATAGACAATCCATTGACCGAAGAGGGCATCGCATTGGGTAGAAAGCTGTTTTATGAAAATATGCTCAGCAACAATATGAGCATGAATTGTGCTACATGCCACAAGCAAACAAATGCATTTTCCGATCCACGCCAGTTCAGTTTAGGAGCAAATAATGCGGTAGGTACCCGCAATGCAATGTCGCTGGTAAACCTGGCATGGAGCAATAAATTCTTTTGGGACGGTCGCAGGACCTCTTTAGAGACACAGGCCCACGATCCGGTCACCAATCCTGTTGAAATGGAAAACACATGGCCGGTTGTAGTTCAGCGGCTACAGGCCAGTAGCTTGTACCCTGATCTCTTTTATAAAGCCTTTGGTACAAAGATCATTGATAGCATTTTGGTAACAAAAGCTATAGCTCAGTTTGAGCGTATCCTTACTTCGTACAATAGCCGCTTTGATAAGTTCTCTTACCAGGGGCTCACGCTTACTCCCGCCGAATTCAGAGGTTTTACTGTATTTGGAGGATTTGGCAATTGCGCCAATTGCCACGCAGGGGTGCAGCTCACAGACCATTCGTTTCGCAACAATGGTCTTGACCTTGTGCCACTTGACTCAGGATTGAGCAAGGTCACTCACGATCCTTCAGACTATGGTAAATTTAAGGTCCCGAGTCTACGAAATATTGCGCTCACCGCGCCGTATATGCATGATGGAAGGTTTGCCAGGCTCGATGATGTAGTTGAGTTTTACAGCTCTGGGGTAAATGGGGCGAGTCCTAATGCAGATTCTGTTTTTCAGTTTTTTCCTACCGGTTTTCGTTTAAGTTTTACAGCAAAAACAAGATCTGATAGCTTTTCTGAAGACAATGACAGATAGCAGCTTTATCACCAATACCAGTTTCGGTGACCCAAACTAATGGGTCATATCGATAATTTCTTGGTATTTATATGTGGCTGCTCGGCTAAAATTATTGTAATTTCCCACCCTCAAATAGCATAGGCTGGAAATTACAGCTTACTATCAGAATGAATTTACCCTTCTTTATAGCGCGGCGGTACATGGTGAAACAAAAGGGTGGTTTTTCATCCTTTATCATCCGCATGGCTGTAGTGGCTACAGCGCTAAGCGTGGCGGTAATGTTGCTGGCCATAGCGTTTATCACGGGGTTCAAGTTTGCTGTGCGCGAAAAAATGTTCACCTTTTTAGGCAACGTACATATAGAGACCTACAACCCCAATCATTCAGCATCGCTAAGCCTCGACCCTATAAGTAACGATCCTGCATTGGTGAAGAACATTAAGAGTACACCTCATGTGCTGCAGGTATTCCCTTTCATACAACGACCCGCCATATTGCAGGCGCATGGCCAAATGGAAGGCCTGTTCCTAAAAGGCATAGACACGCAGTACCGCTTCTCCTCACAAATATCCTTTACCGGCAGCAAGCTCAGTTTCCCAGATACCACCTATTCCAGGCAAGTAGTGCTGTCGCAGACCACGGCTTCGCGGCTCAATGTGCAGGTGGGCGATAGTCTGCTGGTATATTTTCTGCAGCCCGGCGTGCGGGAGCCGCGCATCCGCAAGGTACAGGTATCCGGCCTGTTCCATACCGGTATGGATGAGCTGGATAAATATTATGGTATCATAGACATGCGCTTGCTGCAGCGGGTAAACAACTGGAAGCCCACCGATATAAGTGGCTACCAGCTGGGGCTGGATAATGAACAATATGCAGATACGGTAGCCAATGGTATTTACGAACGGTATCTCAAGTCCCCGCTTACCACCTATACTATACGAGACATTTATCCCAATATTTTCGACTGGCTCGACCTCCAGAATATTAACGGCCAGATCATTATCATCATCATGGCAATAGTGGCCATCATCAACCTGGCTACAGCGCTTATGATACTCATTATGGAGCAAACACGTATGCTGGGTATACTACAGGCGCTGGGTATGCGTATGGGTCGCTTGCAGCAGGTGTTCCTATACTATGCAGGCATCATAGCTGGTATTGGTATATTGGTAGGCAATGTGTTCGCATTCTTATTTTGCTGGCTACAGCAAAGGTTCGGGTTCCTTACTTTGTCAGAAGATAGTTATTATATGAAGCAGGTGCCTGTACGTTTCTACTGGTGGCAGGTAGCGGTGGTAGATGTCGCAACACTTATATTGTGCATACTTTGTATGTGGCTGCCTGCGTTGTATATTCGCCGTATACGGCCGGCAAAAGTTTTACAGTTCAAATAGCCGTACGCTGAATCAACACTTATCTTGAATAATACCGACATATACAAGCAGGCTTGCGCGCTACGGACAGATGTGCCCTTATTCCTGCAACCCTGGTGGCTCGATGCGGTGAGCCCTGGCTGGCAGGCTGCCGTGGTGCACAATGGCGATAAGCTCGCAGGCATATGGCCATATCCGGTAGAAAGCAGGCTGGGTGTACCGTTGCTGCGTACTCCGTTGCTCACCCCATACCAGGGCCCCTGCGTTTTTCCTCCGGCTGATATGAAGGAAAGCAAACGCGACAGTTTCGAACATGATACTATCACTCAGCTATTGCAGCAATTACCCAAAGCCCCCGTTTGGCACCTGGCAATGCCACCTGGCCTGAAACAGGCTGGGTTGTTCAGTAGCGCCGGGCTCGATATACAGGTAAAACAAACATTCCTGATAGATCTCCTCCAAAGCCAGGATACATTATTTGCCAACCTTAAGGATAGTATACGCCGCAATATTAAAACTGCAGCAAAAGAGATCAATATCATCAGCGATGTGTCCTGCCTGCCACAACTTTTCGCGTTCCAGAAAAACACCCTCGATAGCAAGCAAGTAGCCCAGGCGCATACCTTGCCTCATATGCAACAATTGATGGACGCCTGTATAGCTCATAACGCAGGTACCCTATGGGTAGCAAAAAAAGGTGATGAAGTGCTGGCCATAATATGGAATGTGTGGGATGATCAAGCATCTTACTATTTCATGGGCGCAAAAGATGCAGCGCAAAGCGATTTTATAGCTATGTCGGCGTTGCTGTGGCATGCCATTGTCGAAGCAAAAAAGCGCGGCAATGTCATATTTGACATGGAAGGCAGTATGGACCCCGGTGTAGAGCGGTTTTTTAGGGGTATGGCTGGCAAGCGGGAATTATATATGATCTTGAAAAAGAACACATCTCCACTCTGGAAGTTGGTAAAAGCACTGCGTAAATGATCATATAATTAACAATATCAATTCTTTAGTATTTATTTCTTTCCACAACGTACTTTCAGTTTTTCCGACATTTTGTCCCACAATGGGAGAATGGCAAATAATTTGACAACTGATATATAGCATGTTTTTTAAAAAAAAGAGGACTATGAACGAAACCGCATTTGAAAATCAGGATGCTGATAACCAAAATGCCGACAACTTGGCACAAAGCAATGACGCAGCACAGGAAACCATAACAGATAATGTGCAGGATGGCAGCAATGATGATTTTGAAGGGGATGCCCAAAACGACCTGGAGAATGAAACAATAGGTAAACTGCAAGCAGAACTGCAGGAGGCAAAGGATAAATACCTGAGACTGGTAGCCGAATTTGACAATTTCAGAAGGCGCACAGCCAAAGAAAATGAGGAGACCAGGAAAACTGCGGGCAAAGAAGTGATAGAAGCCCTCTTGGTGGTGCTTGACGATACCAACCGTGCTGCCCAGCAAATGGAAAAGTCTACTGATATGGAATCTATTAAAGAAGGTATATCATTAGTTTTCAATAAATTGCGCAATGTGTTGCAGCAGAAAGGACTAAAGGCTATGGAAGCCATTAACCAGCCTTTTGATGCCGACCTTCACGAAGCTATCACTGAGATACCAGCCCCAAGTGAGGACATGGTAGGAAAGGTAATAGCCGAAGTAGAACCAGGCTACTACCTGAAAGACAAGCTGATAAGACATGCTAAAGTAGTAGTAGGTAAATAAAGGGATAATGTTCCAGGAGGGTGGGGTTTACCTCAGCCTGTAGATACAATTTTGAATTTTTATTTTGATCTGACCAGATGGCAAAAAGAGATTATTATGAGGTGCTGGGTGTGGCACGTGGGGCCAGTGCCGATGAATTGAAAAAATCCTACCGCAAGGTAGCTATGCAATACCACCCCGATCGTAATGAAGGGGATAAAGCTGCTGAAGAGAAATTTAAGGAAGCAGCTGAGGCATACGATGTGCTGAGCAACCCGGATAAGCGTGCCCAGTACGATCGTTTTGGGCATGCCGGTGTAGGCAGCAGTGCCGCCAGTGGTGGCCAGGGTGGTCCCGGCGGCATGCGTATGGAAGACATCTTCTCCAATTTTGGAGATGTGTTTGGCGATGATGTGTTTGGCAGTTTCTTTGGCGGCGGTGGCCGGCAGGGTGGTGGTAGCCGTGGGCGCGGCACACGTGGTGCCAATCTGCGTGTGAAACTGAAAATGGACTATGGCGAAGTAGCTAACGGCGCCAACAAGAAGATAAAAGTAAAAAAACATATAGTCTGCAATGTGTGCGATGGCAGCGGTGCCAAAGACAAAAGCGCTATAAACACCTGCGGCACTTGTGGCGGCAGTGGTCAGGTGCGCCGGGTGCAAAATACCTTCCTGGGCCAGATGCAGACCGTTACCACATGCCCCACCTGTCATGGTGAGGGGCTTACTATTACTGCTAAATGTGGCAATTGTAAAGGCGAAGGCCGTGTATTTGGTGAAGAAACACTGAGCCTGGATATACCGGCAGGTGTGCAGGATGGTATGCAGCTGAGCATGAGCGGTAAAGGCAATGCTGGCGAGAGGGGAGGCCCTTCAGGCGATCTGCTGATGGTAATAGAGGAAGAAAAACATCCGTTGCTCAAGCGCCACGAATTAGATGTGGTGTTCCAGCTGCACGTCTCCTTCCCCGATGCTGTTCTGGGTACCAATGTAGAGGTGCCTACCATAGATGGTAAGGCCAAGATAAAGATACCTGCGGGTACCCAAAGCGGCCGCGTATTCAGGCTTAAAGGCAAGGGCTTCCCTGCATTCCAGTCATACGAAAAGGGTGATGAGCTGATAGAAGTGAACGTATGGTCCCCGCAGAACCTGAATACAGAGGAGCGCGACCTTATGGAGAAACTAAAGAACTCTCCCAACTTCAAACCTGCCCCTAATGCAGAAACAGAAAAAGAGAAAGGTTTTTTTGACAGGATAAAAGACGCTTTCGGCGGATAATATTTTCAGACCATATAAATACTTGGCCCACATCCCAAAAGATGTGGGCTTTTTTATTCTGGAGCCTCTTCCCTTTATGTAATTAATTTTAATTGAATAATTATGCCATGCATATTAATTAAAAAGTTATTTTTTACTTATTAAAATACAATGTGAAAAATATCTGCCTAACGCCTATATCTTTACGCCGGATGTAATATCACTTCGTCCTGTTTATATTCGTTAGCCCTAAAACCGGTTCGTCCACATTAACACCCATGTTCGTCCACATTTCAAAAATTAGCACCCTTTTATTGAATATTATTACACCCTGCGCCACAAAAAAAGCATTATGAAGAAAATAAATAAGCTTTATTACCATATGAGAACATCGCGTGTATTTTTTACGCACTTCAAAGTAGCGTGTGCCAGTGTCATGTTATTTGTGCTGTGTACTTTGGCCTTGCCGTCCTATGCTGCGCTGCCTGCAGGCACCTACACTATAGACCCATCGGGCAGTGCTACGGCCACCAACTACTTAACACTTACCTCTGCTATCTCTGATATGACATCCGGCACGCGTGCCGATGGCGGTACCGTCAATGGCCCGGGTATCAGCGGTGCAGTTATTTTTGAGCTCGCCAGTGGTTACACCAGCGCCTCAGAGGCCTTCCCGCTCACATTCACAAGTATCACCGGTGCCAGCGCTGCCAGCACTGTTACGGTGCGCCCGGCGGCGGCAGTGGCAGTGGCTTCTGCGCTTACTATCACCGCTGCCAGCTTGCCTGGTACAGTGGTATTCAGCGGTGCCAGGTACGTGTATATCGATGGCCGCCCCGGCGGCACAGGCACCAGCCAGTACCTCACCATTGCCAACACCAATACCAGCTCCTCTGCCATTGGCTACCTGAGCGATGCTGTATACAATACGGTCTCTTATTGTACAGTTACCGGTGTTGCTACATCTGCTACAGTTGGTATTGTTAACTTCGGTACGGGCGCCTCTACCGGCAACAGCTACAATAAAATAACCAATTGCGACATACGCGATGGCGCAACAACACCTGCTACTGGCATATACTCTTTAGGTTCAGCAGGTGTGCCTAACACAAATGATACCATAGCTAATTGCAATATATATAATTTCTTTGCTATTGCAACTACGTACGGAATTAATATAGATAGTTATAACAGCGCCTGGTATGTAAATGGAGATCACCTATACCAAACTGCTAATCGTACCACTAATAACAGCAGCATGTACATGATCTACATAAGCAATAGTGATGGACATATTATATCTAACAACGTTGTGGGCTATGCCAATGCCGCAGGTACGGGCACATTCACGTTAACCAGTGCCGGATCCACTTCTGTTCTGTTTGGTATCTACTCCGCAGCTGGTAGTGGCAACACGTTATCGGTCCAGGGTAATAACATTGGGGGCATCACATTGTCGACCGGTTATTTTGGCCTTGCAATGGCGGGCATTTATATCACATCAGGCAACGCTAATATAGGTAATATAACGGGCAATAATATCGGGTCAACCACCAGCACCGGTTCTTTGACCCTTCATGCTGCATCTGGCGCCTCCCTTGCGGGTATTTATTGCAATAGCTCTAACATAGGTAACATACAGAATAACACTATAAGTGGGCTCAGCAACATCCCGTATTCCCCTACATATGCCTCTAACACCTATGGCATATACTGGGGCAATGGCGCTTATAGCTTCACTTGCAGCAACAATACAGTAGGTAGCAGCACTGCAAATAGTATAGCGGATGGCGATCCGCTTGGTACTACCACAGGCAAATCTATTGTCATCGGGATAGGTGTAAGTACTGTTCCCTATATATGTGTTATCTCCAATAATACTGTCCAGAACATGGGCTCTTTCGGGCCACTCTACCAGTGCTTTACAGGGAATAATGACATATGCTTTTGGAGCTACTAACCCATATGTGACCATTACCGGCAATACGGTTCAAAACCTTAAATGTGCTGGCACTCAGGTCGGTTACAATAATGGTGGTTCTTTATCAGGCATTGTTTTCGGCCTGGGCAACAATGGTATCGTCAGCGGCAATACCATACACGACCTCTCATCTACAGCTACAGGTACCGGCAACTACGCTGTTAACGGCATATTTTTGTCCAGTGCCAACGCTAATAATACACGCATCTCCAAAAACGTCATTTACAACCTCAGCAATGCGGGCACTGGTACCGCTGTGAACGCACCTCCATTAGTAGCAGGCATATATGTATATAACCAGGGCACATCCGATACCATTGATAATAACATGATATCGCTGGGAAATGCGCAGACCACAAATACTACTTTCGCAGGTCTGCTCCTGTACAATGCTCCCGCACATTATGTGTATAACAATACAGTGAATATAACAGGTACGGTCACGTCTGGTGCGCTGGCCAGTATGTGTTTGAACAGGGGCAACCTTGCTAATAGTTATACAGGTACTGTTGATATACGGAACAATATATTTACCAATACCCGCACAGGGGGCACCGGCAAGCATTATGCTATCACCAATGCCTACAATATTGCCGGGGTCACGGGTTGGGGCGCTAATAGCAGCAACTATAATGTACTTAACGCGGCCAGCGGTACTGTAGGCTACTGGGGGGCCACCAGCACAGCCCAGGCATTCAGTGCCTGGCAGAGCATTTCTGCCGGCGACGGCAGTTCCCTCTCGGGTATCACCGTTACGTATGTCAATTCAGCAAGCGACCTGCACCTCAACATGGGCACCACACCTACCGCGCTGGAGTCGGGCGGTACCAACATATCAGCATCAGTTAGTACTGATATCGATGGCCAGCAGCGTCCTGGTCCTGTAGCATCGGTCAACGGGGGGGCGATAGCTTATGACCTCGGTGCCGATGAATTTGATGGTGTACCACTCGATGTGGTGGCGCCTGTCATCAGCTATACAGCTTTGACCAATACCGCATCTACGGCCAACAGGGCCACCACTTCATTTGCTACCATTACCGATGCGGTTAGCGGTGTGGCCACAGCAAGCGGCAGCAGACCGCGTTTGTACTATAAACTAAGCACCGACAACAATACGTTTGGCGGCAATACCAGCACCGACAATGGCTGGAAATGGGTAGCGGCCACCGGCACTGCCTCGCCATTCAACTTTACTATCGATTATAGCATTATCAACGGCGGCACAGTAAGTGCCGGCAATACCATTCAGTATTTTGTGGCGGCGCAAGACCTGGCGGCTACGCCAAATGTGGGTGCCAACCCTTCTGCGGGCTTTGCAGGCACATCAGTTAGCAATATCACCAGTGCGCCGTCCAGCCCCAATAGTTATGCCATAGTAGCTGCATCATTATCTACTGCCATCAGCGTAGGCACAGGGCAAGCATACACTTCACTTACCGGTTCGGCCGGCCTGTTCAATGCCATCAACACATCAGGCTTATCGGGCAATACCACGGTAAATATCACCAGCGACCTTTCGGAAGATGGCACCACGGCTTTGACCTCTGCGGGTATGAATGGATACACGGTTACCATACAGCCTGATGCAGCTACTCTGCACATTATAAATGCCAGTGGCAACTTGTCCACAGCAATGCTGCGTTTCGACGGAGCCAGCAATGCAACTGTAGATGGCCGCAGTGGCGGCAGCGGGCAATACCTGCAAATCGTCAATACCAATACTACTCCTGCCAGTTGCCAGCCTGCAGTTACAGTACTCAATGGGGCTACCGGTATCACCATCCGCAATTGTATCATAGAGACCAACGCCAGCGTTACTACTACTGCTACAGTGCTTATGGGCGCGGGTGCCAATACCCTGGTCCTGGCGGGCAATGATATACGTGCCGCAGTAGGTACCCCCGGCACCGCCGGTGTGCCTGCCAATGCTATATATAGCAACAATGTGCTCAATAGCATTACCGTGGGTGGCAGTACGGCTGCCGATGGTAATAATATCTACGATTTTACAAACTATGGTGTAGGTATGGTCAGCATAGCTAATAGTGCTGTCATCCGCTACAACAATTTGTACCAGACGGCCGGCCGGGGCTCCATATATTTCATTTACGTTAACGTTGGCAGTTATCACAACATCAGTAACAATAATATTTACCAGACAGGAGCTGCCAATACCAGTACGGTTTATGGCATCATTATCGCTGGCTCGGGTTCGGGCTTTGTGGTCAGCAACAATAGTATAGGCGGCTCTACCCCCACCCGCAGTGGTTCAGCCATGGCTATGGGCAATAACGTGTACGGTATTTATATCCAGGCTAACGGTTATAGTGCTTACAATACTATATCCAGCAATACCATTTCCAATATCACTACCACTGGGGTTACTAATGGTATACTTTGTTATGGCAATGTGAATATTACCGGCAACATCATAGGCGGTGGTAGTGCAGCATCAGATACTATACAATCCGGGAATACCATCAACATGGTAAGCTATGCAGGTACAGGTACTGCCAATATCTTCGGCAATACCATTAGTAATGGTGCGGTATATTCCGCATTCCCGGTTGAAGGGATATACTTCAGCGGTACTTATGCTACAGTTAACATCAGGAACAACCAGATACATGATCTGAAAAGCAATACTACAACTGGTCCGTGGGAGACAGGCATATATTCAGGAAGCGCTCTCACATCTGCATCCGTCATCGACAGTAATTCCATTTATAATTTGATTAGTTCATATACTGGCACTACAACCTTAGCTGTAGTAGTGGGTATGTATTTCAATAGCGCATTAAATGGTGCTGTTATTAGCAGGAATAAGATATATGGACTACAGACCTATAGCCCCGCTACAGGTGTCATTGGGCCAAACACAATAGGCATATATATGTTAGCTAACGCCAACAATGGTGTCTTTGTTAATAACCAGATATCGTTAGGTAGCGTTACAGGTCCGGACTGTGTGGTGCTCGGCATCTGCGACTTTGCAAATGGCAACAATAAATATGAGTATAACAACATTGAGGTCACCGGGTCTATGACCGGCAACAACGATAGCTATTGCTACTATTTTAATGCTTCCGGTAGGCCTCTGCTGCGCAACAATGTGCTGTACAATGGTCGCACTACTACAGGCACAGGTGGGCAATATGCTATAGGGTTAAATGCTACAACCTGGACATCTGCGTCAAGTAACTATAATTTATTTGTAGTTCCTACCCTGGCCAATACTTGTTTGTATGGAACTGGCGTACCGCAAACACTCGCTGCCTGGCAGGCAGCCGGTCACGGCGATGCTAATTCTTCGGTGCAGACAACAACGACCCTCCCCGCATCTTCTTTCTTTACTGCCGATGCAAGTGCTGATCTCAGCACGGCTTCTGCTTATCAAAGCTATGTCCGTAGCAAGGCTACACCCGTTACAGAGGTGACCACTGATTACAGTGCTACTTCCAGGAGCGGTACAAAGCCATCAATAGGCGCATTCGAATACCTGCCTATTACCTGGAACGGTAACGGTACCACATGGACCACAGGCAGCAACTGGACCGGTGGAGCAACGCCAGGTTCCGCAGATTCTTTAGTGATACCAGGCGGCCTTGCCAACTATCCTATACTTACTACCACCCAGTCATTGGGCAGTATCAGCATCCAGAGCGGTGGTTCGGTAACCCTCAACGGCGGCGACCTGCAGGTGAATGGTACCTTTATTAACAATGGTACCGTAAGCGGCAGCAACAAGATAAGCCTTAATGGCAGCAGCGCACAAACCATAGCGGGCACCACTGGTACCACCAGCAACCTTGAACTGAACAATAGCGCGGGCGCTACTATAACTGCAGCTAACAAGCTAAATATTACCGGTACCCTCACATCTACCAGTGGCGCCCTTACTACCAATGGCGGTCTGTACCTGAAGAGTATATCTAATACCAGCACAGGGCGCATAGCAGCAGGCAGCGGCAGCATCAGCGGCAATGTGAACATTGAGCGCTACGTACCCGGCCAGCGTGGCTACGCCATGATGGGGCATCCATACACCAGCAATATAGACCTCAGCCAGCTGAGCGCTTATTTAGATATTACAGGCATCAGCGGTGGCTCTACTTGTCAGGGTACATCGCCTTCTGTATTCACCTACACCCCGGGTGCAGGTGCGTATGTCGGCGTCACAAATGGTGCGGGTGCATTCCCGGCAGCAGCTGCGGGTGCCACACATCCTAACGGATTGCTTGTATTTTTAAGAGGCGCTAAAGGCGAGGGTTGCAACACACGCAATAGCTATACCCCATCGGTGGTCACTTTCACTACTACCGCCCCTGTTAATCAAGGTACCATAACGCAGACGGTACCTGCCAATGGCTGGAACATGATATCCAACCCCTACCCATCGCAGATAGTGCTGAGTGGTATCACGGTAAGCGGTGGTACTATCGATGCTTATAAGACCGTGAACCCGGCAGGCCAGTTCATCAACGTGTACACCAACGGTACGGCTTATGCAGATGCGCCCACCACCACAGTGATACCTATCAACGGTGCATTCTTGGCGCACAATTCAAGCACTACTAATGATGCTGTGCTCACCTTTACAGAAGCTACTGCGGAAACAAGTGCTGCGCCTGCTACCACCTTGTTCAAGACCACCAGCCTGTACCCAACGCTGGAACTGGGCATGAGCTACGGCGGTAATATGTGGGACAACTGGAGACTGCAAATGAAGCCACAGACCGGTAATGCCGCTGGGGATGCCGGCGACCTGGGCAAAATAAGCAATGCGCAGTTGGATATGTACTCGTTATCAGCCGATGGTAAGCAAATGAACCTGGATGCACGCGATGCGGACAGCATAGCCGATGGTGCCATAATAGCGCTGGGCTTGCGTTCTGCTCCACAGGCCAATTATACACTTACGGTGAACGAGAACACCTTGCCTGCCAGCAAAGTGGTGTACCTGCACGATAAGTATACGAACACCTTGGTACAGCTGACCAATGGTGCCAGCTATCCCGTAACGGTAGATGCTAATGCGGCCAGCCAGGGCGATAACAGGCTGGAACTATTGTTCAACAATGTGAATAACACCACAGGTGTAGGAAATGTGACGGGTGCAGTGGGCCATATACAAATAGCCCCCAACCCGGCCAGCAATAGCATCACATTATCATACCCTACTATTTTCACAGGCGGCAAGGCCATCACTATCGTTAATGCTATAGGCCAGGTGGTAATGAGTGTGAATAGCAGCGATCGCATAGTGAACGTGGACATCAGCGCACTGGCAAGCGGTATATACCTGGTGAAGACTACTACAGGCGATAACACCGCGACCGGCAAATTCATCAAGTACTAATACGCACCCCACTACTCCAAAGAACCCACACTTTGAAGTGCGGGCTCTTTTTATGTGTTTGGTGTCAGGGGTGTCAGCGGCTCTTGCCCTGGGGTCACTTCTGGTCTTTCAGGTACTGCTGGTTTTTCTTCTGGTACAGGTCTTACCTCCGGCTGTTCTGGTTGTGCAGGTCGTTCTTCAGGTACTTGTGGTATCTCCGGCGTTCCGCCTGCTGATATCGGTTGTGCTGTTACGTTGTTCATATACTTGGTTTTAATAGAATGGTCGTAAAAACAATGCCATCCCCTTTTCACGAAGCAAACCATTCATCTGTTCTATATTTTGTATTAAAATATGTTGATATGTTTTGTCAAGGTCATCAGTTGCCTGTTATATCTTTGCTTCAGCAATGGTCATAGCGTGTATTATCTCTGCACCATATTACTGACCAAAAATTTCCGGCGCCGGGAAGAACCGGAAATTTATCGGTAATAGCAGAAATTTTTTATTAGTTTATAAGTATTGCCCAGCGTGCATTTGCCTGGTTATTCCCTACAAAATATACCGCTTTTTATTTTTTCAAGACAGAGCCGTAATTCCAGCAGTATACGGTCGGTTTCTTAGATGACATTAAAAATTGTTTTTATTCTTTAAGTTTATCCAACTATTTTGTTAAATTAGCTGTCCTATATATTGTACCACATTTGCGGCACTGTCATATAAAAAAGTACAACTATGAAAATCATTACACTACTGATAAGTTCACTGTTGTCGGTGTTCGTTTTTTCAACGGCACAGGCGCAGGTGTTACCGCCTGGCCAGCCAGAGCAAAGCCCTTGCGCTCCATTGTTGTTGTGCAGTAGTGGGTATACCACGGGTGGTTCTTACCAGGGTGTTAACCCACTCGCCGATTCGCTGCCGCCATCCTGTATACCAGGGCTCACTGCAGCAGTGTTCTGGCAGGTTACCATGGCCAGCAGTGGTGTGTTTGCGTTCACACTTACGCCCACCAATGCATGCGATGACTATGACTGGGCCGTATATAAAGTTACCAAGCCAAACCTTCCCTGTCCGTACGATCTTTCGTCCGATTCTGTAGTGCGTTGTGATGCCAATGATATATATCATAGCCCAGGCGGACGAACAGGGCTGAGCAGTGCAGGCCCTCCCGGAGTGTATTCGCAGGGCGCAGGTGCAGGTCCTGCATTCCTGGTGCCTATCAATGTGCTTGCAGGAGAAACCTACCTTATTGTTATTAATAACGCCGGCACTTATGGATGCCCTCCTGGTACTGTAGATGCCCCGGTCAATATCAGTTTCGACAGTTCCACAGCACTTTTTAGTGATACGTTACATCCTGCTATGGTGTCCATCACACCAAGTTGTGCGCAGAATGAGCAGGTGCTGGTGCATATGAACAAGCCTATCCTGTGTTCTTCCATAGCAGCAAATGGTTCTGATTTTAGGATCAGTGGCGGTGCTACTGTTAGTTCTGAGTCAGGCATTGGTTGTGGTACCAATATCACCACACAAGATATATTGGTGAATTTTGCCAGTCCGCTTGCGGGTGGTACTTATACATTATATGTTCAGGTGGGTACCGATGGTAATAACCTGCTCGATGAGTGCGATTCTGCGGTCATAGAACCTGATTCATTGCAGTTCTATGTGAATCCTTACGTACCAGTTACTTATGAGAGAATTTTACCACCTACATGCAATGAGGTACGCTTTAAATTGAACGATCATGTCAATTGCGATTCTATTGCTGTAAACGGGAGCGATTACTATATAAAAGGACCCCAGGGTGTAAGTGTTGTAGCAGCATATGGTGTAGGCTGCGATAGTACGAACTTTGTAGATACCGTGGTACTGCTGCTGGGCGCGCCCATACAGGCCGATGGTACATACTGGGTATATGCGCAGAACGGTACCGATGGCAATACCCAGGTAGATAGTTGTGGCATACACCAGCCACAGAAAGACAGTATCTCATTTGTTATCAATTCTTTTGATAGTTTAGTGAAAGTAACGCCCAATTATCAGGTACTTTGCCAGCCAGGCTACTTCCAGCTACATTCTACCAACACGGTCACCCCGCCCGATAGTCCGCTGGTATGCGGCACAGCAGGCCAGGTGTGCACAGGTGTCAATACCTACTTTGCCGGTGGTAAAAGCAGGACCTCTAATGTCAACTCTATGTTCTATGGCTATGGCCAGTCACGTATGCAGTTCATATACACAGCAAAAGAGCTTGTAGATATGGGGATGAGGCCAGGTGCTATACAAAACCTCGCATTCAATGTTCAGTCGCTAAATACAGGCGCCCTTACTTACAGCAACTTTACCGTGAAGATGGCATGCGTAGCGGCCACTCAGCTCGATCATGCTTTTGTGCCCGGGCTGCCTATTGTTTATACCACACCTTCTTTCACCCCCGTATTGGGCTGGAATACCTTCCCGCTCAGCACACCATTCAATTGGGATGGCAGCACAGGGCTGGTCATAGAAGTGTGCGATAATAACAGTACCTCTTCTTACAATGCAGATAATATTGTAAGCAGCACCACTACATTCCCTTCAGTATATCATTTGTATACTTACAGCACCGCCGTCGATGGTTGTGGTATAGTATCAGGTACTGGTGTGAACACAGTGAACAACTTTACTACACGGCCAAAGACAAGGTTCAATATCTGTCCTGCACCGGGTGGCGATGCCGCATTGATAACTACTCGTTGGGATCCATCGTCATATATCAGCAATGCCTTCGATGCTAACCCGCGCATATATGCATTGGCCACCACTTTATACACCGCAACAGTGGTAGATGGCAGCGGTTGCCCACACAGGGACACAGCGCACATCCAGGTATCTGTTAGGAACCCCACATTGATACCTAAGCAGGATACCGCTTTCTGTAAAGGCGATTCTCTATTCCTCATCGCAGGTGGCGGGGTTACCTACAAGTGGTCTTCCAATACCGTGGATAGTGTAAATTGCAGCACCTGTGCATCTACCTATTCTGTACCCGATACCAACACAAGGTTTAGTGTCATAATTACTGACTACTTAAATTGTTCAGACACTTTATCTGATCTCATTACACTGCATCCATCACCAGTGGTAAGGGCATATCCTAAAGATACCACGGTGCTCTACGGTTCATCTATAAGAATGTTGGCTACCGGCGCAAGTACTTACATCTGGTCACCATCCTACATGCTTTCTTATGCTTTTGAGTCGGGCCCTACCGGTATATTCACAGCCCCTGTGCACTTTATAGTTATTGGTACCGATACTAATGGCTGCCATAGCTACGATACTGCATATGTAGGCATCAAATACCGCACGCCAATATTCGTTCCTTCAGCCTTCACCCCGA
Source organism: Flavipsychrobacter sp. (assembly GCA_965276955.1). GTDB lineage: Bacteria > Bacteroidota > Bacteroidia > Chitinophagales > Chitinophagaceae > JABDEZ01. The sequence goes on from CBDIBP010000041.1 coordinate 140,356, forward strand.
ACGGCGATGGCAAGAACGATATGTTCCGGGTAGATGGTCTTACTGTTCAGAAGGTTATAGAGTTCCGGGTATTCAACCGTTGGGGGCAACAAGTGTTTGCCGCTGAAGACAATGAAGGTTGGGATGGTAAGTTCAATGGCACGCCAGCAGATATAGGTTCTTACAAATACATGATCCGCGTAGTATCGCCAGATGGCTACCTGCAGGAGTTCAAGGGCGATGTAACACTGATACGTTAATGACCACGAATGATATAAATAAAAAAAACTCCCGGAGCTTCCGGGAGTTTTATTTATTTATTTATAAAATAGCTATAAGTTCTTGTAGCGACCGTACCTCGTAGGTTGGCAACCTATTGTGCGGTATGTTCTTCGGGTTGTAATAGGCAGTATCAAAACCGGCGTTGATGCCGCCCAGTATATCTATATCTATGGCATCGCCTACCATAAGGCTTTTATGGGCCAGTGCCCCCGATGCTTTAAGAGCGTAGGCAAATATCTCAGCATGGGGTTTCATGCTATTGCTTTTTTCAGAGGTCACCACTTGGTCAAAGTAGCCTGTGATGCCTGAGTACTGCATCTTCAGCCATTGCGTTGTTTCAAAGCCATTGGTTATCAGGTGCAGTATGTAGCGGTCCTTGCAGTGGTCCAGCAGCTCTTTAGCGTAGGGTACAAGTATGCTGCAAGTGGGTAGTATCTCCATGTATGCAGTGCTTAGCTCGTGGGCTATAGCAGTGTCACCGATCTTAAAGTCTATGAGGGTGAGCCACATACGCTTCCATCTCAGTTCGTCACGCTTTATGAACCCATTCCTGAACCGCTCCCAAAGCTTGTCGTTATGTATCACATACTGCTCATAAAAGCGATCGAAGCTGTCTACTCCTTTGCTCTTCAGGTCATATTCATTATACAACTGCAAAAGGGTATGCTTCGAGTTCATATCAAAATCCCACAGTGTATGGTCCAGGTCGAAAAAAATGTGTTCGTACTTTTTCATCTGTTGCATGTTACAAGAGTATACTGTGGGCCATTACAGGTGGTAAATAATAAAAAGAGCTATCCCGTTTAGGGACAGCTCTTTTTATAAGTATAGAAAAATTATTTCTTACGGTAGTAAATCTTGTCGTCAAAGAACTCATTTACAGCTTGCAGGGCAGGGTTTGCCATGCGCTCGTACATACGCGATATCTCTATCTGCTCTTTGTTCTCATGTATCTCTTCCAGGTTGTCGCCATGCACTGTGAACTCATCGAGTTTGCGGTGCAGTTCTTCCTTCATAGTAACAGCAAGCTGGCTGGCACGGCGGGATATGACCGTGATAGACTCATACAGGTTGCCTGTTCTATTTTTAAGCATGATCACGTCGCGTGTTTCCACCAACGGATTTACTGATGATAAAGACCTTTTACTTGTGCTCATTTCTTAATTTTTTTACGTTTACTTCGGCTAATGAATAGTACTGCTGCGCATCGGCAAGATATGGTGATTGCGGGTAGGCATCTTTCATCTCCTGGTATGCACTGATGGTATTTGCATAACGTTCCTCCTGCTTGTCTGGTATGCTGGCATACGCAAACTTGTAGAGAGACTTTATGGTCATATAAAGATAAAGGTCGTTGGCTTTAGACTCCGGATAATTGTGCATCACACTGCGATAGGCAATGCTTGCAGCTTTGAACTGGCTGATGTTATAATATAGCTTCGCTGCATCAGAAGCTTTTGTTTCCAGTTTTACATCACACTTGGCTATATATCCGTTGGCCTCAGATACATATTTAGACTTAGGATGCACATTTATAAAAGACTGCAGTGCTTCTTCTGCCTTAATAGTATTGGTCTGGTCGAGCGCATACTTGGGTGAGTATTTGAAAAGACTTACACCATGCATGTATTCACACTCTTCTGCATCCTTACTATTAGGGAAATAATCAACAAAGTTCTTAAAGTGATAAGAGGCCTCAAGATACTCCTTCATGTAGAAGTAGCTATAGGAGTAGCGATAGTATAGCTGCTCGTAGTTCCTGGTGTTCTTCATTACACCCAGCAACCCACCATACAGTTCGTTGGCGCGTTGGTATTGGTGTTTATCATAGTATTCATTAGCCTTGGTCAACTTTAGGTTGACATCACTGCTTTTCTGGATCTTTTGAAAATCACCACAGGAGGCCATTATAAATAGGCCGAGGCAAAGGCATAAAAACTGAATACGTGCTAACATATTGGGGAGCAAATATACTGATTTTCACCAGCAAACCGCCATATGCTCCGCAAATCTGTGTTAAAACATGTTACATATCGCCATAAAGCTACATCCACAGCTTATCCACACTTATTTCACACGTTATGCACGTGGTTTTTGACAATTTCATGAAAAAACAACCCCTAATGCTTGCTGGGCAAAGTTTACAGGCCTTTATGATTGTGTGGATAAATATGAAGCAAGTTTTATGTGTCGAATAGTGGGAAAATGTGTTACTTTGTGGTACTTTCTGTAAATGTTGTATATGACAAGCTTTTTTGGAGAATACGAAGTAGCAATTGACGCCAAGGGGCGTTTTCTGCTGCCGTCGGGTTTCCGCAAGCAGCTGCCCGAGGGCGCTGCTGAAAGCTTTGTGGTGAACAGGGGGTTTGAGAATTGTCTTACTATGTACACAAGGGCAAGCTGGGATGCACTTACAGAGAAAATAAACAAGTACAACGATTTCAATCCCAAAGTAAGAGAGTTCAAAAGGGTGTTCCTCAATGGGGCTACCATTATAGAATTGGATAGTGCCGGGCGGTTATTGCTACCCAAAGGGTTGCAGATACATGCAGGCATCAGTAAGGATGTGGTGTTTTCGGCGCAAGGCAATAAAGTGGAGTTGTGGGACAAAGATACGTATTATGAATACATGCGCAGCAAGGCTGCAGGCTTTAGTGACTTGGCTGCTGAGGTGGCAGGTGGCGATTTTTTAAACCCATTTGATAATTAATATAATGGGCGCACCCACTTTTTACCACACAACAGTTCTTTTAAAGGAAGCAGTAGATGGATTGGCGATAAAGAAAGATGGTATTTATGTAGATGCCACATTTGGCGGAGGCGGACACAGCAGGGCCATCCTGGAGCAACTGGGTGAAAATGGAAGGTTGATAGCTTTTGATCAGGACGCAGATGCCTGGAAGAACAAACCGGAAGATAGCCGGTTGATACCGGTGACCGAAAACTTTAAATATATGCATCGCTTTTTGCGGCTGCACGGACATAAAGAAGTAGATGGGATATTAGCGGACCTGGGTGTAAGTTCTTTTCAATTTGATACAGCAGAGCGTGGTTTTTCCATCAGGTACGATGGCCCGCTGGATATGCGGATGGATAAAAGGCAGGAGCTGACAGCAGAGGTGATATTGAGAACATATAACGAGGCACAGCTGCTGCACATATTTGAGACGTATGGAGAAGTGCGCAATGCCCGGCAACTGGCAAAGCATATAGTAACAGGCCGCAAGGGGCAGGCTATAAAAAGCATAGATGGACTAAAGGCCCTGATAGCGCCGGTAATGAAGGGGAACCCTAACCGCTACCTGGCGCAACTGTTCCAGGCGCTAAGGATAGAGGTGAACAACGAAATGGGCGTGCTGAATGAATGGCTACAGCAGGTAGAAAAGAGTTTGAAACCTGGTGGAAGATTAAGTGTTATTTCATTTCACTCCCTGGAAGACAGGATGGTGAAACAATATATAAAAAATGGGTTGCGAAATGAGGATGCTATAATGCAGGAGAAATGGACCCTGAAAGCCATTACCCCCAAACCAATAGAACCCACAGAGGAAGAAATAAAAAGAAATCCTCGGAGCAGAAGCGCCCGGTTAAGAATAGCAGAGAAGATAGTATAAAGAGATGGCAGAGAAAGAAAAGGTACCACAAGCACAACTGACCCCCGCACAACATGTGCGGAACGACTGGGGCAGGCTGCTGGATAAAATGTCTTATAAGGCCGTGGTGAGTAACCTCCCATACCTGGCCTTTGCATCGCTGCTGTGTGTGTTCTACATCACCAACAACCACCATGCATTAGAGATGCAGCGGGTGCTGAATAATGAGAATAAAACGCTGAAAGAACTACGCTGGAAGTACATGGATATGAAGGTGCAGTTGCTGAACGCGAAAATGGAAAGCCAGGTGATAAGAACGGCAGGTATATATGGTTTGAAGCCCTTGATGATGCCGGCTTATAAAGTAGATGCAGATACCAGTTTGAAATAAGCAATAGCTATACAATAAGTGGATGTAAAAAAAGACATACGGTTCAGGGTGTATATCGCCTTTACCTGCATTTGCCTGTTGGGTGCTGCCATACTGATAAAGGCAGCCATGATACAGGTGAAGGATGGGGAAGCGCTGCGCAATGCAGCGAAGGAGGTGCATACCCGGAACATGCCACTGGTGGCCGAGCGCGGCAATATATATAACGAAGAGGGTTTGCTGTTGTCATCATCTGTTCCGCAGTTCAATATACACGTTGACTTTACGGCAATACCTGAAAAGTTGTTCAAGGCAAAGGTCGATTCATTGGCGCTATGCATGTCGCACTTGTATAATGATGAGCCGCAAGATGTATACAGGAGAGAACTACAGGAGGCTTATGACAGCGAAGAGCATTATCATCAGCTATACAGGCACCTCCCTTATGATAAATATGAAGAAGTGCGCAACTTTCCCATATTCAAAAATGGTAAGAGCGGCGGCTTTATAGTAGAGCCTGAAGTAAAACGCAAAACACCATATGAAACACTGGCCTCCACTATTATAGGTACATGGCGCCCAGGTATGGCAGTGGGACTTGAAGCTACTTACGATACTGCACTGAAAGGAATAGATGGCAATAGGATAGAGCAGAAGACCACCGGCACATGGATACCTATAGAGGGAAGTGAAGAAGAAGCCATAAATGGTAAGGACATAGTAACTACCCTGGATATGGGTATACAGGACGTGGCCGAACATGTACTGTATGGTGTACTTAAAAATGAGAAATGCGAATACGGTACCTGCATAGTAATGGAGGTGAAGACCGGCAAGATAAGGGCAATGGTGAACCTGGGCAGGGACAGCACAGGCGACTATACTGAGCTGCGCAACTATGCACTGATGCCTACTGAGCCGGGATCGACATTTAAGCTGGTAACGCTGTTGTCGCTGCTGAGCGATAAATATGTGACCGTAGATGATATGGTGGATGCGGAAGGCGGCCAGATACGGTTTGGTAACAGGGTAATGCGCGACTCGCACCTGGGGCTGCACAGTATGCCGATATGGAAAGCATTCGCAGAATCATCGAACGCGGCAATGGCGAAGCTGGCCAACACTTACTACTATAAAGACCCCAACCAATTTGTGAACCACCTGCGCGGTTTGCGGCTGGATAAAAAAACAGGTATAGACCTGGGCGGCGAATATCGTAGTAATGTAAAAAGCCCGGCTAACAAAAGCTGGAGCCAGACATCGCTCCCATGGATGGCCACAGGATATGAGGTACAAATAACCCCGCTGCATACCTGCATGCTGTATAACAGCATAGCCAACAATGGCAAAATGATGAAGCCATACCTGGTGAGCGCCATAAAAGAATATGGTAAAAATGTAAAAACATTCGAGCCGGTGACGCTGGTAGAACATGTGGCACCACCTGAGGTGATACAACAGTTAAAGAAATGTACGCAGGCTGTAGTAAGGGAAGGCACTGCCACCAATATAGCATCGCCGTTCTATACCATAGCCGGTAAGACCGGTACGGCACAGGTAGCAGATAAAGGCATTACGTATCGCGATGGATATTACCAGGGTTCGTTTGTTGGGTTCTTCCCGGCCGAGCAGCCTAAGTATACTATATGTGTGGTGATACGCACACGCCCGCATTCTAATATATACTATGGTGGCGCTGTAGCAGCACCCGTGTTCCGCATGATAGCCGATAAAATATTTGCCGGTAACATAGGCGGTTGGGATGGTCCGTTGGACAGTATAGCAAAGAAAGTGGCAGATACTAAAATGCCTGCACTGGGTGCAACGGTAAACAACTACCAGGTATTGATGCAGGGCATAGGTCTGAAGGTGCCGGCTTATGTGGCACAGTCTGGCAGCTTTGCGCAGATGTATACGGACAGCTCAAAAAAAGTAGCCATAAAAAGCAATAAGATATACTACGGCAAGGTGCCTGATGTAACAGGTATGGGGTTGAAAGATGCGGTGTACCTGCTGGAGCAGGAAGGCCTGCAAGTGCAGGTGGCAGGCAGAGGCAAGATACGCCAGCAGTCTATACCGCCAGGGATACCTGTAGTAAGGGGAGAAATAATAACACTACAACTAAGCTAATATAAATGCCAACGCTTCGCGACATATTGATGAACCTACCTGAAGCCAGGGTAACCGGTAATGCTACTGCAGAAGTAGCCGGGCTGGCTATAGACTCCCGCAACGTGCGGGCTGGCTATGCGTTCATTGCTGTGAAAGGTACTGTGAGCGATGGGCATTCATTTATAAGCAAGGCAATAGAGAATGGTGCAACTGCAATAGTGTGCGAAACGCTACCAGCAGAACAACAGGAAGGCGTCACCTATGTACAGGTGAAAGATAGCGCAGCAGCAACCGGTTTGCTCGCCGATGCATTTTACGATTTCCCATCGCAGCAATTGAAGGTGGTTGGTGTAACTGGTACTAATGGTAAAACGACGATAGCCACACTGCTTTACAAATTGTTCGAGCAAATGGGCTATAAGTGCGGCCTGATATCCACAGTGCAGAACCAGGTACACGATAAAGTAGTAGCAGCTACTCATACCACTCCCGATGCCATTGCCATACAGGCCTTACTGGCAGAGATGGTAGCAGCAGGCTGCACGCATGTGTTCATGGAAGTAAGCTCTCATGCCATACACCAAAAGCGTATAGCGGGGCTGCAGTTTTGCGGTGGTATCTTTTCAAATATCACACACGACCATTTAGATTATCACAAAACTTTTGATGAATACATAAGGGTAAAGAAAGCATTTTTTGATGGCCTGCCCGATGCTGCATTCGCGCTAACGAATGCAGATGATAAACGGGGCATGGTGATGCTGCAGAACACTGCTGCTGAAAAATACACTTACAGCCTGAAGGCGCCTGCCGATATAAAAGGCAAGGTGCTGGAAAACAATCTTACCGGCCTGGTGATGGTAGTGGATGGCCACGAAGCACACTTCAGGATGATAGGCACATTCAACGCCTATAACCTGCTGGCTGTGTACGGTGCGGCAATAAAGCTGGGTGCAGATAAGCTGGGAACTCTTGCAGTGCTGAGCAGTCTTCATGGTGCTCCCGGCAGGTTCGAGACCTACATGTCGCCGAAAGATAAGGTACTGGGTATTGTAGACTATGCACACACGCCCGATGCCTTGCTGAACGTACTGGCTACTATAAAACAATTAAGGGTGGATGGCCAGCAGATAATAACTGTAGCCGGTTGTGGTGGCGACAGGGACCACGGCAAACGCCCCATAATGGCAGAGGTGGCCTGCGAGCACAGCGAGCGCGTGGTACTTACATCTGATAACCCACGCAGTGAAGACCCCGAAGTGATATTGAACGAAATGGAATCGGGCCTGAGCGGTGCACAAAAAAGAAAAGTGCTGCGCATCACAGACCGCAGGGAAGCAATAAAAACAGCATGTGCCCTGGCACAGCCTGGCGATATCCTGCTGGTGGCAGGCAAGGGACATGAAACATACCAGGAAATAAAAGGAGTAAAATATCCTTTTGATGACAGGCAGGTATTAACAGAAGCATTTAAAACATTGGATAAATAAGAACGGATGCTGTACTACTTGTTCATATATCTGCGCGATCACTTCAGGCTTTCCGGGGCAGGGGTATTTAATTATATCACGTTCCGCGCGGCTATGGCTATCATAGCATCGCTGGTCATATCCATGCTGTTTGGCAAGAGCCTGATACGCTACCTGCAAAGGAAGCAAGTGGGCGAGGTGATACGTGACCTGGGCCTGGAAGGTGAAAAGCAAAAGAAAGGTACACCCACCATGGGCGGTATCATCATCATAGCAGCTATAGTGATACCTACATTGCTTTTTGCCCGTATACAGAATGTATATATCATTCTCATACTGGTATCTACCGTATGGTGCGGTGCCATTGGTTTTGTGGATGATTACATAAAAGTATTCAGGAAGAACAAAGACGGCCTTGCGGGCAAGTTCAAAGTAATAGGACAGGTGGGCTTGGGGATAATAGTAGGTGTTACCATGTACTACAATCAAAACGTGCTGGTATCAAGAGAGGTGCCTAAGAATGGTGTAGTGCTCATGAACAGTACCGAGCGGCAAATGTCTAAGCCTTTTGTAAGAAAGGATGAGAATGGTGTGGCACACTACTATGTAAATATTAAAGGCGTTACCACCACAGTTCCTTTCTTGAAAAGCCATGAAATAAGCTACGCCACCATAGGGGCTATGTTTGGTGATAAGTATGCCAATATTGTTACTCCTATATTTTACATTCTGGTGGTCACGTTCATCATCATAGCAGTGTCCAATGGCGCTAATATTACTGATGGTATAGATGGGCTGGCTACAGGTGTGTCGGCAATAGCAGGCATTTGTATAGCGGTGTTCGCGTATCTGTCGGGCAACTACATATTTGCCAGCTACCTCAACATTATGGATATACCCAACCTGGGTGAGCTATCCATTTTCATTGGCGCCTTTGTTGGGGCATGTGTAGGTTTCCTGTGGTACAACGCTTACCCTGCGCAGGTATTCATGGGCGATACCGGCAGCTTGGCTTTGGGTGGTATCATAGGGTCGCTGGCCATCATGGTGCGTAAGGAATTATTGATACCCATCATCTGCGGGATATTCCTCGTAGAGAACTTATCGGTAATCATACAGGTATGGTACTTCAAGTACACCAAGAAAAAGTATGGAGAGGGTCGAAGGGTATTCCTGATGTCGCCGCTGCACCACCACTATCAGAAGAAAGGATATCAGGAAGCTAAGATAGTAACACGTTTCTGGATCATAGGGATCATATTGGCCATAATGAGTATCGTAACATTAAAACTGCAATAGTGCTGGATAACAACAAACAACTGGTGATACTTGGTGCCGCTGAAAGCGGTGTGGGCGCAGCCTTGCTGGGAAAGAAGCAGGGATGGGATGTGTTTGTGAGCGATGGCGGTACTATAAAAGAACAGTACAAAAATGTACTGGACAAGGCAGGAATAGGGTATGAAGAAAAAGGGCATGACGAGAAACGGATATTGCGCGCAGCTTGCCTGGTGAAAAGCCCTGGCATAAGCGAGAAGGCGGAAATAATGAAGCGTGTACGTGCCGCTGGCGTTATGGTGTGCAGCGAGATAGAGCTGGGCTACCGCTACAAGGGCGATAGTAAGATAATAGCTATAACAGGCAGCAATGGTAAAAGCACCACTACAAAACTCATCTTCCACCTGCTGAAGGAAGCGGGTTACGATGTGGCCATGGTGGGTAATATAGGTATAAGTTTTGCAAAACAAGTGGCAGAAGAACCGCGCGATTGGTATGTGATAGAGGTGAGCAGTTTTCAGCTTGATGATATCCACCAGTTCAAACCGGATATAGCAGTGCTGCTTAATATTACACCCGATCACCTGGACCGGTACGATCATAAATTCGAGAATTACGTCGCCTCAAAATTCAGGATAACAATGAACCAGGATGGCAAAGACAAACTGGTACTGAATAAGGACGACGCGGCTATAAAACAATACTTACACACTCACACAACTAAAGCAGAAGAAATTTTTTTTACGATGGACGGACAGGAAGAACTAAAGGAAGGCGCATATGTCAGCAACGAACAGGTACACATTGTTTATGATGGGGAACAACTGGATGTATCCATCCACGACCTGGCTATAAAAGGGAAGCACAATCAATACAACACCATGGCAGCGGGCATATCAGCAAGGGTAGCGGGGATAAGGAAGGAGAAGATAAGGGAAAGCTTTTCATCGTTCGAAGGCTTAGAGCACCGCCTGGAATTTGTAGGTTCAGTAAAA
>CBDIBP010000042.1:0-149414 GCA_965276955.1 Flavipsychrobacter sp.
CAACGGTTGTGTTGCAGCTCCGGCAGTCTCGCTCCTGGGTCGATGGTACGGAGTTATCTTTGTTCACTGCGCCACGATGGGTGGAGTTTCAGGTTGCCGGGAGAGGGCAGCCGCGGTCTGGTGGCGTTTGGATCGACCTGGCGGTCGATGAACCCACGCATGGCGATGAGGCTGCCATGCATGGGGCACCCACCCTTCGGGGTGGCTGGGTGGAACGTGGGTGGGCATCAGGTCATCGGGTACCCGCCCTTTGGGGTGGCTGGGCGGATGTGGGTGGAGCATCAGGTCATCGGGTGGCTGGCGGAGGGCTGGGCCAAATGCACAGTTCTGGCCTTGCGTAGTTCTGGTCTGGGGTTTGCTTCATCTGATGGCAAGGATGCCGATGATGGCAGGCAAGAGGAGAGACGGGACATGGCGATAGCGACGGCAATGGGCGGGAGCTTTACCTTTCCGCAGACGACGATGACGGTGCAGCGAATGGGCTACGGGGCGATGCAGCTGGCGGGACCGCATGTGTGGGGGCCGCCCAAGGACCGAGAGGCTGCGCTGGCGGTGCTGCGAGAGGCGGTCGAGGCAGGGGTGAATCACATCGATACCAGCGACTTCTATGGGCCGCATGTGACGAACCAGATCATCCGTGAGGCGCTGCACCCGTACCCTGAGGAGTTGGTGATTGTGACCAAGGTAGGGGCAAAGCGAGGTGCGGACGCGTCGTGGAATCCGGCGCTCTCGCGGCAGGAGCTGATAGACGCGGTGCACGACAATCTGCGGAATCTGGGGCTGGAGCGGTTGCAGGTGGTGAATCTGCGGGTAGGAGGCCTGGCAGGGCCGGGCAAGACGTCGATCGAGGCGTCGTTCACGGTGTAGTGAATGAATGGGTGAAGAAGGCCATACTGCTATACTTTGGCATACAGCCTATGCAAACCTGGGATGTAGCGCCATTTGAGTTCTATGACAAAATGTTGCTGAAGAAAGATTACGCAAGCCTGGGGGTGCGTGCAGTGCCCCACGCAGTGGCCCGCTATGGCGCATTTGTAGGCCGCAATGTGGTGTTGATGCCATCGTATGTGAACATTGGTGCCTATGTAGACGAGGGCACTATGGTAGATACATGGGCTACAGTAGGCTCTTGTGCCCAATAGGCAAAGGTGTGCACTTAAGCGGCGGTGTGGGTATAGGTGGTGTACTGGAGCCCCTGCAGGCCACACCTGTTATTATAGAAGATGGTTGTTTTATAGGCAGCCGCTGCATAGTGGTAGAGGGTGTGGTGGTAGAGCAGGGGGCTGTGCTTGGTGCAAATGTAGTACTGACCCAAAGCACCAAGATAATAGACGTGAGCGGCAGCGAACCTATAGAAATGAAAGGGCGTGTGCCCGCAAATAGTGTGGTGATACCCGGCAGTTATTCTAAAAGCTTCCCGGCGGGAAATTATCATGTTAACTGTGCGCTCATCATAGGTAAGCGAAAAGTTTCGACAGACCTGAAGACCAGTCTTAATGATGCTTTGAGAGAATTTAATGTTGCTGTATAATTTTTTATTGCAGGCTATTCCTTGGCAATAGTCTGCTATACTTCTTATATGGCCACCTTTGTATGTGATAAAAGTATAAAAATATGAAGTGTCTTAATTAACAATAATTTAGAATAAGGTATACAACTTAATTCATTATTTTTATGGCTGTATAAATATTCTTAATACTATTGTCTGCTTTAATATATTATTTGGCGCTGCCATTTATTTATCTCCTATCCATATTACCTTTCCGGGTATTGTACTTTATTTCTAATGGAGTTTATTTTTTACTTTATCGCGTACTTGGCTATCGCAGACAAGTAGTGTTCGATAACCTGAAAAACTCCTTTCCAGAAAAAACGGATGCGGAAATAAATGCCATTAGCAAGCGGTATTACAAATACCTTTGCGACCTTTTTCTGGAGACTTTTAAGACCCTTACCATAAGCAAAGCTACCATGCAAAAGCATTGCTACTTTACCCCCGAAGCAAAAGCTTTGTTCGACAAGATGGCTGCGGAAAAATAAGAGCATTATACTGGTAATGGGACACCTCGGCAACTGGGAATGGGCAGGGAATACCTTCAGCCTGCAATTGAAACAGCAATTGTATGTGATATATCATCCTATCAGTAACAAGTATTTCGATTGGCTGATGTTTAAAATGCGCTCCCGCTTTGGTACCAAGCTGATACCTATGAAGGATACCTTCAGGGAGATGTTGGAGAATAGAGCAGAACTGAACGCAACTGCATTTATAGCCGACCAGACACCCGCACCTGACAGCGCCTACTGGACCACCTTCCTGAACCAGGACACGCCGGTGTTCAAAGGCACAGAACTAATAGCCCGCAAGATAAACTACCCTGTAGTATATGCCACAGTAAAACGCCTGAAAAGGGGATACTACGAAATGCATGCAGAGGTGCTAAGCGAAACACCAAAGGCTACTGCCGAAGGGGAAATAAGCGAATTGCATACTCGCAAACTGGAAAGGGACATAATAGCACAGCCGGAAGTGTGGTTGTGGAGCCACAGGAGGTGGAAACATAAAAGAAAAACACACCAATAACATTTGTGATGAGAACCGGTAGAGAATTGATATTGGCCACCAAACCGTTTGCCCAGGAGAACAGGCGCAAAAGCTGGATATACTTGCTAAGCACCTTGTTTCTGCTGGCATGTGCTATAGCAGGTACTGTGCTACTGCCATACTTCGTACTGAAGCTTGCATCCAGTATACTTGCCGGGCTGCTTATGGTACGCATGTTCGTTATCTATCACGATTTTCAGCACCATGCTATATTACACCGTTCTGTACTTGCTGATATTATTATGTCCCTATACGGTATATATGTGCTGGTGCCTTCCAGTATATGGAAACGATCGCATGACTATCACCACAGCCACAATTCTAAATTATTCAGCGCCAGTATAGGCTCTTACCCTATAGCCACTAAAGAAAAATTCCTGTCTATGTGTAGTGGAGAGCAAAGAACATACCTGTTCATCCGCCACCCTTTGACCGTGCTGATGGGGTACTTTACCATGTTCATATACGGTATGTGTATCACCTCGTTCATCAATGCACCGCGCAAACATTACGATTCGGCCATTGCGCTTTTGGTACACGGGGTAATTACCTGGTATGTGATAGTACATTTTGGCTGGTTGGTATGGCTGCTTTCTGTGTTCCTGCCTATATTTATTGCCTGCAGCGCTGGCGCTTATTTATTTTACGCCCAGCATAATTTTCCGTCCACGCAGTTTAGCTGCAAGGAAGACTGGAAATATGAAGGCGCTGCACTGGAATCATCGAGTTACATGACCATGAGCCCTATCATGCATTGGTTCCTGGGCAATATTGGTTACCACCACATACACCACCTTAATTCGCGCATTCCTTTTTACCGCCTACCAGAGGCTATGGCTGCCCTGCCAGAGCTACAGCAAGCCAAGACCACATCGCTGAACCCTAAAGAAATTGCAGCATGTTTCCGCCTGAAGGTATGGTGCCCTGATAGCAATAAAATGATAGGAATAAAGGAATTGAGGGAGGTATAATATTTTGAGTATAGATGTGAGAGGCAATAAGAAAGGACGGGTCGGCCCCGTCCTTTCTTATTCTAATTAGCGCATATATTAGGTCGTTGCTGGTTCCAGCGCGGTCCTTATTTTCTGTTCTACTTCGTCCATTACTTCCGGGTTGTCGTTCAGGAATGTTTTTACCGCATCGCGGCCCTGTCCTATCTTGCTATCGCCGTAGCTGAACCATGAGCCACTTTTCTGCAAAATGCCTAACTCCACGCCCATATCTATTACCTCACCTACCTTGCTAATGCCTTCGCCAAAAATTATATCGAACTCTACCTGGCGGAATGGTGGAGCTACTTTATTTTTCACCACCTTTACACGGGTACGATTACCACTCGCTACATCACCATCTTTTATCTGGCTCACGCGGCGTATATCAAGTCTTACAGAAGAGTAGAACTTAAGTGCATTACCACCTGTCGTCGTCTCCGGGTTACCGAACATAACGCCTATCTTTTCACGTAGCTGGTTGATGAATATGCAGCAGCAACCTGTGCGCGATATGGTGGCAGTAAGCTTCCGCAATGCCTGGCTCATCAGCCTGGCCTGCAGGCCCATTTTGCTTTCGCCCATTTCGCCTTCCAGCTCTGCTTTAGGTACAAGTGCAGCAACCGAATCTATAACTACAACATCTACAGCCCCCGATGATATCAAGCGATCCGCTATTTCCAGCGCCTGCTCACCATAGTCAGGTTGGGATATGATAAGGTTGTCTACATCTACACCCAGTTTGCGGGCATAACTGCTATCAAAAGCGTGCTCTGCATCTATTATCGCGCATATACCACCTTTCTTTTGTGCTTCTGCCATAGTGTGTATGGCTATAGTTGTTTTACCAGAAGATTCCGGTCCATATATTTCAATAACACGTCCACGGGGCAGTCCGCCTACACCTAACGCCACATCAAGCCCCAGCGAGCCGGTGCTGATCACGTCCATTTTTTCCCTTTGCTTGTCACCAAGCATCATTACCGAGCCTTTGCCATAGTCCTTTTCGATCTTGTCCAGCGCTAATTTCAGCACTTTTAATTTGTCGTCTGCTGCCATTTTATATTATATTTCTATTTTTTGTTAGTGGTAATTCTTAAGCAAATATACAGCTTAAGTGGCTGGTGGTATGGTATGCATGGCAGAAGATATCCACATTTTTTATAAACAGAAAAGCCGCTCTGGGAGCGGCTCTTAAGCAAAAATATCAATAAAATGTGGTTATATTTTAAAGTGACTGAATGCTTTGTTAGCTTCTGCCATACGGTGTGTATCTTCTTTTTTCTTGAAAGCACCACCTTCACCTTTTGATGCTGCTATTATTTCGCCGGCAAGTTTGTCTGCCATGGTTTTGCCGTTCCTTTCACGTGCAAAACGTATCAGCCATTTCATACTCAGTGATATTTTGCGATCTGGGCGTACTTCACTTGGTATCTGGAAGGTAGCACCACCTATACGGCGGCTACGAACTTCAACAGCAGGAGTTACATTTGACAATGCGCGTTTCCACACATCATAACCATTTTCGCTGGTTGTAGTGCTTACTTTGTCTATTGCATCATAGAATAAACCAAGTACAATGGTCTTATTTCCACCCCACATCAGGCAGTTGACAAAACGGGTAACGTTTTTGTCGTTGAATTTAGGATCTGGTGCTAATGGTAATTTTTTAGCTTGTGCCTTTCTCATCGGTAACGAATGGCTTTAATATCTTTTATTAATTAATTATTT
This sequence comes from Flavipsychrobacter sp., assembly GCA_965276955.1. Lineage (GTDB taxonomy): Bacteria > Bacteroidota > Bacteroidia > Chitinophagales > Chitinophagaceae > JABDEZ01. The sequence continues at coordinate 5,326 of CBDIBP010000042.1, forward strand.
TTTCTTAGCTGCTGGCGCTGCTGCACCTTTTTTGGCTTTCTTGGTACCATACTTAGAGCGGCTCTGCTTACGGTCTTTCACGCCCGCAGTATCCAGTGCACCACGTACAATATGGTAACGCACACCCGGAAGGTCCTTAACACGACCACCACGGATCAACACTATAGAGTGCTCCTGTAGGTTGTGTCCCTCACCCGGTATGTAGGCGATCACCTCTATTTTATTGGTCAAACGCACCTTCGCCACCTTGCGGAGGGCCGAGTTTGGTTTTTTAGGCGTTGTAGTATATACGCGGGTGCACACACCACGACGTTGAGGACATGCATCCAAAGCTCTTGACTTTGACTTGGCCCTTATTTGTTGACGACCTTTACGTACTAATTGTTGTATTGTAGGCATTTGCTTACCGTTAATAAAAATTAATGGAGTGCAAAGGTAGCATTAGTTATTTAACTAACAAAAAAATAATCAAATAATTATTAATTTTTTCCTTTGCGTGAGGTGCAAATATAGTGTTTTATTGTTGCCAACCGCGGATAACGTGTATTTTCGTTCCACATAATATTTCCTAATGCAGAAAAGAGCCAGCGAATACATAATAGAAGGTGGAAAAGAAGGCAAACGCCGACTGAATATACTTGCAGGCGTTTTGGAGCCTTATACCCGCGCATTGTTGGCGACAAGGGGCGTTGAGGCTGGCAAGACACTAATTGATGTGGGCTGTGGGGGTGGTCATGTAGCTTTAATGGTGGCAAAGATGGTAGAGAATGGTGGTAGGGTAGAAGCGGTAGACTATGATGGTGAGATATTGGCCCTGAGCAGAGAAGACGCAATTGCTGAAGGTGTTAATAATGTTCTCTTTCGACAAGGAAGTGCTTACGATATCAATTATCACAATGAATTCGACTTTGCTTATTCCCGGTTTTTATTGTCGCACCTTACCGAACCATTGAGCGTACTGCAAAAAATGCTGCAAAGCGTGAAGCCTGGCGGGCAGGTAATTGTTGAGGATATCCATTTTAGCGGACATTTTTGCTATCCAGCTTGCAGGGCCTTTGATGAATATGTGCGTTATTTTACAACTGCTGCACACAATAATGGACAGGATGCAGAAATAGGACCCCGGTTAGTTGGGTTATGCAAGGAGGCAGGGTTAACTAATGTGGAATTTGATGTGATACAGCCTTGTTTCAATACCGGCCAAGGTAAATTGATGGCATATAGCACCCTGGATAAGATAAAAGGCACTCTTATAGAACAAGGCATAGCTACCACAGCAACAATACATAGTATGCTGGCCGAATTAGACCAATTTGCCAGCAGTGACCAAACCATAATGAGTCTGCCACGCATATTTAGGGTTTGGGGACAGAAGTGATATATGATGTAACGGGCTGGAAATTGAGCAAACGGTTTATTTTACGTTGAATATATAGTTACGTTCATGCCATTACCACTCACAGAAGAGGATTCGAAATATAATGACCTTCAGTTAATGTCACCTATCGATATTATTAAGACCATTAATGAAGAAGATAAGACCGTGGCAATAGCTGTAGCGCTGGCTATACCGCAGATAGTAGCGCTGACAGAACAGGTTATAAATGCTTTTAATAACGGTGGCAGGCTGTTTTATATAGGGGCCGGTACCAGTGGGCGAATGGGTGTAGTAGATGCCAGCGAGTGCGTGCCCACATTTGGTGTACCACCGGGTATGGTAGTGGGAATAATAGCCGGAGGTGATGAGGCAATGCGTATCGCAGTAGAAGGTGCAGAGGACGACGTGGAACAAGGCATTAAAGACCTTGAGGCACATAATGTGGGCCAGCAGGATATAGTAATAGGCATTGCCGCCAGTGGCCGTACCCCGTATGTGATACATGCACTGAAGGCATGCGGGGAACGTGGCATACGCACCGGTTGTATAGTGTGCACACCCAATAGCGAGGTGGCTGCTAACAGCGACCATCCTATAGAAGTATTGACAGGTCCCGAATTTGTGACCGGCAGCACACGCATGAAAGCCGGAACAGCACAAAAAATGGTGCTGAATATGATAACCACCACTGCTATGATAAGAACGGGCAGGGTAGAGGGCAACAAAATGACCCACATGGCTGTGACCAATACCAAGCTGGAGGAAAGGGCCATTCGCATCATTATGGAAAAGACCGGCCTCGATGCCATTGCGAGTGCCAAGTTGCTACAAGATAATAGAAACGATATAGCCAAGACGCTGGACGCGGCAAAAAAATAGCCGTCCTGTATTTAGGACGGCTATTTAAGTGCTATAAAGAGATCATATTATTCTGGAGTTGATGGTTCGCTGCTCGATTTTGGTGCATCACCCGTAGGCCTGTCAGGACGGTTCCTGCGGTTACGTCCGCGGTCGTTGCGGGGCTGGCCTGGTGTACCATCGGCATTAGGTGGCCGTTGCTGGCGTGGTGCTTGCTCGTTGGGTATACCATCTGCATTTGGCTGCCTTTGCTGGTGGGGCTGCTGGTTAGGCGTTCCATCAGGGTTAGCTGCCTTTGGTTGCTGTGGGCGTTGCGATTGATCCCTACGTGGCTCACGTGGCTCTCTTGGTGCCTGTGGCTGTTTAGGCCCTTGTTGCGGAGCTCTTTCCCTTTGCGGGCCTTGTTGTGCGCCTTTCTCGCGCTGGTTTTGCCTTGGCTCACGTGGTGCACCTTGCTGAGGAGCTTTCTCCTTTTGTAGGTGGTTAGCCTGTTGGGGACGGGGACCACCAGCCTGACGTGGCTTATTGGTTACACCTGTTGCATCTTGTGGCTGTCGGTCAGCTTGTTGATTGCCTTGTTTTTTCTTCTTATTGCCTTTTTCAAGAGAGCGCAGGGTCAGCTGGCCTACATCATTCACAAAGCCTGCATCAGGTTTTATACCAGCCTTGCTTTCGCGGGTCTCCAATTCCACCGGTTGCAGCTCATCGGGTTTTATACCTTGCTTGTTAAGCGCCATTATTTCTTTTACACGAACTATACTTAATGGGTATTGTTTACTGCTATCAGAATAGCTATACCACATCAGGTTCTTGAATATGTCGCGTTTTTGCAGCGATGCATTGCCTTTTGCGGTTTGTATGGTCTCTGCATGGTCTGGGAACATGCGCAGCGCATCCATATATGTATCCAGCTCGTAGTTAAGGCAGCATTTCAGCCTGCCGCACTGACCAGATAACTTGGTCTGGTTGATAGACAAGTTTTGATAACGGGCTGCCGTAGTGTTCACAGATTTGAAATCGGTGAGCCAGGTACTGCAGCATAGTTCGCGGCCGCAAGAGCCTATACCACCTACTTTGCCACTTTCCTGCCGGGCGCCTATCTGGCGCATTTCCACCTTTAGTTTGAACTCGGTAGCCAGTACTTTTATCAGTTCCCTAAAGTCTACACGCTGGTCGGCTGTGTAGAAGAAGGTGCCTTTTTTACCATCGGCCTGTATCTCTACTTCGCATATCTTCATGTCCAGGTTCACGGTGCGTGCTATAGCGCGGCTGCGTATCAGCACTTCCTGTTCCCGTTCTTTCTGTATGGTGTATGCTTTCAGGTCCTCATCTGTAGCCGGGCGCAACAGGCGCTTCATAGCAGGGCTTTCTTCTATCCCGCTTTTTTTCATCTGTAGTTTCACCAGTTCACCTGTAAGGCTCACCTGGCCTACATCAAACCCGCTTACGCCCTCAAGGGCTATCCATTCGCCTTTCTCCGGTAAGTGCGGAGTATTATTGCGATAAAAATCTTTTCTGCTTCCTTTATTGAACGATACCTCGATGACCGGGTAAGGTTTCGCACCATCGTGCAAAGGTATGCCGCTAAGCCAGTCAAAAACATTCAGTCTGTTGCATCCGCCGGTACTACATCCACCGTTACTTTTGCAACCACCTGGTTTGCCGCTTGCGCCAGTTCCACAACTGCCACATCCCATTTTATATATAAGTTTTATATAGAGCAGGCCTTAACAATAACACCTTTTAAAAATTCGCACAGGATATAATATATCGTATCCTTTTCAAACGCTACATAGTATTGTACCAGCACTGCAGATTGTGAAAAAAAATCTAAAGTAATGACAAACTTACAAAAAAAATGTGACGGTGGTTCATAAATAACAATGGGGTTTTTGCTGTACATCCTTTGTCGAAGGCATGAGTTTTATGAAATGAATGCTAAACAACACATATGAAAGCGGTAAGGATACATGAATTTGGCGGGCCTGAAGTACTGAACATAGAAGATATACCCGTGCCGAAACCCAATGCCGATGAACTACTGGTAAAAGTATATGCTACAAGTGTGAACCCTGTGGACTGGAAGATACGCGAAGGGATGCGCAAAGACAAGTTTCCAGCGCCATTACCGCTTACATTAGGGTGGGACCTTGCAGGTATTGTAGCAGAAGTGGGTAGTGAAGTGAAAAACTTTAAAATTGGAGATGAGGTATTTAGCCGCCCCGACCCCACACGAAACGGGGCATATGCAGAATACATTGTGGTTCGCGCCAGTGAGGTAGCATTGAAACCCAAAACATTATCATTTACTGATGCAGCAGCAGTACCCCTGGCCGGTCTTACTGCGTGGCAGGGGTTATTTAAATATGGATGGCTACAGGAAGGACAAAAAGTATTGATACATGCAGCATCGGGTGGAGTAGGCACTTTTGCGGTGCAATTTGCTAAGTGGAGAGGTGCATTTGTGATAGGTACCGCATCTGAAAAAAATATTGATCTTGTAAAGGAATTAGGTGCGGATGAGGTTATAGACTACAAAAAGGTAAGATTTGAAGACAAGCTAAAAGATATAGATCTGGTGTTTGACACCCAGGGCGGCGATACACAAAAGCGTTCATTAGCCGTGCTAAAGAATGGTGGGCGGCTGATAACTACAGTAAAACCGGAGAACGAAGCGGAAGCCCGGGAAAAGAACATACATATAGAAGGGTACACAGCGCAGTCTGATCCTAAGGACCTACAACAGATAGCACAACTTATTGATGAGGGTAAGGTAAGGCCCATCATTGCCAGAGTAATGGACCTTGAGGATGCTAAAGAGGCGCAGATAATGAGCCAGGAAGGTCATGTAACAGGTAAAATAGTTCTTAACGTGGTTACAGGGTAATTGGTACTTGTTTATTCTGTATTATATACTGCAAGCGTATAGACAATACGTGCAGCTGTGTTTTTGAATGTGCGTTTCGCTCTATATAGAATATGGTATCGGTAATGGCTTCCACCATTTTTCCCAGTGCTTCAAAGCTAATATTCATACCGGCCAGGCGTGTCGCAAAACGGCTTTCTTCTTCGGCAAGCGTGGGCGGTACGCCGGGCATGTACCGTACCCGCATGGTTTGTTCCAGCAGTTGCACCACATACTGCAACATATTCTTCAACTGTTCGCGACCCGTCTTTGAGCCATCTTCAGCAAACTTGGCTATCAATATGCCGTTATTGGTAAAAAGTGAGTTGAACCAATTCTTCACATCCGGGAACAGGTCATTCTCGGCGTGCTTTACAATACGCAGCGCTTCAGTATAGCTTCCATTTGCCAGGTGTGCTACCTGGGCTGCCCGTCGGGTATCTGCCATACCGTTTGCCATTAGTGCATTAGCAATATCTGTGGGATTAATGGGCGCGAGCCTGATGAGCTGAGTACGGGATAGAATGGTTGCCAGAATATCTTCTATGTTCTCGGCTACCAGTATCATAATGGTATCTGCAGGTGGTTCCTCTATCAGTTTCAGTAATATGTTGCCTTCCTTGCCCAGGTATTCAGGTCGCCATATTACCTGTACTTTCTTTCCCCCCTCGTACGATTTTAGGTTGAGCGTATCTATTATTTCGCGGCATTCCTCAGCAGTGATGTTTCCCTGCTTGTTTTCTGCATTTATATATTGCAACCAGTCGAAAGTGGTGCCGTAGGGTGTTTGATGTATGTACGCTCTAAATTCTTTTATATAATGTCGGCTCATGGCTTTTGTACCGGGCTTAGGTGGTATGGTAGGGAAGCTCATGTGCAGGTCAGCATGTTCCAGCTTTGCTGTTTTGTGGCAGGCAGCGCAATGTCCGCAGGCATCGGTCTCGGTCTTGTTGGTGCAAAAAATGTATTGGGCCAGCGCCAGCGCCATGGGTAAGCCACCCGTACCTTCGGCGCCGGCTATCAGCATGGCATGTGGCATATTGCCATTGTGCCACATATTCAATAAGCCATTTTTAGCGCCTTGCTCCCCTACAACATTAGAAAATAACATGGCTTAAAATTACAGAAAGGTATCGTTATAGTACCACTATGTTATTGTTTAGTTTTGAACTGGGTAATGGCATGGAATTTAAACGCAGTTTATAAATACCAATAATTTTCATAGAATGGCAAAAGATAATATTTCCAGATCGTCAAAGGCTTTTAGTAAGTTCTCAGCAAAGATAACTAAAGTAGCGGGTAGCTCAGGTGCTTTTGTCACAGCCTGCCTCGTAGTTTTGGTTTGGGGCATCACGGGCCCATTGTTTCACTTTTCTGATACGTGGCAGCTGGTCATCAATACCGGTACCACTATTGTTACCTTTCTTATGGTGTTCCTCATACAACAGTCGCAGAACAAGGATACGGTAGCCTTGCACCTAAAATTGAATGAGTTGATAGCATCAAACAATGCAGCAAGCAACCGCCTGGTAAATATCGAGGACCTGACAGAAGAAGAACTGGAAGTACTCAAAAAATTCTATATCGAGCTTTCTTGTCTTTCAAAGGAAAATAAGGACGTTTTCGCGACCCATTCTATAGATGAGGCTAAGCAGAACTACCATGAGAAAAAGAAGCTTAAACAGCGGGATGATGCCATAGTAAATTCAGGTAATTCATCAAATTCATCTAATTAGTTCATAGCACACTATTATTTATTCTCCCTGATAATAATAAGGCCTTTGGTCCAGCGCACGATAGCGTTAAGCATGGTTTGGGCTGCTTTGTGCGATACCTCGTTGGCCACAAACACTTTCTCATCATTTATGTTATGAGCAAAGAAAGGGAAATTCACCATTTCTGGTATCGGTACTATTTTCATTGTGGCCAGGTCGCCTTTTAGGCTATTGGCTGCGCGCGTGCCTGCTGATACCCCACCATAGCTAACTATGCCTGCCGCTTTATACTCCCACTCCTGCGATAAATATTCAATGGCATTGCGTAGCGGAGCGGGATAGTTGTAATCATATTCGGCAGTTACAAAAATAAAGGCATCGGCAGCATCTATCTTTTCACTCCACCTGCGGGTATACTCGTACGTGTATTTTTTCAGCATAGGGTGATGTGGCTCATTCATCATAGGCAGGTTTATCTCCGCAAGGTCCAGTAGCTCTACTTCAAAACTGCCGTGCTGCCTGGCCAGATCTTCTATCCACCGGGCAACATGTGGTCCTTTACGGCCTTCTCTTACTGTGGACGTGATGATCTTTAAATTGTACATAGCGGTGGTATTTATGAAAAGATACTAAAAAACCAGGCCGCTTGAGCAGGCCTGGTTTTACGCAAGATCATGAATGTTAGTTCATTTCCAGTACCAGTTCTTCTTTGCTGCGGCGTATCTTTTTTAAGCCATGTAAGAAGTCATTTTCTGTATCTCTGTAGCCCAAAGTAAGGATAGTAACGCTGCGCAAGCCTTTTTCTTTCAGTCCAAGCAGTTCATCCAGTGCAGCAGGATTAAAGCCTTCCATGGGTGTGGCGTCTACCCTTTCAGTAGCAGCGGCAGCTATAGCTATCCCAAAAGCTATATAGGCCTGTCTGGCGGTCCACTGGTATTTTTCTTCCTGTGTTTTATTGTTCACAATATTCATCAGGGAGTTTTTCAGGCCATCCATAGTAGCTACTTCAATATTCCTGCCGGTGGCAATGCTTTGTACATAGTCAGTTACATTTTTTTCTGTAACATCATTCCACGCAGCAAAAACAAGCAGGTGAGATGCCTCAGCTATCTGCGGTTGGTTGAAGGCTACCGCTTGTATCTTTTTGCGCAGCTCTTCGTTCTCTACCAATATTATGTTGTATGGTTGCAGGCCTGCTGAGGATGGTGCCAGCTGTGCAGCATCCAGTATACGGTCTATTACTGCACGGTCTACTTTCTTACCGGTCATTCTTTTGGTGGCGTAGCGCCAGTTCAATGCTTCTAAAAGGTTCATCTATTTATTTTATTTTTTATGAGAATAAATTTTTTAAGCAGTTATGTTAGTTGGCTGCAGCTTGCGGTATGTGATGTAGGAAACTGTTACAAATACTATTACAATAGCGCCTGGTAAAATTTGATCGGTTTGACCCATAGCTGCGTGAGACCATATCGCGCCTATCATATTGATATAGATACCAGCGTATACCCATTCTTTTAGGCGAGGCATTTTAGGAACAACTATACCGATCGCTGCTAATGATTTTGCTACGCCAAGCATGGAGAGCAGGTATGCAGGGTACCCCAGAGACTGGAGCGAGCCTACCATTCTTGGGTTTTGCGATAGGAACATAAATGCATCGAATGCATAAAGGAGGGAAACAAGCCCTGTACTGATCCAGTAGGTAATTTTAATGGTTTTCATTTTAGTCGTTTTTACTTGTTTTGGTATCGTTATTATAAATGCTAACAGTGTTAATTTATTTGGCAAATTTTTTTATTCTTTCAGTGCTTTTATAAAACTGGTAATGGCATCTTTTAGGATGGCCTCATTCATGCCATCCTTGGTTGTTGTTTTGTGCATCATATTAATAGATACCAGGCCGTGCAGAACAGACCAAAAGGTATGATACTTCAAAAAAGGGTCTTTATTCTTGTCGGGGCTCGTTGCGATAACGTCTTGAATGGAGGATATCATCAAACTGCCAAACGCAGCCAAGCCAGGTATAGACCTTGCACTTTCGCAATTAGGCATTCCAAGACCAAACATTAACTGATAATATTCTTTATTTTCAAATGCGAATGCCCAGTAAGCATTGCCCATATCATCCAGTTGCTGGCATGGCTCGTCAAATTTGCTTTTGGCTGCTTCTAACTTAGCAGCAAGCATATCATAACCGGTCATCGTGAACTCTGTGAGAATAGCATCTTTATTCTCGAAATGGTCATAGATCACGGGCACGCTATACTCAATGGCATCAGCTATTTTACGGATAGACAGGGATTGCCAGCCTTCCTCCAGCACAAGGTTGCGAGCAGCAGTAATTATACTTGCCCTCACTTCTTCTTTCTGACGTAAGCGCCTTTCTGTGATACCCATTCAATAATTGCCGTAATTCCTAACAGCGTTAGTAAAATTACAATTAGTATCTGAATTCATGAAATTCGCTCGATTGTTTTTCACTATAGGAGCATTCATTACGCGGCTTTGTCTGCCTCAATATATTTTACCAGCTCACGCTTAGCGATGGGCAGTAAGGTCTCATCAAGTGGTATGGCAAACGGAAACTCAACACTATACACTGCAGGATTGGGTAGGCTGCGGTTGCTGCGTATGATGTCCAGCTTTATACTTTTATACGTATTCACTATGTTCTTTTCCCAGCTGTGCATGTAGGTGAGCTTTATACCCCTGAACCTGGCCTTCTGATGCTCGAACAATGTAACGGTATAGGCATAAGCCAATATCTGAGAATAATTGCCGTATTGTAGTAATATGTATCCTTCATTGTTGTACAAGGGTACTATGCCTACCGGTTGTATCTGTAGTTTTTTCTCTACAAAGTCATAAATGCCGGCGCCATTATCTATAGTAGCCCTCATCTGGTCTATAGCGAACTGGGTTATCTGTTCCAGCTCCTGCATCACTTCGTCATCGCTCAGCATCCGCTCGTATACTACTTCAAGCTTTTGCAGGTTCACCTGGTCCATGCGTTTTGGGAACTGGTCTTGCAGAAAACGTTTATTGTCCCTGAACGCCACGAGATTATTGTAGTGGAAAATAATATCGGAAAGCTGAGGGTATAATTTGGTTTCCGTAAAGTAGTTATTCACTTCCTGCAGGTAAGCAAGCAGGCGGTATTTCTGTAGTTCAAAATCTATAAAACCCTCCATGAACCATGTTTCGCTCAAATTCATAACTCCCGGTTTAATGATAATAATAGTGCAAGATCAATGCCAAGTCATTGACTGTTACTATTATATATAACGGCGTTCTTAAAAATTTATTTGCTATGGCCAAATGCCAGTAGACTGTGCTGTGCTGCGGTATGCATATCCCTCCATACCTGGTTTATGGGAGCATCTATGTTGGCGGCTTCAAGGCCGCAATATGGATACAGGTCATCTACCGCCTGGCGGGCAGCGTGGGCCAGCAGGTGGGCTGTAGTGCTCACGTTCTTGAGTACCACATCGTGTATGCAAGGGTTGGCCACACAATGCTCCCACGATTCCTGCACGGCATGGAAAAGTGCATGTCGCGCCTCGTTCAGTTGGTGCAGCTTGATGTAAAATTCATTTTTCACTACATGAAGGTCAGCTATAAGAACGCCGTTCCTGCTCTGTTTCTGGGCAAATATCTGCTGCGCCAGCTCTACAAAATGCAGTGCCATGCCCGATATGTTCACTGCAAGCGTAGCCTCTGCCAGCTGCATAAAGGGGTAACGATATAATGTGTTATTGATCAGTGCTTCAGTAGCCTCTATTTTGAATGTACGGTCGTTTGGTACAACTACATTATCCACCTGGTAGGGGTAGCTGCCAGTGGCCTTCATACCCATGTAGGGCCATCCTGGTATTATAGATGTTTCACTTTTAAGAAATGTAAAGGACAATATCTTCTGAGTGCCATCTTCGTTCATTATAGGTGCTCCATGCTCTGTGATGATGCACTTTGCGGTAAATACTGTGGCGTGTGGCACACCTGTGGCGTGCTTCCACTTACCGGTCACCTTATAGCCGCCGGGCACTATCTCTGCAAACCCAGTCGGGGCGCCGCTCCCGGCAAGGCACACATAGGTATCGCTAAATATTTTCCTGGAAAATTCAGGGTCGGTAAAACCACCGAACCACCCGGCACCTGCGCACAAAGTCACAGTCCAGCCCAGGCTACCATCTGCACGCGCCAGTTCTTCCTCCAGTTCTATAGCTTGTAGTAGTGGCAGTTCCTGCCCACCGTATGCTGCAGGCACCAGTATCTTGAACCATTGTTGCTGGTATATAAGTGCAAGTTGCTCAGGCGTCAGGCTTCCTTTTTCTTCAGCTGCACCTGCATTTTGTCTTATGGTGTTTACCTGGTCGGCACTTAATAGCCTGAAATGAGGCAACTCGCTCATGTGTCATGGTTTGGGTGGGCGAATATATATGTAATGGTCGAATTAACGACCTGTAGCTATAAAACTTAACCACAGCCTGCCATTTTTGTTTTCTTAAAACAAATGAATAATTTTAGCAGCACTTTTTAAAACAGGCTGGCTGTAACATACCTACCCTTGACCATTTATCATGATAAAGAAAAAAATAAAGAAGTTTATACAGTCTCTGGGGTTCGATATGATCCAGCGGACCAAGTATAAGGGTAAGTATGAGTTTGTTATTGATGGATTCTCCTATGGGTTTGCTTCACCTACCGCCAACTTTACCCCGTGGAATAATGACGAGCAGTTCATGAGCGTTTACTCCCACGCAAAGAAGAACACACTTGTAGATATATATCGTTGTTTTGAGCTGTGGCAACTGGCCGACAAAGCATATGAACTGGATAACAATGCCTCTATGCTGGAAGTAGGCGTATGGCGTGGTGGCACAGCTGCAGTAATAGCACAAAGATTGAAGGACCGAGGTGCGAAACTGCCTTTTTATATAGCAGATACCTTTACCGGTGTAGCCAAAGCATCTGACAATGACCCTTTCTATACAGGGAATGAACATGCCGATACCAGCCAGAAGATAGTTGAAGAACTACTGAACAATAAAATAGGTTACAAAAACGTGCAGATATTGAAAGGGATATTCCCGGAAGATAGCCAGCACCTTGTACCTGCAACCGATAAATTCTCTCTATGTCATATAGATGTGGACGTGCACGATTCAGCAAGGGATATAGTGGACTGGATATGGGATAAACTTATCGTTGGTGGCATCATCGTGTTTGATGATTATGGTTTCCACACTTGCAGCGGTATAGCCCGTTATGTAGAAGCGCAGCGCCATAAAACGGATAGGGTAGTTATTCATAACCTCAATGGTCATGCTGTCATCATCAAGATAAAATAGAAAAGCACCTCTTTTATATGCAGCTTTTATATGCAACGCCCGCTATTTTAGTGGGCGTTCTGCATTGCGCTTACGTCACTTGTTTCCTATATAGGTAGGCAGCTACTATGCCAAATAAGATATTAGGTATCCATACCGATAATAAAGGATTAAGGCCAGCCTTGCTGGAGAATGTGGTAGATAACTGTAGTAGCATCACATACAGCGCGCTTATAAGTATACCCAGCGCCAGGTGCAGCCCGCTGCCACCCCTTATCTTCCTGCTGGCTATGCAGGCGCCTATTATAGTGAGTATGATACCCGCGAATGGCTGCGCCGACCTACGGTCTTTCTCCACATAGAATGGATTGAGATTCTCGCTGCCGCGAAGTGTTTGCTGCTTTATATAGGTCAGCATTTCAGGTGTGGTCAGCGCTTCTTTTATGGCTTCGTTGTTGTTCAGGTCTTTGGGGGTAAAGGAGGGATAAACTTTATCCAGGTCGTTCACCAAGGTCATTTTCTCTTTTATCCCGTCATTGGTCCTTATTTCTACGCCGTGCAGGTGCCATATTTTCTTTACGCTATCGTAGTTCACATGGTCAGCAAATATTTTCTCCCGTATCTGTGTACCATCTATGGTCTCGGCAGTAAAGTGAAAACCGGTATTGTTCACATAGTCGTAGCTCTGCATGTATACGTAAAGATCTTTTGATAAGCGCAGATGCACGTTCCTGTCCGATGTTACAATGGCGCCATGTATATACCGGTCCTCAAAGGCCAGGCGTTGTTTGTTGGCATTCGGTATTATCCAGTTGTTGGCAATAAGTGATATAAGACAAAGGATGCCCCCGCCAATAAGGTAGGGCCGCAGGAACCGCTGGAACGATACACCACTGGCCAGTATGGCAATGATCTCTGACTTATAAGCCAGCTGCGAGGTGAAGAATATAGTAGCGATAAAGATGAATAAAGGAAAAAGCAAGGCTGTGATGTGCGGTATAAAATTCTTGTAATAATTAACAATGGCCATGGCCGGCGCCTTGTGCGACACAAAATCATCAATCTTCTCAGAATAATCGATGACGCACGATATCACGATCAGTATCATGATCGCGAAAAAGAAAGTGCCCAAAAATTTCTTCAGCAGGTACCGGTCCAGTTTTGTAATAAATGCCATTCTTCACTCAATATTTATAACCGTTGTTTCAGGATAGGTATCATTTCGTTCTTCCAGCTGTTGTAATCGCCCTGCAAAATATGTATACGTGCCTGCTTTACCAAGTGCAGGTAAAAAGCAAGGTTGTGTATGCTGGCAATATTAAGACTTAAGAACTCGCTCGCAGCAAACAGGTGACGAAGGTAAGCCTTCGTATAGAAATTACTGGTAGGGCAATCTATACCGTCATCAATAGGCGTAAAGTCGTTCTCCCATTTCTTGTTCTTTATATTGATAACACCTTTAGATGTAAAGAGCATGCCATTGCGCCCGTTGCGGGTAGGCATCACACAGTCGAACATATCGATACCCAAGGGAATATTTTCCAGTATGTTCCAGGGTGTGCCAACGCCCATCAGGTAGCGGGGTTTGTCGGCAGGCAGGTGTTCGCAGCAGAGCGCGCACATTTCGTACATCATCTCTTCCGGTTCGCCTACGGATAGGCCGCCAATGGCATTGCCATCGCATTCCATACCTGCCACGAACTGTGATGAGGCAATGCGTAGGTCTTTATATGTACTGCCTTGTATTATTGGGAACAGCGACTGGTTGTGCCCGTACTTAGGTTCGGTATCACCCATGTGCTGCACACACCGCGCTAGCCAGCGGTGCGTAAGTTCCATCGACTTTTTGGCGTAGGCATATTCAGACGGGTAGGGTGGGCACTCGTCAAATGCCATAATGATATCAGCACCTATAGTGCGTTCTATCTCTATTACCTTTTCAGGGGTGAACATGTGGCGTGAGCCATCTATGTGCGACTGGAACATGGCACCATCTTCAGTAAGCTTGCGGTTGGCCGCCAACGAAAATACCTGGTAACCCCCGCTATCCGTAAGTATAGGTCGGTCCCAACCCATGAATTTGTGCAATCCGCCTGCCTGCTCCAGTATGCCGGTACCGGGCCTCAGGTACAAGTGGTAAGTGTTGCCAAGTATTATCTGCGCATCTACCTCTGTTTTCAGCTGGATCTGTGTCACAGCCTTCACGCTGCCCACCGTGCCCACAGGCATAAAGATGGGTGTTTCTATTTGTCCGTGATCAGTGGTGATGACACCCGCACGTGCTTTAGAGTTCGGGTCTGTGTGTTTTAATTCAAAATCCATTTATGAAGTAATGCGGTAATTTGTGTTGCGGCAAAGGTAGAAACAATTTTCAAGGGACTGTAGGAGAGAAATAATTCCCGTACTCGATGACATGTCTTGGACATTTCTCACATTGAGATGATCGATTCTTTCCGTTTCTTTACAGCCGTGTTACTCCAAATATTATATTGGTTGTTTCTGCTGGCTATATGTGTGCAATGTAGCTATGTGTTCTATTTCTTTGCACGTATCTTCTTTCTTCCCCGTTACAGTGATAAGGGTATTCAGCAACCGGTATCGGTAATTATTTGTGCCCATAACGAGGCGCCGAACCTACTTGTCAACCTGCCATCTGTATTATCGCAAAAATATAAGGATAGTGTAGGCAAGCCGCTTTACGAAGTGGTGGTAGTGAACGATGCATCTTCCGACAATACAGAAGATATATTGAACAGCCTGAAGATAAAATATCCACATTTAATTATTGTAGACGTATCTGCAGATACCTACAGGACTCTACCAGGAAAGAAATTTGCGCTTAGCTATGGCGTAGCAGCTGCCAGCCACGAATGGCTGCTAATGACCGATGCCGATTGCCGGCCGGCCAGTGAGCACTGGTTGAGCAGCATGGTGGCCCCACTCTCAAAAAATAAAGATATCGTATTGGGTTATGGTGCGCACAGGTCGGCACCGGGGTTACTAAATACTTTTATCCGGTGGGAGACCGTACATACGTTCTTGCAGTACAGTACCTATGCTGTGGCAGGTAACCCATACATGGGCGTAGGCCGTAACCTTGCCTGTACCCGGCAAACCATGATTGAAGCCCAGGAGGCGCCTATATGGGGTAGCCTGCCATCGGGCGATGACGATTTCCTGGTGCGCATCATGGCCGACAATTCAAATACTGCTGTGGTGTCCACCCCTGTTGCGTTCACCTATACCGATGCCAAAAACACGGTTGATGAATGGGTGTCACAAAAACAACGGCACCTGTCTACCGGCAAGTATTATAAGACCATATCCATATTGCTTTTAGGGTTTTACGCTTGCTCACATGCGTTGATGTGGCTGGCGTTCATATTGCTCTTATTCACTGTAGTTGCAAAGGCGGCGCTGGTAGCAGTAGCCGTCAGGTGTTTGCTATATTGGCCTATTATGGCATATGCTGCACACCGCCTGCGTGAAAAGAAATTGTTTACTTTGCTGCCCCTATTCGATTTCGGGTGGATGATATATAATTTTGCGTTCGCACCGTACGTGCTCTGGAAAAATAAAAAGCAGTGGAAATAATACTAAAGTACTTCGATGATTTTACTCCGCATCAGCTGGCGCAGTTCACCGCGCTGGAAGCATTGTATAAGGATTGGAACGAGAAGATAAATGTGATATCGCGAAAAGATATAGATAGCCTGTACGAGAAACATGTACTGCACTCCCTGTCCATAGCAGCGTTGTGCAGCTTTAAGCCCGGTACGCAAGTAGTAGATATTGGCACTGGTGGTGGTTTTCCTGGTATACCATTAGCCATATTGTTCCCTGAAGTAAATTTTTTATTAAGCGATAGTATAGGCAAGAAGATAAAAGTGGTGCAGGAAGTGGCCGCAGCTATAGAGCTGAAGAACGTGATGGCAGTACATTCCCGTGTAGAAGAGATCAGGAACAGGACGTTCGATTTTGCTGTGTCGCGGGCAGTAGCACCGTTGGGAGACCTGTGGCGGTGGATACAACCCTTACTGCGCAAGGGGCATAAAAGCGAAGAGCTTAGTAACGGCCTTATATGTCTGAAAGGAGGCGACCTGGCACAAGAGATCAAAGAGTCGGGTCTCTCAGCAAAAGTACGTGCATGGGATGTTTACAGTATTTTTCCTGAAGAGTCGTTCAAGGAGAAAAATGTTATTTACGTCCCTTTGTAAAAAAAGTGTCACATAAATAAAATAACTTTTTTGTATTTTCGTTTAAATGTGGATCAAACATAACTAAGCGTCTAAAAACCAACCCTATGAAAAAGTATTATGTTATAGCTACGATGGCACTGGTTGCTATGGGTACTTATTCTTGTACTAAAACCCCTACATCGCCTACAAGTGGTAAAACATTCTACCTCGATCTGCCAGCAAAAACGGATTCTTTTTACTCTTTTGGTCCGGACAATAGTAAAACAACTATTGGGCGGGTGCTTTTTTACGACGCACATTTATCAGTGAACAATGCTGTGGCATGCGGTAGCTGCCACAAGCAGATACTTGGCTTTGCCGATAATGCAGCTTTGAGCACTGGCTATGAGAATAGGCTTACCAGGCGTAATACTCCTGCCATACAAAATATATTGTCCACAGGTATCTCATTTGAGAACCAGACAGCGGGCAATGGGTCTTCATTCGAACTTTTTTGGGATGGGAGGGAAAACAACCTCATTAATATGATGCTCCGCCCGGTAAGTAACCATGTGGAAATGGGTCTTGAGGATATATCAGTGCTCCCCGGAAAGCTTGCCGGGTTATCCTATTATGCCCCATTGTTCAAAGCTGCATATGGCGATACTGCTATCACTACCGATAGGATATCCCAGTGCCTCGCTATGTTCTCCGGCGCTATCAGTTCTCAGCATTCACGTTTCGATGAGTTTCAAAACGGGAATACAACTGTGTTTACCGCACAGGAACAACAAGGGATGAACCTTTTTATAACAAAATACAATTGCGCCAGTTGTCACCACGTTACCATGCCTGGTTATGGCGGCGGAAGTATGGGTGCTGATTTTAAAGATATTGGCCTTGATAATAATTACACTGACCTGGGGAAAGGGGCTATAACAGGCTTTGCTACAGACAATGGTACGTTCAAAGTACCCAGCTTGCGCAATGTGGGGCTTACAGCACCATATATGCATGATGGGCGCTTCGCCACTCTGGGCGATGTTATAGACCACTATAGTCACGGTATCAATGCGAGCCCTAATCTTGACGGGAATTTAAAGACCAATGGTCAGCCTATGAAGATGAATATATCAAGCGATGAAAAAGCAGCACTCGTTGCGTTTTTAAATACATTCACAGATTATAATATAGCAGTAGATCCTAAATTCTCAAACCCCTTTAAAGTAAAGTAAACAACTCTAATGAAAAAACTGACCCTTCTTGCAACAACCCTATTTATTTCATGTTCAACATTATTCGCCCAAACCGATTCAATCACTGGAAGACCCCATCCACGCTACGAGCAGTATGTAGGGGTACAAATGAATTTACTGGTGCAACAGGTGCTTAATTTTAATAATTCATCTACTACAAATAATACTAACAATAATCCGTACCTGTTGGTATATTCTATCAATTCTGCAAAAAGCGGTTGGGGTATAAGACTGGGTGTGGGTTTCAACTCCAATACTGCCAGCACTAATGATGGCATTACCTCAACGCACAATGACATTACAAACATGCATTACCGCCTGGGTATCGAAAAAACTTTCCGCTTATCGGCTAAATGGAGCGCTGGTGTAGGGCTCGATGGCTTATACAACAGCAACAACGATAATACTACCAGCACCATCAGTTCTACAGATACTACCACCACGCTTACCAAAACAAAGACATACAGCTATGGCGGTGGCGCCATGGGGTGGCTTAGGTATCATGTTACCAAAAAAATATTGATAGGCACAGAAAGTAGCTTTTATTATACTACCGGCAAAGACAAACAAACTATAGAGGTCACCAGCCGGAACTTCCAGTTGTCTACAAGGCCGGTCACTACCAACACTACCGCCACCAGCAACAATACTTCACAGGGGCAGTTCTCTGTACCGGTAACGTTGTACCTTATAGTTAAATTCTAACATTGTATTGGTTTAGCGCAGCTGTATCTCTATCGAAGAGTATATCAGCAACAAAACTCTAAAAACAATTCTTATTTTTGCGCCTCAAAACGTAAATACATACATTATATATGGGTCGCATATTTGAAGTCCGGAAGTCTACCATGTTTGCCCGCTACGACCGCATGGCAAAACAGTTTTCCCGTGTTGGTAAAGAGATTGCTATAGCAGTAAAGAAGGCTGGTCCAGACCCGGATACCAACCCCATGCTGCGTCGTGTGATGCAGAACGCCAAAGGCTTTAACATGCCTAAGGATCGCATTGAAGCGGCTATTAAAAATGCCATGGGCAAGGATACCAGCAGCTACGATGAGGTGCTGTACGAAGGGTATGCCCCGCATGGTGTAGCCATACTGGTAGTTACCGCAACTGATAATACTACCCGTACCGTAGCCAATGTTCGTTCGCACTTTAATAAAGGTGGTGGCGCTTTGGGCAATAGCGGTTCAGTGGCATTTTTATTCAAGCATCTTGGTGTGTTTAAACTCAAGGCCGAAGGTCTGAGCATAGAAGATCTGGAACTGGAATTGATAGATGCCGGATTGGAAGAGCTGGGCGAGGATGCAGATGGCAACATAATTGTGCGTTGCGGCTTTAGCGATTTTGGTAATATGCAGAAAGCGCTGGAAGACAGAAAGATCACACCTATATCATCAGAACTCGAGTGGATACCACTCAATACAGTGCCTGTTACAGAAGAACAATCAGACGATGTTTTCAAATTGATAGCCCGTGTGGAAGAAGAGGACGATGTGCAGCAAGTGTTCCACAACATGGCATAGCCGTTAATTATACTTAATTTTAATAGCGGTGTGCTACAGGCACATCGCTATTTTTGTCTATATGTTTACAGCAATTTTTAATAGTCACAGTATGAAGCCATCACGTTCGTTACCATTGCTAATAGGCCGCAAGCCCGTGATGGAAGCCCTGCAAACGGGTTCAGGCATAGAAAAGATATTTATGCTGCGCACTGCTGTAGGCCCTGAGATAAATACCATAAAACAGCTGGCCAGGGAATATAATGTGCCCATCAGCCTGGTGCCCGTAGAAAAGCTAACGGGCATGACACCTGCCCAGCACCAGGGCGTGGTAGCATGGGGTAGCCTGCTGGAATACGTAGAGCTGCAAGCCGCTATATCGCACGTAGTGGACGAGGGTAAGGTGCCATTTTTTGTATTACTCGATGGCGTTACCGATGTGCGCAACGTAGGCGCTATAGCCCGCAGCGTGCTGTGCTGTGGTGCACATGGTATCATATTGCCTACATCACATACCGCATCACTTACCGAAGAAGCTGTGAAAACATCGGCAGGTGCGCTCAGTAAAATAATGCTGTGCCGTATACCTTCTGTGCCACAGGCTGTGGATATACTTAAGCTGAATGGTATCCAGGTGCTTGGTACCTGGATGAAAGGGAGTGTTCCTGTCTTTGAAAGCGACCTCACCCTGCCCACGGCCATTGTTATGGGGGCTGAGGACACAGGCATCAGCAAAGATGTGCTAAAACGTGCCGACCAACTGATACACCTGCCCATGGTAGGTGGTTTCGATTCATTGAACGTTTCTGTGGCCGCCGGAATGATACTCTACGAGTCTTTAAGGCAGCGTATCGTTGCCGGCAAATAATATTATTTGTTTTTTTGCATCCAACTTTTATACATTTGCATCACTAACGGTTTCCTGAATTGAGTAAGGAATGAAAAGGGAACCAGGTGAAATTCCTGGACATTACCCGATGCTGTAAGCTTCAAACAAAGCCTTTTGCTACCTGTATTGCCACTGTCTTTAACCCGATGGGAAGGCGCAAAAAGGTGAAGTGAGTCAGAAGACCTGCCTTTAGAATATTACTTATCACTTGCTTTCGGGAAAAAAGGCACAGGTAAGATAAAGGCTGTCGCGTACCTACGTTTTGCTTTTCTCTTCCGGGCTTCCTGTGGCATATATTGAGAAACCATTTAAAACCAATATATCATGCGCAGCACTACACTCACCATTCTTTTTTTATTCACTGTTATTTGTGCGCAGGCACAACCAGCGCTCATCACTTCTACGTTCGATGACCTCTATTTGTCAAAGGCAGATACATTTTATGTTAATTACACCTCTTCAGGCAACGATGTAGGCTTCACAAGTGGTCAGGTGCATTTCCCTTGCGTTTATGATACTTCTTATGGTGGATATTGGAGCTATGGCTTTTCATATTCTAACATGACAGATAGTGTTACCAGCGGTTATACCAATTCCTACTCAGCAAAAACTGCAATAGGTTATAATGGCTCTGCACAGTATGCTGTAGCCTACGGCCAGTATAATTCTGCAAAGGTGTTATCCACCATCAACTTAGGTCCTACACCCGGTTTTTACGTTACCAACGCTACCTATGCCTACAATAGCATGAAGAATGGTGATGCATTTGCCAAAAAGTTTGGTGGTGCTACTGGTACAGAACCTGATTGGTTCAAACTTACTGTGTATGGTTATCATAATGGTGTTCGCGCTGCAGACAGTGTAGATACCTATCTGGCCGATTTTAGGTCGTCTAATGCTGTGGACCATTATATATTGAAAAAATGGAAATTTGTAAATTTAACTACCTTGGGTACTGTAGATAGCTTTTCATTTGTACTTAACTCATCTGATACTGGCTCCTTTGGTATTAATACACCCGAGTTTTATTGTATAGACAACTTCACTATATACCGTTCAGAAGCTGTGGCCCAGGTAAATGCACCAATAGCTAAAGTGTACCCCAACCCAGCAACCAACAGCCTGCACGTATCCATAAATGACAATACAGTGCAGCAGCTTACTGTTACTGACCTGTCTGGTAAAATAGTAAATACCACGCAGGTTACCAGCTCCGAAATAGCTATTAATACCTCATCATTCGCGCCGGGCACCTATATTTTGCAATTCTTTGGCAATAACAAGACCGCATCCGTCCGATTTGTAAAACAATAAGTTAAGTAAGTACAATATCTTCGCGTTCGTAACCACTATTAAAAACGGTTACGAACGCTTTTAAAAAAACTGAAAGACCTATGCGCAGGATATTACTCCTTACTTTATGCTTTGCCATATTTAGTGTTCGTTTGTTGGCACAGAACGTTGCCACTTTCGAGGACCTCTACTTGCCAGCTACAGATACATTTTATGTAGACTACAGTTCACCGGGCATGGATATAGGGTTCAATGACGGCCTGTGTTATTTCCCATGTATATATGATACGACCTCAAAGTTTGATTCTGTAACATCTGCTGGCGATACGGTACTTACTATAACGCCGCACTGGCGCTCAGGTTTTGTTTATAGCAATGTGACAGATACATTAAGCGATTCATTAAGCAGGTATAGTGCCATAGCTGGTAGCGGTTTTGGGTCTAATAAATATGTGGTGGCACATGGCGTAAAGAACTACATGTCTATAGTTAGTGATGCTGCTGGCAAACCACTTGATAGCATAATGATCACTAATTCTGCATATGCATACAATGCCATGCAATATGGCGGTATACAAGGTAAAAAATTCACCAACTCGGGTCAGGATTGGTTCAGAGTGAAAATAGACTGCTATTCCAATTATCGACACGATACTGCTATCTATACGTATGATACTGTTCAGGTCGGCGGTAAAGATTCTGTTATAACTGATACAACTGTGACGCATGTTGTCACTAATAACGAGCGTTTTAGATATTCGGATACTGTTTACCTTGCTAATTTTCAGGGGGCGAATTCTTTTATTTTGAACGGCTGGACCGCTGTGCATTTCCGTGATACCGTTGCAGTGGATAGTGTTGTTTTTACGCTGAGCTCAAGTGACAATACAGGAAGTATAATGAATACACCGGCTTATTTCTGCTTGGACAATGTGACCACTTTTGAGTCGTCTGCTTCGGTACACAACGTAAATCCTCACGCCGCCAAAGTATACCCCAACCCCACAACTAATACCCTGCACGTATCTATGAACGACAACACTGTAAAACAATTGAACATCGTCGATATGTCTGGTAGGGTAGTATGTTCTATGCAGGTAACCAGTACAGAGATGTCGGTCAATACGTCGTCGCTGAAGCCCGGTATGTACATATTGCAGTTGGTAGGCACAGGCCAGCCAGCGGCAGCACGTTTTGTAAAACAATAATAAAATGAGATTCAGTACCCTCTTATCTTTTTTATGCTTTATCACCTGCGGGGCTTACGCCCAGTATGCCCCACAGGCAGGTATCGCGGGGAGTACTGCTATAGCTGCTACATCTACCAAATTTGTAGGGTGGGCCACCGGCTGTAGTATTAAAAGAGGGTTAAAGAACAGTGCTATTCCCGATTCGGGTTACGTCACTGCTGGTGACAGCTCCATGGCTATCGGACCTTCTGATGGTAATATAGTGAGCCTCGGCGACAGTGGGGTAGCTGTGCTCACTTTCGCAGCGCCTATATATAATGGAGCTGGTCCCGACTTTGCCGTCTTCGAAAATGGGTTTACTGATCCTACCGATCCCACAATGGCTTTCCTGGAGTTGGGCTTTGTAGAGGTAAGCAGCGATGGCGTTAATTACTTTCGCTTCCCAGCCACGTCAAATACTCAGGATACCACACAAATATGGAACGGTATGTACACCGATGCCAGCAAGCTCAACAACCTTGCCGGTAAGTACATAGCCCGGTACGGCACACCGTTCGATCTGGATGACCTTGCAGGTACACCGGGGCTTGATGTGAACCATATAACCCATGTACGCGTAATAGATGTGGTGGGCGATATAGGCGCACATGCCTGTAAAGACCATTCAGGCCATCCGGTCAATGATCCTTATCCTACTGCATTTGCCACAGGCGGCTTCGATCTTGATGCGGTTGGGGCTATACACCAGGTGGGTGTAAGTGCAGTTGCCAATATCACCCAAAATACATCGGTATACGTGTATCCTAACCCGGCAAAAGACGAAATAAGTATAGCTATACAAGGCGCATCTTTGGCCAGCGCTACGCTGACTGATGTGACCGGGAAAGTGATAAAAAGCCTGTACGAAGTACAGAACGGAAGTAAACTATCCCTTCGTGGGTGTGCTGGTGGTGTATATTATCTTGTTATACATGATGCTAATGGAAGCAAATGGGTAGAAAAAATTACAAAGCTGCAGGACTAATTTTTGCATTGACCTTCATTTTCGCTGCCTGCAAAAAAGACGGCCCCAATAAAGCGTGCTGCACCCTTCCGGTTCACGATTCTGAGAATGTATATATTATTTGCGAGGGGCAGTACCAGGTAGGCGATGCATCCCTTTATCTCTACAACCTAAAGAAAGACAGCGTTTACGGTGATATATACAAAGCTGTAAATGGGCAGGCGCTTGGCGATATATTCCAGAGCATGCAGCTGATAGGGAATAACTTTTTCCTTTGCATCAATAACTCTAATAAAATAGTGATCATCAACCGCACAAGCTGGGCATTGCAGGGTACTATAGGCATACCCCAGCCCAGGTACATTGTTGCGCTTAGCGATACGCTTGCTTATGTATCTACCCTTTATAGCAAAAACATCTACATCATAAACCCGCAAACACTGTCTATAAAGAACACTATAGCACTACCTACAAAAAATGCAGAGGGCATGCTGGCATACAATAATAGTGTGTACACCAGTAGTTGGGATACCAGCACTAAGAATGTATACGGCATAAACCCCGCTGGCAATAACATATTTCAAACCATACCCGTAGCTGGCTATGCCCCGCAGCAGATATTGGTTGATAACGAAAAGAAACTTTGGGTACTCTCCGGCGATGCGCCCCAGAACCGTATTGCAGCTATTACGCAGATCGATCCCTCATCTGGGCAAATATTAAGGTCTTTCACTTTCCCTGCCACGGCCAACCCAACCACTGCTGTTATGCACAATGATACTTTATATTTTATAGAGGCCAATTACAATGGCGGCACGCAATACAATGGTGTATATCGTATGAATATTCACGATGTCGCGTTACCCACGCAGGCATTTATACCTGCACAGCAAAACCAGTATTTTTATGCGTTGGACATTGATCCACTGGGGAATATATATGTAGGCGACCCTAAAGGCTTCAACCAAAATGGTACCGTGTATATTTACCATACTAATGGCAGTCTTTACCGTCAGTTCAGTGTGGGTAAGGGCCCCGGCCACTTCGTCTTCGATTTCACAAATTAATGGGTACAGCAATGGGGTGGAGGGGTATATACAGATACGTGGTCGCCACTGCAATGCTATGTATCCTCGCCAATACTGGCTATGCGCAGAAGAGCGATACACTTAAGCCGGTAATGATACACGCCAGGAAACAAATAACATCGAGCTTATCACAAGGCATACAAAAGTGTGACTTCGCTCCCGGTCAGGAAATAGTGCGCATAGACAGTATATCCCTGCTACAGTTTCAGTACCAAAGCATGGCAAACCTATTGGCGCAGGAAGTTCCCGTCTTCATAAAGTCCTATGGTTTCAATAGCCTTGCTACGCTTAGTTTTCGGGGGGCCTCAGCCGCGCAGTCATCTGTATTGTGGAATGGCGTGCCTATACAAAGTGCAGCCCTTGGTGTTACTGATGTTTCGTTGCTGCATGTTTCGTTGCTGGACAAAGTAGATATATTATATGGTGGTTCTTCTGCCTTGCTGGGTAGTGGCAACGTAGGCGGCGCGTTGTTGCTGCAAAGCGACGCGCCGATATTTGATACTGCACATCGTTCTCTCTCGGTCTCAGGCAGCACAGGCAGTTTTTCTCAATATACCGGTGCGCTAAAAATGGCGATCAATAATAAAAAATGGTATTTCTCTTTCAACGGTTACGGACAATATGCCAGGGATAATTTTCAGTATACTGACTTAGCAGGCACAAAGCAGACCACCCAAAATGCGGCCCTTTCCGGGGGCGGAGCTATAGCAGAAGCTGCATATAAGTTTGCCGATAAAAATATTATCAGCCTCACTGCCTGGTATCAATATGACAACCGGGATATTCCAGCGGCCTTGTTCGAGGCCTTTTCACACAAGAATAGCATCAGCAATTCCCTGCGTACATTGCTCCAGTGGCATAAAGAAGTGGGCCGGAATAAATGGTACATCAAGTCGTCGCTGATAAGGGACGAACTGGTGTACAATGATGCCCCAACATTGCAGCATTCACATAATACCACGTATCAGTATTACCAGGAGATCGGGTGGCAGCGGCATATTAACGAACACAGCCAGTGGCTTGTTTTTATACCCACAGAAATTAGCTGGATGAAGATGCAGCCAGACACATTGACCCGTAGCATTTTCAAAACGGCGATCGCTGGCGCTTACCAGTCACATTTCTTTAATAATAAACTCAATGCGGCCATAAACGCCCGTGCAGAGGTAGTGAACGGCTCATCGTACCTGTTACCTGGTATCGATGCCTCTTATAGGTTGGCGCGTTGGGCCACCATACGTGGCAATGTGCAGCGCACCTACAGGGTGCCTACACTCAATGAGCTTTATTATGTGCCAGGTGGCAACCCCACCCTTAAGCCCGAACAAGGATGGGCCCAGGATGCCGGTTATAGCATCAACATAGGGAATGGATCACTTGTTTTTCATCATGACCTCTCTATGTTCAACCGCAATATAAAAGACTGGATATTATGGTTTGGCGGAGCTATATGGACGCCTCATAATATAGCAGAAGTACACAGCAGGGGTGTAGAAACACAAAACGAGCTATTATATACTATACATAAATTTACATTTCATGCCTCTGTAAATACCAGCTATATAGTAGCTACAACAGTATCCAGCTACGTACCCAATGATGGTAGTGTTGGCAAGCAAATACCATACACCCCGATATATAATGGACAGGCAAACATTGGGTTTGCATACAATGCGCTTTATGTCAATTACAACCATACCTATACAGGCTATAGGTACATAACTACAGACGAATCTGAATACCTCTCTCCATATCAGACCGGCAATATGCAGGT
This sequence comes from Flavipsychrobacter sp., assembly GCA_965276955.1. Lineage (GTDB taxonomy): Bacteria > Bacteroidota > Bacteroidia > Chitinophagales > Chitinophagaceae > JABDEZ01. The sequence goes on from CBDIBP010000042.1 coordinate 31,688, forward strand.
CATGTATAGTATAAAAGCGGCTCGCCCGGTTCAGTTGCTTTTACAGTGCAATAATATATGGAATAACCATTATGCAATAGTCTCTTACAGGCCTATGCCCGGCATAAATTATGTTATTGGGGCAAAATTCGCTATATTACAGTAAGCGTATAGCATCAATAAGGAGCGTGTTACTATCTCTTTTTGCTGCGAGGATGTTAATTGAGACAATATTAAAGTTCAAGACCCAACGCTTTGAATTTTAGTTCGGTCTATTATATTGTTCATTTTTTAAAAACTATTAGTTGCCTGTAGCTTTGCCTTATACTGTACCGGGACAGACCAGTGAACTGCAAGAACTCATTGATGGGTGTATTCGTAACGAACGAAACGCACAGGAGAAGATGTATAAACTTTTCTACCCAAAGATGATGGCGCTGGTAAGAAGGTATATTGATAGGGATATGCTGGCAGAAGAAGTACTGAACAATGGATTCCTCAGGGCATTCCAAAAGATAGAGCAGTATACATTCAAAGGTTCTTTTGAAGGATGGTTAAGGAAAATTGTTTTTCATGCAGTGTCAGATCATGTAAAACAAAATGTGCAGTATACCAACAAGGTGGTACTGATGGAAAAGGACCAATATGTGCAAAAAGACCATGCAGACAGGCTATATTACGAAGAGCTGCTACAACTGGTCGATGCATTGCCCATAGCCACGCGCACGGTTTTTAATATGTACGTCATGGAGGGCTTTCCACACAAAGAGATAGGTAAAATGTTGAATATAAGTGAAGGCACATCTAAGTGGCACTTGTCAGAGGGCCGCAGAGTATTGAAAGAGAAGATAGAGAAATTACAATTACATTTAAAACAATAAATTTTATCCAAATGGATAAAAACTTAGTAAATATCGACAACTTATTCCGGCAACGGCTAAGTGGTGGCGAGGAGAAGGAGCGAGCGGGTGCATGGGCCAACATGAGCGAACTGTTGGATAAGGAAATGCCTGCCAAACGGGCTATGGGCGTACCATGGCGCAGAATGCTTACGTATACTGCAGGGCTGGTGCTGCTGGCTTCTATGTCATTTGGTGGTTACGAGGTCATATCAGCCCATAGAGATGTTGCTGATGCTCGTATTGCTGCCGGTGAAGGCAATAGCACAGGCCGCAATAGAGTGAGCAATACCCCCGATGCAAGATCAGCCACTACGCAAAGCACTGAGGCCATAAAAGGCACCCATAGCACCGCATCGAACCATGAGGTTGCGACACAAGTAGCTGTAAATACCAATAGCATCCACACCACTACACCAAATAGCGACCTTACCACACGTACCACTGCCAACATTACTAATACACATCGTTTAACAACAATTACAACGCAAACCAAAAAGTTAAGGGGTATCCATAACATTATAAAGAATATAGCTGCTCCTCGGTCTTCAAGGTCTGCAGGGAATACTTCCGCAAGTGTATGGGCATCCAATACTTCTAAGAACCATAACGGTATAAAAAAGAATAGTATTGCAGTTAATGCAATATCAGCAGGTCTTCCAAACCGACCTAATACTTTAAATAAAACAACTTCTAACCATATTGCTGCATCACAGAGTGCGGCGTCTGGTAGTGGCACTATTACTTCTTCCCAAACCACAAAGAGCAAAAGAGCTGTCCGTAAAAACGATCTGACCGCACTTGCAGCTGGTACAACTCATGCTACTAACGATAAAGCAGCCGTAGACGTTGCTGAGAAAGTGAAACTGGACAAAGTAGAAGTAGTACAGCACTATGTATCAAAAGCGGGTGGTAAGCAAGGACACTATATTAACGATACTATAGATAAGAGTGAAGTTTATGATACCAGGTATGTGCAAACTCCAGGTTCATCTGCAACTGCTCCTACTGCATCCAAGGAGACTGTAGCACAAAGCAGTGCTACCCAGGCTTCTGCGAGTTCTGGAGCAGGCACCTTTAAAAATGCGCTATACGCATCTACAGCAAAAAATAGTGCTCTTTCTAATAGTAAGACGATTGCTACCAATCACAATAAAAAGAGGTCGGTCACCCTTTCCAACTTTGCCGATATGATACGCGACTTCAGGACCAACCTGGGCAATGCCACATTTGCACCCGGCATTACGGGCGGTATCAATGCTACATTCTTTGCACCCAATAATATCAATGGGTTCCAACTGGGTGTTTCCGGTACTGTTACCTTCAATGATACCTGGAGCTTTATGGCAGAGTTGAAATATTTCACACGCTTTTCGGGCAATGCTGTTATCAACGATAACTACGTGAACTATACGCCACTGGGCAATGGTTATTACAGAAGAGATTCTGCGGAGCATTTCTTTAAATACAATAATCTGCAAAGTGTAGAGTTGCCGTTTACCTTGCGCTATACTACAGGCAAGTACAGCATATTTGGCGGTGGTAACCTTGCATACGATTTTGCTATAAACAACGATTTTGTAGACTATCACTATGCTTCCCAGATAACAAATGAACTGAGTAAGACCATAAAACCACAGTATAGTGAGAACGATTTTGTATCGAGGTTCGGCGTTGGTTATGTGGTTGGTGGCAGCTACAACATAACACCACTTTTGCATGCTGATGCAAGAATAGTACAAACCCTATGGGATAACAGCAGCACAAGTGGTTCGCAAAGCATCTCTAAAGATTTCTATAAGCATCCGTCCTTCCAGTTGTCTATCGGTTACACGCTGAAGAAGAAGGAGAACAAAATGCCATAACTTTCTAAAAAGACCTATATGCAGAAGGCTCCGTATTTTACGGAGCCTTCTGCATATAGGTACTGTATGGGGGCTTATTTCTTACCATTATAGTTCGCAAAAGAACCGCATAGTGTCTACACCGTCCGGGTAGTCTGCAAGCTGTGGCATCTGGGAGGCTCCAAAGGGTGTTTGGTCTTTACCAACTATGCACTGCAGGTCTTCTCTTACTCCAAGCCCATCTATCAGCTGCTGCTTGTCCTCATAGTACCAGTAGTGCAGCACACTCACCGCAGAGAATGGCAATTCACTTTCCACCATTAGTATCGCTCCATTGGTAAGGTAAGGTACCAGGTTCAGCAGATATATAGCCAGGTAGTAGTCGTAATTATTTTTGTATTTATTGTGGTTGGCTACATCGCGATAGCGATCAAAGGTCTGCATGAGTCTATCGAAGTTGTACCCTTTGGGCACATATATCTGGGTCACATTGCGGCAGCCCAGCCCAAAGTAAGAGAATACATCTGTGCTCAGGGCTATCAGTTCTTCATCGGTCTCGTTACCATCCAGTATAGCTACCGATGTCCTGTTCTTGCGGATGAGATGAGGGAATCGTGCGAAGTATTGCTCAAAATACCGGGCAGTGTTGTTGCTGCCGGTGGCTATATATGCATCGCAACCTTTTAACATCTCAGATACCTGCACCTGCGTGCCTGCCTCTGGTTCCCATTCGCACAGCTTAGCCAGCAAGTGTTTAAATAGTACACTGTCTTTTGATGATAATTTTATCATCAGGTTTTGGCCCGCTACAAACCCACATAAAAAATCATGAAAGCCTACCAGCGGTATATTGCCGGCCATCACTATGCCTACTAACTTTGCATGTTCAGGCAGTTTATAACCGCTTACCCATGCCTTCAGTTTGTCTTTTTGTAAGAATGCGGTGGCTATATTTTCGGCGGCGGTCTTCACCGCATCAGGCGTGAACCATGCATTAGCGCTTATGGCTCTGTAATGTATATCCAGCCATTCTGGATCATCAGAGCACATATATTGCCCCAGTTTATCAAGCAGCTCAATTCTTATATCTAAAGAAAGCATCAACATTTAATTTTCTGTTTGCGAAATTGTAACTTTACTGCCACATAAACTAAATTAAAAATACCCTTATGGCTATCAAAATAACAGACGAGTGTATCAACTGTGGCGCCTGCGAACCGGAATGCCCTAATAATGCTATTTATGAAGGAGGTGTGGAATGGGCTATAGCCGACGGTACTTCTGTAAAAGGGACCTTCACACTTATGGATGGGGTACAAACAGATGCTAATGCCCGCCATGCACCTATAGCGGTAGATATTTACTACATCACTGCCAATAAGTGTACAGAGTGTCAGGGCTTTCATGAAGAGCCACAATGTGCTGCTGTATGCCCGGTAGACTGCTGCGTACCTGATGAGATGTACCGCGAGACCGTTGAAGAACTTTTAATGAAAAAAGCAAAATTACATCTGTAAAATAACAGCTGAATAAGAAAGGAAGATGCCATCGCATCTTCCTTTCTTATTTTTTATGCACAGCCTGTTCTGGCACCCTTACCCAGGTGCTGTCTACTTGGGCAATGCCATCTATGCTATGCGCTATCTCTTTTAAGAACCCGGGTCCGAAATGAGCATTGGTTATCTTCTTCACAGCATTATTATTATACTGCACTATATAGTATATCCCCGGCAGGTCTGATATTATATTTTTATACACATCCTGGCAGGTGTCCAGTCTGTAAGTGGCGCACATGTCTATTATTTTTTTCGTTTCTTTCACGCCCACATTTTTCTTGAAGGTACCAGAGTCTTTAGCGAACATGTAGCCGGTATAGGTTACCATTCCGTTCTTATTTACCACCACTAGATAGTCGGGGCAATGGCCAAAACATGCAGTGCGATGCATAGAGACAGATAAGATCTCTTTCTTTTGTGTTTTTTTATGTTTCGCAAAAGCTGTGGGCAATAGCGCAGATAAAAACAAGAACAATAAAAGGCTTTTCTTCATTTTTTTTATATTTTCCGTGCTCAAAGATAGATATACCAATAGCTATAAACGCTTAAATTTTGTACAATGGCAGATAGCCACGATGAATTGTTCTACAGGCTGGCATTGATTTCGGTACCTGGCATAGGTGTAAAAATAGGCCGGTCGCTTTTGCAGCAGTATGGTACAGCCACCAATATTTTTAATGCTCCGCTAAAGGCGCTGCTGCAAATAGATGGAATAACAGAAGTAAAAGCTAAAGGTTTTAAAGACCCTGAGGTACTGAGAACTGCTGAAAAAGAAATGGCTTTTATGCTCAAAGAAGATATTACTGTCGTCGCCTACAACACTCCTGGCTACCCCGCAAGGCTGGCAGCATGTGCAGATGCGCCGCTATTGTTGTTCTATAAAGGCAATGCATCGCTGGAGATGAAAAGGCACATTGCCATAGTAGGTACACGTTCATTTACCGATTATGGTACCAGGCTTACTGAGGAGCTTGTGGAAGGGCTACAGGGTGCTGATATACTTATAGTGAGCGGACTGGCACTGGGTATTGATGCCATAGCGCATAAAAAAGCAGTGAAGCTGGGCATACCTACTGTGGGCGTATTGGGTACTGGGCTCGATAAGATATATCCTCATACTCACAAAGCCCTGTCAAACGAGATGATACAGAACGGTGGGTTGCTTACTGAGTACTGGTCCGGTACTACACCAGACCGCACTAATTTCCCTATGCGTAATCGCATTGTGGCCGGTTTATGCGATATAACTGTTGTAATAGAAAGCGACATAAAAGGTGGAGCTCTTATTACGGCTATGATGGCAAATGGATATAATCGTGAGGTCGCAGCCTATCCTGGACGGATATCAGATGCTAAATCATCAGGATGTAATGAACTGATCAGAAGGCAATCGGCCCACCTGATAACCTGTGCTGATGACATGCTGGAACTCATGAACTGGAAAGACGGCAACAAGAAAAAAGCTGTACAGAAACAATTATTCGTAACGTTGAGTACGGAACAGCAAAAAATTGTGGACCTCTTACAAACAAAAGAAATAGTGCATGCAGACGATATCTTTTACCACACAGGGCTATCTAACTCAACCCTCGCGGTAACATTACTTGACCTTGAGATGCAGGGAATAATAAAAACACTACCCGGAAAACAATACAGATTAACTTGATATTTATAGTATTTCTTTAAATCATTTTTATTTTAGATTTGAATTAAAATAATAACTTCATGTCATTAAAATAAGATGTTATTGTTATGTTTGGCTGTAAGGTATAGTGTAGGCTTGTTAAGTGGTCGTACATGATGTAGCTTTACTTCATCATATTTTATTTACTATAACCCACCCAAAGTAAATATAGAGATGAAAAAGAACAACTACAATATTACTGTCTTTTTTATTGCATGTGGCCTTGGGGCTATCTACATGCTCAAGCAGAATATGTATAATAGCATTATAAAGATCTTCATCGCTTCATTGTTCTTTGGCCTGGTAAGCACAATAGCATATGTTATTTTTAAAAGGCCGTTATCGCTATTATATCGCCGCAATTTTGATAAGAACTATAAATACAATACGTTCAGGAGCAAAAAAAAATAACTCCATTCTCAAAACTTTATTTTAAAGTGGGCATCGCGTGGTCTTTTGATTCCAGATAATTACAATATTCTGGGTTGCCTACTCTGAATTTCAGTGGTACATTCTTTCTTTCAAATTTCAGTTCCTGTTTGCAAAAGAATCCGAAGCCTTTGGTATAAAGATCCGGAGGTATTGTCGGTATGTCCAGGTTGTATAGCTTGTGGGCATTGTTAAGGTCAATACTATCCATTTTTGCCTTCGTATCAGGGTTGTTTGTCTGTGCATGTGCCCAGTAGGAGAAGGACAGGAACAATATAGTAGCGTAGCTTTTCATTACCTGATGAATGGTATTTATTGCCCAATATATTAAGCTACGAAAAAAATTCCTCAATTACTTATTGTTGATCTTCTCTTTGGGTAAAAACAGGTTTAAAACATGTGATAATAGCACTTGATAGGGTGGCATGGTTTTGCTTTACATGATAATAGGAAATGATGAGTAACTGATAAATGAGAAGGCCATGAACCAGAAACACCTTTTATACGCGGCAATAGTAAGTATAAAATACTTATTCAACATAGAGCACGAGATAAGTGAGCAGATCCTTATTATCTTTTTGCTCAGCCTGGTATGTATCAGGCAAATAATGGCAGAGTTCGCTCATAACACTGCACTTCAAATAGAAGAGACAGGAACTTTTATAAAATACGCTGTTACCTGTGTTAAGGAGCAGTTACATAATAATAACAACATTAACATCAATACTTCCAGCATTTAAATTCTACACATGGCTAAGTTACTTTGCTCCATCAAAAGCGGTCCGCATTTATCCAACGATACTACTTATTTCAACAGGCCGGTCAACCTTCAGTACGTACGTTCTGTAAGTGTAGGAGATGAGACCATAGATGATGTTACCAAATACTTCATAGATTTCGACGGTATTGATGTACGTTGGTTGTTCAATACAATGCGTGAGATGGAGATGGTATACGAACACATCATAAATCAGGAGTATTAGTAGATAAAATTTAAATATATGTGCAGTAAAATATGCTACCTGGTAACTGCATGTTGTTTCCTTTTCATTTGTAGCAATGGTCAAGTGGCTACACTCCCTCCTATCCCTTTACAAGCTAACAAGATCGTTTATTACGACAGCGTATTTTTAGATACCACCTATTCTGTTGCATCACTATTTGAGAATGCGCAGAACTGGTATACCCATAACTTTGAAAGCAGTGATAACCGCCTGACCATTGATAACAAAGAGGCCGGCATTATATCTGGCAGTGGCATAGCCAATTTTAAGAAGCATAAGTCAGACTACAAAGACCTGCTTTTCGTAGTAGATATAGTGGTAGGCAAAGGCTATTATGTATATAAATTTTACAATTTGCAGGGGTATGACAATGGCTTGAAGTTCGAATATTCTGATATGTATCACCAGCAGTTATATCCTATAGCCAAGCCTCAATGGCCGCGCGAAACAAGGGAGAACAAGCTGCTGAATATGGATATTACCATAAAAGACATCATCAGTGATCTGTCAGTTAGCATGAAGAAAAGGACCGACAGCAAAAGATAAGTGCTCCTTTCAGGTATCATATATGGTTTGGTGGCATAATATTGATGCGAAGTTATTCAACGTCTAAATATATTTTATGGACTTAAGAATAATGATGGTAGGCGAGGATCCATGTTTTGTTCAGCCTGATATACAGCTATTAAGAGATAAAGGGTTCCGGGTATATACTGTTTTCAATCAGGAGAACATATATGATGTATACAATGAAATAGCCCCCCAGGTGGTTTTCTTTAATGCTACTACTCCTAAAATATCAGGTATTTTATCTACGCGGCTTACTAATAAGATATTAAGGCGCAGGTCTGCCATCATCTATACCATTAGTGAAGATGATACCTACATGGTAGTACAGTTCCTTTATGATATGAACAGGAAACATGTTACCTTGGCAGACAACCTGGTGGGTGCTGTTAAAACAGCCTTGATGAATATATCTTACACCCCAAAGATTGCTTTAAACAATGTACCGGGAGCTGTTCATTTGCACACGGTGAGATAAAATGTACACGACTTAGAACTTTAGATGATATGAGATATAAGATGATCATAGCGGCCGCATTATTATTTCCACTTATTGGGTTAGCACAGACCACGGCAAAGCACCATAAACCTAAACATATTATAAAGTCTTACACGGTGCCGAAATGGGCTGCTGCCCATCAGTACACCGCCGAAGCCCCTGCATACTTCCCAGATTTTTATACCTTTTACGACCCTGAACGTGGCGGATATGTTTTTCTGGAAAATGGTAAGTGGAGCTTTACACCCACTATGCCTGCCTATATGAGCAATAAAGACCTTAACAGATCGCGGGTGCAAATAATTAAAGGATTGAACCTTGATCTGCAACCGCAGAACGACTACCCACGGTACATGAAGCTATACCCGCCCCTGCCTACCAACAATAACAATGATGTTCCTGTGCCTGCTGCACAAGGTATGTCGGGCGCTCAGTAATACCGCTAAAACCATATACTTTTGTTTCTCTTACAACAAAGTTTCATGGTCAGTAAAATACTTAAGGATAAGCCTACCCGCTTATTTATATTCCTATCTTGTTTTCTTGTGGCCAATGCGCTCATAGCAGAGTGCATTGGTGGTAAACTCTTTTCCCTTGAGCGCCTGCTGGGCTTTCAGCCGCATCCATTTTCCCTGCTGGGGGAGGATGGACTCACCTTTACGCTTACCTGCGGGGTGTTGCTATGGCCGCTTGAGTTCATAATGACCGATGTGGTCAATGAATACTTTGGCCCTAAGGCCGTGCGCAGGATCTCTTTTATAGCGGTGGGCCTTATATCTTATGCCTTTCTTATGTTTTACCTGGCCATACATGTACCTGCCGACCAGGGCTTTTGGGTGCACAGCCAAACGGCCGAAGGCATACCCGATATGCAGGTAGCGTTCTCCAACATATTCGGGCAGGGTATGTGGATCATAGTGGGCAGCCTGGTGGCCTTCCTTGTGAGCCAGGTGGTAGATGTGTGGATATTCCATAAAATAAAGAAAGTGACCGGGGAGAAGGGTGTGTGGCTCAGGGCTACTGGTTCCACCGTCATATCGCAGCTGGTAGATAGTTTTATAGTGCTGTTCATAGCCTTTAAGATAGGCAAGGGATGGACCATGCAACGGGTGCTTGCCATTGGCCTGGTCAACTATGCCTATAAGTTTACAATGGCCATTGTGCTTACCCCGCTCATTTACCTTATAGAGCAGCGTATAGCCAGGTACCTGGGTAAAGAGGCCACCCACGAACTGAAGATGGCCGCTATGGGCAAAGAAAGCGAGTAATGGTCTGATATCTATAAGTTGTATATTTATTGATCTGAGATAATTACGATAGAGCCACATCTATGAGAAACCTGATCTTTGCTATCAACATCAGCCTGGATGGCTGCTGCGACCACGACAAGTTCAACCCCGACGAGGAAACACTGAACTACTTTACGCAACTCACATACAGTGCAGACACGTTCGTTTATGGGCGGAAGACCTATCAACTCATGGTGCCTTACTGGCCGGAGATGGCGGAAAGCCATTCCGGCAGCAAAACGGACAACGACTTTGCTGATGCATTCAACTCTGTTAACAAGATCGTTGTTTGCGCACGATCGTTAGCGGTGAAAGGTGGAAAAACGAAGATCGTCCGTACGAACCTGGAGGAGGAGATACTAAAACTTAAACAGGAACCAGGCCAAAACATCCTGACCGGTGGTGTATCTATCCCCTCGCAACTGATGGAGCTTGGTCTTATTGATGAGTATCATTTTGTGGTGCATCCGATACTTGCAGGAACGGGCAGAAGGTTGTTTGAGGGTGAAAGTATTGGTCTGCCGGAGCACTTACAATTAAAGCTTGTGGAAACAAAGGTGTTTAAATCTGGAGTTGTGTTGTTGCGGTATTTGAAACAGTGAAAAGTTAATGTATTGGGGGTGTTTAGCCAGTCTTGAAATCAAGGCTGTATCTAGGGTTTGTTGTTAAACAGACCTTTTCATTAGCCTAATCCTTAGGCTTTCTTCATAAGCTTCATTGAAGAAGCGGCTTAAGTCACCCCAACTACCTGTTAAAGATGTTTGATGCTGTACGATAAGTGCATTAATATCACCATCTAAGAGATGCCTTTCATAAAAACAAAATCCAACCAGATGTGGCGTGGTTTGAACAAATTCGCTACCTAAAACGTCTTTGGCTAAAGTTCTGGCTTTTTTGTCATCGGTAAGAAATGCCTGTCTTGTTTTCTTAGCAAATACAATTGATGATAATTCACCTTTTCCAAGATTTTTTCTATTTTCAAGTATTCCAATTTCCTGAAGGTCATCAATTGTTATATCATAAATTGTAAACCTTTTTGTTGCAATACCTTTTCCCAGTTTTTCAACAATTACACCATCAGCTTTTTCTTTCCTTTTTTTATATAGACATTCATAGCCGACATAATTGGTTAAAGCATAATAACAACCAGCTTGAATAGAGGCTTGGTAAATAATTTGAGAAGACAAAATATTCCAGACCGAACAGGAATCAATAACATTGATAAGGGAGAATTTGGTAATATCAGAATTCATAAACCAATTTTAAGTTGAAGAGAGCTAATACATCCTGCAACTCATATTCTGATATTAATAGAGTTTCTGCTAGACGGCCTTGTGAAATCAAAGACTTTGAATACGCTTCGTGGCATTTGCGAACATATGTAGCGGATAATCCGCGTTCCAATATTTGTTTTTTTGCCAACGATATTTTGTCTGGTAAATCTTTTAATTCGGGGTCTTCCTTTAATGCTTTGGGCAATTTAAGTTCTTTGAATTTTTCAAGATCTTGTGTAGTGATTAACTTTAATGAATTTAAGCGGTATAATAAGGCGATAATATTTACTCGAAATTGATTTGCAAGTTTGATTAAAATTTGTTCGGTCCAAACGCTGATGTTTAATTTTTGCAAAACTGAAGCCGGCATTAAAAATTCGGCTGCAAACTTATTTGCACGAATTTCTTTTATATCTTTTCCATCCTTAGTGAAGGAAACGTTATATAACTGATTGGTATCGAAGATAGAGTGTGCAACCTCATGTGAAACTGTGAAATTCTGGCGATAAAGATCTTCCGAATAGTTTACTAAAACACATTTACCTGCCACAGGGTGTTGAATGAAAATTCCAGATAAATTAGAATTATGTAGCTTCCTTCTGAAGATATGAAGCCCCAATTTCCTAAAGTCATCAAATATATTTTCAAGCAGTTCATATTCTTTATAACCTAATGATATTCTTACTTCACTGGCTATTGCTTCAGCTTCATTGTACACTGCGAAACGTCTATTAGGTAAGAAATAAGGCTTTTTAGTTTCTTCTAAAAGAGCCCAAATGTCGGCCTCGCACTCGCATATATATAGGAATTCCTGTACTGCACGACGGTCTTCTTTCGTGAATTCGTCTCCGAATTGGCGATACAAGTTATCTGTGTTTTCTGAAGCTGACGATTGTTTATTACTAATGAAATATCTGTAGTCCTCTCTGAAAAAATCTGCTAAGATCAGTATTTCATCTCCAGTTGGTTCAATTTGCGCTTGTTCAAAAGCCTTTAACCGATTTTCTTTTATTCCGGTACCTTCGGAAATTTCAAGGTATGAGTATTCCAGTCTGCTTCTACAACCAGTCAATTTTTTGGCCAAGAGATTGAGATCAAACATTTAAAAAAAGTTGCAGAGAGCTACGCTGTTTTATTACTGGTAATAAATGTAAGGTATTTTATTTTTCCTATTGTTCTGCATGTTCCACAGGGTACCAGGTGCCCCGGGTCTTTAGGCCGGGAACAACTAGGAGCTAAAGCCAACCCTTTTTATCTATCAACCGCTTTCTAAAGACTTTTTAAAAAAATCCTCCTCAACACCCAAACCCGCGTCCGGTCTACAAATAAAAAAGCATGGCACTGTGTAGCTTAGGTAAGCTACCGCACTTACTGCGGTACCATGCTTTTTTCAAAAAGTAATTCCAAATATCCAACCCAACTTTAACCTAAAACCCTAACTAAGGGCATGCTAAAACAAACAGTATAGAAAGTATGGACAGGCTACAAGTTTATAAGACATTAAAGCTGAACCCATATTCAGCCACCTTTTTTTGTTGCGATCCTTCATCGCCTGCAAAAAACCAGTGGCCCACCATCGAGCCTGCTACAACACGCAGCAGAGCCAACCCTTTTGCCCGCGGAGCGATTGGCAAAGGGGCGGCTTTTTTATTTCTTTTTTGCCGCCAAAAAAGAAATGACAACACAAGCAGGCTATGAGAGAGGAACATATTAAATAACCTTGCAACGAGCGGGAGACCGCAAGGATACGGCTCTACAAACAAACGCCATAAACCAAACACCTATGAAAACCACCCAAAACCAACTCGCCAAAGACCTCTACTTCGGCACCCACAAGTCACAAAAAGAAATAGCCGACGAGGTAGGCATCACCACCAAGACCCTCTACCTATGGATAAAGAAAGGCGCCTGGGACGAGCTCCGTACCGCCTCCCTCGCAGCTCCCGCCATCATGGTCGATAACTTCTCCCACATGGTCGTCGAGCTGCAGACCCAGATAGGTCAGCGTCCGGTCTCCAACCGTTTCCCTACACAACAGGAAATGGAGTGCCTGCGCAAGCTCGTTAACTGCATAGTCAAGCTAAAGCAATATGCATCCACTGGCATGAACATTCAGGTCATGGCCGACTTTGCCAGCTACGTTGGCCCAGACGAAGAGTTCAAACAAAAGCTGCAACTATACGCTGAGGGCTACTTCAAAGCGCGGAAAGACAACGAGCGTTACCCCAACAACTTTACCTATGGCGTACCACCACCCATGACCAACGAAGAAGAGATAGAAGCTATAAAACAGGAATTGGAAGACGCTTTGGCACAAAAGTACCACAGGACGACCCCGCACAAACTACCGCTCCAAATTTCTCGCGCGAAGCGGAAATTCCAAAAGGTCGAACCACCCAAATGTATGCTGGTAGCCAACTTCAGCCCACTAAAGACCCATCATTAAAATTACCTATACCGGAAAAAGTCGGAAATTTCCTCAAATGCACACCTTCCAGGTATACTGCCCTTATCAACAATAGGAAACAACTCATTGATTTATCCCAGCCTGACGGTAGGCGCTATCTAAGATCCTCACCCAACCATATTATCTGCGTTTAAAAAACACGAACCCATTCTTATTCCCGGTTTCCTGTAGCGTCGGTATGGTATCGAACTTATGCTCGTCCTGTATCTTGCAGATGAAGTAGGTGGGTTTATCTACAGCGCCGCGCAGCAGCCATTCTTCGTTCACGCTGCTGGGCAGGGTGTGGCCCAGCTGATCTTTACGGCCCACGGTCATGTAGTTAGGATTGGTCCACTTTTCCTTTTGGGTATAGAAGAGGTGCGCATAGCTCTTGTAGCCAAGCACGCCTACATACACATCGCGCCCCTTAAAGCTTTCAAAATACTCTATGGCTGCCCGCTGAGATATGGCCTCTATTTTTGGGGTAAAGTGCAGTACGGTGACCTGTATTATAAATATCTGCACCACGCACAGCACCAAAATGCCCCTGCGGAAATTTTTACGTATCAGCCATATGCTCACCCACACACCGGCCAGGTACAGCAGCCCAAAGATGCACTCGGCATAGCTCCAGGGTACCAGCGCATTCAGGTTAGCTACCGCAAATGGATCATCGAACAGCGGTACCAGTTTTTCTTTGTTGAGCCCCACCAGTGGCAAGGCCGTTATGGCAATACCCAGTATGCTGCCAATGGTGAGCAATAATACCTTCACCCATTTCTTTAGTGTGCCGTGGCTGTAGTTGATCCTATATATCTGCAATGCGGCCAGGTAGGTAAGCGGGAAGTAGCACAGGGAAGAGTAGTGTACTATCTTGGTCTTTACGATAGAGAACAGTATGAGCACTACCCAGAACATGATCCACATCCACCGGGTAAAGTCTTTGTTCTCGTTATAGCCGGTCTTACGGCGGCCAAAGTTGAGCAGGAACATAGAGGCAGGGAAGCAACCCACCAGCAACACTATGAAGTGGTAAAAGAACGGCCCGCCGTGGTCTGCATCCTCGGTACGGAACAATCTTATTTGGTAGGTAATGAACTCATTGACGAACCATGTGCCCGATGACCAGCCATATGCGGCCACATCGGCACCGAACCAAAGAGCTATTGGTATGCAGGTGCACAGCGCTACTATTAGCAGGTCTTTTACCTTTAGCAAGTGCAGGCCCCTATTGACCACTATATATACCCCGAACGATAGTGCGGCCACCAATATAGCTACAGGTCCCTTAGTGAGCACCGCAAGCCCAAGGAACACCCCTGCAATGGCAGCATGCAGCCCTCTGCGCTCTCCCTTGCCTGTGAGATATACCTGGAAAAAGGCCATGAAGATGAAATAGTTGAATACGGGATCTATAATGCCTGACTTGAAGTAGAAGTGGGGCAGCCAGCTGGCCGCATAGAGCAGCACCCACCACCTGGCCAGTTTTTCGTTAAGCACGCGCTTGCCGGCATAGTATAGGGTAGTGATGGTGGCCACGCCAATAAAGGCATCGGGGAAGCGGGCAGCATACTCATTGATGCCAAACAGTTTCATGGCCACTACCTGCATCCATATGAAGAGTGGCGGTTTTTCCCAAAAGGGCATAAAGTCTATTTGTGCGCGCAGGTAGTCTTTCGATACTATCATTTCGCGGGCGCACTCTGCAAAGTTGATCTCATCCCAGTCGAACAGGTGTACCTGACCCAGAAACGGCAGGAACAATAAACATGCAGCAATAATGATGAGCGTGTACCTGGTGATGTTGTTCATGCTATAGTGCAGTATTTTGAGGGGTCTCTTTTTTAAAGAAAAGATATTGGTACTTCCGCATCACCGCGAAGAGCATGATGCACATAGCGCCGCCTATTATACTGCCGCAATATACATCTGCAAAAAAATGAGCTGCAAGGTACATGCGCGAGTAGCATACGACCATGGCTAAAACAAAGAATAAGAGGCCCCACTTCTTATACTTTTCCTTTAGCAACAGCGACAGGAAACAAAAGAAAGCAAAGCTGCCTGTGCTATGCCCAGATGGGAAACTGTAGGTCATGAGCACTGGCCAATTGTCGCCTACGTGTATCCAGGCCGCATTGTGAAAGTAGTTGATAGGACGGGGAGCATTAAAATAGTGTTTCATTTGCTGCTCTACTATGGTAGGTATGATATTGCAGACAAGGGCGGATGTAAAGAACCACCAGTTGCGCAGCGATGACATGCCTAAAAGCACCAGGAGCGCGGCAATGATAGTATAGGCTTCCCCAAATTCTGAGGCGAAGTAGAATACCTGGTCGGCAACGGAATTATAATGTGTATTTACTGCTGCGAATAGAGTTGTCTTATCAAAAGAAAGCAATAGTATGCCACCCACTATTATCCACAAGATAAAAGGGACTATAAAATAGAGGTTGTAAGAAGAATATGTTCTTTTACGCAATCGATCTCTTTTTAGCTTTAGAAAAAGGAGCAGAAACTGACCTCCATAAACGAATATACCAATCCTTATTGAAGATCTTGGAATCGTTGCGTGCCTTGTTTATCAGGAAAAAGGCCATAGGCAGCAGCATGGCGGTGGCCATCCACATACCCACCCAAGCAGGCAGTGAGCCTGTTTTAGCTAATTTCTCCCCGGTTATAGACACTATGTGGAAAATAAGGAACAGCGCTATGGCCACTACCAGTGGCATACCCAGCCCGCCTTTGCCTATTATGGCCCCCAGCGGCGCACCTATGAGGAACAGGAGCAGGCAGGCGAATGATAAAGTGAATTTGCGGTTCAGCTCCACAAGCATCTTACGATAGTTCTCGCTCTGCAGCCCTTGGCCGGTTGCGGTCACATCCATAAGCCCCTTTATGTTCCTGGCGTTGTTCAGCGCCAGCTGCACGGTGCGCTGGCGCATACTATCGGGCATCAGGTTCAGAAATGTGCCAGTGTAGTTCTTTATGTTTTTATCAGCAACGGTCCTTACCTTTTGCAGCAGTTCTTTCTTCTCTTTGTCTGCGCTGAACCAGGTGATGTATGGGCTCACATATGCGCCCACATTATTGCTTGTTCTTGTTCTGTCCCTTTTCAGGCTGTCAATGTTTTCGCGCAGCTGGCTCACGTTCATCATCTGGTAAGCGTTCTTGAACAGGTCCTCATTCGTTCTGCTCAGGCGAAAACCGGACAGGTCAAATACCTTATCCCAGCTTTTAAAGTACATACGTGTCTGGTCATAGTTGTGTATGCCATTGGTGGCACCTTCATCATAGCGCCAGCCGTCCTTCAGCCGGAAGATGAGGTATTGTTTATCTGCCGATGGTATCATTTCACCCTGGTTGGCCAGTATCACCTTATCATTACCTGTGCCAGCGGTCATGTCGTAGATGATAACGTTGCGTATCGTCTGCCCGTCCTTGTCCTTACTGCCTACACGTATGGAGTAGCCGTCTATGTCGTTGTTGAACTGGTCGGGCCGTATGTTGAGTGTAGGCTTAGAGTTGCGCAGATCGTACAGGAGCGAGAGGGCCTTAAGGTTGGCCACCGGTATTACGTTGTTGCTAAAAATGAATGCTATGCCGCAAATAAGCAATATGAACAAGAAAAGCGGCCGCATGAAGCGAAGAAGCGATATGCCGGCCGCTTTTATGGCCACCAGCTCAAAGTTCTCTCCCATATTGCCAAAGGTCATAATAGAAGATAGCAGTATACTAAGGGGCAATGCCAGCGGCACCAATGTGGTAGACATGAAAACAAGTAGCTGCAGTATCATCCATATCCCCAGCCCCTTGCCTATCAGGTCGTCCATATACAGCCAGAAGAACTGCATTACCAGTACGAACAGGGCTATGAAAAAGGTGATGACAAAAGGCCCTATAAAACTGCGTATGATCAATATGTCCAATTTCTTTATCAACAGCCGCTCATTTACTGCAAACGTACATAAAACATCAGCCAACCCGGTACTTTGTAGCACCGAATAAACATATATTTATGAAAAAGGCTTGCTTCAGCGCACACAGAAGCAAGCCCCTTTCATTGGTATCATCTTTCAAATGTTGTTTAGCTACCTATGCGGTGCTTCAGGTCATTTACCTGTGTGTGCCAAAGGCGCTCCTGATCCTTGATCTCGTTCTTTTCTGCAAAATCAGTGATCTTCAGTATCGTTTCGTTGGTGATAGAGCTCTGCTCTATCCTGAATTCAAAATATTCGTTATCAGGATAATGGTCCCAACGATATTTTATAAATTCGTTATCCATGTATTCAACTACATCTGCTATATCTGTAGATCCGTTCCAGCTAAAGTAAAAAGTATGGTCTCTCTGATCAACTTTATCTGCGAACCACTCCTGTAGTCCTACGGGAGTAGACAAAAATTCATATAGTATGGTTGGGGAGCATCTTACCGGGAATTCTAACGTGTACATTATCTTTTTCTTCGTCGTGGAATTATTCACTTTTATCGTAGTTTGGGTGCAATAATAAAAAAATCATTGAACAATCAAAATTTTTATCCCCACAATTATTCAAAATATATGCGTTTTGTGTTGAAAACCTTTTTAGGCCGCTGTTAACGAATTCTTAATCTTTTTTGGGTTGAATTGACAGAACCTTTAGATTTGCCACATATTTGTCATTGTCATTCATTTAAAGATAACCAGACTTTCCATTTTTCTAAACCACTCAATGCTCAGCCTATGTCTATGCGTCAGCTTAAGATCACGAAATCGATCACCAATCGTGAAAGTCAATCTCTTGAAAAATATCTTCAGGAAATAGGTAAGGTGGATCTGATAACTCCTGAGGAAGAAGTACAGCTTGCTATAAAGATAAAACAGGGCGATCAGCGATCGTTAGAGAAACTTACTAAAGCCAATCTTCGTTTTGTGGTATCGGTGGCAAAGCAATACCAGAACCAGGGGCTTTCCTTGAGCGATCTCATCAACGAAGGCAATCTTGGCCTTATAAAGGCAGCCCAACGTTTTGATGAGACACGTGGTTTCAAATTCATTTCTTATGCAGTTTGGTGGATACGCCAAAGCATATTGCAAGCTTTGGCAGAGCAATCGCGTATAGTGCGTTTGCCGCTTAATAAAGTAGGCCTTTCCAACAAGATCAGTAAAGCATACTCGCAGCTGGAACAAGAGTTTGAGCGTGAACCATCTACAGAAGAACTGGCAGAACTTTTAGAAATAGGCACAGAAGAGGTAGAGACCACATTGGGTGTTGCAGCCCGCCATGTATCGGTGGATGCCCCTTTCGTAGATAGCGAGGACAACACGCTGCTTGATGTACTGGAAAACCCCAATTCCGATTCGGCTGACTCTATGCTGGAGCATCATGACTCACTGCGTTGCGAGATAGAGCGTTCTTTAAGCACACTTACTGATCGCCAGCGCGATGTTATAAAATTATACTTTGGCATTGGTGTAGAGCACCCTATGAGCCTCGAAGACATAGGCGAAAAGTTCTCTCTTACACGCGAGCGGGTAAGGCAGATAAAGGACAAAGCCATCACAAAGCTGCGTACGGCTACACGTTGCAGTCTTTTAAAATCTTATCTCGGCAATTAAAAATTTTACCTATTACGACAGTGCGCTTTATTTTTATAAAGCGCACTTTTTTATTAAATGAATATCGTAGAATGTTATTTATTTGACCAACAATTCATTATTTATATAGCATTAATTTAAAGTGAAAATATCGTTCATTTTTAAATAATAAATGGATGCATTGCTCGATCTATATCTATCCTTAAAATGTTTTTTAAAAAACTATTTTGCTAAAATTTTTATCTCTTTTTTTATTTACAAACTAACCTATTACTGTTTTTGTGCGTCTATTAGCTTTAAGTTAAGGCGTAATAATGAACATTACTTTTCATCTATATTCATTATGTTTTGATCTACATAGCGAGGTATGGATAGGGCTCTATCGCAAACAACATATAACCTATTGAATTTTAGCAAATTACTCTTATGAATATGAACCGTACTCAAAAGTTTCTAAGAACTACTATCCTATTATTTGTTTTTGCAGTTGGAAGTCTATCGTTAAAGGCGCAGACATTGCTCAGCGAGGGTTTTGAAGGTACTACCTTCCCCCCAACAGGTTGGTCAACTGTTGTACAGCAAACCTCATCATTCCCATCTCAGTGGGCCAGGTGCGTAGGTAGTTGTGGATACCCGGCAAGTCCAGCCCCACATAGCGGTTCGGCTGATGCATGGATGAATAATTACGGTTCAAATACACCCTCGGTATTATTGTTGGTCACACCTCCGCTGCCTTTGCAAACTTACACCAACGGCTTTGCTCAACTATCTTTCTGGTTGTACCGCTATCAGTCAACTAACCAGGCTGGTGGTATAGGATATGCTACATATGCGACATATGGCTGGGATAATGATAAATTATCCGTTTATGTGAATACAACGCCAAATATGTCGGGTAATCCACTTTATTTAGGCGTTTTGAGTGAGTATACTACTGTAGGTAGTTTATTGCCTTCGTCACTGAATGTGGCAAACGCCGGATGGTATAATTATACCTTTAATATCCCAATCACCTACAATAATGCACCAGCCTATATTATATTGCAAGACAGTTCTAACTACGGCTGGAATATGTTCGTAGATGATGTTTCAGTACAGTGGATATCCCCGTGTAGCGGTACGCCTCAAAGCCCAACTATAACATCTGCTGCGTTAAGTGCACCTGTATGTAGTGGTGGTAACACTACTATTACCGCTAACGATGGTAACGTAGCAGCTAACCTTTACAACTACTGGCAGCAGTCACCCACAGGTGCACCAGGTACCTGGACCACTATTCCAGGCACTTTCGGCCTCTTTGCCGCCGCTGCCAATTCTTACACTACACCTGCCCTTACCGCCAGCGGGTATTACCGCCTGGCAGATAGTTGCGGTGTCTCGGGACAGGTGGCATATTCAGCGCCATATTCAGTGCCGGTGCAGGTTTATGCTATAAGATATTCTGAAAATTTTAGCACTACGCTTAATACTTATATCCCCAATTGCTTTACAGAAAATATAACTACAAGTGGCCAAAGCCGCTGGCAGGTAAATACCGTTTTTAAAGATGCGCTCGGTAATTCTTACCCGGCTGTAATAGAAGAAGATGATGTAGTGGGTAATTTTACCAATGGGAAGAATACATTCTTTACGCTTCCCGCGTTAGTGTTGAATGCGGGTGAGACATACAAGATAAAGTTTGGTTATGAACGTGGCCGCAGCGATTATCTTACAACCAATGCACTTGCAACATTCCCGGAGAATCTGCAATTATTTGCCAACTTTGGTGTGCAACCAAATACCAGTGCTCAGGGTAGCCCGGGAGGTACCAATCTATTTAATACTACGGTAACCGTTGACGGACATAATACGGCTACGCTTACTTATACACCAACAGTTACTGGGGCATACTTCTTCTCCTGGTACTCCAATACGCCACACCCCGCAGGTGGGGCTACGCAAGCGGGCGGGCTTATAGCTGTTGATAGTATTGTTATCGATAGTTTTGGTTGTAATATACCTGTTATAGCTTTCCAGCCTCAAAATACCGCTACCTGCATTGGCGGTACCACATCTATTACTGTTGGTGCCACCGGTTACAATCTTACTTACCAATGGTTCAAAGGTGCAAGCGCTATACCACTCACCAATGGCGGCAGTATAAGTGGCGCTACAACGAACACTATTAGTATAACGAATGCGCAGTTATCTGATACCGGATCTTACAGGGTGCAAGTAACGGGTACCTGCGGCGGTACCACTACCATACCATCTACCGTTGCCAGGCTTGGGGTCAGTCTTTATCCTACCGATACGATCACTACATCTACGCCTACTACATTTTGTGCAGGTGGCAGCGTGGTACTTACCGCAAATACGGGCACAGGTAACAACTATCAGTGGAAGCTAAATGGCAATTTTATCCCTAATGCTTTCGGCTCTACCTATACTGCAAATGTTTCAGGCAGCTATCAAAGCGTATCTACCAATCCTACAGGGTGCGCAGCTACATCATTAGCCGTACCGGTCAATGTACTTAGTGCTTCAACTGTAACGGTGTCGCCTTCAGGACCCACTACATTCTGTAATGGTGGGAGTGTGACCCTAACTGCTAATGGTGGTGCCGGTATACATTATAACTGGACCAGGAACGGGGTTAACACTGTGCCACAGGATACCACGAAAGTACTTACTACAACTACGGCTGGTACATATAATGTAACAGAGACCGCTGGCACCAATCCTACTTGCTCTGCTTCTTTCCCTACGCCTGTAACAGTGACGGTAAATGGCCCAACAGCGCCGCCGGTGATATCAGCTTCAGGCCCACTGTCTTTCTGCTACGGGAATGCTGTTACTTTAAGCACGCCTACCATCAATCAGCCAGGATATACTTATCAGTGGTACCAGAATAATGTGGCTTTAAATGGCGCAACCTCTACCACATACACCGCCTCTGCTACAGGTATCTATTATGTGAACGTTTCTCAAAACAACTGTGCACTTAGTTCGTTCACAGATACTGTTCTTGTAGATCAGCCACCCACTACAATATCCAACAATGGTACCATCATATGTTCTGGTAACACAATTGTATTAACCGCACCAGCTGGTTATCATTATCAATGGCTCAACAACGGTAATCCTGTAGTGCCTGCTGATACCACGTCTGTATTCACCACCACAACTGGTGGTAACTATCAGGTAACTGTTACCGATGCTTATCCATGTACCGCTACATCTTCTGTAGTGCAGGTTGCTGTAGGTGCACCGCCAA
Organism: Flavipsychrobacter sp.; assembly: GCA_965276955.1. Classification (GTDB taxonomy): domain Bacteria; phylum Bacteroidota; class Bacteroidia; order Chitinophagales; family Chitinophagaceae; genus JABDEZ01. Next base: position 53,989 of record CBDIBP010000042.1, read on the forward strand.
GTGCTGTGATACAGGCTGCTGGTCCTACTACGTTCTGTCCGGGTGGCAGTGTAGTCATCAATGCAAATGTTGATACATCGTTGAACTATATCTGGCTTGCATCGCCAACCGGCTTCCCTGGTTCGTATACAGCACTGACGCCATCACCAGGCACGGGTCCTTATGGCCACCATGATTACGCTCGTACTATCAATTATAGCACTTTTATAAAAGTGGTAGAATCTAACGGGCCATGTATCGATACTACATCATTTGCTATACAGGTCATTGTTTCTCCTGTACCTGCACCTACTATTACGCCGTCTGGCTCTACTTCATTATGCCCGGGTGGTAGTGTCACGCTCAATACACAAGTAGGTACTGGTCTTATTTATCAATGGTACAATGGTAGCACTGCTATCAACTCTGCCATTACACCTTCTCTTGTTGTGAATGCTGCCGGTTCTTACCACGTTATAGCAACGAACACGGTTGGTTGTACTGGTTCTTCGCCACAGCAGGCTATAACCACATATCCGTTCCCTGCGGCCTCTATCACAACTATTGGCAGCGATTCTATGTGCATAGGCAGTACTGTTACGCTTACTGCATCAGCAGCTGCAGGTAATACCTACCAGTGGTATCTGAATAACACACCTGTACCAGGATCTGCCGGTACGGGACAAACATACACAACGTCTCCAAACGCCAGCAGTTCAGCATTCGTAGTGGTCACCAGCAGCCATGGCTGCATTGCCAACTCTGCTCCTGTTGGTATCACTGTATTCCCGCAGCCGTCTACAACTGTTTTTGCTTCATCTTCTACAACGTTCTGTACTGGTAGCAGTGTCACACTTAGTGCCATCACAGGTTCTGGTCTTGTTTATCAATGGCAGAACAATGGGGTTAACATTAACGGTGCAACTCATGCTTATGATACGGTCACCACTGGTGGTAGCTATCGTGTAGTAATATCCAATGGTATATGTGCTGTTGCCTCTGCTGCAGTGCCTGTTGCAGTAACTGCTGCGCCTGCTATCGGTATCACTGCGGGTAGTGCTACTACTTTATGTAAAGGTGGCAGTGTTACCCTTACAGCTACACAGTTGCCAGGTGTCAACTATCAGTGGAAGGTTGATGGCAATAACATACAAAACGCACTGAGTTCTACATACACTGCATCACAGAGTGGATCATACTCGGTAGTAGCTGTTGGTAATAACTGTGTATCTACATCTGCACCGCAAGCGGTTGTTGTCAACAGCCTGCCTGTTGATACAATAATATCTACATCATTAAGGCAGCACGTAACCTGTGCCGGTACTTCTGATACACTTAAAGAGCAGTATACAAACCCCGGCTTTACTTACCAATGGAACCTGAATGGTGGTACTATAGGTGGACAAACCAATTATAATATGTATGCTTTCGATTCTGGTTTGTACACCGTTACTGTTACCGATACCAATGGCTGTAGTAATACTTCTCCGGCTTTTGCAGTTACACAACTACCAATACCTAACCCTATCGTTGCCGTGAATGGTGATATACTAAGTACAGGTACATTCGTTAATTATCTGTGGTTCTACAATGATGTAAAAATGACAACCCTCCCTACTCCGAATAACAGCATCACAATAATCCATTCTGGTAAGTATAAAGTAATGGTCACCGATGGTAACGGTTGCAGCAATACCAGCTCAGATGTGTATGTGATAGGTGTGGGTGTACCTAATGTTATCAGCAAAGACCAGGTGAAGATATACCCTAACCCAACCACATCAATAGTGCATATAGATGCTCCCGTAAAGGTCAACGTGACCATATCCGGTATCGATGGCAGGTTGATGATGAAGGGTAATGGTGTGACCCAGGTAGACCTGAGCCCACTGGCAAGCGGTGTTTACATGATCACTGTTTCTGACGAGAATAACAATGTAATTAAGATAGACAAGCTGGTAAAAAGCGGCTGGTAATATCTGCCAACACAAAATGTAAAAGGCTGCCAATTGGCAGCCTTTTACATTTTGTTGTGTACGACCTTTGCGATATTATTATACTGTATTATCAGGTCGCACTATGTCATCATACATTTTCCATTCAGCTGAGAGGCGCTTATATTCTTCAGCAGGTATGCGTGGTTCACCGTTATAATATCCGGCAAGGTCGCGCTGCCGGAAGGCCTCGTACAGCGATATAGCACATGCTACAGAAATATTTAGTGAGCGCACCATGCCTGCCTGCGGTATTATAAAATTTCCATCGCAGTGTTGCAGCAATTCATCGCTAACACCTGCATGTTCATTTCCAAACACCAATGCTACAGGTTCTTTAAGGTCCAGTTCATAAAGCGATGAAGATGCTATACCCAGGTGGGTAGCATATAGTTTGGTACACTTGGCGCGCACGGCGGCTACGCAGGCCTGCAGGTCTTCAAATTGATGTATGGTGATCCACTGGGCAGCCCCTGCAGAGCTCTTCTTGCCAAAAGCCTCGTGCAGACCTATTTGTGTATTCAGCACATATACTTCACCAATACCCACCGCATCGCAGGTGCGCAATACTGCCGATATATTGTGCCGGTCGTGCACGTTTTCCAGTAACACGGTCAGGTCTGGCTGCCTGTTATTCAAAACGTTTATTATTCTTTCCCGGCGTTGAGGTGTCATACGGGGCAAAAGTAAAAAAATGCTTGTAAGAATATCGCAACGTATGATATTCCTATTGCAAACAAGTCTAAATGCAGGCTAACGATCAGGTAGCTATTAAGGGTAAAGTCTCCTAATCGAACATCAGATGAGCATATCTCAGGTTGTTATATTCTTCAAGGAAGTTTTCCAATTGGTCTTCCTTGGTTATCAGCACCGATTGTGAATCGGCGAATACAAAAAGCAAGCTTAGCTCCAGCCCACACGAAAAAATATCGTACCTGCTTAAATAATAATCATAATCTTTTTCTGCGTCATATGCCTCTTTTTCTACAATGTGTACTCCATGTTTTATGGCAGCATTCATTACTTGCAAAGGTGTACAATCGGGTAGCGTGATACAAATGGCGCACTGTGACATGAGGGTGGTTTTATATTGCATTAAGGTCTTACTGCTTTTTAAAATACTGTAAATGGCAATGATCGTTTATCAAGACCTAAGATAATGAGAAATTTTAGTTTTAAGGGTGATTATTTTTTAATAGAAATTTTTTTATATTATATAATGTGTTGAGTACGTATATTAGTAAGAATTGACGAATAATTCTAAGATTGCTACGGTTAAAAAAAACGAGACGTGATAAAATAGAAAAGCCGCTATGATAGCGGCTTTTACTTCTGTAGCGAGGAGGAGACTTGAACTCCCGACCTCAGGGTTATGAATCCTGTGCTCTAACCACCTGAGCTACCTCGCCAAAAATTGGACTGCAAAAGTAAAAAAAATCCTGACATTCCCATCGTTCCCCCACATTATTTTATAAACTTCTCTCATTAGGTGCCAGCGGCCGTCAAAATAGTGATAATTGGCTGCCATTATATTTTGGCTGACTGCCGGGTAAGTTGAAATTAGAAACAGTGATACCCAGCAGTCGCACCATCTTGTATTCGGTATCAGCCATTGCCAGTAATTGTTTAGCCGTTTCTTTTATGGTTTCCAGGTCATTAGTTAGGTAGGGTAGCGATCTGTTTCGGGTTATCTGTTTAAAATCGCTAAACTTTATTTTTAACGTGATCGTTTTGCCTTTCAGGTCATAACGTTGCAAGCGGGTATGCACTATTGCGGCTATTTTGTCCAGTTCGGTATACATTTCTTCCAGGGTTGCCAGGTCGTGCTGAAACGTATCCTCTGCCCCTACCGATTTTGTCTCGCGATCGGGCCGCACCTCGCGGTCGTCTATGCCGCGCACTATGCGGTAGTAAAATGCGCCTGTTTTGCCAAACCGCTGTGTTAGTTCTGCTTCAGTTAGTGCCTTTAGGTCTGCACCGGTATGCACGCCCATATGTTTCATTTTGTCAGCGGTCACCCTGCCTACTCCATGAAATTTTTCTACTGGCAGTTGCTCCATAAAAGTGGTCACCTGTTCAGGCGCTATAAAAGTAAGGCCATCCGGTTTTTGCATGCCAGACGCTATTTTTGCCACGAACTTGTTTATAGATACTCCTGCCGATGCTGTAAGGTTCAGCTCATCCTTTATGGCCTGCCTTATAAGTTGTGCTACGCGTATGGCCGAGCCTGTGCGCTGTTTATCCTGTGTCACATCGAGGTATGCTTCATCCAGGGACAAGGGTTCTATAAGGTCAGTATACCTGCTGAATATCTCGCGTATGTGCGCCGATACTTCCTTGTACACCGGGAATCTTGGTGGCACCAATATCAGTTCAGGACATAACCGCATGGCAGTTCTTGATGCCATGGCCGAGTGCACGCCAAACTTCCGTGCTTCATAGCTGGCAGTAGCTATCACGCCGCGCCCTGTTGGTGAACCGCCTACTGCAATAGCCTTGCCCCTAAGTTCAGGATCGTCTCGCTGCTCTACCGATGCGTAAAATGCATCCATGTCTATATGGATGATCTTTCTATGCTCTTTATCGGGTATTGTATCCATTAGCGCCAGCAGTATTTCCTATCGGGCTTGTGTACAAATGTAATTAAACCACCAGCTATTTATATCTATAAAATAGATAGCATCTTATTGTATTTATATTAGGTGCAGCACTTATTATCAGTAGATTTGTATCATCAACATGTAGAATGGATAGGACGGACATAGAAATACCACAAGATTTGGATACGGTGAGCCGCATTGCTATTGTACCTGCTATTTTAGAACTTATATGCCGTAGCACAGGTATGGGCTTTGCTGCGGTGGCAAAGGTGACCTCTGAGCGCTGGGTGGCCATGGCAGTAAGGGATGAGATACAATTCGGCTTGCGCCCGGGTGGTGAGCTAAAGGTGGATACCACTATTTGCCATGAGATACAGCAGAGTGGTAAAGAGGTAGTTATAGACCATGTAGAAAAAGACGAGTTCTATCACAATCATCACACACCGGCCATGTATGGTTTCCAAAGCTATTTCTCCATTCCCATCACACGGAATGGCGGCCGTTTTTTCGGTACGCTGTGCGCCATAGACCCCCGGCCTGCTATACTTAACACTTCAGAGATCATAAACATGTTCAAGGTGTATTCCGATCTTATTTCTTTTCACCTGAACGCTGTGGAGCTGCTGCCGGGAAACGAAGTGAAGGTTTTGGAAGAGCATAGCATTGCGAACATACAGAAGCAGCTGATGGCAGAGATAGAAAAAGACCTGAACAACCAGGTAGCTGACGCCCAATTATCAAAAGGAACTATACAAGACAGGCACAGCAAAGAATTTAAAAATAAGGTACAGGTATCTGCCGACCGTATCTCGGCCTTGCTTAATGATCTGAAAATGTTATCCCAACCGGTATAAATTCCAGAATTGTACACAAAAAAACAGTATATTTATTGTAGCTATATTACTGCTATGAAAAAAGTATACACTGTTTTTCTGTTGGTTATTGCTGCAGGCAGCATGCGGGCCCAAACTCCCGAATGGAGCACGGCAATTGCGCCTATACTCTACCAGCATTGCACGTCGTGCCACCATACAGGCGGCATTCATTTTCCACTCATCACCTACCAGGATGCGGTAAGTAATGCGGCTGGCATGCAGGTAGATGTGCAGTATAAGTATATGCCGCCCTGGCCGCCAGACCCTGCCTATAGCCACCTGGCGCACGAGCGCATACTCACACAGCAGCAAATAGATACCATACTTGCCTGGGTAAATGGTGGCATGCCGCAAGGCAACCCGACCCTGGCCCCGCCACCTCCCGTATATAACGACCAGGGCGATATTGCCGGCACGCCCGACCTGGTAACGCAGATACCTGCATACACATCTACCGCTACCTTTGCCACCGGCGATGTGTATCAGTGCTTTGTAGTACCTTCCGGTCTTTCTGTCGACAAGTATATCTCAGGTTTCGAGGCCATACCCGGCAATGCAGCTATAGTACATCATGTGCTGGTATACGCTGATACTACGGGCATATGTCGCCAGCTCGATTCTGCAAGCCCTGGCCCGGGTTATGTTAGCTTTGGTGGGGTAGGCAGTAACAATGCCATATTGCTGGGTGGCTGGGTACCTGGCTCTTCGCCATTGGTATATCCTACAGGCTTTGGTGTGCAGTTGCCGCACAATGCTGATATTGTGATACAAGTGCACTATCCGGCCGGCACGGCAGGGCAAACAGATAGCACACGTATCCGTTTCTTCTTCTCCAAAAGCGCTTCTGTTCGCAATGTATTTATTGAACCCATACTTAACTATTACACCAACATCAACCGGGTATTATCTATACCGGCCAATACAGTACAGTCTTTCACCGAAACACAAAAGTTGCCCAATCTCGATTTCTCTTTGCTGGGCATAGCCCCGCATATGCACCTCATTGGCACCAATATAAAGGCGTATGGCGTGACACCACAGCGCGATACCCAGCAATTCATACGCATCAATAAATGGGATTTTCATTGGCAGGGGTTTTATCTTTTCCCTAAAATAATGAAGATACCGGCCAACAGTACTTTATACGCTAATGCCACCTACGATAATACCACCAGCAATCCCAACAATCCCAACATACCGCCGCAAAATGTAGTAGCAGGGGAGAACACTACCAATGAGATGATGCTGGTGTACTTTGTGTACACGTATTATCAGCCAGGCGACGAGAACATTATCATAGATAGTTCTTATACATCAGGCATAAAACCGGTGGGCTATTATCATGGTCAGCAGCTATTACGTTCTTATCCCAATCCCGCGCACGGCCAGTTAATTGTAAAATACTACATGGAAGAAGCGACTGGCGGCAGTATAGATATGATAGATGCTGCGGGTAGAGTAGTACGCCAGCTAATGGCTCCACAGCACATAAATGCTGGCTACACCGCTACACCATATGATATAAAAGGACTGACCCCTGGAATATATACGCTAAGGTTAAGAACAGACAGCCAAGTGCTGACGCAAAAGATAGTGATACAATAGGATACTTATTTTCTGTTCTTCTTTTTACGGAATAGGTTCTCGATGGACTTAAGCACTTGTTTCTTTTTACTTAGTGTTTTAGTGATAGCGTCTACCAGTTTTGGGTCGCGGGTCACAGTATGTTTGGCGCCTAATTTTATATTCTTTAAAATGGTACCGAAGTATGGCCATGTCACATCTCTGCGCAAAAAAGTAGTGGTCACACGCAGATCCTTACCGTGCATCGGGTTATCGCTGAATACAAAGAAGGTATTAGCCACAAAAGATACCACTGGCATCCGTACTATACTGTCGTCCGCCCGCACACGCAAAAGTTTCGCCTTCAGGTCGTTATACCTCACATCGAGCACCGACCGCGAAGTATCCCTGTTGCCAGATATATGAACGTGTATCTTGTGAATTTGCAGCGAGTCTATTTCTATTTCGGCCATTATCCTTATTGGCTGGCGTACCTCGGCCGCATATACATCGCTGGCATCGCCAGTTATCGCAAAGCGGCCCATACTATCTGTCAACGATATCTTCATAGATGCCGACATAGCAGACTTGCCTAATACAAGGCCACTTGCGGTCACTGCAAGGTCTGGGTGCCGGGCTATAACGCTTTGTATATTTGTGAGGTTAGTGATGTGGCCTTCTACATGGTCAAAATATATTGTTCCTTCACGTTTGGTGTCCTCATTTAGTTCCGTATATTTTATATTGGCCGTATGTATATTTATCTCGGGTACATTTATATGCATGCCTGCTTTTAGCAATAGCATATGGGGGTCTTGCTCCAGCATATTACCGGGGTGTGATGGTATCAGGTAATTGAAGTATAAGGCAAGCCGGGGTGCATCGAACACCGCTTTACTGGCAGCAATGGTCTTATTGTGCAGCACACCGGTCCAGTCGAATCCTGCTATATCCACCAGCGGCCCATGAAACCTGCAAACGGTGGTCCTGTGCCCAAGGCGCTTGTAGAAGGTCACATTATCCATAGGCGGCTCTATGGTCACATTTGTTAAGCGCAGGTGCTTATCGGCGGTGTTGGTATAAAATGCATCTGTCTTAAAAATATACAGCATAGAAGGCTGGTAAAAGCTGAATGCGTTGCAGTTAATGATGCATGAACGGGCCAGCAGGAAGCGTGTAGTATCCTTCATGGTGCTATCCAGCCGCCAGTCCGCGAGTGTGGCATCGCCGCCCGATAGCTTGCAGGTAGCTACATCCAGTTCTTTATCATAAGTTCTGTAGGTAATGTCTGGTCGTTGTATATATATGTTCTCGGCCGTTAGTCCTTTTATGCTTGGCGCTTTAGTATGCTCAGGGGCATTGTTGTCAGCAATAGCATATGTGCGTTCTATCACTACTTTGGGTTCCCTTATATACACATTCCCAAAAGAAACAACTTTTTGGCGCCACAGCTTTATTAGTTGCACATCATCCAGCTCCAGCTCATTTATAGTACCGCCTACATTTATCTTGAACGACTTGCGGGTAGCCTTCTTGTAGTTGGCGTTCGTGGTATCGGCCCATACTTTCAGCCCTGTTATGAGAACGCGCTTGGTAAACACGTTTATACTCACATCCTGTATAGAAGCATGATACACACTGTCCGATGCTTTTGCTACCCAGCCATCAGTGTGCTTAATGATATAGCTTTTATATAATAAATTGAATGCTATTGTAGTGCCGGCCAGCAATATTAACAGGAATATACCCAGGTACCCCAATACACGAATAAACTTCCTCTTTTTACTATCCACTATGTATTAAAGGAAAAACCATGCCATATATTCAGCCGCAATTTTCTTACATTAGCATAACGAATAAAAGAGCGATCATGTCATTATTGAATAATAACGGTAAAAACACCAAGAAAGGTGGAAAATCCACAAAGACCAACGTGGTGAACGGTAAGATAACCGTAAAGCCGACCGCAGCTTCGGCGCCCAAGAAAATGATAAAAACTGGTGGCAGCAGGGGTAGCTGATATCATGGTCTTATTTCCTGTATTTGTGCGACCCGACATATGCTTGTCGGGTCAATAATTAATAAAAAAGACGTAGATGAAAGTTGATATCTGGAGCGATGTGATGTGCCCTTTCTGCTACATAGGTAAGCGCAAGTTCGAGCAGGCATTGGCTTCTTTCCCGCATAAGGAAGAAGTAGAGATAACATGGAAAAGTTTCCAGCTTGCGCCTGATATGCGCACGCAGGCAGATAAGAGTATTGACCAGTACCTGGCAGAACATAAAGGCATATCCATTGATAAGGCCCGCGAAATGAATGCCTACGTTACCGGCATGGCAAAAGAAGTAGGGCTCACTTACAATTTCGATAAGGCAGTGGTAGCCAACTCATTCGATGCACATCGGTTCTCTCACCTCGCCAAAAAGCATAGTTTGCAAGATGCTGCTGAAGAGCGGCTATTCGCGGCCTATTTCACAGAAGGGAAAAATACTGCCGACCACGATACACTTATAGAATTGGGCGCAAGTATAGGATTGGATAAAGATGAAGTAAAGCAAATGCTGGATAGCGATGCCTATGCCGAAGAAGTGCATAGTGATATACAACAGGCGCAACAAATAGGAGTGAATGGTGTGCCCTTCTTTGTGTTCATTGACAAATACGCCATATCCGGCGCTCAGGACAGCACTACTTTTTTACAGGCCCTCGACCAGACATGGCAAGTGGTTGCACAAAATGCACTGCCCCTTACTAATGATGGCGCTGTATGCACCCCCGACGGGTGCAATTAGGTTATTAATTATAGATCAGCCGCAAAGTAAATATCAGGCTCACCTGCAGCCAGGCCAGGTTATTGGCCGATGGGTCATGGTGACTCGTCTGTCCGGGCTTTACATTATGAATTTCATATACAACGGGAGCCCTAAATGCTAAGCCCTATCAAAAATGGACATGTGGCATATTTTTTACGTTATCATCGTACCGCATAATGTATATTCATATGCTAAATCTCCTCCATGTTCGCGAAAGCTTTTAAGACAATACTTTTCCTATTTATATCTAATACCTTCATGACGTTTGCATGGTATGGCCACCTGAAATTCAAAGAAATGCCTTGGGGCAAGAATCTGGGATTATTCTCAATTATACTTATCAGTTGGGGGCTTGCGTTCTTTGAGTATTTGTTCCAGGTGCCTGCAAATCGTGCAGGTTTCAAAGATAATGGCGGTCCTTTCAGCCTGGTGCAACTGAAAACGATACAGGAAGCCATAACACTTATTATTTTCATGGGCTTTTCAATGGTCGTTTTCAAGCAGAAATTTGAGTGGAACCATATTGTAGGCTTTTGCCTTATTGTGGCGGCCGTATTCATCATTTTCAAAAAATGGTAGGTGCTATATATTTCAACTATAGGTGGTTAACATATATTTAACCGTACCGCACGCATCATCGCAGGTTTTTCGGTACTTTTGGAGATTGTCTTTTTTTGAATCGGTTATACTATAAATGTCATTACCACCACTACTGCGCCATGTTTATAATCATGGTACCGAAGAAGTAATAAGGCGCGGGAAAAAAATATTTTACACCTCTGGTGTGCAGTTGCTTGATGTAGACCACTTGCTGGAGCAGGTGCGTTTTCGTGTGCGTAATGATCTGTACCAGAACTATTATACCGTTACTGTTCTAAAATTCCTGCAACCTAAGGACCTGTCCGTAAGGTGCCAATGCCCATACAACCTTGGCGATATTTGCCGCCACGAGGTCGCGGCACTCTTTCAGCTGAATGAGATATTACAAAGTGGCTTTTTTGAGAATAGTGATATCACTTACGATCAGAAGCACACCGTAGTACGCATGCGGCAGATAAACACGCAGATGCTTCGTGTATTCTCATCGGCACCTACTATGGAGCAGGCAGAGCGCTGGGCCGCTGCCAATAAAAGCATCATTACCACCGCCAAAGCCGATACTATTGAAGCTGAAGTGCCTGATGAAGATAAGACCTATAAAGTGGTCATCAAACAAAACGAGGACCGGTATTTCGATACTTCATGTGGCTGCGACGAAAAAGACCATCCACTTTGTGTGCACAAGGCTACCTTGTTCTTGCAGATATTAAAAAAATATGGCGCCCAGTATTTCCAGAGCATGCACGACTGGGACATACAGAAGAACAAGCTGCTGGAACAGTATGGGTATTCCTTAAGTGACGACCTCACCAATAAGTTTACATTCATATACGAGAACGGTAAGCCGTTCTTGCGGGTGCTTGATAAGTCTATAAAAAAAGTGGCGGCGCCAGAAAAACTGCAACCATTAGCGGTTGCTGTTCCCGTTATTGTCGAAGAGGTAAAAAGACTGGGCCTGGTGCTTGATACCACTACTAACTGGTATCCATCTACCCACATGCTTTTGGTAGCAGGCTATACAGATGAAGATGGCAAGAAATATATAAACGGCATAGACAAGCTGGAACTGCTGCAATACGTGGATCCTACCCGCTATCGCGATGAGGAACGCGAACTGATACCTATTGTACGTAAGTTCTTGCCCGAAGAGATATTAAAATACCTGCGCAAAAACCTTCCGTTCGGCGATTTTCTTGATGACTATACACAGGTACTAAAAGACAACCCGGCTGCTGAAATCAAGGAGCAGGTATGGGAATATTTGTTGCCCAAGTATCACAAACTTTTCGAGCGTTATTCTAAATACGAGTTGTGCTTCATTAAAACATCATCTGGACCCTTGTCATCTGCCACGCTCGATCCTGTGCAATTTGCAGATTCAGTAGTGCACCCCCAGTTGAGTGTTCGGAAAGAGAATAAGGATTATACTGTTACCCTGTCGTGGGCCATAGAAGGGCGTGCTGTTGCACACGATGAAGTGCATGCTTACAACGCTGCCTTGTTCCTGTACGACTATAAATTGTTTTGTATAGGTAGCACACAGGAAATAAATATCGCAGAGCATTTTCCACCGCAAGGTATTATACAGGTAAGCAATAAAGACTGGCCGCAGTACCTGGAACAAACTGTGATACCGTGGAGCCGCAACCTGCACGTACATTTTGATGAGGAACTGGTAGAGACCGTTGACAAGATAAAGCCAGAATTTCAACTATATCTGCAAGAGCGCGACCAGGTGCTGGTAATGACCCCCGCATTTTCTTACGATGGCATAGATGTGAAGTGGGGCTATTTTGGCGATGTGATACAGCCGCAGAACGGCGTAGTGAAAATTGTGCAGCGCAATGATGAAGCGGAACAGGAATTCATAAACATGCTGCGCTACCTGCACAGCGATATAGAACAAAATTTTAAAGAGCACTTCCTGCATATGCCCGGCACAAGTGTGCTGGCCAACAACTGGTTCTTCAGGTTCACAGATACCATGAAGGAGTGGAATGTGACCCTGTTCGGGTTCGAAGGTTTGAAAAATCTTCGTATCAACATCCATAAGCCCGATACCCATGTACATGTCACCAGTAATATCGACTGGTTCGACGCCAACATAGAGATCACCTTTGGGGAACAGATAGTTACTGTAGAGGATATAAAGAAAGCGCTGGTACAAAAACAAAATTTTGTGCGGCTTGGCGATGGCTCCATAGGCTTGCTGCCAGAGGACTGGCTGAAAAAATATGCGCTGCTGTTCAAAGTAGGCGATACTAAGGGCAGCCGTGTACGGTTGAAAAAATACCATTTCAGTGTGCTGGATGAACTGCTTGCCGAAGTAGATGAGAATGAGCTGCAACAGGAATTGGAGAGCAAGAAGGCAAAACTGGATAGCATAATAGCAAACGATTACAGCAATATAGAACCACCGGCAGAATTGACCGCCTTGCTGCGCCCGTACCAGCTTGCGGGTTTTCAATGGCTGTTGTTCCTGAAAGAAGCCGGGTGGGGTGGTATACTGGCAGATGATATGGGTTTGGGTAAAACAGTACAAACGCTTGCCTTTTTCCAGCACATAAAGAACACCACGCCTGAGGCCAGGTTCCTGGTCGTGTGCCCTACCACGCTGATGTATAACTGGGAGAATGAAATAAAGAAGTTCACTCCGGGCCTTACCAGTTTCATACATCACGGTCCTAAACGCGCCGTACAGGCAAGTACGTTCGATGGTATTGCGGTAACCATAACTACCTATGGCACCATGCGCAGCGACATCAAGATGTTCAAAGACATCCCTTATGATTATGTGGTGCTCGATGAGTCTCAATCCATCAAGAACCCGCAGTCGCAGGTTGCAAAGGCATCGTTATTACTCAATAGTAAGAACAGGCTGGCGCTAAGTGGTACACCGGTACAGAACAATACATTCGACCTGTATGCGCAAATGAACTTCCTTAACCCCGGCATGCTGGGCAGCAGGGAGTTTTTTATGAACGAGTTTGCCACACCTATCGATAAGTTTCAGGAAGATGAAGTGAAGCAGCAGCTTAAAAAATTGACATATCCTTTCCTCCTACGCCGCACTAAAGAACAGGTGGCAAAAGACCTCCCCGAAAAAACAGAGACCATACTGTTTTGCGAAATGGGGCCGGAGCAGCGCAAGATATACGATGCCTACCGCAACTCTTACCGTTCGCAGATATTGGGCATGATAGAAGAACGCGGCATAGAGCGGTCTACCATGCACATACTGCAGGGGCTTACCAAGCTGCGCCAGATATGCGATTCACCTGCTATACTCAATGAGGATCATGAATATGGCAACCATTCTGTGAAGCTGGAAGAACTGACGAGGGAGATCACCGAAAATGTAGGCGACCATAAGGTGCTTATATTCTCTCAGTTCCTGGGTATGCTGGGGCTGATACGCACCCACCTTAAAGAGCAAGGTATCTCTTATGCATACTTCGATGGTAGTTCTTCATCTACCGAACGGGAACGCAATATCCAATTGTTCCAGAACGATGAGACCTGCCGTGTGTTCCTCATCTCGCTCAAGGCTGGTGGTATAGGTTTGAACCTTACTGCCGCCGACTATGTGTATATTGTGGACCCGTGGTGGAACCCTGCCGTAGAGCAGCAAGCCATAGACCGTACGCACCGTATAGGGCAAACAAAAAATATCTTCGCCTACCGGCTTATATGTAAGGAGACCATTGAAGAGAAGATGTTGCAACTACAGGAGCGCAAACGTGCACTGGCCAGCGACCTGGTATCAGACGACAATGCCTTCCTGAAGAAACTGACCACGGACGATATTGCATTCCTGTTCAGTTAGCGGCTTGTACCGGGCATCAACACAATTATTCAAAATACTACGGTTGTTACGTATTTTTGATACACTTTATGTTGGAGATAGCATTGCAGGGGGAACAGGTTTTTTTATTAGCAGAGCGTGCATTGTGGTGGCCCGCACAAAAAGCGCTGATAGTATCGGATATGCACTGGGGCAAAGGCGGCCATTTCAGGAAACACGGTATTGCCATACCCGTACACGCACAAACCGGCGACGAGGTGCGGCTGGCTCAATTGGTAAAGCACTATAATGCTGAACGGCTTATTGTAGCCGGCGATATGTTTCACAGCAAGCAAAATAAAGAGGTCGACATGTTCGCGCACTGGCGCACTGCGCATAGCAGTTTGCATATAGACCTTGTGGTGGGTAACCACGATATACTACCTGCCAGTAAATATCTGGACTGGGATCTTACGGTACATAAAGACAGTTATACAATAGGTCCATTCGTTTTAGTGCACGACCATGTAGAAGGCATCGAAGGCTTTATGATACACGGTCATGTACATCCTGCGCTCCGCATCAGTGGCAAAGGCAACCAGTCTTTCAGGTTATGTTGCTATTGCCACGATGAGCACCGCATGATACTCCCATCATTTGGCAGCTTCACAGGTAGCCATAACGTGAAGGCGGATGACCATGAGCATATCTACGTTATAGCCGAGGATAAGGTACTGCAATGGAAATAAAAAAGAGGCCCGTTATCGGAGCCTCTTTTTTATTTCCATTCTATCACTTCCTACTGTTGGTCGCCGCCGCCACCGCCGCGCATGTTCAGGTATGGCTTTATTTTAGGGTACATCATTTCCATGCGTTTGTTGAGTATATTGATCGTCGCACTGTCTTTTACGGCACCTGCCAGGCCGCCAAGTGCACGTATCATTTCCCAGTCGTTATTTATTTCTCCGGCTACAGATCCACGTTGATCCTCATTCACTGTTTGCAACCAGTTCAGCTCGTCCTCTGTGGTCTTCAGCAACTTCATGGTCAGTTTGCGGCCCATTACCAGGTCGCCTGCACGATAGTAGGAGTTGGCCATCAGGTAGCCGGTATAGTCGTAGTAGCAAGAATGTTCTGTGATACCGTTGTATACTTTATTCAGCAGGCTGTCTGCATCTTTGTTCCTGCCTTTTGCCGATAGTACGTTGGCCGTGAAAGCAGCGTTCATACGGTATATCATGAATTCCCTGCGGTTAGGTTCATCAAAATACACATTGTTCTTATCCGCGCCACCCCATATGTATGTCTTGTTGAAGAGGTTCAGTGTTTTATCCAGGTCTACCGAGCCCAGCAATTGCTGGCCCTTAAATGCTGAATCATTGCTCTTGTACGGCATTACGCGATACACGAGCCCTTCCAGTTTCAAATATTCAGCAAGTCCTTCATAGTTGTCCGTTGGTAATCCCGCATCAAAGTACATCGGGCGTTTCCATCCGGTATTCGCTATGCCTGCCAGTATGTTCAGTATGGTTATATCGCTCTTGGTAGCGCCATCCTTTGGATACATGAACTTCATTTCCGTATTCAGCATGGCAGTATCCTCTGCATTTGCCAGCCCGTTCTTTACCAGGTCGGCCTTGCTCAGCGTAGGCAGGAAGAACTTTTTGGTAGGGAAGTAGTTGGCATAGTCGCCGCCCTGGGTTTGTAGCCTTTGGGCATTATCACTGCTGCTTATGAATTTACAGATGTCCGTCAGGTTGATGTACTTGTCCTGCGGCACCTGCATCTGCGGATTGTTGAAATAGGTGATATAGTTGCTGCGTTCGCCCAGGTAAGCTTCTCTTGGCCATACCATAGGTAGTGCATCTGCATCATTTATGCGGTAGTTCAGCTGGTCTATATACCAGTCTATACCCAGCAGGCTGGTGTTTATGATACGTACATCGGGTCTGAAGCCCTCTATCTCCTGCAGGTACCATAGCGGGTAGGTCTGGTTATCACCGGCGGTGAACAATATGGCATTTGGCGCGCACGATGACAATGCGTTATAAGCTACAGCCCTTGCCAGTGTTTTGTTCGATCGGTCGTGGTCGTTCCATTCTACTTTTGCCATCAGCACAGGTACTGCCAGCAGGCATATGGCTATGGTAAGGTATGCTGCCACGCGGCCCTTGGCCACCCTGGCCATATACTGCTCTATCATCAGCACCCCAAGCCCTATCCATATAGCAAAGGCATAAGTACAACCTGCGAATGCATAGTCACGTTCACGTGGCTGCACTGGTGGCATGTTCAGGTATATTCCTATAGCCGCACCTGTAAAGAAGAATAGGGTCAGCGTCACTATTCCATCCTTTGACTTACGATTAAATTGGTACACCATACCACAAAGCCCCAATATCATAGGCAGGAAGTATAGCTCATTGCGTGCGCCATTGTTCACAAAGCCTTCCGGCAATTTATCCATATCACCCACGCGGTACTGGTCCAGGAATTTTATGCCCGATACCCAGTTACCGTTCTTAGGGTCGCCCTGTCCTTCTACGTCATTTTCGCGGCCGGCATAGTTCCACATAAAGTAGCGCCACCACATCCAGTTCATCTGGTACCCCCAGAAATACTTCATGTTATCTGCCGATGTTGGTGTTTCCCCTTGTGCCAGCCCCAGGTAAGACCGGTAGAAGTTCACGTGCATCGGGTCGTTATTGTCGTATATGCGCGGGAAGAAGCGCACATCCTCATAATGATAATCTTGTTTTTCACCCACCACATCGTAGTGCGCTTTACCGTCTTTCAGGTTCAGGTAGTACATCGGGCCTTTGTCTATCGCACGGTCTGGGCGACTGGTAAAGTCCTGTCCGAATAATAGTGGCTGTTGTCCAAATTGTTCACGATCTACATACGATACAAAGCTGACAACATTGTCCGGGTTGGTCATATCGACAGGTACATCAGCGCGGGAGCGGATGATAGGTACTATGTAGCTGCTATAACCAATAAGAATGAACATGATGCACAGCACCGCGGTATGCACAAGGTAGTAGCCCTTGCGCTTTGCAAATACCAGCAGCCATGCCAGTAAAGCGACCAAAAATACCAGGAAGGTGATCGCTCCTGTATCCAGCGGCAGCCCCATGTTGTTCACAAATGCCACATCCAGTTTCGATGCCAGGATAGGTACATACTGTATGATACCGAACTGCACCAGCGCCAGTACCACACAACCAGCCAGGAAGGCAATGATAGCGCCGGGTACAGAAGCCTCGTAGCGCCTGTAGTAATACACCATGGCCACCGCCGGTATAGTAAGGAGGTTAAGTAAGTGTACGCACACAGATATACCAATGAGGTAACTGATAAGTACCAGCCAGCGGTCAGAATATTTGTTGTCTGCCACATCTTCCCATTTCAGTATGGCCCAGAAGGTAAGGGCTGTAAAGAAAGATGAGGTAGCATAAACCTCAGCCTCAACGGCAGAGAACCAAAAGGTATCAGAAAAAGTATAAGCGAGACCGCCCACAAGGCCCGCGCCCATAATGAGCAGT
This sequence comes from Flavipsychrobacter sp., assembly GCA_965276955.1. Classification (GTDB taxonomy): domain Bacteria; phylum Bacteroidota; class Bacteroidia; order Chitinophagales; family Chitinophagaceae; genus JABDEZ01. The sequence goes on from CBDIBP010000042.1 coordinate 71,742, forward strand.
GTTTGTCTGCCATCTGGTGTAGTTCCCTTAGGTACCAGCAGTTTTTTAGCAAAATGGGTAATGGTCCAGAAAAGGAATAATATCGTAAGTCCGCTGGTGAGTGCCGACTCTGAGTTGATGAACCATGCAGCGGCAGCTTTGTTGCCGCCGGCCAGCAAACCGAAGATGCGTTGCACCATCATAAAGAAAGGTGCTCCGGGCGAGTGGCCTACTTCCAGCTTGTATGCGCAGGCAAGAAATTCACCGCAATCCCAGAAACTGGCTGTGGGCTCCATCGTTTTCAGGAAAACGAGATAGGCAATAGCGCCCGTGATCCAACCTACGAGGTTGTTTACTTTACGATAATTCATGATAGTTATTTAGACAGGCAGCAAAAATAACAAAATACAGGTATGTGCAACACTTAAATAAGAATTAGTGCCTCACCAGCCCAAAGCATTGTGGATAAAGCGTTACAATAAAGATATTATAGTAAAAGATTATCTACATTCTTCAGTTGGCCTGGTTCCAGTACCTGGGCCAGCAGTACCTCTGGTATCTGGCGCAGGTATTTAATGAACGAAGCTGCGTCTTTGGCAGGTGTAGAGCTTTGTATCATCCATAGGTAATCCAGTTGCTTTATTTCCGGCAATAGCGATTTTGTATTTATTTTCAGGTTATAAAGCAAGTACGTATAGCTACCGGTAGGGAATACATATTGGTACACAGGGAAGTACGTGTCTGCAATATCTTTTTTAGCGGGCATCTTCACATCCATTTCCGGTTCTCGTACAAAGTTTATGTCGAACCGGCGGTTCAGCATCCAGCAAAACTGGTATAGGGGCATCGCGCAGCCTATGCCTATAAGCGCGCTGTCTGCAAAAAAATCAGTTTGCATTGCCTCTACGTCCAGTATATATTTGCTGGCTCCAGCCATAATCCTAATGATATATCATTCGAAGTTCGGGCATATTTGTATATTTCCAAACAAATAGCAACTCCTATGTCATACGTTTTATTGATCTTATTAGGTGTCTTTGTGGTTCTGCTGCTCATGTGGGTGGTTACCGTGCAGCAAGGCACGGTGGCCGTTATCACAGTGTTTGGTAAGTTCAAGCGTATCATGCGCCCCGGCCTTAATTTTCGTATACCGTTCATTGAGCAGATATACCGCCGCATATCTTACCAGAACTTGTCTATGGAGCTCAAGTTCCAGGCCATAACCCAGGACCAGGCTAACGTTTATTTTTCTGCTATGCTGCTCTACGCGGTCATGAACACAGATTCTGAGACCATTGAGAATGTTGCCTTTAAGTTCGTGGACGATCGTAGCTTCATGCAGGCGCTCATCCGCTCTGTAGAAGGCGCGGTACGTGCATTTGTAGCTACAAAAAAACAGTCAGAGATATTACAATTACGTACCGAGATAATACTGCATGTAAAAGAACAACTCGATGTGCAACTGGGCGGCTGGGGGTATCACCTGCTCGATCTGCAGATGAATGATATTACTTTCGATGAGGTGATAACAACCTCTATGGCAAAGGTCGTAGCATCGAACAACCTGAAAGCCGCTGCTGAGAACGAAGGCCAGGCACTCCTCATCACCAAAACAAAAGCTGCCGAGGCCGATGGTAATGCTATAAAGATAACTGCCGAAGCCGAGAAGCAAGCGGCACAAATGCGTGGCCAGGGCGTCGCATTGTTCCGCGAAGAGGTGGCCAAAGGTATAGCCCAGGCAGCCAAAGAAGTGGAGAATGCCAACCTTGATGCATCGTTCATTTTATTCTCTATGTGGACCGATGCTATAAAACATTTTGCCGAAACAGGCAAGGGGAATACAATATTTTTGGATGGCTCCAGCGAAAATTTTCAACGTACATTGCAGCAGTTAATGTCTACAATGCAGGGCAAAAAGGATCCGCAAAACAAATTATAATGTAAATGCTACTTTTGCGCTTTGCATGGCATTTATACCACGCAGTGTTAGTTAATTTTGAACGTTAAATAAATTTTCATGATCGATGTTTTGCTGGGTCTGCAATGGGGCGACGAAGGGAAAGGTAAAATAGTAGACTTTCTCGCCTCTAAGTACGATATCATAGCCCGTTTTCAGGGCGGGCCAAATGCAGGCCACACACTGTATGTGAACGGTGAAAAGGTGGTATTGCACACTATACCTTCGGGCATATTCCAATCGCACTGCCTCAACCTTATAGGCAATGGGGTAGTTATAGACCCTGTTACCTTGAAAAAGGAAATAGCTACCATACAGCCACTGCAACCCGATATGCTGCAACGCCTTTATATAAGCAGCAAAGCACATCTTATACTGCCCACCCACAGGGCGCTGGATGCCGCATCCGAAGCTTCAAAAGGCAAGGACAAGATCGGCTCTACTTTAAAAGGTATTGGCCCGGCTTATATGGATAAAACTGGTCGTAATGGCCTGCGCATTGGCGATATTCTCACCAAAGATTTCAAAAATAAGTACGATAAGCTTACCCAAAAACACCTCGATATGTTGCGCCAATACGATCATCAGGTCGACTGGAAGCAATGGGAAGAAGCGTTTTTCGAAGCCATTGAATTTATACGCACACTACAGATAGTGAATGGTGAATACTGGCTGGATATGCACCTGAAAGATGGCAAGCAAGTGCTGGCAGAAGGGGCGCAAGGCAGTATGCTCGATATTGATTTCGGTACGTATCCATTCGTTACTTCATCCAATACCATAGCTGCGGGCGTTTGCAGTGGGCTGGGCGTTGCTCCATCGCGTGTCGGCGATGTATACGGCATCACCAAAGCATATTGTACACGCGTAGGTGGCGGCCCGTTCCCCACAGAGCTGCACGATGAAACTGGCGAGGCTCTTAGAAAAGCAGGTAATGAGTTTGGCGCTACCACAGGCCGTCCGCGCCGTTGTGGCTGGATAGACCTTGTAGCATTGCGTTATACCGTAATGCTCAGTGGCGTCACTAAATTGATAGTCACTAAGGCCGATGTGATGGATGAGTTCAATCCCATCAAAGCTGCGGTAGCTTATCTCATAGACGGCAAAGAAACAAAAGAGCTGCCCTACGATATTTGCACTACAGATATTGAGCCTGTTTACCAGACCTTTGAGGGGTGGGATAAACCAATAAGCAGCTGTGTCAATTACGATGAGTTGCCGCATACTTTTAAAGATTATTGTCGCTTCATGGAGAACTACCTGGAGACCAAGATCAGCTACGTTTCTAACGGTACTGGAAGAGACCAATTGCTGGAAATTCCGTGATAAAAAAAATTATGTTTTTTTTACTTCAAAAAAATTTGGGAATTTCCCTAAACAATTAAAAATTTACGCCATTAACGAATGAGCGCTATGAGATCAGATACTAACAAGAACGACGTTACCAAGAAAACCGCCGATAAAAGCGTGAAGCCTGCAGCTAAAAAAGTAGCATCAAAGTCTGCTAAAAAAACAGACGATGATGAAGATCTGGACGAGGTAGACGAAACCCCAAAAAAGAAAACTGCAGCTAAAAAAGCTGCCCCATCCAAGGCATCAAAAAAAGCTTCTGACGACGATGATGATGATGACGATGAGGACGACGATCTGGATGAAGATGATAGTGCCCCAAAGAAAAAAACAGCAGCAAAAAAAGCAACGTCTAAAAAGAAGAGCAGTGACGACGATGATGATGACGATGCAGACGATATAGATGATGACTTTGATAAAGAAGAGGAAGATGAGTTTGACCTCGATAAAGAGTTTGAAGAATTCGACCTTCCTAAATCTAAGACCAAAGCAGGCAGCCCTGCAAAGAAAAAGCCAGGCAAAGGGGACGATGATTTTGATATAGATGAAGAGTTCAAAGACCTGGGTTTCTTTAGTGAAGGCGGAGGTTTTGATGACGATGACGACGATTTTTAGATATCACCATAACATTGCAAAGAAATAAGGCTGAATACCCCATTAGCCAGGGCAGACATACACATTTAGAGCAACGAATGCTGAATTGGGCCGCCCAATTCAGCATTCTTGTTTTCCTGCATAGCAATGAGTATACATCAGCACATGGCAGGTACGAGTGCCTGCTGGCTGTAGCAAGTGCAGAAGCCCAAACCGCAACCTCATTGTCTGCATTGCAGGCGCTGCACCACCAGCATAAAGACTGGTTGTTTGGCAACATAGCTTACGACTATAAAGATGAGCTACACCCTATGCTATCCTCGCAACACCCTGTGGGGTTGGGTATACCACAATTTCATTTCTTTCTGCCCGAGACGGTTTGCTACATCAGTACAGACCATAGCACGTTCACTATAGAAACACAGCACCATTCGCCCGATGATATCTACAGTGCTATAACTGGCAGCTTCCCAACGTTCAGTATACTTCCGGATGTTGCATGGAACTATACCACCAGTAAGGAGCAATATCTTACAGACGTTGCCAGCCTGAAAGAACATATAGTGAATGGGGATTGCTACGAAATAAACTATTGCACAGAAGGGTTTGCTGAAGGTGTGTCGCTCGACCCGTTGCAGATGTATTTTTCGCTTGACTTTCTTTCCCCCACGCCGTTCTCTGCATACTACAAGCTGCACCAGCAATACATGGCCTGCGCAAGCCCCGAGCGATACCTATATAAAAATGGTAGCCGCCTGATGGCGCAGCCCATAAAAGGCACTGCACGCAGAGATGCAGATGCGACTGTGGACAACCAGATAAAGGAAGCGCTCCACATAGACATTAAAGAGCGTGCCGAAAATGTGATGATAGTAGACCTGATGCGTAACGACTTGGCGCGTTGTTCAGAAGTAGGCAGCGTGCAGGTCGATGAACTGTTTGGTATCTATTCCTTCCCGCAGGTACACCAGATGATATCTACAGTAAGCAGTACACTGCGCGAAGACATGAAGTTCACAGATGCCCTGCGCTATTCCTTCCCCATGGGTAGCATGACCGGCGCACCCAAAATAAAAGTGATGCAGTTGATAGATGAATACGAGCACAGCCGCAGAGAACTATTTAGTGGTACTGTTGGTTATATAACCCCTGAAGGTGATTTTGACTTCAACGTCATTATCCGTAGTCTGTTCTACAATGCTGAAACCCAATTACTCACCTACCACACCGGCGGCGCCATAACCGCAGACAGCATACCCGAAAAAGAATACGAAGAGATGCGCCTGAAAGCCTGGGCGCTGGAGAAGATATTCGAGTAAGGACTTATTTCCAGATAAACGCTATTATTCGTACTTTTAGATAAGTAAATAGTGATCTATGATAAACCAACCAGTTCATCCACCATTAAGCAACGTGCAAGCGGAATTGCTGAAAGTATTTTCTGCCGAGGTCCCCGAGAAGCATTTATTGGAGCTTAAAAAAGTGATGGCAAAATTTCTCTTGGATAAAGCGCGGGATAAAGCGGATACAGAATGGGATGCAAAGGGATATACGGATGAGTCGCTGCAGCAAATACTAACCGTATAACCCATGTAGGCGACGGACTTGCCCCAGTCTGGCTCGCAAATACCATCATGCTTACTCGAACGTCGCACTTCCCTTGCCATCTATCCTCGTTCTGCTATCAAAAACGAAGTCCACATTTCTTGCCTCACCTTGTTTACCAATTATGGTCATCTACTTTCGCCCATACTCTTTATGACTTTCGGTAAATAATTTCACCATTATCTTTTGGTCTATGTCTTTATCGAAGATAAGGTAGGCCGTCAAGACGTTATCGGAAGCGCTGTCTGTACTATGGATGGAAATGGTACCTAACCCCAAACCTTTGTCGGTAAGTTGTTGAGATATGGTCGGTTCCTCAGCAAAAGTTTTTTGTTTTCCTTTCGTAGCGCCGTCCATAAATTCTGAGCCGGTCTTTGTTACCAGCTCCCCCGTCTTATTGATGGTTTGTTTCGTTTTCTGGGTTGCACAATCGCAGCCCGATAAAAGGATAAGGAGCGCGCACAAGAAATATTTCAGTGATCTTGTTTTATTTTCTTTGATTTTCAGATGCTAAACTAATATATTTTATCACTATCCTCTGACCACTTGTACGATGCAGGTGGTCACACACCTCTAAATCTAGTTGCAGGATGCTTGAATCGTACAGACACAGGTCATCTGTGGAAGACCTGCGCCTGTGTTGTGGTAATACACGGGCATCCAATCGGATGACCTCACGCCAGTAGTAAACGAGGCTGGAAATAATTAAACTATTGTTCCGTCGTTGTTGAAGAATTTTAGTTCACCTGTTATTGCATCTTTTAATATCGCCTTTGCAGTTTCACCCCCATCCATCGTTAGTGTCTGTGACTTGATTAAAACATCATATGTGTATTCAAGTCCGTTTATTTTAATCCTACCATAATCGTTAGCTTTTATATATGCATCTTCAAAAGCAAATCGATGAATTAAGTTATAACCAACTTCACCTACAGCCATTGGCAAATTGTTTTCTAAATCTAATAAACTACAAATTGTTTCTTCAGACTTAGTTGTTAACGATATTTCGTCTGTTCTACCTTGAATATTAAATATTAAACCTTCATCTCTTGTTTGTTGTATATTTTCCTTCACCCACTCTTCATCAACAATTATTTTTAAATTTTTAATTGATTTGGATGAAATATTAATTACAGCATGGATTGTTTTAAGGCGACCCTCCCAATCTTTATCATTAGGTCGCCTAATTTCTTTCAGATTAATCCCCCAGTGTTTAGCATATTCTTTCGCGCCTTTTTGAAATCCTTTTTTTGTCACGATTACTCCGTTTATGTTAGTAATATCGCTCAATACACCGTAAAAGCTTGTTACTACACTCTTTGATACATTTTTATTATAATTTTTACATTCGATTGCTACTCGGTGTCTAATACCAGCAAGCTCATATTCCCAGTACACATCGATTTGATGTTTAGAAGATTGTCCTTGTATTTTTACATTATGTTGTACATCAATCGAAGTAATTCCATCAGCATGCAATAATGCCTCATATATCTCTTTTGTTAGCCTCTCATACTCTATGTCTTGTTGCATAAATTTTCCACTAATTTTTTTCTGTCAATAGATTATTGGGTATTTATTCTATTTAAATGTAGTACCACCTTTGTGGGTAACTCACCCCTCAATCGCCCCCACCACACTCCTCCTCACCAACCCCACCAGCAGCACCACACTCACCCCCATAGCAGCCCACACCGGCCAGCCAGGTAGCAATGATAGCTCCAGGTTTTGCCCCGACGCCCAGTACCTTGCACCTGCCTGCACGGCAATGGCTATGCACATAGACAAGCCCACCATCCCCAATACCATAGGCAGGAAACGGCGCAGCATGAACCTGCTGAGATATCGGGGACTCACACCCAGTTGCAGGAGCAAAGTCAGCGATTGCTGCGCCTTGCTTATCGTAAGTTCTATGAACAATATGAACACCAGCGCTCCTATCCCCATCAGCAATATGGCCAGTACACCCGTAGCGCCCGATACCACTACTACTATAGCGCGCACCTTGCTCCACCGCAGTTGTTCGGCATTGGTAGTGTAGTCGTGCTGCGCCAGGTAATCTGTAAATTGCTTGTTCGATGCGTCTTGTACTTTCAGTATCAGCCGAGAGGGTAATGAGGCTGCGTTATCGCCATAGGTCTTGTTGCCATAGGTAATAAACGATTCCGGCACCAGTACCGAGCTGATGCGGTCTGAAAAACCGGTAACATGCGCTGTATAATGCTGTGCGGTATTAGCATAGCTGATCTTCAGGTCCAGCGATATCGTCTTCACGGTCGATTGACTCAGCTGCGGCAACCCCCTGCTCAGTGCAAACCCATAGTTGTACAGGTTCAGAAATTCAGAAGAGAGTATCACCGGCACTTGTGTATTACCCGGCTTCCAGCTCCACTCATCCGGCTTCTTATCTATGAATCTATCCGGCACCGCTTCTAAAAACATTTCAGTTGCAAACCCCAGCTTATCGTTCAGCGATGCATATACCGGGAAATGGTTGCTGATCAGCATACCTGCATCCTGCACCTGCGGGGCTTTTTTAATGTCTGCTATTTCGGCATCGGTAAATATGGTCGCGCCAGGCTTACCCATGTTCTCATCGGTCACCCGCTTGCTCACGGTCAGGAAGGTGCTGCCCAGGCTATCGGTATCACTTTTGCCATGTAGTAGTTCTTCAAAGTTCCACCATATCATTACAGAGAGCAGCAATAGGGTAGTGCCTATACACAGCGCCAGCAAAGCCGCTCCCAGCCTGCTCGATCGGTTCCCTTGCAGCAGCAGTTTTTTCAGCAATACATTCGGTGCGCTCTGGCTCACAGCAATATTTTTTTAGTGTAGGGGAAATAGTGATTCTCATCCAGGTCAGCCAGTATCATTCCTGCTTTGTTGGCACTCACTACCTCTTGTATAAGCACGCACGCTTTTTCGGTATTGGCTTTGTCAAGGTGGCTAAAGGGTTCATCCATCAGCAGCCAGCTAAAAGGTTGCAGCAAAGCCCTGATGATAGAAACCCTTTGCTGTTCTCCATAAGACATCGTGTAGGCCGGCGAGTTCTTCTTATCCTTTATTCCCAGCCGGTCCATCCATTCTTCTACTATTTGCGGGGCTATGGTATTGGTCATTGCCCGTTTTATCTCCAGGTTCTCCCACGCCGTCAGCTCCGGGAACAACCGCATATCCTGGAAGATCACACTAATGTTATTAGTTCGCAAAGTAGCTAATTGTTCTTTCGAGATGTTTTTTATATCCTCCGTTCCCCACTTCACGGTACCACTATAGTCATCACGCAGGCGATACAGTATATGTATCAGCGTAGTTTTTCCAGTACCCGATGGCGCTTGTACAAAAACGTACTCCTGCGGCAGCAGCACAAGGTTTTGCTGCCATATGCCCGATGGTCGGTTAGCCAGTTTGTCGCGGAGGGGTAATGGTATTATCTGTTGCAGGGATACTTGCATGAATATGGTATAGCTATTGGTGTATCAAATGTAATGAACTGTAATGACGTTGTAACATACCCGCTTTTTAGTAAATTTAGGTATGATTCAGCGTCTTTTCGACATCGTTGCCGGCCGTGCGGCAGAAGAACCCAATGCCACTATGCTTGCTGCCAAAGAAAATGGCGAGTGGGTCACTTACAGCAGCGCACAGGTGTGGGACACTGCACGCAAACTGGCTGGGGGCTTGCTATCGCTGGGTATTGCCAACGAAGATGCTGACCCCTTAAAGCTCGAAAAGGTATCCATTATATCAGCCAACAACCCGCAGTGGATCATTACAGACATTGGCGTTCAGCTTGCAGGGGCGGTACTTACGCCCATCTATCCCACCATTAGCCCGCATGAGCTTATTTTCATACTCAACGAGGCTGGAGTACGCATCCTCTTTCTGGCGAGTGCCGAGCTGCACGAAAGGTTCAAAGACACGTACAGCCAGGTGCCCACATTACAGCACATATTCTGTTTCGATCAGGTAGCCGGTGTCCGCAACTGGAAAGAACTGATCGATCAAAACAAATACGCTGACGAAAAAGTAGCGGCACGCATAGCACCACAAACTTTGGCCACCATCATATATACTTCAGGCACCACCGGCAACCCCAAAGGGGTCATGCTTAGCCACCACAATGTGGTCAGCAATGTAATTGACAGTATGCCCGCGTTCACATTTGCCATCAAGGGCGAGAAAGCGCTTAGCTTCCTGCCGCTCAATCACATCTTTGAGCGCATGGTCACATATATTTACCTTAACGCGGGTGTTGCTATTTACTACGCTGAAAGCATGGATACCATAGGCGCCAACCTCAAAGAGGTGAAGCCTATGGTATTCACCACAGTTCCCCGCTTGCTCGAGAAAGTTTATGAGCGTATCATGGCTACCGGGCTTGAGCTGAAAGGTATCAAGCGCGCCCTCTTCTTCTGGGCGCTTGATCTCGGTAAGCGCTACGATAACGCCATAGCCATGGGCTGGTGGTACAACCTGCAGCTGGCCATTGCCAACAAACTCATTTTCAACAAGTGGCGTGAAGCGCTGGGCGGCAATGTAAAGGCCATAGTAAGTGGGTCTGCGCCTTGCCAGGTAAGGCTCATACGTATATTTAGCGCTGCACATGTCACCATTATGGAAGGGTATGGCCTCACAGAAACATCCCCTGTGGTCACCGTTAACCGTTTTGAAAGCGCGGACCGTCGTGCAGGCACCGTAGGCCCGCTTATCCCTAATGAGCAGGTGCAGATAGCCGAAGATGGCGAGATATTGGTGAAAGGCGAAAACGTAATGATGGGCTACTACAACAAGCCCGAAGCTACTGCCGAGGCCATAAAAGATGGCTGGTTCCATACCGGCGATATTGGCACCTGGCAAGAAGGTCGTTTCCTTAAGATCACCGATCGTAAGAAGGAGATATTCAAAACATCGGGTGGTAAGTACGTAGCACCATCGGCCATTGAGAACAAAATGAAGGAAAGTCCGTACATAGAGCAGATGATGGTGATAGGCGATGGGCGCAAGTTTGTTACTGCTCTTATTGTTCCCAACTTTACACAGATACGCAAGTACCTGGCCGATAACCAGCCCCAGCTAACATTGTCTCCATCTAATAAGGATCTGGTGAAAATGCCGGAAGTAGTAGCGCATATCCAGTCGCAGATAGACAAGTATAATCCGCTTTTCAGTCATCCCGAGCAGGTGAAGAAAGTCACCTTGTTGCCAGATGAGTGGACCGTTGATACCGGAGAGCTTACACCATCACTAAAAGCCAAAAGAAAGGTGATAGAACAGAAATACAGTAAGGCTATAGAGGCTATGTACGAAGGCTGATAAGTTAAGATAAATAAAATATTTTTGAATGGTAACGTAATTGTACCGACTTTTGTCATTCAAATAAGAGACCGAATACAAAGAATGACATTTAGCGAGTTACAATTGATCGCGCCCATACTGAGCGCATTGGCAGAAGAAGGATATACGAACCCCACCCCAATACAGGAAAAAGCCATACCGATAGTATTAAGTAAGAAGGACCTGCTGGGCGCCGCCCAGACCGGTACTGGAAAAACAGCAGCATTTGCACTGCCTATGCTGCAACTGCTCAGTCAGGGCCCACAAGATAAGCACAGGACCATAAAGGCGCTGATACTTACGCCTACACGCGAATTGGCCATACAGATACAGGAAAGCTTTGCCGCTTACGGCAGACACCTGGACCTGAAGCAAATGGTGGTATTTGGTGGTGTGCCACAAGGCGCACAGGTACAAGAACTGAAAAGAGGGGTCGATATATTGGTAGCTACTCCTGGCCGCCTGCTCGATCTGATGACCCAGGGGTTCATCGATCTCAGGAATATTTCTATTTTCGTGCTCGATGAGGCCGATCGTATGCTGGACATGGGTTTCATACACGATGTGAAGAAGGTAGTGACCAAATTACCTGTCCGTCGCCAAAACCTGTTGTTCTCTGCCACCATGCCCGCTGAGATACAAAAGCTGGCCGACACTATACTGGTAAATGCAGAGAAGGTAGAGGTAACACCTGTATCTACTACTGCAGAGACCATTGCACAAAGCTTATACTATGTAGATAAGAAAGACAAGCGCAACCTCCTTACCCACTTGCTCAATGGCAAGAATGTAAAGAGCGCGCTCGTGTTCACCCGTACCAAGCACGGCGCCGATAAGGTAGTTGCCAACCTTGATAAGGATGGTATACGTGCCGAAGCTATACATGGTAACAAATCGCAAGGTGCCCGTCAGCGCGCGCTCAACAACTTTAAAGAAGGCAGGATAAAAGTGCTGGTGGCTACAGATATCGCGGCCCGCGGTATCGATATCGACCTCATATCCCATGTTATCAACTACGAGCTGCCCGAGGTTCCGGAGACCTATGTGCACCGCATAGGCCGTACCGGCCGTGCCAATGCTACAGGTATAGCTTTCTCGTTTTGCGATGAGGAGGAAATGGACAACCTGAAGCAGATACAGAAACTCACCCGTATACAGATACCTGTAGAAGAGGGGCACCCGTATCCCATGGCAGCATCGGGCATGGTAAAAATAAACCTGCCAAAGAACAAAGAAGTGGTGCAGCGCCCCAATGCTATACCACAGCAGCACAGCGGTCGTCCGCAAACCCGCAATACCCGTGGCAAGCGCTGGTAAAGGTCCCTTCACAAATTTAATGGTACAATTTTTAAGTCATGGTGATAGCGCAATACGCTATCACCATGAAATATTTTTCCCTGCACACCACGGCTTCTATTTGCATCGGTCTCATCTTTTTATATGTGGCCATAAATAGTTGCACCAACAGGGGATCCAGCACATCTGTTTATACACAAGACGCTGCTGCCGACACTACCAGGGCAGCAGGTACCGGCCTGGTGAATACCACGCGCGGCAAAGAACTTTTCCAGCAGAAATGTATGGCCTGCCATGGTGTAAATGGCGATGCCCGCAACAACAACGCTGCAGACCTCAGTATGACACGACTTGACAGTCTGGGCATAGCCACCACCGTGCTCAACGGTCGCAATACCATGCCTCCGTTCAAAGATGCTATCTCAAATGAGGACCTCTCCAGTATCATTGTGTATGTGAGAACACTAAGGGGCAACGGACCGTAACTATCCCCTCCCAAACTTACTGAACAAGTACAAGTACACCATTTTTGATAGTCGCATCAGCCAGGGTTGCAACACTATCACCACACCTATACTGGTAAATAGGTAGTAAAAGAAACTATTGTCCTTGTAAGACAAGCCGAAAATAGGCCAGTACCCACAATATGTTCAGGAAGAAGATGCAAACAGTAAGGGCATAGTTGATGCCGCCGCCATTGTTGCTTTCGTTCACCATCTTGTGGCCGCATACCGCGCAATGCTCTACCATGGCCACGCATTTTCCAAGCGGGAACACGCTTTTATTCACGAACACACGTCCTTTACGGCAATTGGGGCACTTCATCCCAAAGAACGCGGGCAATAAAGCAGGCTTGGTCTCCTCTCTCATAGCAGCGCAAAGATAAATAATTGGTACTCAATATTTAATGTTGTTATTTTTCCTGCTACCTGGCAAGCGTACTGTTCCACGCATCCACTCGTGAAACTGTGTATATCTTCTTTTGTTCACAGCAACTTATAGGTAGTATCTTGCCCCTTTTTTATCTTTTTATTGTGTAGAGTGATACTTTTAGTTCAAATTTATAGTGGCAGCAAATTTCCGGTGTCGGTAAAAACCGGTAAAAGCAGAAATTAAATTTTCTAACAATAAAAAGCCACCACAGCGGTTTCTATAAGAAATGGTAACACAAAATTTCCGGTTTTATTTTTTCTTACCGACCGGAAATTTTTAAATTGACCAAGTGTTCAAATAGCCATACATGTCTCACATACCTTTTATATCTCTGTTGTCAATTACTATTCTTTTTTGCCAGTTTTCATTGGCTCAGGAGTACAAAATTAGTTTTGAACACTATCCTAATGGTAAAAAAAAGAAATGTATTGAATACATTGCAGGACAGCATTCGGCTTCCACCAACATATATTTATATAATAGCAGGGAAGATGTTATAAAAATTACAACAATAGATGATGACCCGGAAGAGTCGGCATATGTACAGCATATAGGTTATGATGAACACCACCGGATAATACAAAAGGGTACTACCTTTTATGAGTATAATGGTAATGGAACATTGAAGAAATGCATCTACAAGCTGCCCCAAAGCCACATAGTTACTACTTTTATGTACAACAAAAACGGACGCCCCATAAAAGCAACAGATGTGAGTGGCAATTTTGTACAAATAGCTTTTTACAACCCTAAATACGTCCGCCCGCTGCTTTCAAAAGACTCAGTGACGAACGAAATAAATGAGCACTTTTTTGATAATAAGATTGATTCTACTGCAGACTATTTGCTAGGTAAGCTCATACGCTACAGTTATTTCACTTATGATGCAATGGGCAACTTATTGCAGCAAAGAGATTGGGACAGTAAAGATGAGTATTTAGATTCGAACATAGAGGTACTCTACACGTATAAGTATAACACTGCTGGTGAATATATAAATGATACGATAATGTACTTGGAGAAAAATACAGGCAAGATAATTCCTCGGTCGGCCATGAAATTTAAGAAAAAATGGCCTTGAACTAAGAGAACTACTTACTGAATTCTATTCGCTTGCCGGATAGGTACATAATATCGCTAATTATAAAATTTCCGATATCGGTAAAAACCGGTAAGATTATAAATTTGCTATATGCACATATGAGCCACCACAAAGGTTTTCAAAAGCTAATAGTCTCCAATTACCGGATTTATTTTTTTCATTGGTACCGGAAATTCTGAAAATTGACCCTTCAAATTAAATTTTCTTATTTTCCTTATGTATCATTATCTTTGCCATCCCAAAAATCTATTTAAAAAGGAGGACCAAAAAATTGGAAGAACAAACTATCCAAGATCAAACGAACGAAGAGTCAACTAAAAATGGCCAGGAAGAAGCGCAGACAACCGCCGCTGAAACTGCCCATAATGATTCTGAAACACCTCAGGCAACGCATGAGGAAGCAACAGCCGATAACGTAGATGCTGACACAGCACACGAAATGGCACAACCTGAAGAAGAAGAAGCGCCTCAACCACGCAAATTCAGGTCTTATTACGAAGCACCATCTGCTACAGAGCACGATGACTTCGATTGGAGCGTGGACAAGCGCAACGTAGCGTCTTACAAACAAGACGAACGCGTGAAGCTCGAAACTATCTACGACAGCACTTTCAAGACCATCGAAGAGTCTGAATTGCTGAGAGGTACCATCGTTGGCCTCACCAAAACAGATGTTATCATCAACATCGGTTTCAAATCAGACGGCCTTGTTTCTCTGAACGAATTCCGCGATATGCCGGAAGTGAAGATCGGTGAGGACATTGAAGTTATGGTGGTTGAAAAAGAAGACCGTCACGGTCACCTTCACCTTAGCCGCAAACTGGCCCGCCAGCTGCGCGCATGGCAGAAGATCGTCGATTTCTACAAAACTGGCGAAGTGGTTACCGGTACCATCACATCCAAGACCAAAGGCGGTCTTATCGTGGATGTATATGGCCTGGAAACATTCCTTCCTGGTTCTCAGATCGATGTTAAGCCTGTTACCGATTACGATCAGTACGTGGGCAAAACAATGGATTTCAAAGTGGTCAAGATCAACGAGACCATCCGCAATGCCGTTGTTTCGCACAAAGCACTTATCGAAAGCGATATAGAACAGCAGCGTAGCGTTATCATATCACAACTGGAAAAAGGACAGGTACTGGAAGGTACTGTTAAGAATGTTACCGACTTCGGTGCGTTCATTGACCTGGGTGGTGTTGATGGCTTGCTGTACATTACCGACATTAGCTGGGGCCGCGTAACGCACCCGGGCGAAGTATTGGAAAATGGCCAGAAACTGAACGTGGTAGTGCTCGACTTCGATGACGAGAAAAAACGTATCAGCTTAGGTCTGAAACAACTTACTCCTCACCCATGGGATAACCTGCCTGTTGAAATAGTAGAAGGTGCTCACGTGAAAGGTAAAGTGGTGAACATTGAAGACTACGGCGCATTCCTGGAAATTATGCCAGGTGTAGAAGGTCTGGTTCACGTATCTGAAATTACCTGGTCTTCACAGCCTATCAACGCTAAAGAATTCTTCAAATTGGGCGAAGAGTACGAAGCTGTGGTTGTGACACTGGATAAGGATGAGCGCAAAATGAGCCTTTCTATCAAGCAAATGACCGAAGATCCTTGGGATACTATCGAGAACAGGTTCCCTGTTGATAGCCGTCACAATGGTGTTGTAAAGAACATTACTCCTTATGGTGTGTTTGTAGAACTGCAAACCGGCATAGGTGGTATGATACACATCAGCGACCTTAGCTGGATCAAACGCTACAACCACCCAAGCGAATTCGTGAAAGTTGGTGATAACATAGAAGTTATGATCTTGTCTATAGACAAGGAGAACCGTAAACTGGCTCTTGGTCACAAACAGCTGGAAGAAGATCCTTGGAATACTTTTGAAACTATCTTCCCGATAGGTTCTATACACGAAGGCAGCGTTACCCGCAAAGACGAGAAGGGTGCATCAGTACAGTTGCAGTATGGCCTTGAGGCTTACGCACCTGCACGCCACCTGCGCAAAGAAGATGGTGAGAATGTAGAGGTTGAAGAAATACTTCCTTTCATGATCATCGAATTCGATCGCAACGACAAGCGTATCATGGTATCGCACAGCAAAGTGTGGGAGCAAGGTAAGGTAGAAGAAAAAGAAGCACAGAAGAAAGAAGCTGCTGCTGAAACAGACAAGACCAAGAAAGCAGTTAAGAACATACAGGCTAAGGTTGAAAAACCAACACTTGGTGATCTTGGTGCACTTGCCGCTCTGAAAGACAAAATGAAAAAAGCTGAAGAAGGCGAACAACAATAGCCACCATAAGCTTTAATGAATATAAAAGACCATCTCGCAACTGCGGATGGTCTTTTTGCTTTACCCCAAGGTTTGCCTATACAAATTTCGTCTTTATAGTAGAGGGTATTGGGTTTTTTAACCCTTTAAAAATTGATAATAGGATAATAAGGCAAATTAATGGGTATGGAAAGCAGCATCGTATATTACAACATAATGAGACAAGGTATATGGATATTGTTGATGGTTATTGGTATAGCAATGCCCTTAAATGTTCTATCCCAGTGCAATAACTGGAGCATTGCCTCTCACTTGATTGCAAGTAGCTCCTGTGCCGGAAACGGAAGTTTTTCAGTTACGCTTTCAGGTACAGACCTAGCTAACCTCACTGACATACAATATGGAATTCCCCTTTCTGCAAATGGGTTCTCCGTACCATTAAATAATGCAGCAACGTTCAATAACATTCCGGCAGGAACATACCAGGTAAGTGCCGTAGCAATGTGCAACGGCACATACGTAGGTAAGAATACCTCTATCACCGTACCGGGTAATTATCTGCCACTGACTTTCTCTCCTACGTTAGGTCGCCCATCTATAGACTGCGCTGCTACAGGGGTTGTCAATTTTAATATGACCAATGGTTTGCCACCTTATACTGTGCACATTACAAGTGCGCCGGCTGCATATAATGGTCCCCGCGTTTTTACTTTCTCTTCCACCACCTACACAACTACCAGTTTGCCCGCCGGCCAATACACCTTTCAGGCTATAGACAATTGTTTGGTAGGCAGTGCCGCGATGCCCATCCTTGTATCCGCTATCGACAACTCCACCATACCTATACTCTATGGCACCTTTGGCAACCGGGAATGTGATACTTTGATGATACCCATGCCAGCTATAGATGAAAATAACGGTCTGTGGGGTTCTTACGAATTCGATACTCTGTACAGTATATCTGCCCAAATTCCCATTTTGGGTATCAATACTCCTTTTTCATATCTAAGGATTGGCTCATTCGTTGCGCCTTTACCTACAGGCAAAACATTAAAAGATTGCTATGGCAAGGTGGTTAACTATACTCTAAGACCGCCATGTGGTGCAGATATACTATTGTCGCAGCGCATACCTTATCCCAATGTAGCCGTAGGTATAAACAAGGATTGTAGTAGTCATAATTTCAAAGGGCTAATTTCGTTTACAGGTCCTGTTTGCTATCCCGTTATTTATTCATTAGTTAATACGAGCACTTCAATTACATATGGGCCTTATGTTACCAATAGTGCTGCCGATTCCACCCCTGTTCTCCCGGATGGTAGCTATACAGTCAGCTTTACTACAAATGATGGTTATACAGATAGCGGCCAGTTTGTTGCTACACAGGTAGCGGGCAACCCATATAGTGTAAGTTTAGTAAACGGCAGTTTCGGGTTAGAGAATTATATTGATGGCTTTGTTATTTCCACAAACAGGTCTTCCTCCTCACTAATAACTGTAGAGCTATTTAGTGGCCCGGCAGGATATTCGTTCGTTGGTACTGGTATCTTGGACATAAACAATACTTTTTATATTAGCCAGAACCAAACACCGGTGGGGTATGGTAAGTTGCAGTTTCCTGCTGGTAATTATGTATGGAAGGTGACCGACAAATGTGGATCTTACCTGTTACCTATAACAGTAGGTGCTTCGGATCTTTATCAATACACCGCAGGGGTGGATCATGAACACCAGACCTGCCAGGGGCTTTGGGTGTACCCCACAGGCATTGCTACCAATAACGGGCAAAGTATACCAGTGGCATTTTTTATCTTAAAAGATGGCGATGTATTTGATTCGAGATATTACCATGTGGGCGATTCTTTTCTGCTTACCATGCCCGGTGCATATACTATCCTTACCACTTCAAGAAGAGATGTACACATAATAGATAGCGGGTATGGCTATGTCTACATAGCTTACCCTAATGCCTACACTACAAGTTATTCGTTCACTTACACGGTCAATCCCGTTGCTGCAGACCTCAATAATTCTCAGGGTTTTTTGTGTAGCGGCGCCCATGCCGGGCAAGGGATCATTTATGTTAAAGGCCAAAATGGCTTCCCGTACATAAACCCCATACACTATAATTACGCTCTTGCCGCTGCGGGCAATGGGGCGTTCGGGCCATATATAGATAGCAATACTACTGGCATATTCACAGCATTTGGTGGTAATGCTAACGATATATACGATCTTAAGATAGAAGATTCCTGTGGTGCGTTTGCCGTGCAGCAACTAAAGATATTGGACCTCCAGCACAGCCGCCTTATCAGTAGCAGTAAGTATGTATCTTGTATGGGGGGCTCCGTGCAACTTTCCGCAATTTTTCTGCCCGGGGCCACTTATAGCTGGACAGGGCCTGCAGGCTTTACTTCTACGCTCCGTTCGCCAGTTATCAACAATTTGGTGCCCTCAGCTATTGGTGTATACTACGTTACCATAATAACACCAATATGCATGCTCCCGGTCACTGACAGCACTATTCTAACATTTGGTGCCCTGCCGCCTAAACCATTAGTAAGCATTGATTGCAACCATGCACCACCTGACCTTACCATTATCAATGCTACAAGTACCTATCGCTATCAATGGTATATTGACCTGGCGGCATTCGGCTATAGTTACAGTGATCTTAGATCGTCTGATAGTAATTATACAAAGTACGCACATGCCCCGGGCATATACAACGCCATAGCCACAGATACCACTACAGGGTGTTTTAGTCTGAGCGACTCTTTATCATTTTCTTACCATACCAATGTACCGTTCAAGGCAACGATATATTCACCACATCTGCAGCTTTGCACTGGCGACACTACCGTATTGGTAGCGCAGGGTGCTATGTTGGGTAATGCAGGTTACCAGTGGTTTAAGAATGATGTCGTAATACCAGGTGCTACAAGTGTAAGCTATCTAGTGTGGCAGCCCGGCAACTATAAAGTATGTATAACAGCAGGACCTTGTGCAATAGATACTTCTGCTAATGTAACTGTAAATGTGATCTCACCCCCTGTAGCTACTATCAGCGCATCTGCAAGGGAGATCTGCGCAGGAGATTCAGCAATTATTACTTCTGCTACAGGGCCAGGGTATACATATACCTGGTATTTAAACGATAGCACCATACCTAGCAATACATCTTATGTGGTAAGGGCGTCGTTACCAGGCAGTTATAATGTAGTTGTTTCAAACGGTGGCTGCATAGCCGTTTCACCTGTTATTCCCATTATTGTGGATACAGCACCTATAGTGAATATACAACCCAATACAAACCAATTATTATGCACTGGCGACGTACTGATCTTTACTACTAATGCTAATGCTGCCTATACCTATACCTGGGAAAAGAGTGGTGTTATAATACCAAGCGCCACAGCAAATACGTATAGAACTACTGCGGCAGGTACGTACCAGGTAAGTGTGAGAACCGGAAGATGCCCAGTAGTTATCTCACAACCAGTTACTGTTGTAGTGTTGCCTGTAAGTGTAGGTCTGGGTAACGATACTGTAGTCTGCACTACAGGGCCGTTCACTATACCGTTGCATGTAGACACCGGCTTTTCGCAGGTGCTTTGGTCAACCGGTGCAACAACTAATAACATTACAGTGGCCAGCGCAGGTACTTACTGGGTGCAGGCAACTAACAAGTGTGGCGTGTTCACGGATAGTGTCAACGTTTATACTCCTGCCAATTATCAAATAACTCTACCCGCTGATACACTCGTTTGTAATATCAACAACAGCAGTGTTTTTTCTATACCCTCGTTATTGAATAATATTCGGTGGAGTACAGGAAGCACTACACCATCTATCACAGTAAGTAAGCCTGGTATTTATTGGGTGCAAGCACAAAGCCCTTGTGGCACTGTCACCGATACTATGGATGTGCACTTCTGCCCGCCGCAGATACAAAACATAGAACTATCGAACGATACCATTTGTGCCGGCGATTGTATCCATATTTCAGATTCCACAGCTTATTATCCGCAACAGTTTTACTGGTATTTTGGAGGCGCACTTCAAGACTCCTCATTTGCAAGAGAGCCAGGTATTGCCTGCTATCCTAAAGAAGGTGTATACCCTATACAGCTTACAGTAAAGAACGCAGGCGGTAACGCTTCCCTTACACGGCAGGTGGTAGTACTCAGTAAGCCTGTGCCCCGATTTGCCGATACTACAATTAGCGTACCGTACAAGTCAGGCATTACACTATCACCCTGTGCGGATGCGCAATACATTTCCTG
The DNA here is from genome assembly GCA_965276955.1 of Flavipsychrobacter sp. Classification (GTDB taxonomy): domain Bacteria; phylum Bacteroidota; class Bacteroidia; order Chitinophagales; family Chitinophagaceae; genus JABDEZ01. Next base: position 92,459 of record CBDIBP010000042.1, read on the forward strand.
GTACCTGAATGATTCATTGCTATGTGCCAATTGCCAGGATCTGATCATTGATGCGAAGTACTACTACAACGTATACCATTGTGTGGTGAGCAATGGCTCGTGCACAGATAGTTGCCTCTATAAACTACAGGTGGTAGATATACCGCACGATCTGTGGCTACCAGATGCCTTCACTCCCAATGGTGATGGTAAGAACGATATATTCCGGATCATAACAGACAACCCCAATGTGCAGGTCATCAATTTGGAGATATATAACAGGTGGGGACAGTTACTTTTTATAAGCCGCTTAGGTAATGAAGGGTGGGATGGTACCTTTCATGGGGTACCCGCAGAGATGGGTAGCTATTCCTGGATGATCAGGTATAGGATATGGGGTGCCGGTGATGCTATCTATTTTAAAAAGGGTAGTGTAGAGCTGATACGATAGGCACCATCTTCCCCGAATGCTATTGGTATAAAATTGTTATGGGCTGGGTCATGAGCGTATCTACTTTAAAGACTGCCCAAACAGTACCGCAAAAAGGCAAAATATCTTTTAAAGGTATAAAAGAAGTATTGGCAAATACCGTTAGTGGTTTTTCAGACGATAAGATAACCAAACTAAGTGGCTCTTTAGCATACTATACCGTATTCTCCATGGGGCCGCTATTAGTGGTCATTATTTCGCTTTGCAGCCTGTTCTTAAAGCGTGATGCCATAGAAGGAAAGATCTATGGTGTGCTGCAAAATTTTATGGGACAGAACAGCGCTGCCCAGATACAAGCGTTGATAGGCAACGCATCTATAGGTAACAAAAGTACCATAGCTGCGGTCATTGGTATCATCACCCTGCTGGTAGGTGCTACATCCATGTTCGGGGAGATACAAGATTCTATAAACGGCATATGGGGTGTAAAAGCAAAACCTAAAAGCGGGTGGATGAAAATGCTTAGAGATCGCTTTCTATCCTTTTCAGTGATCATAACCCTAGGATTTTTATTACTGGTGTCACTGGCTATTACCGGCCTAATAGAGGGCCTCAACCATAGGCTGCAATCTTATTTTCCTGGTGTTACGGTGGTAATATTTTATATATTGAACCTTATACTTACGCTGGGGATAAGCACTTTCATTTTTGCAGTTATTTTTAAAGTGCTGCCCGATGCTGAGATAAAGTGGAAGGATGTATTTATTGGCGCGCTCATAACTGGTTTCTTGTTCATGATAGGTAAGTTCGGCATTTCGCTATACGTATCTAAAACGCAGGTAGGCACTACCTATGGGGCGGCCGGGTCGCTGGTTCTGCTGTTGTTGTGGGTATATTACTCTTCTATAATATTGTACATGGGCGCCGAATTCACTAAGGCTTATGCCGTAAAATATGGCTCGGAGATAAAACCAAGCGAATATGCCGTTACTACCAAGCTGGTAGAAGTGGAAACAGGCGATAAGTCGATACAGCAGAACGAGAAAGAGGGTGGTGATAAAACGGTTAAAGAAAAATAGGGATAAAATCGTATTTACCTATATTGTCCTACTCCTCATTCCGCGTAAAGCCCGTCTGCGTAAGCGTTATCTTCTTCTGCTTGTATAATGCTCCCAGGGTCATCTTAAAGGTCTTCTTGCTCATTTCAAAGAAGTTGTAGATGTCGTCTGGTGCGCTTTTGTCGCTGTAGGGTAGGTAGTTGTCGTTCTCCTTCAGCAAGCGCAGTATCTTTTCTTCAGCATCCTCTACCTTCTTATAGCCGCGCTGGCCGGCTACCACATCTATCTTGTTGTCTGGGCGTATGGTCTTAATAAAGCCTTTTAGCCGCTCACCTTCCTTCAATTCCTGAAAAACTTCATTTTCATGCAGCAGGCCCAGGTGCTTGTTGTTGATGAGCACCTTGTAGCCCAGTTCTGTTTTCTGGTACATGGTCAGGTCCACAGCATCATTCACCTGCACCGTAAGGTCGTGGTTGCTGATAAGCTTACTGAATTTTGCAGTAGCTGCTGCACGGCCTGTTTGTGCATCTATGTATATCATCACCAGGTAGGTGTGTCCTGCTTGCATCCGTACTTCCTGCTGCGATATGGGTACGAAGATATCTTTCATTATTCCCCAGTCCAGGAAGGCACCCTGGTGGGTCACATCCCTTACTTTCAGGCCTACTATGTCGCCTACTATACCATATGGCCTTTGTGTAGTAGCTGTTAGGCGGCCATCATTATCGTGGTATATAAATACCTCAAGTTCATCATCTATTTTTAGTCCTGCAGGTACAAAACGTTTAGGTAGCAGTATCTCGGTCCCATCTCCACCATCCAGGTAAAACCCGAAATCCACTTCCTTTACTACCTTCAGTTTATTATAGTTCGCAACTTGTACCATGATATGTTTTAAGGCTGCAAAGGTACTATAGCTATTGCAACAATACTATTTACATACAATGGTTTGTTGCTTTTGCAAATTTGGTTGCATAAGGTTCATGCTATATGCTTCTGCACAGCATCAACTGGTATGGCAACGAAAAATCTGGCGCCGCCATCTGTATTGTTCTTGAACCATATTTTGCCACAGTGGGCCTCCACTATCTGTTTAGAAATGGAAAGGCCTAACCCAAAAGGTTTTTCACCCTCGGTACCGGGTCTTTTGGCCTCGGTGAACATATCAAATATCTTGTCTTTTATGCTTTCCGGTATACCTATCCCTTTGTCGTGTACAATGATATGCACCTGGTCGTTCTCTAAGGTCAGTATCAGGTCTATAATAGCATACGATGGGCTAAATTTTATAGCATTGGTAACCAGATTGCTGGTCACGCGCCATAATTTTTCTTTGTTCAATATAGCACGCACTTCATGTTCGGGTACAGTGAGCATTATTTGCTGGTTTTTTTCTGTAGCCTTAAAGCGCAATAGTTCTATATTATCTGTAAGTAATTTCTTTACATCCACCGTTTCTTTTACCAGCACATCTGCTTTCGATGGGTCTGCGGCTTCCAATATCTCTTTGGTAAGCGAGAGCGCATCGGCACAAGAGGTCTTTATGTATGTGAGCAATTCTTTTTGCTCATCGCTATAGCTATATTCCTTGGCCGTCAGCAGGTCTGCCAGCGATGTTATGGCCGCTATAGGATTCCGTATATCGTGCGCCACAGCCCTTAGTATGCGGTCCTTATCTTTATGGCTTTCTTCCAGTTTTTTAAGTAGGTGCTCCAGCTTTATTTTTTGTATGCTTACCTGGTCGTGCAGACTGGTAAGTGCTGATACATTTGCCTTTGTTTTTTGCCAGTTATAAAAGGTGAACAAGAATATGACACTTGTTAACAGCGCACACATGAATGCTATTACCAGGTATATCTTCTTTAGCTGGTTGTTTTTTTCAAGTATCGATATCTGGTACTGTATGTCTAGGTTCTTTGTCTTTTCATTCATGTCTGTTTCCAGCAGTGTTTTCATTTGCTGGTCTGCAGTGTCGCGTAGTTGGTGGTATGTTCGCAAGTTTGCAAATGCATTATTTACCTGGTTATTATAATGATCAAAAATGAAATGGTAGTAATAAAAAATGTCTAATGTACCTTTAGGTAGGTTATTGGTTGTAGCCGAAACGAGGTAATGGAGTGCCTGTACCGTATAGCCAGAGTCGTGCAATTCGGTGGCTCTATCTATCACCTTGTTATATTCAGGTGACCCGTCACTATAAACAATAGCTCCGCTTTTACTTTTTTTTGAATTACAAGCTGTAGTAATTATTATAGGTAATACAATAAAAAGTATAGGTATACGCAATATAATATTTAATGATATTTTAATTGAACAACTATTCATTTTGCCTGCTTAGCTTTATAAAAACGCAGATATTCCTCTTATTAAGGGATAAATATAACATTTCTGTACTTATATAATAATCTTTGTGTGTATTAGTAACATTTAACATCACTTTTTAAACTTTACCCGTACAAACTGCGTATGTATATAAAATGCATCCTAATGAAATACACACTCTTTTCATTTTTATTGTTTTTCACTTGTGCCTTCATTTCTTGCGCACAAGACAAGCATACTGATAAACAAGCTACAGTAAAAGAAGAAGTACCAAAAGATCTTTCAAAATACAAAACGGCAACATTTGCTGCTGGTTGTTTTTGGCACGAAGAGGCGCTTTTTAAAAGTATCAAGGGCGTAGCTGCGGCTGTTTCCGGATATGCCGGTGGTACCACAAAAGACCCCACCTATGACGAAGTGGAGACAGGTAATACCGGCCATGCAGAAAGTGTGCTGGTATACTACGATAGCTCTAAAATTTCTTACCCTGCGCTGCTGAAGGTCTATTTTGAATCGATGGAAGACCCTACTCAGGTAAACGGGCAGGGTCCCGATGAGGGTACGCAATATCGCTCAATAGTGTTTTATAACAACCCCGTTGAAGAACAATATGCAGACCAATTGATAGCACAAATGAATCGGTCGCGAAAGTATAGCAAGGTCATTGCGGCACAAGTAGTGCCATTTACTAAATTCTGGGAAGCGGAAAGGTATCATCAAAATTATGTACAGTTGCATCCTGATGAACCTTATGTGCATAATGTTTCTATCCGCGATGTTCGCAGGTACCAGGAGGCTCATCCTGAAATGATAAAGCCTGGTGCTAAGCTGTAGACAGAAAATTAATGTCTAACTGTAAGAGCTGTGAGCTTTTAATGTATCTTATTGAGATACGTTGGAGATATATCTTTTCGGGCGTGCATCAGTCTTTCGTATTCTACTATGCCCTTTTCATACGGCACTTGTTCTAAGCGGGGCACTTGCCTTATAGAACCCATAATAGTACCGCACCGTAAAAAATATATCTTTCCAAATTTCAGGTCAATGGTAGTCGATACCCTATATTCGGTCTCTGCAGAAAATTTGGTAGCACCTTCCTTATAGATCTTTAATGGCACCTTAGAGCGGTTTCTTACATGGCATACTACCGAATCGTTCATATAGAGGTCGTAGCCGGGTTGAAAGGTAATAGTATCCGTTAAACGGTATACATATAGCAGTGCAAAATGGTCTGTATCGCTTAGTTGGGTAATTGTAGAGTCCCCAGCATCGCTATTGATATTATATTCAGGCAGCGTTGGAGTGTAATAGATATCTGCCTTTATTTTATAACACTTGCCTACGAAAACAGGTGTTATCAGTTCCGTTATCTTTACTATATTACCGCCAATTACTTTGGCTTTGTCTTTTGCCTGGGCTATTATATCATCGTAGGCGCAGTGTAGTTGTGTGCTGTTGTTGCCCAGTTTTATTGTTCCTAATTTTTTAGCATTGGCAGGAACCTGTATATTTAGGGGTAATACAATAACTTTACCTGCAATTGTTTGTGGCATTTGCGCATTCGCACTTATACCTAAGAATGATAAACATACGAACATGAGTACTTTAGTGAGCAGCTTCATTTGGCGAAAGTAAGTATAAAATATGCCCCATATAATGTGTGCAGAAAGTGAGCTGTATGATAATATTTTGTTCATAAATAATATTGTTTGATCCTATGGAAGAAATGGAAGATCCTACGGAACAACTGCAGGAGAAGATACACGAGCTGGCTGAAGAAGAAAAAAAAGAACGGTGGATGTTTCATGTGGCGCTGTCTACGGCCATTATAGCTGTTTTTGCTGCCATAAGTGGCTTGCTGGGAGGCGACCATGCCAATGAAGCGGTTATGGAGCAAATGAAAGCCTCTGACCATTGGGCATATTACCAGGCAAAAAGTATAAAAGCTGAGATAGCCGCTTCCGGCAACAAGATATTAATGGCTACTGGTAATAAAATAAGTGATAGCGACCTGCATAAACTTGAAGTGTATGAAGAGCAGAAGAAAGAGATAATGAATGTTGCCCATGAAAATGAAAAGGCATCAGAAGCCCACCTGTCGCGTCACCGTATATTAGCGCAGGCTGTCACTTTTTTTCAGATCGCCATTGCAATATCTGCAATATCCATATTGTCCAGGAAAAGGCTATTATGGGTGGCAAGCATGGTAATTGCAGCAGCAGGGATCTTTTTTTTAGTACAAGGAATTGTTTAGGGTAACAAACCATTAGTTTTCTTCTTTCGTAAGTAGTAAATAGATGGCAGGTGTTGTATTGAGCGAAATTGTAAGTTTTTAAATAAAAGGTGTGTTCATTGGGATAAGGAGAAAGATATTTAGCCTATTTTGTTTGGCACTACTTCCTGTATTAATGTACGGGCAGCCCCATATTGCCCAAAAAATAAGTGCATTGCACCGCGCCTCGTCCGATTCGGATAAAATAAGTGTTTATAATGCTATCGTTAATGAATACATGTATACTCACCCCGATTCTGCTATTTATTATGCAGAGCAGGGAATGGAATATTCCATAAAGCGCAAATATTGGTTGGGTCAGGGTATCATGGTAGGCCAATTGGGTGTCATCGACGGCGCCCAGGGAAGGTTGATACTGGGCCGTAAACGGTTAGCTGATGCTTTGGAGATATTTAAAGAAGTAGATTATAGCATTGGCATAGCTGATGCCAATAATGGGTTGGGTGTCATAGAAGCGAAAAATGGCAATTACGAAGCTGCGACCAAGTACTTCTTCACCGCATTAAAGATCAATGAGAATATTAAGAATGTTGCAGGTATCAGCCAGACGTATCTGAAACTTGGAGCGCTGAATGAGCAAAATGACGAGCTCGATAAAGCGCTTGATTATTATAAAAAGGTAAAAGAACTCAGCTCAAGTCTTCCCTTCTCTGAATCCAATATCATGTTTTACAACAATATAGGTGTTGTGTATGACAAGTTGGGGCAGTATAGTAAAGCCATTGGTTATTTTCAAGAGGGGCTCGATAAAAGCAACAAGCCTGAATATGCAGGTATGCGTATACTGCTCTACATAAACATGGGCATCACGTACGACCATATGGACAGTACAGATAAAGCTATAGCCTACCAGACCAAGGCACTTGAAATAACCAGGGAGAATAATTTGCCCGAAGAAGAAGCAAGATCATTGGTGAGCCTGGCATCTATTTTAGATAAAAAGGACCCCGAAAAGAGCCTATTGTATCTTAAACAGGCTTTTGATATAACCCAGACAATAGGGCAGAAACAACTGGAAGTAAATATTTATGACCAGATTGGCAAGTATACATAAGGCCCAGGGCAAGTATAAAGAATCGCTCGATGACCTTGAAAAAAGCCATGCGCTTAAAGACAGTTTGTATACGGTAGAGAAGGCGAGGGAAGTAGGAACCTGGAAGCTACATACAACCTGGACAAGACAAAGAGACCATAAAACACCTGGAAGTAGAAAGTAAAAAAAATGCCCTTCAGCGCGATATTATTTTATATATAGCCGGGTCGGTCATCTTTATGTTCCTCATTTTTGCTATTTACTATCGCAATACGCGCCTGCTCAATGGCAAATTAATGGCCAGCAAACCCAGCTACAGGAAATGAATACAGTAAAGGATAAGATATTTTCTATTATTGGCCATGACCTCAGGTCGCCGATGAACGGTATAATAGGAATGCTTGATCTGCTGGAGAATGATACCACTGGTCTGGACCCGGAAGAGCTACGAGAGATCTTTAACAGGCTGAACACACATAGTAAAGCATCGTTGGATACGCTGGATAAATTGCTTTATTGGGGGCAGTCGCGTATAAAAGGTATAGCCTTGGAGCAAAAAGAATTTGAGGTAAGCGATATTATAAAGAACAACTTTAGTTTGCTGCGTGAAGCTGCTGCCAATAAAGGAGTTACGTTCATAGACCATGTACCTGCACGTGTTGTTGTTTATGCCGACCCCTACACATTTCGATTTTGTGCTGCGCAATTTACTTTCTAATGCTATCAAGTTTTGCAATCGCAACGGCAGTGTTGAAGTGCATATAGAAAAAAGCCTGATGCCATACTATGTTATCTTTGCAGTAAAGGATGATGGTATAGGTATGAGCAGCAAAGTGAAGGATAGTATTTTCGAAGCTTTTAATACCAGCAGAGAAGGTACGGCAAGAGAAAAAGGTACCAGCATAGGCTTAATGCTATGTAAAGAATTCATCACTGAGAATGGCGGTAAAATATGGGTGGAAAGTGAAGATGGCAGAGGGGCTACGTTCTATTTCTCTTTAAAGGCCGGCGTTACAGGATAGCTTTGGGTCTGCGGGTATATGATTGCGGGAGTAACTTTATTTTTATCTATTTTTTACAATAATTATCTAATAATAAGTCGGGCAGTTATAGTATTTTTGCACCCATTATGGCTGTTCCTCAATTTGAAACTCCCGCATTGCTGCTGCTTGAAGACGGCACTCTCCTTAAAGGAATATCATTTGGCGCTAAAGGTACTTGTGGAGGCGAGATCTGCTTCAACACAGGTATGACCGGCTACCAGGAGGTGTTTACTGATCCATCCTATACCGGCCAGGTGCTTATTATGAATAATGTGTACATAGGCAACTATGGTACAAAAGATGAGGATATAGAGTCTGATTCCGTAAAGATACAAGGGCTTATCTGTAAGAATATCACCAACCGCTACTCCCGTTTCAAGGCTAATGACAGCCTGGAGAACTACCTGGTAAAGAACAATATAGTAGCCATACACGATGTGGATACACGTGCACTGGTGCAGCACATACGCAGCAAAGGCGCTATGAACTGTATCATCTCTACCGAGATAACAGACCTGGCAGGCCTGCAGGCCGAGCTGGATAAGGTGCCGGATATGAGTGGTCTGGAACTTTCTTCTACAATTTCTACAAAAGAACCATATACACTGGGCAACCCTGATGCTATGCTAAGAATAGCTGTAAATGGACTATGGTGTGAAAACAAATATATTGCAGAACCTTACCAACCGTGGGGCATATGTAAAGGTATTCCCAGCCAAGACCGACATGGCGACCCTACAAGAATTTAAGCCACATGGTTTCTTTATTTCTAACGGCCCTGGCGACCCCGCATCAATGGAGTATGCAGTGACCACAGTAAAGGAGATATTAACCACCGGCAAACCATTGTTTTGGTATATGCCTGGGCCACCAGCTGCTTTGCAGAGGCCAATGGTATACCTACCTATAAAATGCACCATGGTCACCGTGGGCTCAACCACCCTGTAAAGAACCTAATAACAGGTAGGTCCGAGATCACTACCCAGAACCACGGTTTTGGCGTAGACCCTGAAGCCATAAAGAACAACGACAACGTAGAGATCACACATGTGAACCTTAACGATGGCAGCATAGAAGGAATCAGGATAAAAGATAAAAAAGCTTTCTCTGTGCAGTATCATCCGGAGGCTACACCAGGTCCGCACGATTCTCGCTACCTGTTCGACGACTTTATCAAGATGATCGAAGAGGATATGAAGTAGAGGAGCGTAACTTTTTTTATAAGCAGTATAGTATAGAACGGTCGTTGCAGGCGTTTTGCCGATCGGTTCATTTTTTTACAAACATATTCCGGTGAAAAATGAAGAATGAAAAAGTCCTGATATTGGGCGCTTGCGGCCAGATAGGTGTAGAGCTTACGTACGCATTAAGGAACGTATATGGCAACAATAACGTAATAGCAACAGACATACAAGAGGAGCATCACCTGCTGAAAGGCACAGGCCCTTTTTACCATCTTAATGTTATGGATTCGGTAGGTATCCTGTCGATTATAAAAAAAGAGAACATTACCCAGGTATACCTGTTGGCAGCTCTTTTATCGGCTACCGGCGAAAAAGACCCTAAGCGCGCCTGGGATATCAATATGCAAAGCCTGCTGCAGGTGCTTGATATTGCTGTGCAGGAGAAACTGACCCGAGTATACTGGCCAAGCTCTATAGCTGTGTTTGGCGCTACCACGCCACGAGATAATACACCACAGAAGACCATTGTAGAGCCACGCACAGTATATGGTATCAGCAAATACGCAGGCGAGTTGTGGTGCCAGTACTACCGCCAGCGCTGGGGGCTTGATGTGCGTAGCCTGCGCTATCCCGGCCTCATTAGCTGGAAGGGTGAACCCGGCGGCGGCACTACCGACTATGCAGTAGACATCTATTACGAGGCATTGCAGCATGGCCACTATACCTGCTTCCTATCAGAGAACACCTACCTGCCCATGATGTATATGGACGATGCTATACGCGGCACAATAGAGCTGATGGAAGCGCCACAGGAAAAAATAAGAACAGCTATGGCATACAATATAGGTGCTATGAGTTTTTCACCAAAAGAAATAGCAGCCTCCATACTGTACCATATTCCAGAATTTAAAATAGACTATGCGCCCGATTTCAGGCAGCAGATAGCAGATGGCTGGCCCAAAAGTATAGATGACAGCGATGCTCGTGCCGACTGGGGCTGGCAACACAATTTCGACCTCCACCGTATGAGCAACGATATGCTGAAGCACCTTAAGGACAAGCTGGCACTGACAGTATAAGAGTTAGCTTATTACGTTCAACAAACTTTCAAGTAGCCCTGGCCCTCAAACCTGGGCTCTTTTTTTATAGCCCACCAAGATTGGTAGAACTACGTATCAGGGCTATTACCGCATCCAGATGATCAAGCGCTTTTTAGCCAATGTAAAATGTAGCTATATTTAGGGTCTCAAACATAGGCAATGTCCAAACCTAAACTTGTAGTGCTCACGGGTGCTGGTATTAGTGCCGAGAGTGGCTTTGCGCACCTTCCGTGATAGTGATGGGCCTGTGGGAAGGCTACAATATTGAAGACGTGGCCACTCCCCGTGCCTGGCACAAGGATCCAGCTTTGGTGCTCGACTTCTACAACATGCGTCGCAAGGATATACTGAATGCCCAACCTAATGCTGCTCACATAGGGCTTGCAGCGCTACAGGCCAACTATGACGTGCACATCATTACACAGAATATTGACGACCTGCATGAGCGCGGAGGAAGTACCAAAGTGCTCCACCTGCATGGTGAGATACTAAAGGATGCGTGGCGAGCACCACGAGCATGATGAGCGCTATACCTATCCCATAACAGGTGATATTCAACTGGGTGATGTAAATGAAAAAGGCAGTCAGTTGGCGGCCGCATATAGTGTGGTTCGAGGAGGCAGTGCCAGCCATAGAGCAGGCTATTCCTATTATGCAAGCCGCCGATGTGTTCGTACTCATTGGTACATCGCTTAACGTATACCCGGCCGCTGGTCTTGTGGATTATGTGGCAGCCGACGTGAAAAAGTATATTATTGATAAAAGGATACCGCCAGTAAAGCGCTACAACAATATTATCAATATAGAAATGCCCGCCACAGAAGGCATAGAAGAATTGAGACGTTTACTTTTGGGTGAATAGGGGGCGGCCTATTGGGTTGGAAGATCTTTAAAAAGATCATTATGATATGGGGTTAAATACGAAAAAGCATCCTACCTTCAAACATAGTTTAAAGAGAGATCAAGAGTTATAGATGCACAAATACTGTTCATTAATATTTTTCTGCATTTTTATCCCATTTATTACTAAAGGTCAGTTCGCTCATCAGTCTAATTTTACGATATACAATGGTTTGCCTTCTGATCATGTGTACTACATATTGAACGACAGCTACGGTTATTTATGGATGGCTACCACCGAAGGCGTGGTCAGGTACAATGGTTATTCTTTTAAAACCTATAACCAGTCCGACGGGCTTCCCAATAATGATGTCTGGTATTTGTTCGAGGATAATAAAAAGAGGATGTGGCTATCTACTCTTTCGACCGACCTTGGATATATCTATAATGGAAGATATAAGAAAATATACATTCAGGATTACTGATGCCAGAATGCTTCCCACATATATGACGAATACAAGTTCGGGTATTATTTTCTCTAACCTCTGTCGGAAGAACGATTTGAATTCCCAAATTTGTCTGGAACGGAACGACACATTATATAGCTATTGTTTGTTAGAGCCCTCACCCGGAATTGACCTTAACAGTGGTGGCTACTTCATAAATAATAAAAAAGAGAGCTTTATGCCACGACGTATACAGCTAACGACATTTATTCTATCAAGCTAAACGGGCCCAGTATTAGTGTACGTAAGGTGGTTTCAAATATCGGTCATGCAGGGAGGAGTCTGAACATGTCTGATTACGTGTATGGTGATTTTTATATCACTTATATTAAACCAATATTGTCCGAAACCCCAGTACTATAATGAGTATTTAAGCGTTATACGATCTAAAAAAAGGTACCCGGGACAGGTTAGAATTAAAAAAAAATGAACATGAGCATGTGATTCTCACGGAGAGTATCGGGAACATATTGCACGTGATAACAGACAAGAATATTTATAAGTACGACTCAGTGTTAAGTTTGTTGCAGATAATTCCTAATAGAAGTCTTGTAAAGGACGGGGATGCAGCCCGGAATGTTATTGCATTAATAGATGATCCATTTTGGGGTAGATGTGTCGGAACAGCCACAAATGGTGCATATATAGACTTTGGAAAACAAAATAGTTTTAAAAAGTCCAGTATATTATTGTCAGGGTATACATACGCTGGCAGGAGTGCTGATTCAGTAAATTTCTGGTGGAACAAACAGGACAATAAACTGATGAGTATCGGTGATAACGGAAAAACACACACTCAGGCTTTCCCTGAATTTTCTAATGTGAAGATAATTTCATGCGATAACAGGAGGTCCTTACTATTATCTAATATACGTCAGTATTGGTATGATAATAAGAGCGGCAAAGTGAGCTCATTTTTCTCATCTGTGGATAGTATTGTCGTGGACCGATCGGTACGAAAGATCAACGTTAAAAATGCTTATATAAATGCCAAAAATGGTGTATGCATAGGTAACAACTATTTTTTGCTGTTTGCCAATCACTTCATGAAATATTCATTTGCTGGGCAGTTAGTTTATGCTGAAAATATAGATGAATATAAATACAAGTACATATTCTATGACCCGGTGCGAAAGCAAGTTTGGGCATACAATGAAGACAAAATACTCATTTATGACCAGGTCAGCAGTAAGAAAACTTTTATCAATAGGAAGGCTTTAGATCTGTTGCACATTTCAAAAGTGGAACAGTTGCTTTTTGACGACAAAAATGGGAACATCTTCATAAAAGATCAAAATAACTTTTTCATTTTTGATGATCATACGCTTCATTGTAAAGAATTGTTTACTGACCATACGCTCATCAATAGCCGTTTTTATTTGTTTGGAGACATGCTAATAGGCACTGGAAAATTTGGTGTGTTTTTTAGTAAGATCTTAGGGCCTGCAAATGTATCTACCCCGTACTTATATAGAAATGTAAAAAACGACCAGTATCAATATATCTATGATGTTTCCACGTCTTCTAAAGAGGTCTTGTTAAATACCGATAAGGGAACTTACAGCATACCGATGCTACTAAATGTGAAAGGCAGTAATTCTGCGGATCTGGGAAAGTATAGATTGATCTTGAATTACCAGGATAGTATTTTGGCCCTTAAGGATGGCGATACAATAAATATAAAGCAATTTGCTACATCACTAAATTTCGATGTGATAAATCCTTTGGGCAGTGGCACACCTAAATACGCCTATCGTTTTGGTTCGGAAAACGCTGGCGTTCACGTGCTTAATGCTGGTGATTTTACGTTGCCAAAGGTAACCCCGGACAACTACTATGTGCTATACCTGAATGTGTACGACGACGTTTGGAAAAGTAAAACTATCAAACTCATTCTATACGTCCAGCCCTATTGGTGGCAGTCGTCATTTAGCCGAAGAGCGATCTTATTGTCTGCGCTTATTTTGCTTACGCTGATAGTTGTTATGGCAATATATATTACACGACGAATAGAGGAGCAGAAGAACAGAAAACACAGCCTGCAGTTAGGGCTTGAGTTGAGAGCGGTATACGCGCAATTAAACCCTCACTTCATTTTCAATAGCCTTAACCTCACACTCTACCTTATTTCTAAGAACAAGCTCGACGACGCATATACCCATGTGCTTAAGTTCTCTGGTTTGTTACGGGCCTATCTCAGATCCTGCCGCAACAGGTTCATTACAATTGCCGACGAAGCTACCAACATAGGCAATTATATACAATTGCAGCAAATGAGGTTTGATAACATTTTTACTTATGAGATCATTATTGACCCCCAGCTTTCACCGGTCGCTACAAAAATACCAGCGCTTATTTTACAGCCTATTGTAGAAAATGCCATCAATCATGGTTTGTTACCTAAAGGCAAGGGAGGGCACCTGGTCATTGAATTTATAAAGCAGGAAAATAAAGCTATTACTATTAACGTTGATGACAACGGTGTAGGAAGGAAACATGCAGCGGAAATTAGTGTACCGGAACTTAAGAAAGCGGACTCTTATGGTTCTGGCCTTACAGACGAACTGATCGATATATTCAATAGATATGAGAATGCTGGCATAGAACTGAATTATATAGACAAAGAGTTCCCATTGACAGGAACAAAAGTCCAGATAGAAATAAAAAATCCCAACTACAATGCAAGATAAATACAGATGTATCATAATAGATGATGAAGAATATGCGGTAGATCTGCTGGTTTCACGACTGCTAATACTGAATAAGAACGTAGAGGTGATACATACATATACAGACTGGACCAACGCCCTGGAAGGGCTGCGGCAGTACGAATGCGATATATTGTTCCTTGATATTTCTATGCGGGAAAGAAGCGGTATGGATCTCCTCAAACTGATGCCTGGTATAAAGAGTGAGGTCATTTTTGTTACTGCTTATTCTGAGTATGCTATAAATGCATTTAAGTTATCAGCCACGGGATATGTACTGAAACCGATAGACGACGTGGATCTGGCACAAGCGCTCAATAGAGCAATAGAAAATGTGCAGACCAAGAGGCTGGCTGCGCGAACAATTGTGCCAAATGCAGTGCCCAATAAAATAGGCATACCCAATCAAAAGTCTATAGTTTATGTAGACACCAATGATATACTATATCTGGAAGCTACCAATACCTATACCAAACTGGTAATGAAAAATGAGGATCTGCTTTGCTCTTACAATTTGGGGAAGTACAAGCCGTTGTTGCCCGAAAGTATTTTTTACCAGATACACAGGTCTTACATTGTGAACCTCAACTACATCAGCAGGTACGAGAATGCCGGGTATATTATTATGCACAACCGTCAGGAAATACCTGTGTCGAAGAATATACGGGAAGAGTTCTTAAAACTGTTCAACCGCGTTATTATTCCCAGCGGCAAGTAGTTTTAGTTTATATGTTATTGATAATCAATGTTTTTTGATTATTCTATGTATTTAGTAAATGCGCTCTTCCCTTAAGCAAAATGCACTTTCACAAGATATTATTGGCATTACACTAAATGCGAACTGTTTATGGGCTGCAGATCGATGAGATTTGAACTGAAGGATAGCGAAAAGTAAAGGACGCCATCTTTCGGATTTTTTTGATCATCAGGAGAGAGAATGAATTTTAACCATGCATGTGCTGCTGTTGTAGAACGAATAATGCACCAATCAGCATACAAGGAAAATGTTCTTCTTTTCAAGCGCTTTCGTCAATACCGAGGTCAGCCCCTATAAAAGCCCAAATATCGTTGTTACTATTACCCACACAAAATTAAACCCCGGTGATCAAAAAAACTTCTGGGCTATCAGTACTCTGGTAGCCCAATTTGTTTTTAGGGGATGATTATCACATATTTCCATAAGGCGATTCAATTTTGTTTTTATCTATAGGAATCACCCCCTGTTAATAAGTAATCGATATCCTACCCGTTTTAAGCTTCAAATAACCCTAAGCCGAATTATTACGGTTTTATTTTTTCACCCTACAGGAAATTTCTATCATAAACATATTACCGCACATAAAAAGCCCGGCAGGCACAACACCAACCAAGCTTCAACTAAATATAATTAATATTTTACCCTTGTAAATTGAACAAGCTATCCACGAACTCTTCCTTATTAAATATCTGCAGATCTTCCATTTTTTCGCCCACACCTATGTACTTCACAGGTATCTTAAATTGGTGCGCTATAGCCAATACCACGCCGCCCTTCGCTGTGCCATCAAGCTTGGTAATGGCTATTGCGGTAACATCGGTTGCAGCGGTAAACTGGCGGGCCTGCTCTATGGCGTTTTGGCCGGTGCTTCCATCAAGTACAAGTAGTACTTCGTGGGGCGCATCGGGCATTTTCTTGCTAATGACGCGGCGTATCTTGCCCAGCTCGTCCATGAGGTATGCTTTGTTGTGCAGACGGCCCGCGGTATCTATTATCACAATATCGCTTTCGCGGGCTATACCGCTGGCTACAGCATCAAATGCTACCGAGCTGGGGTCGCTGCCCATTTCTTTTTTTACTATAGGCACACCTACACGGTCGCTCCATATGGTCAGTTGGTCTACGGCTGCTGCCCTAAAGGTATCTGCAGCGCCCAGCAGTACATTTTTCCCATTCTTTTTAAAGTTGTGAGCCAGCTTACCTATGGTGGTGGTCTTGCCTACGCCGTTCACACCCACTACCAGTATCACATATGGTTTCTTGTTCTTCGGTATGTCGAACGTCTCGAACTCATTGGTTGCAGATGTGGTCAATATGGCCATCATCTCCTCCTGCAGTATGCGGTTCAGTTCCGATGTACCTACGTATTTATCGCGGGCCACCCGCTCTTCTATTCGCTTGATAATGGCAACTGTAGTGTCTACTCCTACATCGGCGCTCACCAAGGCTTCTTCCACCTGGTCCAGCACCTCTTCATCTACCTTATCCTTGCCGGCTATGGCCTTGGTTATCTTTGAGAAAAAGCCATCCTTGGTTTTCTTCAACCCCTCGTCCAGCGCCTCTTTTTGCTCTTGCTGCTCTTTGTTTCGTTTAAAAATTTTATCGAAAAAACCCATAGTGCTGTTAGCCGGTTATTGTAATGGTATCGTAAATAATAATGTGCGAAGGTACAGTATTGATAAGGAATAATTAATAACGTCCATTGATGGGTATATCATCAGGAAGCGGGGTTGGCGGGTCCCTTCATGCCCTTTAAGGTAGATAATACAAAAATAGCCATGAACGGAACAGGCCCGCAAAAGGAGACCCTTATATTGTATATCACATCCATGAAGTCGCTGCCGAACCAGTGGAGTGCCGCATGCAGTGCACCTGTAGCAAATATCAATGCGAATACCAGTATGTAGCTAATGAGCCAGAGTTGCTTTGTCCACCTGATGCCACTCTTGGCAAAAGGTATGTAGCCTATGCCCATTACCAATGCCAGCAGCAGAATGTGGAACAGCTTTCTTCTGCCTTCAGGCACGTTCACTGCTTCACCAAAGAAAAAAATGTCCACTACGCTAATAGCAATAATGAGAACGATGCATACCCATGTGCTCCATTTACGCAGCATTTTGCATATACTTTTTACTGTACAGTATCCAAAGGTAAAAAATGACCCCGTAAATGAATATTTTGAAGAGATAGTGGTGTGCGAAGTCAGCTATTGGGTGGTTATTGTAGAACAAAACTGCCAGCCCAGCGCATCTAAGTATATTGAGCACAGTAATAAGCACCAGGCCTCCAATGGCAAACAGCCAAAAGCGTTTACGGGTAGTAGGTATGCACAGCATGAAACCTATGTAGAGTACCAACAGCTCCAGCGCATTGCAAGCTGCGGCTACTATTATGGCCTGCTTGCCATTGATGAAAATGGTGGCATTTTGTACAGTGGTATCGGCATAGAAGAAAGTAAGCAACTTATGTGTCCAGAATACTACAAAGTGTGTCAGTTGCTGGTCGGGGATACCTGTAGGTTTCAGTAACAGATTATATAGCAGCTCCCATATCACAAACAACACTGACGCACGCAGCAGAAAGCGCCTGAGATTAAGTGGTAGGTCGTAATAAGTTTTTTTAACTTGGGATATCAGATCCATGGAGGCTGCTAACTTATGCAAATATATGCCTAAGAAGTATAATTGCCGCAAACACGATGATAAATGACCCTAATCAGGTAGAATATAAAGGGCCAGAAAATATCCGGCCCTTTATACTATTATTTGTTCAGTTTCTTTTTCAGATTTTCATCCAGTGCATCCAGGAATTCGTCTGTATACAGGTAGTCGGTACCGTGAGCGACGTTGTTGCCGCTAACGCAAACTGCAAGATCCTTGGTCATCTTGCCGCTTTCTACGGTCTCAATGCATACTTGCTCCAGCGCTTCGCAGAAGTCTATAAGCTCCTGGTTGTTATCCAGCTTGCCCCTGAAGGCCAGTCCACGTGTCCATGCAAAGATGGATGCGATAGGATTGGTAGATGTTGGACGGCCTTTCTGGTACTCACGGTAGTGGCGGGTCACAGTACCATGTGCAGCTTCTGCTTCCATGGTCTGGCCATCGGGAGTGATGAGTACTGAGGTCATGAGGCCCAGAGAACCAAAACCCTGTGCTACTGTATCGCTTTGTACATCGCCATCGTAGTTCTTACATGCCCATACAAAGTTGCCATTCCATTTCAAGGCGCTGGCTACCATGTCGTCTATCAGGCGGTGCTCGTAAGTGATACCGGCAGCTTCATATGCAGTTTTGAACTCGGTTTCGTAGATGTTCTGGAAAATATCCTTAAAGCGGCCATCATATTTTTTTAGGATGGTGTTCTTCGAAGAGAAGTACAGCGGCCATTTTTTAGACAATGCCATGTTGAAGCAAGAACGTGCAAAGCCTATGATAGATTCATCGGTATTGTACATAGCCAGCGCCACGCCATCACCTTTAAAATCATATACCACATGCTCTATCACTTGTCCGTCCTCACCTTCAAATTTGATGGTCAGTTTGCCTTTGCCCTTCGTTACCATATCGGTAGCGCGGTATTGGTCGCCGAATGCGTGGCGGCCTATCATGATAGGTGCGGTCCAGTTAGGCACCAGTCGTGGAATGTTATTGATAACAATAGGCTCGCGGAACACGGTACCATCCAGTATGTTGCGGATAGTGCCGTTAGGGCTTTTCCACATCTGTTTCAGGTTAAATTCCTTTACGCGTGCTTCATCAGGGGTAATGGTAGCACACTTTATACCTACACCATATTGTTTTATGGCGTTGGCCGCATCTACGGTCACCTGGTCATCGGTAGCGTCACGATACTCCATGCCCAGGTCATAATATTTAATGTCTACCTCCAGGTAGGGGAGTATCAGTTTGTCTTTAATGTACTTCCATATCACACGGGTCATTTCATCTCCGTCCAGTTCTACTACGGGGTTTGCTACTTTGATCTTAGCCATGAAAATGTGTATTTTTTAAGGTTAAATGTTTTGATCGACAAAATATCGGAATGGCAATGTTTGCTGCATCGTTCCTTATTTATGCGCAAAAGTAATGAGTTTAGAACATAAAGCTAAGTTTTGCTGTTAATGTCCCTATAGAGCAAATTTTTAAGGAGATATCATTATAAAATATTATTTTTCATCATCAAACCTTACGTCATGAAAGCGATCTGGAATAATGAAGTACTTGCGGAAAGCAACAACACTATAGTAGTGGAGAATAACCATTATTTTCCACCAGACTCTATAAAGAAAGAGTTTTTCAAACCATCCGCCACCCATACTACTTGCCCCTGGAAAGGCGTTGCTTCCTATTACTCGCTGGATGTGAATGGAAGTGAGAATAAAGATGCGGCATGGTATTATCCTGTTGCTAAAGATGCGGCAAAGAATATAGAGCAATATGTTGCTTTTTGGAAAGGGGTAAGCATTACCAGCTAAAACTTATGTATGACGGAACAGTATGACGCAATAATAATCGGCTCTGGCCAGGCCGGTACGCCATTAGCCAGGCGGTTGGCAAATGCCGGGTGGAAGGTAGCTATCATAGAAAAGAAATGGCCCGGCGGCACTTGCGTGAACGTGGGGTGCACCCCTACAAAAACCATGGTAGCATCGGCAAAGATGGCTTACCAGGCCAGGCGCAGCAGCGAGTATGGTATACAGGTAAGCGATGTAGCTGTAGATATGCCCGCGATAAAAGACCGCAAAGATAGCGTGGTCAGTAAGTCGCGGCATGGGTCGGAGAAGAGTCTGACGACCATACCGGGCTTGGAGCTGATACACGGCGAAGCCGCCTTCACAGATAACAAGGTGGTTGCTATGCAACTTAACGATGGTGGTGAACGCACGCTAACCGCCGAGCATATTTTTATCAATACCGGTGCACAGCCGGTCATCCCCGATATTCCCGGAATAAAGGACATAGCCTACCTGACCTCTGAGACGATCATGGAATTAGATACCGTACCTGAGCACTTACTGATAATAGGTGCCGGGTATATAGCTATGGAGTTTGGGCAAATGTTCAGGCGGTTTGGTAGTAAGGTCACCATACTGGAACATGCAAAACGGCTGCTGATGAAGGAAGACGAAGATATTGCCCAGGCTGTATTGAAAATATTTACCGATGAGACCATAGCCGTGCATACCGACAGCGAGGTGCAAAAGATAAGTAAGGAGAAGGACGGCATTGAGGTAACTGTAAAAGTGGCCGGCAACGAGAGGCAAATAAGTTGCACCCATGTATTAGTGGCTACAGGGCGTGCACCACAAACAAATGACCTGGGATTGGACAAAACCAATATTATAAAAGACGATAAAGGGAACATAAAGGTGAACGACAAGCTTGAAACTGCGGTGCCAGGTGTATATGCACTGGGCGATGTGAAGGGTGGGCCTGCATTTACCCATATATCCTACAACGACTATATAGTGGTATGCAAGAATATACTGGACGGGAAGGATGTAAGCATTGCAGGCAGGCAGGTGCCTTATTGCATGTTCACCGACCCTGAATTGGGCAGGGTGGGGATGACCGAGCAGGAGGCGCGCCAAAAGGGATTGAATATAAAAGTAGCCACATTGCCTATGGCGCATGTGGCCAGGGGTATAGAGACCGGTGAAACAAGGGGACTTATGAAAGCCGTGGTAGATGCTGACACTAAACAAATATTAGGCGCGGCCATACTGGGCGCGCAAGGTGGTGAAATAATGTGCGTATTACAAATGGCCATGATGGGCGGTATCGACTATGAAACTATAAGGGAGAATGTTTTTGCGCACCCTACCTTTAGTGAGTCGTTGAACAATTTGTTTATGACACTTGATAAATAATGCCGATGTTGGTCGTTGAGCAGGTAACGAAAAAGTTTGATGATACACTTGCTGTAGATGGCATTTCGTTTTCTGTGGCAGAGGGGGAGAACCTGGTGTTGCTGGGTACCAGCGGCTGCGGCAAGACAACAACATTGCGTATGCTCAACCGGCTGATACCTCCTACATCAGGAAGGGTGCAGATAAACGGGAAAGATGTGGGGCAGGAAGATGAGGTGCGGCTACGGCGCGGCATAGGCTATGTGTTGCAGAACAATAGTTTGTTCCCGCACTATACCGTTGCTGAGAATATAGCTACTATACCTCGCTTGCTCTATTGGGATAAGAATAAGATAGATGGCAGGGTGAACGAATTGCTGGAAAAGCTGCGGCTGGACCCGGCCACATACCTGCATAAATACCCCGCACAGTTAAGCGGCGGCCAACAACAACGGGTAAACATAGCCCGTGCGCTGGCAGCCAACCCACCATTATTATTAATGGATGAACCCTTTGGCGCTTTAGATACCGTGACCCGTACTAACATTCGCAAGGAATTCAAAGATCTTGATGAGTTCAGGAAGAAGACCATTGTTATGGTGACCCATGATGTACAGGAAGCTTTTGAATTGGGCGATAGGATATGCCTGATGGATAAAGGAAAGATAATGCAGATAGGCACGCCGGGGGAATTGCTGAATAACCCTGTAAATGACTTTGTAGCGCATTTTTTTGAAGAACAAAAATTACAACTCACCTTGCAGACGACCATACTAAGAGAGCTGTGGGGTAAGCTGCCGGAGGAAAATGGCGCAAATTCACATATGGGAATTAGTGCAAACTCAACCTTGTGGGCAGCAATGCAACAGTTGGATAGGACCAAAGGAACAGGTGCTACTTTAGCGATAAACAATGACGGTGAGATAAAGAATGTTTCGTGGGAAGGGGTAATGAACGCGTACAGCGTGTATAAAAACAGAAGAGATTAATGCCTGTATCACAAGGTTTTTGGGAGTTCGTCGTCCAGCAAAGCGATAAATTGCTGGAGCAAACCCTTACGCATATAGGGCTCACCTTCGTTTCTCTATTCCTGTCCATACTTATTGGTGTACCCCTCGGCATCTTCATTGCTGAAAAAAGAAAGTTCTCCAATATCGTTCTGGGAGTGGCCAACGTACTGCAAACCATACCCAGCATAGCATTGCTTGGGTTCATGATACCCATACTGGGCATAGGCCCGGTGCCTGCCATTACTGCTCTTTTCCTCTATGCTTTACTGCCTGTTATCCGCAACACATATACAGGTATTACCGGGGTCGATGTTGCAATAAAAGAGGCCGCTAAAGGTATGGGTATGAGTTACTGGCAGCGGCTGGTAAAAGTAGAGATACCACTTGCCATGCCTGTGATACTGGCCGGCATACGTACCGCCACTGTTATAAATGTAGGGGTGGCCACACTTGCAGCATACATAGGCGCAGGTGGGCTGGGCGAGTTCATATTCGGGGGCATAGCGCTTAACAATACCAATATGCTGCTTGCCGGTGCTATACCCGCGGCGCTCCTGGCTATATTGTTCGATCTTATACTATCCCGGTTGCAGCACCTGAATGTGAGGAAGTGGAAAACAGGTATGGCTGTGCTCCCCATTGCTGTGCTGGTTTTGTCCTCTTTCTATATTATACCACGCGAAACGGGGAGCAAGTTGTTGGCAGGTTTTACTCCGGAATTTATGGGCCGTACCGATGGCTACCTGGGGCTGAAGGCAAAATATGGGCTAAAAATGCGCACCGTGGTCATCAGCGATGCCGTAATGTACAAAGCGCTTTATGAGAAGAAAATAGATGTAGTAAGTGGCTACAGCACAGATGGCAGGCTAAAAGCCTACGATCTGATAACACTTACTGATGATAAAGGCATCTTTCCGCCATATTATGCGGCACCGATAGTAAGGACACAAGTGTTAGAGAAGTACCCCGAACTGGAGCCCGTGCTCAATATGCTGGCCGGAATCATCAATGATTCCATTATGACCGAACTGAATTACAGGGCCGACTATTTGAAACAAGCACCTGAAAAAATAGCAGCCGACTTCCTTATGGCCCATCATTTGTGGCACCAGCCATTGGGTGGCGGGCAGGGGAGCGTGCGTATTGGGACTAAAATATTTACTGAGCAGTATATATTAGGTCAGATGTACACCATGCTTATAAAAGGCTACACACATCTTGATGTGGTGAACAAGGCCGGGTTAGGAGGCACCAAAATATGCTTTGAAGCCTTGCAAAATAACCAGGTGGATATGTACCCCGAATATACGGGCACGGGTTTGTTAGTGATCTTGCAACCGGACGAAAAAACAGTAAAACAGCTTGGTGCTGATAAGAATAAAGTATACAAGTTTGTGGCAGATGGTTTTAAGAAGAACTATGATTTGAAATGGCTGAAACCTATTGGTTTTAATAATGCCTATGCATTAATGATGCGCAGGCAACAATCTGATATACTACATGTTAGAACAATTACCGACCTCACACACCGTGTCGCAGAATAATAAAATATCCATAGCAGACATGTACAGGGCCATACGCAAGCGCTCTGAAATGATATGCAAACCACTGAGAACGGAGGACTATGTGGTGCAGCCGATAGTGGATGTGAGTCCGCCAAAGTGGCACCTGGGACATGTGACCTGGTTTTTCGAAACGTTCATTTTGAAGCCCAACCTGGCTGATTACAAAGAATTTGATGCCGACTATAACTATGTTTTCAACAGTTATTACGAAACTATAGGTGCCAGGGTCATCCGTACCGACCGAGGCAATCTGAGCCGGCCATCGGTAAGCGATGTGTACAAATACCGACAGCATGTTGATGACGCAATGGGGCGTTTGCTTGAAGGTGAAATAACACAGGAACTGAGGGAGTTGGTACGATTGGGTTTGAACCATGAGGAGCAGCACCAGGAATTGCTGTATACCGACATCAAGTATATACTGGGCCATAACCCACTATTCCCTGCATATTCTGAAATGATATTTGCAGACGATGTTCCCGATGCAGAAAATGAATTTATAAATATTGCAGAAGGTGTTTACGAAATAGGCTACAACGGCGACGGGTTTTGTTTTGATAATGAGCTGGGCAGGCATAAAGTTTACCTCCAGTCCTACCAGATCAATACGCAGCTGGTCACTAATGAACAGTACCTGGCCTTCATGACCGCGGGTGGCTATGAAGATTTCAGGTACTGGCACGCCGAAGGCTGGGACTGGGTAAAGAATAACCATATTACATCGCCACTATATTGGCACATCATAGATGGTAAGTGGTATCACTACACATATGCCGGCCTTAAACCGGTCGATCTTTCCGCACCTGTTTGCCATATCAGCTTTTATGAAGCAGCTGCTTTTGCAGAATGGCGGGGAATGCGCCTGCCTACAGAGCAGGAGTGGGAAGTAGCCAACAAACAGTTCGACTGGGGCCGCCGGTGGGAATGGACCAATAGTGCTTACCTGCCGTACCCTGGCTTTAAAAAAGCAGTTGGGGCAATAGGGGAGTACAACGGTAAGTTCATGGTGAACCAGATGGTGCTGCGCGGCGCATCGGTGGTGACACCCCCAGGCCACAGCAGGGCTACATACCGCAATTTTTTTCAAACAAATTTAAGGTGGCAATTTACCGGCATCAGGCTGGCACAATAAACTAACAGACCATGAATAAATTTTTCCACGAAGTTTGGGAAGGCTTGAACAATAACCCTAAAAGCCTTAGCTCTAAATACTTTTATGATGAGGATGGTGACGAGTTGTTTCAGGAGATAATGGAAACACCGGAGTACTACCTCACCAATTGCGAACTCGAGATATTTTCCCAAAAAACAAATGAATTATCCGCCATTATTATGGAACAGGGCAATAGTTTTGACCTGGTGGAACTGGGCGCGGGCGATGCCATGAAATCAAGTTATCTGCTTCGCGACCTGATAAATAAAGGTGCCGACATGACCTATTATCCTATAGATATTTCCAGTCATGTTATCTCTTCTTTGCAAAAAAAGCTACCAGCGACCATACCTGGCATACAAATACATGGTCTCAATGGCGAGTACTTCGATATGCTGTTGCAAATGAGCAAGGCATCGGGCAGGAGAAAGGTAGTGCTTTTCCTCGGCTCCAGTATAGGCAATTTCCCGTTGGATAAGACAGGAGAATTTCTCATATCATTGCGTCAGCAAGTAAACTCGGGCGATCTTTTATTGATCGGGTTTGACCTTAAAAAAGACCCACAGCTTATATTAGCGGCTTATAATGACAAGGCAGGCGCTACACGCAGGTTCAATCTGAACCTCCTGAAGCGTATAAATAAAGAACTTGATGCCGATTTTAATATTGACCACTTTGAACACAGCCCGACATATGATGCAGAGACAGGCGCATGCAAAAGCTTCCTGAAAAGTACCCGGCAACAAAAGGTACGTATTGGAGAAGTGGGATGGGTTCATTTTAATGAGGATGAAGAAATATTTATGGAGATATCCCAGAAATATTCCATTGATGAAACTGATAAATTGGCCACACAAAGCTCCTTCTTACCAGTAAGCCATATATTAGATAAAAAACGATGGTTTTTAGATGCTGTTTGGAAGGCAGTATAAGGTCTTTTTAAAAAATATAAATTTGTTTTCCAACCCTTTCGTGAAGTTGGGTGTCTATACTTGAAATTAAAAGGCAATAACTGCTATCCATAAGAAAAATTTAACATTCTCGTCATCGGATTGTTAATTTTATTTTTTTTGATTACTTTTATTCCTGTATACTATTTAAAAGGATACTCATGTATAGAACTCGACCATCTAAATTATTATTCATTCTATTATTTTCCCTATTGTCCTTTGGTAAAGGCTATGCATCGCATTTTGGTGCTGCTGATATTTGGGTAAAATATATAGGTACTGCAGGGCATCCATTGCGGTACGAGATACATCTTAACGTTTACCGTGCTTGTGAACCCTCTCAATCTTTGTTGAGCGGTACAGACATCGTTACTATATCGCAAACGTTGGGATGTTCACCTCAGGGCCATGATACGTCGTGGAGCGTACAGGTAGATACCGTGGTCGGGGCTGGATCGGATACATTGGACCAGTTGTGTTCTGGCTTTAAATCTTTGAATTCCTGCCGTCAGCCTAATTCTGTTTATCCAGGCTTCAACAGGTTCAACTATGTGGCCATCGTAGATCTTCCATATCGGTGTACAGATTGGCACTTCGTATGGACGAATAGTGCAAGGAACGCAGGGATAAAGAACCTTTGCCAACCAGCAAGTTCTTACGCCCTTACCATTGATGCGCATCTTAATAATGAGTTTGCCAATACAAGCTCACCGCAATTTACCATAGATCCTATTCCTTATGTCTGTATCAATCAGCCGGCGCAGTTCTTTAATGGTCCGTACGATCCTGACGGCGATTCGCTTGTTGTAACGAACGTACAACCATGGGGATGCACCTTTACACCTTGTGCACCCGGTTGTGGTCCTAATACTGAGATACCTTACGATCCCGGTATACCAGTTGGTGGCATACCCTATACTTTGGCCGACCCTATACAAAGTATAGTGACCCCTTATCTGGTAGATTCGCTTACTGGTATAGCTACTTTTACACCATCACTTACAGGTAAGTTCGTTATTGCATTCAGATGTGATAAATATGACCATATAACAAAAACGTTTATGGGCTCTACGCGGCGCGATGTGCAGGTGTCTGTATTGGCTTGCGCTTCCCCCGCCCCTAATATCGATACTATTCCACAAACAGTTTCTGGTGGTCTGCTGGATTCAGCATCCTCCTCAAAGGGTATGAACCTGATCTATGTGTGCCCGAACACACCTATAAGATTCTCTATGCAGGCAACTGCAAGGCCCGGGAGCACAGCTGTTTACCTGGGTGTAGATACAAGTAACAGTAATACACCTGGCAATACATTCACTGTAACTAATAACGGAAGTACAGCAGCGACCGGTACTTATACCTGGACCCCTGGCGATACCAGCGTAGGTGTACACACTATCATATTCAGTTCAGTCGATTCCAGTTGTACCATACAGCAGCCGGTTGTACAGCAGAGCTATCTTGTCGTGACCATAAAAGTGATCACCGGGATCAATGCTATACCGAAGATATACAGAAGCTGTCCTTTATCTACTACTCCTATAACGCTTAATGTAGTAGGCCTACCTTCATCATTCGCATATGATTGGGAGGAATGGAAAAATAAGAATTCACTTTCATCGGCGGGTATCGTCAACCATACCAGTGCTAATCCACAGGTATCTCCAAGAGATACTACTTTATACATAGTTTTTGCGCCAGGTCTTTTCGCCGGTAGCACCTGTAAAGTGAGCGATACTGTAACTGTGAATGTAGATACATCCAACCATATCAAGATACAGAATGTATCACCTATCATCTTGTGTCAGAAACAAACCATTCATCTCGATGCCATTGCCAATGGTAATCAGCCATCCTCCAACATTTCGTGCGGTGTGCCTATAGGTACTTACGATACGAGTCGTCCGGATTCTACAGTATTCGTTCCGCTTGCGGGTGCATATGCAGGTAGTATCAATAGCAATAATTCCTGTAGCCCTTTTGCTGGCAATGGTTCATCGCACCACCAGTATCTATTGCGTGCAGCCGATCTGATAAACTCCAGCATGATATCGGGTGTTATGACCGCTCTTACATTCTATGTAAGGACGCTACCTGCATCAGGTACTTATGACAGTGTAAAAGTGTCGCTGGGCTGCACAACTGTAAATACTCTGCCTAATGATGGCAGCTTTTTGGCAGGCGTTACCCCAGTGTATACCAATACAGCGCTCACAGTAAATGCCTTAGGTGCATTAAGGCTAAATTTTAATACCCCATATGCCTGGGATACCACTCAGAACCTTATAGTTGATGTTTGTTATTCTAACCCGGCTGCTTTAGCAACTGTACCTCCAAGTTTCGATTTTTATTCTACGGGATACCCAGCCACTACCTTTGCGTATAGCGATCTGGGTAACGTGTGCAATGGTGCGACTACTGCCTTGTCCGGTGGTAATCCTGAATATGCTGTACCAGCCATGCAGTTCAGTTATTACGATGCACCTACAGTTCCTTTTGGGTATACATGGAAGATCGTTTATGGCTCTAACTTCTTTTCCGATACTACTGCTGAGAGTCCTATAGCATTCATCAATGAAAGCTCCAGATACTACGTATATAGTCGTGGTAAAAGTGGTTGCACCTTTAGAGATTCTATCGATGTATACCTTGATCCTGTGCGTCATCCACTCATCACTCCTGCAGATACTACGATATGCTCAGGTATAGGAGTGCAGTTAGTGGCCAGCTATACACAAAATGGCTACCAGTGGTACCAGAATGGTTTTGACCCGACAACAGTGGGTTTGAGCTGCAATACCTGCCAGACCACTATCGCTACGTTGGATACTACCACCAGTTATTCTTTAGTATTTACCGATACTCTGAACTGTAAGGATACAGCATATGCGAACGTTAAGGTAGTCCCCTTACCAAGGTTCAAGATAAACAACAATGATACTACCATAAAGATCGGTACCAGTATCCAGTTATCTGTAAATACGGGCAATGAGTTCCAGTATGTGTGGAACCCTCCATTCAGTCTTGACAACCCGTATCTGTACAATCCTACAGCTACCCCTACAGTGCCAACGGTGTATAGCGTTATAGCGTACAACCAGTTCTGTACAGGTTACGATACTGTAAAAATAGGTATAGATTACAGATCAAACCTGTTCATCCCTTCGGCCTTTACACCAAATGGAGATGGGAAGAACGATGTGTTCCGCATGTCTAACGTAAGCTACGAGAAGGTGATAGAGTTCCGTATATTCAATCGTTGGGGACAGCAGATATTCTCCGCAACCGATAACAAGGGCTGGGATGGTACATCGAACGGTGTGCTGAACGATATAGGTATCTATAATTACATCATACGGGTAGTATATCCTGATGGCGTTGAAGAGAACTTTACAGGTAATGTCACGCTTATCAGGTAGCAGTTATTACCGCAACCATATAAAAAGTAAAGGTGCCTTATGGGCACCTTTACTTTTTATATCAGACCACATCGTCAGCGAAAAGCGAATGGACTGTCAATGCTACTTAAATAGATAAATGAGCCTGAGCGCACAAGTATATTGTACTGCCCTGTGGTGCCATAACCGTAGCCAACCGGTATGCGGGTAGGATCGCGGATAGTGAATATTGAGTACTGGTAACGGGTGTTGATAAAGATGTTCTTATATGCTTTAAAGCTAAGCCCCAGCACATAGTCAAGGTCAGAGGTCTTAAAATAGTTGATATTCGGGTCTATAAGTACTGGTTGGTCTGCTTCTGCCCACTCTTTAAAGTTGATGAGCCGGGCATATGATATGCCTGCTTCAATATCCAGCTGGCGTTGCCATACACATAGTTTGCTGGGTTTTATGTGTAATAGTATAGGTACTTCTACATAGTTCAGGTTCAGGTAGTACTTCTCTACATAAGTGCCTACATAGGGAGACTCCAGTACGTTCACACCCCTTACACCTTTCTGCGCATACAGCAGCTCCATACTGGCGCCAAATGACTCTGAGAAACGTACTGTTACAATGCCACCGGCATTAAGCCCTACCTTGTAAAAACCATAGTAAGTATCGCCATCTACTTGCGTGAAATTGGTACCCACTACAATGCCGCCGGTAAATGTTTTTGGCTCCTCTTCGTAAAAATTACTCTGTGCTCTGCTACCTGCGTGGCACAGCAGGCCGGTGAAAAGTAAGCAGGCATGTAGAGACCACCGTTCCATAAATTGAATGTACGTATAATAATACTAAAGCGGTCGTGATAATATATGCTAAACCGCGGTCTGGTCTCTAATTTTCTTCCTTCTTTTCCAGTGCGCCGTCCCGGTTGTAGTATCTCCAGGTACCCAGTTTCACACACGCTGGTGCATCCCGCTTATTTACGCGCTTTATAGCTTTTCCGGTTTCAGGATCTATTACTTTTACAGTGTCGTAAACAATTGTCTTTTTCTCCGGATCTATAGCATATAGTCCGCTTGCCTTTACCTGGCCATTATCAAAATATTCACTGTAGGGGCCGCATTTTTCAAATAGGGTAGATGCATCTGGGGCTATGATGATGCCATACGTAATGCGGCTTTTCACCTTCCCGTTCGGGTAGAATTTCTCCCATAGTCCTACCGGGCTGTTCCTACAGTACCAGCCAGTAGCCTTAGTGCTGCCATTGTCATAGTACTCGGTCCACTTCTGCTCACGTTGCATGTCTTCATCACTTCCGCTAAAAAAGCCTTCTGCAAGCAGGTTGTAGTTTTTGTTGTATAGTTTGTATACAAGTGGATCATCGCCCAGGTATACAATGTTCGATGTGTCTCCCGATGCCACGTAATACTTACCCGAGTCATCTTCTTTTATCAATCTGTTGTCGTTCTCAGATCTGTAGGAGAACGGTATATCTACCTGTGCATGCACTGTGCAGGCTATGCATAGCAGCAGCGACAATATGGTGAGTCTCATCTTGATAATACTTTAGCTGCACAAAATAAAAAAATTAGTGCACACTTCCAGCTACCGCTGCACCAGACCGCATAACGGCTATGCATATAGCTGCGCTTACGGCAAGTACCATGAACGGGGTAATGAGCGGAGCAAATGAAGGGTTGATACTGATCTCGTAATTGGTCTTAAATTTTAACCATTTGTACTCGGGCTTTACTATCATCATCTCTACGTTGGTGTTGCTATACAAAACAAAGTGGGGATGCCAAATATCTTCCCGCTTTACTTTGTATTCGTCACCGCCGCTATTGATTATGGTCATGCCCTTCCAGTCATATTTTATGGTCATCAATGCCGTACCCTCGGCTGCCACTTCATATATGTTGCGCCAAAAGCCTGTAGGAGTTATTTTATACGCCTGCCCACCTGTTATAGCCATCTCAGCCTGCATGCTGAAGGCATTGAACACTAAAGTGCCAGCGCAGGTATCACCTTCATTGTGCAACTCATATTCCCTGTAGCGGGTATTCAAAAGGGTGTAATTCATAGCTTGTTCTATTTAGATGAAGTCTTTCTTTTTACTTTAGGTGCCACCAGTTCATAAGAATGGTCTATCATTTCCCTAAGTTGCTTGCTGTTAAGGCTACCATCTACAGTTATGGTGTTCCAGTGTTTCTTATTCATATGGTAGCCAGGTTGCACACTGCTATATTGCTCCCGCAATTCCAGTGCTTTATCAGGGTCGCATTTTACATTAAAACTAAGTGGTGAAGCATATAGGCTTATCAATAGGAATATTTTCCCCTGTACTTTAAAAACAAGTGTTGCAGGGCCGAAAGGCAGGCATTCTTCTACGTCATTTAGGGTAAGGGCGTGGTCGCGCAATACATCTATATCCATGATATAAATATAAAGAAATTACCCAGATAGTATATACGGTTAGTTAGTTGGATTGCGGCTCTATATCTATAGAGCTACCAGCTTTTCCTGTCATAGGTATAGCTTGTTCCAGTATGGCGTTCACTTCAGTTACAGGATGGGGCAGGTTAGAGTATAATATGTAAAGGGTGTACTTCTCTTTCTCCTGTTTAGCCTTTGTATCAATAAAAGGGAAGGCGGTCATATTGCTCTCTATGATCTCTATATTGCGGTTTGCAGAAAGCCATTCATTCACGTGGTATTGCAGTGTATCAGTATCGAACGCAGAAAATATTTTTACCTGTTTCATGCGTTTTAATTATTATTTAATGAATTGATCACACAGTCGATTTTTTGCCGAAATAGAATTGCGTTTTATAGTATTCGCACAGTTTTAAATAGTAGTCTTCTATTGTTATGTTCCCTTCGGCATATGTTTGTTCGTGTTCCTCTCCTCGTATCACTATTTTGGCTATCAACGGGTGACCTTTTTTTACAAAATGTTTTCCATTGGTCATTTCGTATCCATCTGCAAGTATGCTTATTTTATCACCCTTCGATATTTTGCTATTGATGGTAATTGTATTGTTGCAAAACACAAATTTCCCGTCTTCTTTTATCGGCATCAGCTTTATATTTCCAACAGTTGAACTCATAATGTGATAGAATTACATACAATTTAGCCATAAAAACGTTTAATTTATAGTAGTTAAATAAAATTAATATCGTTTAATGTTTCTATTATAAATGGCGATGATCAACATTTATAAAATGGTCTGAAAATTATACACCAAAATCATGCCTTAACTTTTGATGATAACGTATTTATCTTAATATGTATATAGCAGTTGATAATGCCAAATTTCAAACAAGTACTTCTTTAAAGAAGTTGCGCAGAATAGGGTATTGTTCGTCGATAGCTCGTACTATCATGCTGTAATACTTTTTATCATAATTCGGTAAGGTATTTATGTACGAATGTCACCGCCATAGCGCCTTCACCTACAGCGGCGGCTACACGCTTCACAGCTCCATATCGTACATCTCCAGCGGCAAACGACCCGGGTATACTTGTCTCCAGGTAGTAGGGTTGCCTGCTTGGTGTCCAGCTTGCCGGCAGCTGGTTATTTATCATCAGGTCTGGTCCTGTTACCAGGTAGTCATCCTTGCAAATGATACCTATATCCTTTGCCCATTGTGTGCGTGGTTTGCCGCCTATGCAAACAAACAGTTTTGTGGTGCTGTACTTTTGCACTTGTTCTTTATTGGTGGTTACCGTTATTTGTTCCAGGGTATTATTGCCATGCATAGCGGTGACTTCCGAATGGTATAATACTTCTATGTTCTTCCTGGTCACTATCCGGTCTATCAGGTATTGCGAAAGCGTTTCAGATAGTGCACCCCCGCGAACCAGCATAGTTACCTTACGTGCGTGTGCCGAGAAATTAAGTACAGCCTGTCCTGCAGAGTTACCACCGCCCACTACGAAAACATGTTCGTTCCGACACATTAAGGCTTCGCTGGCACCGGCGCCATAATAAAGCCCTTTGTACAGGAATTGCTGTTCATTCTCAATATTCAATCTTTGGTAGTCTATCCCGGTAGCACATATATTGGCTTTAGATAGTATAGTGTTCCCATCTGCAAAGTACCCAATGGCTTTGCCATCTATAAATTCTCCCCTTATACCTTCCCGAAGCAGTAGTATCTCTGCGCCAAACTTCACAGCCTGCTGGCGGGCTTTTTCTGCCAGTTCAGCACCACGTATCCCTTTTGGAAAACCCATATAATTCTCTATTAGGGAGCTGGTGCCGGCTTGCCCACCTACCGCCAGCTTTTCTATAAGAGCTACCTTCAGCCCTTCTGAAGCTGCATATACTGCAGCGCTAAGCCCGGCTGGGCCAGCCCCAAAGATAGACAGGTCGTATTCTTTTTGCTGCATGGGTTTCACCAGCCCCAGGTGATTAGCAAGGTCCTGTAGGGTCGGGTCGTAAAGTCGGTGCCCATCTGGTAGTTCTACTACAGGTAGCTTCTCATTTTCGCTAATACCTGCCTGTTGCAGGCCGTTGTTGCTATGTATCTGCACATAATGATATTCTACTACACTGCGGCTCAGAAAATCGCGTATTTGGTAGCCGTCGGCAGAATCTGGGTAGCTGTAGAGTTTTACCATGAGTAGGGGGGCTTTGCATAACAAATGTACTGATGAAATAATGCAATTTTACAGCCAGTAATATTATCTTAGACAGTAAAAAGCGTCATTATGCCACAAGAGGTTTGCCAGCATATAGAAGAAGTAAAAGAACTGAAGGTAGCGCAAGCATACGAATGCGAGGAATGCGTGAAAATAGGGAGCGATTGGGTGCATCTGCGTACCTGCCAAACCTGTGGTGCCACCCTTTGTTGCGATCAGTCTCCACATAAACATATGACCGTCCACTATCATCATACGCACCATCCCGTCATCATATCATCGCAGCCTGGGGAGAAATGGTTGTGGTGCTACAAAGATGAGTTGTTTGTGGAGTATAATTAATTGGTCGCATTTTTAAAGCACATACTCAACTTATTTGGTCTGTCATTGTTACATGAACAACCTTTAACAAGGTGTGCGCTTATGAGAAATATATTGATAGCAGGTGCCAGTTCAGGCATTGGGTATGCCCTTGCAAAACAACTTATCGACAAGCAACATAGTGTTGTCTCCATATCACGTACCATGCCTGATCTGCCCGTAGCAATGCACTTGTCATACGATGTTATGAGCGAAGCACAGCTACCTGAAATGTCGAGACCCCTTTGAACGGATTGGTATATTGCCCTGGAAGCATACAGTTAAAACCTTTCAGGTCTTTAAAATACAGCGATTTCCTCCGCGATTGGGAAGTGAACTGTATGGGAGCTATCAAGGTCATTCAGAAATATCTTCCAGATCTTAAGGCCGCAGGCAATAGTTCTATAGTATTGTTCAGCACGGTTGCGGTACAAACGGGCATGTTATATCATAGTTCTATAGCAGCAGCAAAGGGCGCAGTGGAAGGCTTGGGGAGGTCTCTTGCCGCAGAGTTGGCGCCTAATATTCGGGTCAATGTTATTGCTCCATCGCTGGTGGAGACGTCACTATCTGCAAAACTTACCGATGCTGATACCAAAATGGCATCCGCTATAGACAGGCACCCGTTAAATAGAATTGGGAATGCAGATGAGGTAGCGGCATTGGCGGCATTTCTCTTATCAGACGATGCCGCGTGGATCACTGGTCAGGTCATTAAAGCTGATGGTGGCATATCTTCTGTTAAGCTCTAACGCTAACAGGGCGGGCTTCCAGTGTAGATGGTATGAATATTGCTGGTGTCATCACACTAAATTATTGCTAATTTTATTGGGTATTGTGAGCCAGTGATATGAGAACAAGGACCAAGAACATTATTTGGATAGTCATCGGTTCGCTGATAGGTCTTTCTATTATTTTCATAGCAGATGCTTTTCACCAAAGTAGGGGATACGGAGATCTTGAGTTGGATCGTTTTGTCAATTTACCCAACTACCTCATATTTATCGCTACCAGCATTAGTGCAGGATTGCTGTATATGACGCTGAATGACCAGAGTAAGGCCAACCAGATAGCAGCATTCGAGAATCGTTTTTTTAAGTTCATAGACTATCACCGCGATAACGTAGCGCTGATGAAGTACACCAATCCCGAAGATTCTGACGAGAACAAGATATGGACAGGTAGCCAGGTATTTATGGTCATCCACTACCAGGTACGCGATCTGTTGTTGGAGTTTTTCAAGAACTGCGACTTTAAGCAGCCGAATGTACAGCAGAAAAAAATTGCAGTTTCTTTCGTATACCAATGTGTGCTATATGGGGCGGGCGAGGATGGATTAAGGATACTGAGAACATTATATAGGGATAATCCTGAATACTTCGATTACATCAATTTCGAGCATCGCACGGTAGAAAGAAGCTATAAGAAATACATCTACACCGAGCATTCCAGTAGTGGTAGCGACCGCAAATATTACTCAGGACATATAAGGCGCCTGGGGCACTATTTGAGGAACATGTACCAGGCCGTAAAGTATGCGGATGAACAAAAGTTCCTGGGTGAGAAAGACAAGTATCATTACGTAAAAACATACAGGGCACAGATGTCTGTGTATGAGCAACTGGTATTTTTTTATAGCTCTTTATCAAATACAGGTGAAAGCTGGGAATGGAAAGAATATAAGAAAAAGTGCCCCACAGACCCACAAAAAAGACAAAAAACATTCGACAACTTGCTTATCACCAAGTACAATCTGATCAGGAACACATTGTACAATGATGTATACGGCGAAGTGACCAACGGTATATTTATAAAAGATTTTTACCCGTTATTAAATCTGGAGCACGAAGAGAAATGCAGCATTTATGGCAAGCTGCGTTACGATGGCTATGATGAACTGAGCAACAATAATATTTGCCGCTTTTGCTTTAATGAGAAATACAAAGGCTATGAGAACATTAATTACGAAGAGAAGATCAAGGCACATTTTACGCCAGCCCAGCTAAGACGCGACCATGAAGAGAACAACGATTTTATTTGCAACGAGCCCGATTGTAAAAGTATGCCTATCATTACAGCTCTAAAAGAACGATACAATATTTGATGATTTAGGTGTATAGGCGCCTCTTTCCTATTAATATTCTGCGTCTTCTATCCCACAAACCAAACATTTACCTATTTTTGTCTATATGGACCTCTCGCATCTCCTGTTTTATATTCTCGGTTGCATTCTACTGATCGGTTTTTTTGCAGGTACTGAAATTGCATTTATATCTGCCAATAAACTCAATATTGAACTCAGGAAGAAGCAAGGTACTATGGCCGGCCGCATACTGGCCCGATTCATGGAAAATCCCTCTGAGTTCATTGGTACCAGTCTTGTAGGGGTAAATGTGCTGCTGGTCATATATGGTCTGCTCATGACACAGCTTACCGATCCTTTTCTGAAACAACTACCTCCGCCCTTTAATTCAGAATATGTGCATTTGGTGCTCGATACGCTTATTGCTACACTGGTCATACTCACCTTTGCTGAGTTCTTACCAAAGGCTATATTCAGGTCGCGTGCAGAGACAGTATTGTCTCTTTTCAGCATACCGATGCTCATTATGTACTATATTCTTTTCCCGGTAGCCAAAATATTTGTTTCTATATCCGAGTTCATCCTTAAGTACCTGTTCAATGTGCGCATCAAGGACAATCACCAGGTATTCAACCGGGTAGATCTTGAAGTGTTCGTTAAACAAAGCCTGCATGGGCACGAAAATGAGAACAACGAAGTGAACACTGAGCTTTTTGAGAATGCCCTGTACCTGGTAAACGTGCGCATACGCAAGTGCATGGTGCCGCGCAACGAGATAGAAGCGGTTGATATTAATACAGCCATCCATACGGTAAGGGATAAGTTCATAGAGACCAAGCTCTCTAAAATATTGGTATACGAAGGTAATGTAGATTCTATTCTGGGTTACGTGCATCATCTCGATCTTAATCGTAAGCCGCAGAACATTAAAGAGGTGCTGCACACTATAACAGCAGTGCCAGAAGCTATGAGTGCTGTAGACCTCATGAACCGGTTCACAAAAGAGCGCAAGAGTATAGCGTGGGTCATAGATGAGTTTGGTGGTACTGCGGGCATTGTTACCATGGAAGATGTGCTGGAAGAGATATTCGGCGATATCAACGATGAGTATGATGTAGAAGAGTATGTGGAAAAACAGATAGCTGAGCACGAATACATATTATCGGGCAGGCTGGAGCTCGATTACCTGAATGAGAAATTTGGTTTCAATTTCCCTACTGATGATTCTGAGACCCTATCGGGCTACATTATAGCGCAGCACGAGACCATACCTAAGCTTAAAGAGCGTATCATTATTGACAAGTACGAGTTCGATATATTGTTAGTTAGCGATACCCGTATCGAGACCGTGAAGATGAAAGTGTTGAAGTGATCCGGTTTAGTTTTTTTTACTCATAAAATTAATATCTATGCCTGTTTTGCGCCCTTTCAATTTACATAAATGGATAGAAGAACATCGTCACCTGCTAAAGCCACCAGTGGGGAATAAGTCGGTTTATCACGCCACTAAAGATTTTATAGTAATGGTGGTTGGTGGTCCCAACAGCAGGAAAGACTTTCACTACAATGCTACAGAAGAGCTGTTCTATCAGTTAGAAGGTGATATTGTAGTGCGCATACAGGAAGATGGTAAAATAGTGGACATACCTATAAAGGCTGGCGAGATGTTCCTGTTGCCCGGCAATACTCCGCATTCCCCGCAAAGAGGAGAGAACACCGTAGGGCTGGTAATAGAGAAGGTACGCGGTGCCGATGAAATGGACTCCTTTATGTGGTTTTGCGAGAACTGTGGACATAAACTGTATGAAGAACAAGTAAATGTGTCAGACATTGTAACGCAATTGCCCCCGCTTATGGCCCGCTTTTATGCTGATGAGCATAAGCGCACCTGTAATAATTGCGGCACGGTAATGCAACCACCAGTGCTCAAAAAATAGATGATGCAACGCATAGATAAATGAATGCAAAGATTTACTTTTGCGAAGCCTGTTAAAAAATAATAAATAGATGTCAAACGAAACACACAGCGAAGCACACCACGAAGATCACGGCCAGGTAGAAAGGGCTAAGTCTAAAACATCATTCCAGTCATCGTTCTGGTTTGTTATTATACTTGTTGGTCTGTTCATTGCTGCACTCAACTTTGTGAACGTGGCAAGTCATGAGAAGGGCGAAGAAGCTGAAAAAGGTGAAATGAAGGCGGAAACTCCAGCACAGGTACAAAGCGAAAATGACAAAGCAAGGCTCGATACTGCTAACGTGAAACACGGAAGGGACGCAGATACTATAAAAGCCGAGCAACACCTATAGAAAGATCTTTGTACAAGATGTATACGAATGATACCGTAGTAGTTACGGGTGCAGCTGGTTTTATAGGCAGCTACCTGGTTGGCTTCCTCAATGCCCTTGGTTTTGAGCAGCTGATACTTGTAGATGATTTCAATGATGACCGGAAGACGAACAATCTTGCCGGTAAAAAATTCCTCGAGCAGGTAGATCGTAACCAGTTCTTCCATTGGTGCAAAACATACAAGGGCACCATACATCATATCTTTCACCTCGGTGCGCGCACAGATACTACCGAGATGGACTATGAGGTACACAAAAAGTGGAACCTCGATTATTCTAAAGATATATGGGCGCTCTGTGTGGCAAAAAAAATACCGTTGGTCTATGCATCATCTGCCGCCACTTATGGCAATGGTGAGCATGGCTACAAAGACAGTCACGAAATAGTAGGGCAATTACAACCGCTCAATCCCTACGGCGCATCTAAGAACGATTTTGATATCTGGGCACTGGCGCAGCACGTTGCACCTCCCTTTTGGGCAGGGGTAAAGTTTTTCAATGTGTATGGTCCTAATGAATATCATAAAGGCCGCATGGCCTCTGTTATATTCCATGCCTACAACCAGATAAAAAATAACGGTTCAGTAAAGCTGTTCCGTTCTCATAACCCCGATTATAAGGATGGCGAACAGATACGCGACTTTATTTATGTTCGCGATATAGTAAGCCTTTGTTTCTGGCTTATGGAGCAGCAGCCTGCCAATGGCCTATACAATGCCGGTACAGGGCACGCACGCACGTTCGTAGACCTCGTTACCGCAATATTCGATACGCTCGATGTCCCGGTCAATATACAATTCATAGATACCCCGCTCGATATCCGCGACAAGTACCAGTATTTCACCGAAGCTGATATGCAAAAAGTATTAGCTGCAGGCTACAATACACCTTTCACTACACTTGAAGAAGGAGTGCGAGAGTATGTAAAAAGATACTTGTCTACCCAGCAATATTTCTAATACAAAATGGGAGCAGCTCACTGATGAACTGCTCCCATTTTTGTTGTTTATCTCTTATCTCTCCAAAGGTACTCCCTATTTAAGCACGGTGAACCTGTTGTAGTATTTTGTATTATTCACTTCCAGTATACAGATATACATACCCGATGGAAGCCCTGCCAGGGGTATATTCATACTCTGTTTACCCGCTACTGCGGTGGTAGCGAATAGTTGCTGACCAGCTATGTTGATGATACGCACTTGTGCATTTTCTTTTAACGTCTCATTAAAAGCAATGGTGAGGTCGTTTTTTGCAGGATTGGGGTACACATTTATATCCATGCCCTGAGCAGCATTCACGTTAGTGATGCCCGCGTTCGCGCTTTGTTTGTAAAGCTGTATGCCGCCATATACCATACCTACAAACATTTCGTACTTGCCGTCATTGTCAATATCGCCCACTACCGGGGCCGACCTTAAATTTCCATATTGTCCCGTGCCGCCTTTGTATACCTGGTAGTCGCTGTCTATATAAGAATATTGGTCGTCCAGTTTTCTAAAGTCCCCATTATCTACACCTGTTTCAAACCCATCAAAACGGTACAGGGAGCCACTGCTACTACCCATGAGCAGGTAGTCTTGCCCGGTATTGTCCAGTTTTCCTATAAATGGGGTACTGTAACCGCCAAACCCAAGTTTAGGGTCAGACATTACACCACCTAAAGTATCTGTAATGTGTAGTAGCAATACTACGCCCGGTATTGTACTTACATTCTTATAGTATGTCAGCGATCCGCTTAGGCTGCCTATTATCAGGTCTGGTTTGCCATCCTTGTTCAGGTC
The DNA here is from genome assembly GCA_965276955.1 of Flavipsychrobacter sp. Lineage (GTDB taxonomy): Bacteria > Bacteroidota > Bacteroidia > Chitinophagales > Chitinophagaceae > JABDEZ01. The sequence goes on from CBDIBP010000042.1 coordinate 132,845, forward strand.
GTATATAAAAGGTGCGGCGTTGTTGTTCACTGTTATTATGTTATTGTTCAGATCCTTAAGTGGCTGCTGGGCCAGGTCAGGTTGCCAGTTGGGCTGCACATTGTCTGTTGCTGCTGCATTGGTGAACAGGCTTAGTGTGCCATCAGAGTGGCCTATCAGCATGTCTTGTTTACCATCATTATCCAAGTCGCCAAAGGTAGGTGCAGCACCCCGGTAGTCATAAGCATCTATGTTCAGGAAGTTGGTGGTCTGCAAGGTAAATGAGGGATTGCCCGGCGTACTTGTATTCAGGTAGTAAGACAAGCGGCTTTTCAGCGATCCATTACTTTGGTAATATCCGTCAGAGCCTACTATCAGGTCGGGCTTACCGTCTTTGTTGTAATCAAAAAGGGCAGGGTAGGCTGCAGTGCCCAGGTCTATCGATCTGTCTACAAGGAAAGTGTCCGATTGAAATACATAAGACGGATGCCCTGCAGTGCTTTCGTTCTTATAGAACCAGATACACTTATAGTTGTCTGATGAGTTTTGCAAATTAGGCGCTACCACTATATCGGTCTTGCCATCCTGGTCTACATCTACACTGAATGCGGCAGGCCACGTAGGCATTTCAATAGAATGCCCATTCTTAGGCCAGGTAGTATCTTGAAACACCATAGAGTCTGGTCCCGACTGTTCGTAGGGTATCCTGCCATTTTGCAGAAAGGTCATTTCGTTGAATGATATGTTCCCATCCAGGTAGTCGTAGTCACCATCGCCATCATAGTCAAATAAACACAGCGTATTTCCCTGGTGCGTCACTTTGTTCAGCGCCGGGTTTAGGTTCAGTTTGCTCTCGTCGCAGGTATATTTCAGTGTATGGGTGCGCTGGGTGGCCTGGTAAACCCTGCCCCAGCATCTGTCTGCCAGCACTATTACTATACTGTCGCAAGGCAGGCCTTTTTCCACACGCATGTTCTTATAAAAGTTGATATTGCCGCCTATCACGTTATAAGATAAGAAGTCAATATCACCATCATTGTCTATGTCTACTATTGCAGGTATATCGCTTGGGTTATTATATGCATTTACCCATCCGTTCACCGAGCTGTCATTGTGGTAGAACAGGTTCTTGTAGTATGCAAAACAAAGCTGGTTCTGTGCATTATAGTAGCCCCTGCTTGCTGCAAAACCAGTATTGCCTTCGTCAAACAGGTCGGGTATACCATCGCAGTTATAGTCTTTAAGCAGCATATAGTCGCTTATGGCTGGGAAGTTGAGTGCATACTGCGGTGCGTATACATATATTGGGTTGCCTGCTGTACCATTGTTTATAAAGGTGCGCACGCCTATATATGGTTCAAAGACTACCAGGTCTTGTATGCCATCCTTATTCAGGTCTGCCATTTGCAGTTGTGGATTATTAAAGCCTCCGCACCATGCCATTGTTTGCTCATTGCCATAAGCATATACTTTTATGCTTGTATTAGGTAAGTAAACAGCACCTTGGTACTGGGCAAATACCTCATTGCCCGATAGTAACACAGCTAATAGAACAATAAAATATTTAAAGATCTTCATCTCAATAGATTGTTTCTAAAGTTAAAGAAAACTTATGAAATAATGATTAATGTATTTATGTCCCCTGCTGCTATTTCATTATAGTGAACTTGTTGTAGTATTTATGGTCATTCACCGCCACTACACATACATATATACCTGCAGGCAGGTTGGCCAGTGGTATATTTATAGTGTTTTGGCCGACATCCACGGCACGTGTTGCCAGTTGCTGGCCCTCCATGTTTATTATGCTCACTTGTGCGTGTTCTGCTAAAGGCGAGCCGAATGCAAGGGTGATGTTATCTTTCGCAGGGTTAGGGTAAACCTGTATGTCCAGCTCGCCGGTATTGGCATTTATATTGTTTGGTACAGATACCAGCAGGTTTTGTTTATACAATTGCACCCCGCCATATGCCATGCCCATCACCATCTCGTATTTTCCGTCCGCATCCACATCTGCTACAGCAATGGCCGACCTCAGGTTACCATACCCAAGTGTTGTATTTATTAATGAATATTGGGAATCTATTCTTGCATAGCGACCAGTTACATTGCCCGATTGAAAACCATCATACCGGTATATCTTCCCGCTGTTACTGCCCATTAGCAGGTAGTCTCTACCCGTGTTGTCTACTTTGCCTATGAAGGGGGTACTATTAGCCCCCACATTCAGCGGTGAGTCTACTTGTATATCACCCAGCGTACTTGTTATATACTTTAGTGCCACGTTCCCCGGCCCGGTGCTTACGTTCTCGTAGTATGTAAGCGAGCCATTGTCACCTCCTATCAGCAGGTCAGGTTTACCATCTTTATTAATGTCATAAATGAATGGAGCGGAGAACCTGCTCACCGTAATTATATTGTTGGCTATGTCCTTTAGCACCTGCGTGGTCATTTGCCAGTTCGGTTGCACATTGTCGCTGTTGGCTGTATTGCTTAAGAAACTGATGGTGCCATCTGTATGGCCCAGTACCATATCCTGCTTGCCGTCATTATTCAGGTCGCCAACGGCTGGCACAGCACCAGCAAAGTTGTAGGCGCTTAAATTTCCAAGATCAGTTGTTTGCAAAGTAAACGACGGATTGCCGGTAGTGCTGGTGTTCAGGTAAAGCGATACCCGGCTTTTAAGCGTACCATTAGATTGATAGTATCCGTCAGAGCCTATGAACAGGTCTGGCTTGCCATCTTTGTTATAATCGAACAGGAACGGTATGGCTGCAGTACCTAAGTCTATAGTTTTATCTATATAAAGCGTATCTGACTGAAATACGAATGACGGATGGCCGGGAGTGCTTTCGTTCTTGTAGAACCATACGCATTTGTAGTTCTCTGACGAGCCTTGTAAGTGTGGGGTTATTACCAGGTCGGCCTTACCATCCTGGTCTGCATCTATATTGAATGCGGCCGGGAATGTAGGCAGTTCTATTATATGGCCATTGCTTTGCCACAAAGTATCCTGGTATGTCATGCTATCGGGCCCTGTAGGTTTATAAGGTATGCGGCCGTTAAGCAAAAATGTCATTTCATTAAAGGAGATATTGCCATCCAGATAGTCATAATCTCCGTCGCCATCATAGTCGAACAGGCAAGGGGTGTTGCCTGAGTGTGTTACTTTGGTGCCTTTGGGTAGCAGGATGCTGTTGTCGCACTCATATTGTAGTGTATGCGTACGGTAATTACCTTGGTAAACCTTCCCCCAGCACTGGTCTGCAAGCCTTATGATGATAGTGTCGCAGCCATATCCCTTCTCCCTGCTCATGTTCTGGTAGTAATTGATGTTTCCACCATTATTGTCATAAGACAGGAAATCAAGGTCGCCGTCATTGTCAATATCCACTATGGCAGGTATGTCACCGCCATTATTAAATGCATTTTCTGAGTAAGGTATGCCCCTTACATTGTTGAAAGTAAGTCGATTGTTTGGCATGAAACAGAGTTGGTTGCTGGCGTTGTAGTAGCCTTTGTACACTACAAAACCAGACACGCCACCCTGGCTGAAAAGGTCGGCGATCCCATCACAGTTATAATCCTTAAGGATCATGTAATTGCTAATGTTCTTAAAATTCACGGCATATGCGGGAGCATAAACGTAAGAAGGGCTGCCGGCAGTACCAGTATTAATGAATGTGCGCACACCCATACCTGCCTCAAAAACCACCATATCCGGATTGTGGTCATTATTTATATCTACCAGCTGTATCTGCGGATTGTTGAAGCCACCGCCCCATGCCATTGTTTTTTCCTGTCCATAGGCATATACCTTTATCGCTGTGCTCGGCACATATACCTGCCCCTGGAACTGGGCATGTAAAGCGTTATTGATAAGAAGAAATAAGCTAAGGGCAATGGGGTAATGGATACGCATAGGTATATTATTTTAAAATAAATGCAACGCATTTCTGCTCCATACTAATATATGGATAATATAAGTAAAGACCGCTATTTTCTATTTTTGGTTGGTTTCGTATTTCAACAATGGCGAGTCTGGTTCCTTTAAGAAATGTTTGTATACCAGGTTGTCTGCTACAGAAGAGAAGAGTTTGTTCAACCATACGGTCACCTTTCCCGTGGTGGTGAATACTACGGTTCGTTTTCTTTGCTCCACAGCATTTAGTATCAATTTCGCACATTCTTCTGCACTCATCAGTTTGCCCTCGTCCAGCGGGGTCTCAGCTTGCGCGCTGCCATCTGCCGATCGCGCTACCGTACGTATGTTAGATGCCGTAAAGCCGGGCGATACCCACATCACGTGTGTGCCGGTGTGTAGTAATTCAGTACGCAAAGCCTCCAGGAAGCCTTGCATGGCGAATTTAGATGCAGAGTAACCAGTGCGGCCCGGCAATCCCCTGTACCCGGCTACCGATGAGACGCCCAGTACCACACCATTCTGCTTCCGTATGGCTGGTAGCGCGTATTTTGTCATATACACGGTTCCCCAAAAGTTGATGTCCATCAGTTCTCTGATCACCGATAGGTCCAGGTCTTCGAATAGTGCCCGCATACTTATGCCCGCATTGTTAAGGAGTACGTCTATCTCTCCCCAGTTTTGCAACACATGGTCTACAAATGCAATGCAATCTTTTTCAATGCTTACATCAGCACGAAAAAAAATGATCTGCGCCGGGTTGGCTGCCGGGTAAGTATCTTTTAGTTTATTAATGTTGCGGCCGCATACTGCTACCTTTGCGCCCCGCACCATAGCTGCAGTTGCCAATGCATGTCCGATGCCCGATGAGGCGCCTGTGATAACTACTACTTTATCTTTTAGTGAGTACATAAAATGAAATGGAATAAAGATAAGCGATGCAGTTATTTAATAAAAAAAATAAATGTAAATGACCGTTTAAAAAGATTTACACGGAAGGTGGATAACTATTTGGTGACATATTTGCGTGGGGTGGTACAATGTTTTTACTTTAACCTGTAACATTTAATATAGTAAGCAATGAAAGTAATGATTATCATGGGGTCGCAAAGCGACGAAAAGATAATGGAAGAATGCGCTAACTGGCTCAACTGGTTCGGCATTGAGAACAATATGATAGTGGCCTCTGCCCACAGGAATCCCGATAAGGTGAAGGACCTGATGGTTTCCGCACAGGAGAACGGCTATGGTGCAATAGTTGCAGCCGCAGGTATGGCAGCCGCATTGCCCGGTGTTTGTGCCGCGTATACATCCCTGCCCGTTCTCGGTGTGCCATTAGAAGGTGGCTTGCCAGGCGGTATAGATGCCTTGTACAGTATAGTGCAGATGCCTGCTGGGTTGCCCGTAGGTACATTAGCGGTAGGTAAGGCTGGCGCGCGCAATGCTGCAGTACTCGCAGCACGCATCTTTGCACTTAGCGATAAGAAATTAGCAGCTAAAGTAGCAGAATTCAAGGCCAATGAATATAAAATAGCGTAGCCTTATTTTAACCCTATCGTAACATCGGGTATGTTCTGTTTCACGTATATTTAATTAACCTTAAAAACACATCATTTTGACAGAAGCTATCATCAATTTGGAAACAGTTAATCCTATCGAGTTCTTTGGCATTAACAATAGTAAGTTCGAGATACTGAAACGGAAATTCCCGTTGTTAAAGATATTATCACGTGGCACGCAAATAAAGCTATCCGGTCAGCCTACAGAAGTTACCGCAGCAGAAACGAAGATCAACCAGGTGATAAAATATCTGGAGCGCAACGGTCACCTTTCTGAGAACTATTTTTCCAAGATACTGGGAGATGATGAGCAGGGCGAGATAAGCCAGGAAGACCTGAACAGTAATGACATACTCGTGTTTGGCCCCAATGGAAAGGTGATAAGGGCTCGTACCGCCAACCAGAAGTTGATGGCTACGGTGTCTGAAAAGAATGATATCATTTTCGCTATAGGCCCTGCCGGTACCGGTAAGACCTATACTGCCGTGGCGCTTGCAGTAAGGGCGCTGAAAAATAAGGCGGTACGTAAAATAATACTTACCCGCCCGGCTGTAGAAGCTGGTGAAAGCCTTGGATTCCTGCCCGGTGACCTGAAGGAAAAGATCGATCCATACCTGCGCCCGTTGTACGATGCGCTGGATGACATGATACCTGCAGATAAGCTGAGCTATTACATGGCCAACCGTATTATAGAGATAGCACCCCTCGCATACATGCGTGGCCGTACGCTCGATAATGCGTTCATAATACTGGATGAAGCGCAGAACTCAACTGATCTGCAGTTGAAAATGTTCCTTACCCGTATTGGCTCTTCTGCTAAGGCCATCATAACAGGCGACCTTACACAGGTAGATCTTCCTAAAAATCAAAAGTCCGGATTGTTCAAGGCTACCCGCATATTGAAGAATATAGATGGTATAGCGCATATCAACCTTACGGAAGATGACGTGGTACGTCACCGTCTGGTGAAAATGATCATACGTGCCTACGACAAAGAATCGCAGTATGAAGAAGAGCGCGATGAAGCGCGGGTAAAGAACCGGGAGCCTAAAGACCTTCCGGCCAAAGAAGCATAGTTTAATATTTAATTTTATTGCAAGGGGCAGTTAACACTTTGTTTTACTGCCCCTTCTCTGTTTTTTGAGATGAAGCACTTACTTTTGCGCACTGCAGAATAGTTATCACTTACCATGCTACAAAAAGAAATAATGCTGAAAGCTTACCGGTTCATGATGACCGGGAAGGCAATGGCTGAGATATACGATGCCAACAGGCAGGTTTGTAAATATGTACACAGCACCGCACGCGGGCACGAGGCCATACAACTTGCCACGGCCCTGCAACTGCAGCCGTGCGACTATGTGAGTCCTTACTACCGCGATGAATGTATGATGCTGGGCATGGGCCACCGTCCCTACCACATGATGCTGCAATTGCTTGCCAAGGGCGATGATCCCTTTACAGGTGGTCGTGCATACTACAATCACCCCAACAGCAGGCGTGCAGATATGCCGCAGATCATACATCAGAGCAGCGCTACAGGTATGCAGGTGATACCCACCACAGGAGTAGCACAGGGTATACAATACAGGGAAACCCAAAAATTATCTGATTATACTATACCTCCCGTTGTCGTTTGTTCTTTGGGCGATGGCAGCGTAACGGAAGGGGAGGTGAGTGAAGCATTCCAGTTCGCAGTGTTACATCAGTTGCCTATCATATACCTGGTACAGGACAATGATTGGGGCATATCAGTAAGCAGCGATGAAGCGCGAACCATGGATGCTTACGAATATGCAGCAGGCTTTAAAGGCATGGAGCGCGTACGTGTAGATGGCAGCGACTTCGCAGCCTCTTACCAGGTGATGGCCGATGCTATTGATATGGTACGCACCCAACGCAAACCTATTTTGGTGCATGCCAAAGTTCCTTTGTTAGGGCACCACACATCGGGTGTGCGCAAAGAATGGTACCGCACCAATGACGACCTGGAAAAACACTACGTAGATGACCCCGGTCCTAAACTGAAAAAAGTGCTGATGAGCAGCTACAGTATTTCAGAGGCCGAGCTTGATAAAATAGAAGAAGAAGCGGTAACATTCATAGCATCAGAGTTCGCAGCAGCAGTTGCTGCCCCCGAGCCTGATCCTTCAACTGTTGCCGATTTCGTCTACCTGCCTACACCTGCCACTCACGAAACAGGTACCCGTACCCCACAAGGAAAGGACAAAGTTGTGATGGTAGATGCTGCCCTTCACGCGGTCGAAGAAATACTCCAAGACTACCCCCATGCACTGTTCTATGGGCAGGATGTGGGTAAGCGCCTGGGCGGCGTGTTCCGCGAGGCCGCTACCCTGGCCGATAAGTTTGGCGATGAGCGCGTATTCAACACTGCCATACAGGAAGCCTACATAATAGGGTCTACCGTGGGCATGAGTGCTGTTGGTCTCAAACCCATAGTAGAAGTTCAGTTCGCAGACTACATATATCCGGGTCTCAACCAATTAGTAACAGAGATCAGCAAATCATGCTACCTCAGTTGCGGTAAGTTCCCGGTATCATGTATCATCAGGGTGCCTATTGGCGCTTATGGTGGAGGGGGGCCTTATCATAGTGGTAGTGTAGAAAGCACATTGGCTACTATAAAAGGCATTAAGATAGCATACCCCAGCAATGCCGCAGATATAAAAGGCCTCATGAAAGCAGCCATTATGGATCCCAATCCTATAGTGATGCTGGAACATAAAGGCCTATACTGGAGCAAAGTACCCGGTACCGACGAAGCCAAAATGGTAGAGCCTGATCGCGATTATGTACTCCCATTTGGTAAAGGCGCGGTAGCGCTTGAAGCCAGCCAGGATGCACTTGATAACGGTGAGTCTATTTGCGTTATCACCTACGGCATGGGCGTATATTGGGCCAAGACCGCAGCAAAACAATTCCCAGGCCAGGTAGAGGTCATTGACCTGCGTACCATATATCCACTTGACGAAGAACTGGTATACAATACGGTGAAGAAACACGGTAAGGTAATAGTGCTTACAGAAGAGCAGCTCCGCAATTCATTTTGTGAGGCCCTTGCGGGGCGTATAGCCCAGCATTGCTTCACGCATCTCGATGCTCCTGTACAAACCATTGGTGCCATGGACTTACCGGCAGTACCCATGAACGTAGCGCTGGAAGCAGCTATGCTTCCCAATGCAGACAAGGTTGCTGAGAAAATGAAGTGGCTTATTGCGTATTAGGGCCTATGCGGAAATTTTTAAGTAATTGTACCTAATTGGATAATAGTATATTAAACTATAAATAGGGTCAATGAGTTTTTTTACTTATTGACCCTATTCCGTTTTAGATTATTCATTACGCGTGGTCATTAATACAAGCAAAGAGATAAATTCCTCATACTTAACGCCTGATTTTCTATATACATCTAAATCCTTATCAGCTATACGCAATAAGTGAAGATTGGAATAGCTAAGACCCTTTTGTGTCAACTGCTGCGACCCATTGTATGTAATATCAGCAATTCGTGTTTCGGGGATTGAAAAGGCAGATGCCAGATTAGATAAATGTGTTTGTATTTCAATCACATGTTCGTCGGACAGTGAAACTTGTGACGCGCTACCCGCATCTATAGCAGCTAACATTTGAGCTGGCGTCGCAGTGGCAGGTGCAGGTGTATTGTTTGATTGTAATGTATTTGGTGTGGATTTATCCCCCGAGCTTAAAATAATAAATGCAAGTAGTACAATTACTGCGGTCACTAATATTCCTATTATGATTTTAGGGTTTGTTTTAACAGGAGCCTGCGCCGTTATTTCTCCATTTTTACAAATAGCTACTTTCTTGCAAATTGGGCAAACAAGGAAATGATTTGCTCTTAATTCTGCATCATTATATTGATTGCAATATGGGCATGTGTACTCCATTGTTTAGTTTTTATATATAAAAAAAGAACTAACTGTAACCATTTTCAGCCCTTATTTATTTCGCTCCCGCATACATCATCTCTATGATGCGCACCACCTCGCGGCCTTCTTCTGCACTGGTCATTATGGGGTGATTGTGCAGCAGCACATCGGTCACATTTTGTATCACCTTATCGTGGTTGCTCATGCTGCCTTGATACAGTCCATAATCATTAGCCTTCGCGGTAATATTGATCACAGGTAGGGTAGCCGATTCCAGTTGGTGGTACTCAATGGTGTTCAGGTACTGTCCGCCTATTTTCACGGTACCTTTCTCCGCGAACAGCGTTATTGAGCCTTCCATATTCTTGTTATAAGCACAGGTAGTAAAGTTGAAATTGACCAGTGCATTATTCACGCTCTTCATTACAAAAGTGCCGGTATCTTCTACCTCTGTATTGTGCTGATGTGCATAGTTGGCTATACGGCCAGTAGCTTCAGCTATACCGCCGTTCAGGTAGTACATTATATCTACAAAGTGACTGAACTGTGTGAACAGGCAACCGCCATCTTTGTCTTTCTTGCCCCGCCAGTTGCTTTCTGCATAGTAAGCGTTGCCCCTGTTCCAAAAGCAGTTGATCTGCAACATGTAGGTATTCCCAAGGGCATGTTCAGTTATCAGTTGTTTCACTGCTTGCACAGGTGGGTTATACCGGTTTTGCTTTACGGCAAATATGGTTTTTTCTGCTTCTTTGGCAGCTGCTATCATTCGGTCGCACTCGGCTACACTTATCGCCATGGGTTTCTCTACAACAGTGTGCATCCCTGCTTGTAGTCCAGCTATGGTATGTGGCTCATGCAGGTAGTTAGGAGTGCATACGCAGAGCACATCAGCGTTTATATGCTGTAGCATGTCAGCTACATCGGTGTAAAAAGATACGCCTTCAGGTACTCGCTTTTCCAGTTCCGGGTTTATATCGCAAATAGCTACCAGTTCTGCATGTTCATTATTTAATATATGCGCAGCATGCCTGCGGCCTATATTCCCAAAACCTGCTATAGCGAATCGTATCTTCATCAATAATTATTCAGTTGAATGAACAGTTTTATAGAACTGTGAACGTCAAAAATAACATAAAACAACACGGTCGCAACCTATGGTCACTTTATCGTTACCGTTCCATTGGCCAGCAAAACAATGGTCTCATCATCTGCCAGCTCCCGTATCAACGATATCACTTGTGTTTTTATTGCCGTGTCATAATGGTTGATAAGCATTTGTATGGTTGCTTGACCTTCTTTCTTTATTAGGTCTAGCAATTCCTTTTTGGTTGTAACAGCAGAAAATGCCACCGGCTTCTTGCTCCTGCACACATCACAGTGCCCACAATCAGCGGTAGCCTGCTCCCCAAAATATTGTTTCAGCAGTAGTTCCCTGCAAATGTCACGGTTATTGATGAACCGTATCATGGCATCTGTGCGTGCTATATGACGGTTGCGTAGTAGTGCTATGCGTTTATGATCTATGATCAGCGCCTTGCTATCTACCCGGTAGTGATGGAAAAAGAGTTGCGGCCCCTCGCCTGGCTTGTTATATTCCAGCAGGCCCATGTAGTGCAGTTGCTGTATTGCATTGTCTACATCGTCTCTTTTTAGTTTCAGTTGCCGGGCCACAGTATCAATATTTACAGTTGTAGGAAAACTGAAAATAGTACCATAAAGCCGTAGTAGTCCCGTGCTTACATAGTGCAGGTGCGGATGTATTTTTGCCACTTGGTCCAGTACATGTCGGTCGGCAATATATTGTATGGTCGCGGGATTAAAGACTGCATCGCTCAGTGTCCACAACCCTTCTTGTTGTAGCAACCGCAGCGCGTTCGATGCCCTTGCCGGCTGCATATTGAATTTCTTGCAGAAGTCTGCCAGGTCAAATGAAAAGTATCGGTCTGGCTCTCCGCTTATGGGTACCTGCAGGTATTCTGCCACTGCCTGGTATACCTCGCGCAGATAAGCATCGGGTGGGAATAGTAGTTCCGTGCTTGTTTCCAGCCGCTCCATATCCACACTATTGTACAGTAGCACGGCATTAGCTGGCTCCCCATCGCGCCCAGCCCGCCCAGCCTCCTGGTAGTAGGCCTCAGGGTGTTCGGGTGCATCGTAGTGCACTACCGTGCGCACATCGCTTTTATCTATTCCCATACCAAAGGCGGTCGTGGCCACCATTATTTGGGCAGGCAGTTCCATCCATTTTCGTTGGCTTTCGGCACGGGCATCTTTTTTCATACCTGCATGGTAGGTCACTGCATTACGACCATTTTGCAACAGGTGGCGGGTCACCGTCTCTGTTTGCTTGCGACTGCGGCAATATACTATATTGGTTGCCTCCTGCGGTAATGCCAGTAAAAGGTCTGCATTTTTGTTCTCCGTGTATTGCACTTTATAGTACAGGTTGTCGCGCGCTATACTTTGCCGGTGTATGGCAGGTTTCTTCAGTTGCAGGTGGGTTATGATATCGCGCTCCACTTCTGGTGTTGCCGATGCTGTAAGTGCAACGAGCGGCACACCGGGGAATACATTTTTTAAAGACGCTATTTTCAGGTAGTCGGGCCTGAAATCATATCCCCATTGGCTTACACAATGCGCTTCATCTACAGCTACAAGGTTAATGTCCAATTCTGGTAGGTATTCCCCGAACAGGTTGGTCTGCAACCGTTCGGGCGATATATACAATAGTTTGTAAGCCCCACGCACCGCATTATCCAGCAGTTGCCGCACTTCATAGTATTGCATACCTGCGTGTATACATTCAGCAGGTATGCCGGCTTCTTGCAGGCGTTTCACCTGGTCCTGCATCAGCGATATCAGTGGCGATATTACCAGGCACATACCATCCATGCACAGTGCGGGTACCTGGTAGCAAACAGACTTTCCGGCACCGGTAGGCATCAACGCAACAGTATCCTGCCCATTCAGTATGGTGGCTATTACGTTTCCTTGTGGTGGCCTGAAATGGTCATACCCCCAATATTTTTTTAGTATTTGTTCGGGTGAGTGCAATGGAGGTATTTACAGGTAACCATAGCTATTATCTACAAAAACAGGCTTCAGTCCGGAGTTCCATAGTTGTCGTTTCATATCCTGTCGCGTCTCCAGCATAGCAATAGATAGGGTAGGAATGAAAATGCAACTACCGAAATGATTCGGTTCATTGATGCGGAACAGGGCAGATATCCCTAATTGTGCGGGCAGTATACCCAACAATAAGACCGCTTTTGGCGTAAGCGTATCGGTCAGTTTGTGCCAGGCTACCTGCTCCCCTTCGGTGAGCGTTATTATATTGTAATTTTCCGGGGTCAATTTGCTGGCTTGCAGCATCTTTATAAGCTGGCCTTCCTCCACACCTCCGGCGGCCATTGGCCCTGTTAATATCAATAGTGGCCGTGGTTGTAGTTGCATAGCATACTCGTCCCAAAATACGTTGTACGATGCCGGAATGATAGGTGTACTTAATATGTGGGGTATCGCATCCATTGGCATCGTTTTTAGCTATAGTGTTGAAGGTGGCTAACCGGATATTTTTTGTTTCTTTGTGCGAATTTAAACTTTTTCGCACCCAAATTTCTTCAATTATGAGTGTTGCAGCAGATATAGTAGTTAATAAAGTAGAACACAGCAAACTAAGTGAGATCGACATGGAGCACTTGCCTTTCGGTAAGCATTATTCCGATCATATGCTTATAGCCCATTACGAAAATAAACAATGGGGAAAACCGGAGATCATTCCTTTCAGCAACCTGAGCCTGAGCCCCGCTACCACCTTTTTTCATTATGGGCAGGCCATTTTTGAAGGAGTAAAAGCGTATAAGGATCCACAGGGCAATCCCATTATCTTTCGTCCAAGCGACAACTGGGAGCGCATGAACCGCTCTGCCCGCCGTATGGCTATGCCCGAGGTGACAGAAGAATTATTTGTAGAGGGTATGCGCCAACTGGTAAGCCTGGACCGCGATTGGATCCCATCTACACCCGACTCTTCGCTGTACATACGCCCTTTCATGATAGCTGTGGACGAGTTCATAGGTGTTCGTCCGGCAGAGAAATTTATCTTCATTATTATGACCAGCCCGTCTGGCCCTTATTATAATAACCCGGTATCCATATACGTGCAGGACGACTACGTGCGTGCCTTCCCTGGTGGTATAGGCTTTACTAAGGCCGCTGCTAACTACGGTATGAGCATGTATCCTACCCAGCAGATAAAAGCTATGGGCTACGATCAGATATTGTGGACAGACGGATACGAGCATAAATATGTACAAGAAATAGGCACCATGAACGTGTTCTTCGTAATAGGAGATACCGCCATTACACCCGACCTGGAAAAAGATACCATCCTGGAAGGTGTTACGCGAAGCAGTGTACTTACGCTGCTTCGAGAGAAAGGTATGAAGGTTGAAGAACGCCCTATAAGCATAGATGAGATAGCTGATGCCTATAAGGCCGGTACCCTGAAGGAAGCTTTTGGTACGGGTACTGCAGCATCTATCACCCCTATCGCTGAGCTTACCTACCACGATAACCACATGAAGTTGGCCAATGTCGATACCTGGGAGACCACTAATTTCCTGAAGAAAGAACTATCTGATATCCGCTATGGCCGTAAGGAAGACAATCACGGCTGGGTGTATAAAGTATAACGAGCATCTTAATTTTATTTAAAGCCTGTAGTTTTTCACTACAGGTTTTTTTATGTCGTGAATTTCTTTTTGAAAAATTATATTTTACACCTGACAATAATGCATCGTATTCTTATGTATCTTTGTCTTAGGTACAAATCGAAATGATATGATCTTCTCCTCTGAATTGATAAAAGGAACCCTCAAAACGATAGTGTTAAAGCTGTTGGCCGACAATGAAAAAATGTACGGCTACGAGATCACACAACGGGTAAAAGAACTCACCACTGACAAGATCCAAATAACAGAAGGGGCGTTATACCCAACACTACACGCACTGGAAAGTGAAGGGTTACTGACCACTGAGACCGAATATATAGGCAAAAGGATACGCAAATACTACAGTCTTAGCCCCACAGGCAAGACACGCACCCAGGAGCGCATCAGCGAATTTGCCGACTTTATGGAGACCATGCAATTCTTGTTAGATATAAAAACAAAGATCGCCTAATGTATTGCCTCACTGAACAACAGATAGAATACATCCTCAACGACATTAGACGTAATGGAGTTGAAATGGAGGACCTGCAGTTGAACCTTCTGGATCATATCTGTTGCATAGTGGAGCAGGAGCTCAAAGAAAATGATGACTTTGAGCGCTTCTATCACGAGAAGATAAAGCAGTTCTACCGAAAAGACCTGCACGAGATAGAGGAGGAGACCATCAGTTTACTCACATTCAAAAACTATTACGCAATGAAAAAGTTAATGATCATGAGCGGGGTATTGTCCGCGACGGCGTTTATTGTTGGTTCATTTTTTAAGATAATGTTATGGGAAGGAGCGGCCACACTATTGATCATCGGTATGGTCAGTTTCAGTTTCTTCTTTCTGCCGTTGCTTGTTTTGCTAAAGGTTAGGGAGACCAGTTCCAAAGCCAATAAGGTGATACTGGCTATGGCGGCTATTACAGGTATGCTGTATTGCATGTCTACGCTTTCATTGTTATGCATATACAGGGCGGCACGGCGTTGCTGTTCGCTACCGTTGGTGTATCTACCTTCTTGCTGATACCCACCTATTTCTTTACAGGTATACGAAGGCCGGAAACCCGTGTGAACACCATTGTTACCACCGTACTTATTGTTGCTGCAACGGGTTTGATGTTCACATTGATGCGGGTGCACCAACCGCTGCCTATGCAAACCTATACCTACTATAAGAACGAGCAGTTGTTGCGAAAGATGCAGCATAGCCGCAGTGCGCAACCTGTTGCAGCCAATAAAATGGCAGAAGACATCAATGCATACTGCGAACAGATAAAGAGTGTCATTTTGAACACAGATATTCACCAGCCTGTGATACCTGCAAATGCAGACCAAAGTGACATTGTAATCAACGAACGCAATGTGAACTTCCCGGAAACCAGCGAGGAATATAAAGCGCTTACACAGCTAAAAACCGCAATAGCTGCTTATAATGCCGCACACCCTGTTGCCGGTGAGCAGATAGCTACCAGCCATACTTTTTTAGATGTAGCGGATAAAGACCTGGGCAGGTGCAGCAATTTCTTTGTGCTCAACAGTCTTACACAGGTGCAAATGTCCCTGCTGAGTAACGAGCGGGGCAATGAAATAAGCATGCGGTAAGAAATAAGAAAAGAACTGATAAGCGAACCCGGTACGTGTGAACGGCCGGGTTCATTATTTTAAGGCCGCTTTGGTAATGGTTTATTTTTGCTGCTTGTTAATCCGCGGTTAACCAGATACAAACCACAGGTTAAAGAGGGGTATAAACTTTTATGGGAATGGGTGAAGCCCCAATTTTACGTCATAATCATTACTTGTAAAAAGCAACGATATGACAAAGAGCCCACTACTTTTCAAAATTTTAGTTCCATTTATCCTTGCTACTGCCGGTATACCTTTATATCTTATGGCCGCGCTAAAGGCCATTGAGTGGTTAAAGAGCCTGTAGGCATCATTTCTTACGCTTTTCTCGTGTGCAGCAGGTACAACCGGGCCTTGGCCACATTGGGGTTGTGCACATCCCCATTCATCAGCAGGAGGAAGCTCCCAACATCGCTCAGCATCCAGTCACTGCGCAATTCACCATTTTCATACAGGTATACTTTTTTAAAGTGCGTCCTTATGGGTATATCCATCATCAGGCACATCTCAAAAGCCTGTTCCATAGCCACTTTCAGGCTATTATCCTCGTAGCCGTATTCCTGCATTAACTCACTGGCCAGGTGGCGCAGCGGCACATTGCTAAAGTCGAAACTATACCCGATATCATTCCTCTGATCATATACGCTAAGCATGATGATGTTTTTTAAGTTCTGCTAATTGGTTGAATAATCCCTTTTCTTCTTCACTCAGGTCCTTGGGTACACTTATCATTACGCGCACATAGGCATCGCCACGCTGGGTAGCATCTGCATACAGCGGCATGCCCATCCCCTTCAGCCTGAATGTCTTTCCGCTATCAGTGCCGGCGGGTATGTTTATGTTCAGTGTTTTATCT